>NZ_JBSFCW010000004.1:0-387357 GCF_053593595.1 Streptomyces sp. NPDC002206
TGCCTGGGGCTACGGCGGTGCCTTCGCCCTCGCGGGCAGCATCGGGCTCGCCTCCGCGGTCCTGGCGGTGTTCCTGCGGGCGCCGGGCCGGCCGAGGGCCAAGCGCATCGAACCCAATCCGCATCCGATCAGCCGGGAGATCGCCTGATATGACAGCGGAACCTCATGTAACGGAGTCCGCACCGGCCACCACGGCGGGCGCGGGCTTCCGCGAGATCACGGACGCGCGGGGCGACGTCTGACGCGTCGGCTGGACCGACCGGCGGATCCTCGGCCGGCCCCGGGCTTGGTCACGCAGTTCGGGGTGCTGGTCAGGCACCGTACGCTCCTGGTGACGGCCATGGAGCGTACGGTGCCTGACGTCACCGGGCGGGCGTTTGCACTGTTCCCCGATGTCAGGAATTCGGGGTGAGCCGCGGACCGCCCCTCCGGTGCCGCCGATGGCCTTACTTGCGCAGCGCCGCCAAGTTGTCGTAGCCGATCCGCGCATGGTTCAGGGACTGCGCGGGGATGGTCGAACTCGGTGCGTTGTCCTGCTCGACCATCGGGTTGTGGTAGTTCTTCGCCCCGACGCGGCGGAAGAACGTGCGGTAATCGATGACCCCGGTACCGAAGGGGACCATGTCGTAGCCCTGGCCACTGTTGGTGTTGACGACGCCGTCCTTGGCGTGGAACAGCGGGTAGCGCTTGGTGTTGTCGCGGACCAGCGCCGCCGGGTCGAAGATGTTCTCCTGCTGCGATCCGTCGTGCGCCGTGTAGGTGTGGAACTTGTACTGGGCGACGTGCGCCCAGAAGATGTCCATCTCCAGCCATACGGATTTCGGGTCGGTGACCTGAAGGAAGTACTCGAGCTTGCGGGTACCGGAGCTGCGCGTGGGGCGGCCCTGTGCGTCCAGCGGACCGCCGTCGAGCAGGAAGCCGTAGGCCGCGTCGTGGTTGTGGGTGTACAGCTTGATGCCCGCACCCTGAGCGATCTGTCCCAACGTGTTCCACTTGTCGGCGGCCACGTCCCAGTCGGCACGGTAGGCACTGCCGGTGGGGTCGCCACCGGTGCCCATGTGTTCCATGCCGAGGATGTTCGCTATCTCGAGGTGACGCTTGAACTGGTCCAGGTCGCTCTGGTTCAGCGGCCAGGACGACGGGATGAAGCCGTGGTTGCCCTGGGCGCGCAGACCGTACTCGTCCAGCCACGAGCGCAGCAGCTTCGCGCCTTCCACCGATTCGAGGTTGTTTCCACCGGGTGCGTTGGCGTGCTGGCCGTACCCGGCGAACTCGACCTGCTTGTAGCCGTAGCGGGCCAGCTCCCCGAAGACCTCACGGAAGCCCGAGGGAAGGTCGGTGCTGAGCGGATCCCGGCCCGTGGCGTCGCGCACGGTGTACAGGATGATTCCTCGCTTGTCCGCCGGGACCAGAGCCAGGCCGACGCCCTGACCCTGGTCGGGGACGGGCTCGGCGAAGGCCGGCGACGCGCCGAAGGCGGGTGCGGCAATGGCCGCTGCCGCAGCGGCCGTGCAGGTGCTCAGAAAGCGGCGGCGGCTGACGCCGAGGCTGCGGCGCAGGGCGCCGTCCGTTCCGGATTCGTCGTTGTACGCGGTCACGGTCTCTCTCTTTCTCGAAGATGCTCGAAACGCTGTGCACGGACCGATCTCATGCGAGGCCGGCAAGCGTGAGGAGCAAGGACTTCACTTCGGTGGCCCGGACGGGTCCGGTGAACGCGTGGGGGGTGGAGCAGAGGATGAGCGGACCTTCTTCGTCGCTCATGGGGAGGCGGCCGTGGCTGCCGCGAATGGGTGACGGGTCGAGGGGCACGACCGCCATGCGGTAGCGCATGCCGAGTTTCTTGCGGGCCACGGCGGTGGCCGCCTTGATCCGCACGTACGGATCCTGGGGGTCCAGGAAGAGTTCGACCGGGTCGTAACCGGGTTTGCGGTGGATCTCGACGAGCTGCGCGAAGTCGGGGGCGCGCGCGTCGTCGAGCCAGTAGTAGTACGTGAACCAGGCATCCGGGTCGGCGACGGCGACAAGCTCGCCGGAGCGCGGGTGGTCGAGGCCGTGGGCTTTCTTGCCCTCGTCGTCGAGGAGCTGTTCGATGCCCTGGACGTCCTGGAGCGCTTCACGGGTCGCATCGAGATCCTCGGGACGTCGTACGTAGATGTGGGCGAGTTGGTGGTCGGCGACGGCGAAGGCACGGGAGGCCATCGGGTCCAGGTACTCCATGCCGTCCTGGGTGTGGACCTCCAGCAGGCCGGCGCGGCGCAGTGCCCGGTTGATGTCGACCGGGCGGTCGACACGGGTGATGCCGTACTCGGAGAGCGCGACGACGGTGCGCCCCTCGCGGCGGGCGTCGTCGAGCAGCGGGGCCACGGCCCGGTCGAGCTCGGCCGCCGCCCGGTACGCGCGGGGGTCGTCGGGCCCGTAGCGCTGCAGGTCGTAATCGAGGTGCGGGAGGTAGCACAGGGCCAGATCGGGGTGGCGGGTGTCCAGGATGTGCCGGGTCGCGTCGATGATCCACTGCGAGGAGACCAGGTCGGCGCCGGGGCCCCAGAAGTGGAAGAGGGGGAAGGTGCCGAGCTTCTCGGTGAGTTCGTCGTGGAGCGCGGGCGGCCGGGTGTAGCAGTCGGGTTCCTTGCGGCCGTCGGCGTAGTAGACGGGGCGCGGGGTGACAGTGATGTCGGTGTCGGCGCCCATGGCGTACCACCAGCAGATGTTGGCGACGGTGTAGCCGGGGTGGACACGGCGGGCGGCGTCCCAGAGCTTGTCGCCGGCGACGAGTCCGTTGTGCTGGCGCCAGAGGAGCACGTCACCGAGTTCGCGGAAGTACCAGCCGTTGGCGACGATGCCGTGCTCGGCGGGGGTGGTGCCGGTGAGGAAGGTCGACTGGGCGGCGCAGGTGACGGCGGGCAGCACGGTGCCGAGGGGGGCGTGGGTGCCCGACTGGCCCAGGGACTTGAGGTGCGGCATGTGGTCGAGGAGCCGGGGGGTGAGGCCGACGACGTCGAGGACGAGCAACGGGGTGGGAGTGGCGGTGGCGGAGAGAGGAGAGGACGTACCCGTTTCGGCTGCGGTCATGGGAGCTCCTTGAGGCCGAGGTCGACCAGGAGGTCGCGGGCGAGGGTGAGTTCGGCGGCGATGCCGTCGGCGAGCTGGGGGCGGGTACGCGGGCGCAGCTCGGCGGGGAGCGCCTGCCAGGTGTACGTCTCCACCTCCAGGTGACGGGTCAGCGGTCGGGCTCCGCCGACCAGGCGGGTCAGCGCGGCTCTGAGCACCGGGAGCGTGGAGGTGAGCGGTGGGGCGGGTGGTGCGTGCAGGGGTACGTGGAAGTGGGCGCGCCACGGAGTGCCGTCGGGCAGTGCCTGGCCGGTGACCGCCTCGTCGAGGTCGTCGGTGCCGCGCAGTCCGTGGGTGGTCCGGGTGCGGGTCTGGTGGAGGAAGCGGGGTTCGGCGAATGCGGCGAGCGCCGTACGCACCTCGGGCAGGTGCGGGTGCTCGGCGTGGAGTGCGGCGGAGAGCTGGGCCTTGGCCACCGGAATGCCGGCCGCGGCGAGCGCATCGAGGGCGGTGCCCGGGTCCTCGAAGGAGGTGGCGAGGTGGCAGGTGTCGATGCAGATGCCGATGCGCCGGTGTCCGACGGCGGTGAGCGGTGCGATCGCGTCGGCGGTGGTCTCGACCGTGCAGCCCGGTTCGGGTTCGAGGCCGATCCGGATGGACTTGCCGGTCAGCTCGGCCAGGACGTCGAGACGTTCGGCGAGGGTGGTGAGGGCGGTGTGCGCCGTGCCGGCGGCTTGCGGGTCGCCGGTGTACGGGGTGCGCCAGGCGATCGGGAGGGTGGAGATGGTGCCTTCGGTGACGTCGTCGGGAAGGAGCGTGACCAGGAGCCGGGCGAGATCGGTGGTGTGGGCGAGCCGTTCGGGGTCCGTCCAGTCCGGCTTGTACACCCGGTACTTGACCTCTTCGGCGCCGAAGCCTTCGTAAGGGAAACCGTTCAGGGTGACGACTTCGAGGCCGCGGCGGTCGAGTTCGACGCGCAGTGAGCGCAGCTGGGCCGGGTCGTTGATGAGGGTGCGCGCGGCGTCCTTGGCAAGCCAGAGGCCGATGCCGAGGCGGTCGCGGCCGAGGCGTTTGCGGACCGGTTCGCAGTGGTCGCGCAGCTGGGCGCGGACCCCGTCCAGGGTCTCGGCGGGGTGGACGTTGGTGCAGTAGGCGAGATGGACGGTGGATCCGTCGGGGTGGCGGAAGCGCATCGGGTCACTCCCCGCCACGAAGGATGGAGTTCCCCTCGTGCAGCTGATCGGGGGTGGTGAGGTCGAGCTGGAGGCGGCCGCTCTGGCCGTAGAAGGCGACGGGATTGCGCCAGAGCACCTGATCGACGTCGTCGTCGCTGAACCCGGCGGCGAGCATGGCATCGCCGACCTTGCGGGTCTTGAGGGGGTCGCTCCTCCCCCAGTCGGCGGCCGAGTTGACCAGAATCTTCTCCGTACCGTGGATCTTGAGGATCGCGATCATGCGGTCCTCGTCCATCTTGGTGTCGGGGTAGATGGAGAAGCCGGCCCAGCAGCCGCTGTCAACGGCGTCCTTCACGGTCGTCTCGTTGAGGTGATCGAGCAGGACCCGCTCCGGAGGGAGGTGGGACTCCCGGACGACGTCGATGGTGCGGTGCAGGCCGGCGAGCTTGTCGCGGTGCGGGGTGTGGACGAGGGCGGGCAGCCCGTGATCGGCGGCGAGCTGGAGCTGGGCGGCGAGGGCGGTGTCCTCGGCCGGGGTCATGGAGTCGTAGCCGATCTCTCCGACGGCGACGACGGAGTCCTTGACGAGGTAGCGGGGCAGGGCGTCCAGGACGGGGGTGCAGCGGGGGTCGTTCGCCTCTTTGGGGTTGAGGGCGAGCGTGCAGTGGTGGGCGATGCCGTACTGAGCGGCTCGGAAGGGCTCCCAGCCGAGCAGGGCGTCGAAGTAGTCGAAGAAGCTGGCGGGTGAGGTGCGGGGCTGGCCGAGCCAGAAGGAGGGTTCGACGAGGGCGCGGACACCCGCGTCGTACATCGCCTGATAGTCGTCCGTGGTGCGGGATGTCATATGGATGTGCGGGTCGAAGATGCGCATCAGGACTCCTCCGTGGGGGGATGGGGCCGCCCCTGCTCGGGGAAGGGTGCGGGGGCCGTGAGGGCGAGGACGCGGCTCAGGTCGTGCGGGACGCTACGGCCGGCCGCGGTGCGTTCGGCGGCGAAGTCGCCGAGCATGCGGGCGAGTTCCGCGTCGCCGCGGGCGCGCCGTGCCAGTCCGTCGACGGCGTCGACGGGGACGCCGGTGAAGAGGCACTTGAGGATGGCGTGCCGCCATTGGTGCGCGTCGAGATGGATGGCGGCGTACGGGCCGACTGCGGCGGCGACCAACCGGGTGTCGTTGGTGCGCAGGGCGTCCTCGACAAGCGGAAGGGCGGTGGGGCCCAGGTCCAGCCGGTGCAGGGTGAGGAGGACGGCGCGCCGTTCGGCGGCGGTGCCCTGTTCGTAGAGTCTGGTCACGGCGGGCAGGTCGGCGCGGGCTTCGAGGAGCAGCAGGGCGCGTACGGAGTCGGCGTGCTCGAGTCCGCAGTGCCGGCCGGCGGCGGCGAACCGCAGCTCCCAAGGGGGGACGGCGTAGGGGCTGCCGGGTGCGGTGTCCTCGGTGTCCTCGTGGAAGGCGGTGTGCGCGGCTTCGGCGAGGGCCTCGTCGAGCCAGGCGCGTGCGGCGCCGCCGAGCTGTGCGTCGAGTTGCTTGCGGGTCATCGGCACGGTGTTGCTCCCTTCGAGGACTTCGACGGGATGAGGTCGCGCAGGAACTCGATGGAGGTGCCGGCCAGTTCGGGGCCCGCGTGGGAGTGGCGGGGCAGTTCGACGACGGTGAGGCCGCGATATCCGGTGTCGCCGAGGGCGTCGAGCGCGTCGAGTACGGGCGGGAAGTCGATCTCGCCGTCGCCGAACGGGAGGTGCTCATGGACGCCCCGGCGCATGTCCTCGATCTGGACGTGCCGCAGCCAGGGGGCGGCGGCACGGACACAGTCGACGGGCGCGGCCGGTTCGAGGCACTGGCAGTGCCCGATGTCGAGGGTGAGCCCGAGAGGTTCGGGGTCGCCGCTGAGGACGCGGAGGTGGTGGAAGTCCGAGAGAGTGGCGAGGAGATGGCCGGGCTCGGGCTCGATGGCGAGCGGGACGCCGGTACGGGCGGCGGCGTCGAGCACCGGGGCGAGGGCGTCGGTCAGCCGCTGCCAGGCCGTGTCCGGTGGAGTCTCGGGTGGGGTGACGCCGCTGAAGCAGTGCACGGCGTGGGCGCCCAGGTCGGCGGCGACATCGACGGCCCGCAGCAGCAGCCGGGTGCGGGCTGCACGGGCCTCCGGGTCCGGGTCGAGGAGGGACGGGCCGTGCTTGCGGCGCGGGTCGAGGACATAGCGGGCCCCCGTCTCGATGGTCACGCCGAGCCCCAACCGGCCGAGGCTGTCCGCTACGTGCCGGGTGCGGGCGGCGAGATCCGGGGCGAAGGGGTCGAGGTGCATGTGGTCGAGGGTGAGACCGACGCCGTCGTAGCCGAGGTCGGCGAGGAGTCCCAGGGCGTCGTCCAGGCGCAGGTCGGTGAGCCCGTTGGTGCCGTAGCCGAGGCGGATCGTCATGTGAGGCTCACCTTCCGGGCGAGTGTGCGGGCAAGGGGGACGAGCCCCATGACGGCGAGCCCGGTGCCGGCCGCTCCGGCGCGGGCGGCGAGCACGGCCTGGAGCGGGATCATCGCCCGGATGCCGCTGCCGACGGCGCGCTGGGTGAGGGGCGGGGACGGGTTGAGGGTGGCGTGGAGGAGGGGCTTGGCGGCGGTACGGAGGTAGGCGGTGGTGAGTGCGGTGAGGAGGAGGCGGGGGGCGGTTGATCCGGGTCGGGTCCGGTGGTGGTCACCGGGCCCGCCCTTTCCCGGAACCGGGGGCAGGTCCCGGGACCCACGCTGCTCGCGCATCGCGGCGGCGCCGAGCGCGACGATCGCCGCGAGTGCGCCGAGGGGCGCGACGGTGGAACCGCCCTGCGCCTCGTGGCGGGAGACGGCGGTGACGGCGTAGGTGTGCGCCCCGAGCAGGGCGGCGGCAGGTACGGCGGCACGGACGTCGAGGTGGGTGGTGCGAGCGGGGCCCATGGACTGGGCAGGGACCGCGGCGCGGGCACGGCCCAGGGCGCGGGCGCCGCGCAGGATGCGGGCGGTGCGCGTGGGAGGGACGGTGCCGGCGCTGCGGGCGGCGTACGACGTGCCGGTCGCGCCCACCGGGCGCTTGACGCCCACGTACCCCGCACCCGTCCCCGCCGTCGCCGTCGCACCCAGCAGCAGGTCCAGTGCGCGTGCTCCCGCCATCGCCGCCGGACCGGCCTGGGTGTGCTTCAGATGGAGGTCGTAGGCCCAGACCGTTGCCGCCAGGCCGGTGGCCACGGTCAGGGCCGGGCGGCCCGCGCGGGCGGCCAGGGTCAGGCCGGCGGCCGTCAGGGCGCCGGCTGCCGCGAGGGCCGCGCCGGGGGTGATCCGGCCCGAGGGGATCGGGCGGTGCGGGCGGTCGATGGCGTCCTCGTCCCGGTCGGCCCAGTCGTTGAGGGCCATTCCCGCCTCGTACAGGCAGAGGGAGGCGCCGACCGCCAGCGCGGTGCCTCGGTCGGGCCGGCGGCCGAGGGCCGCCGCCCCGGCGAGCGCGTCCCCGGGGACGGTGAACAGCGCCGAGACCCTGAGCAGTTCGGCCCAGGCCCGTACTGCGGCTTTCACTTCTGCCCCCGCAGTCGTTCGGCGAAGGCCAGGAGCTGCAGGTACTGCTCGGAGAGTGCGGCGGGGCCGCCGTCCGGGTCCTTGAAGTAGAAGCCGAGTTCGGGCCGCGGACCCGTCAGACCCGCTTCGTGGGCGCGGGCCAGCAGTCGCGCCAGGTCCAGTACCAGCGGGGCCGCCAGCGCCGAGTCGCAGCCCTGCCAGGTCGTCTGGAGGACCATGCGCGCCCCGAGGAAGCCGTCGAACGCGATGTGGTCCCAGGCCGTCTTCCAGTCGCCGAGGGCCGGCACGTCGTCGATGTGGACCTCGCCCTCGGGCGTGGTGCCCAGTGTGTCGGCGAGAACGCGTTCCTTGCCCGCGTTCTTGGCCGCCGCCGCGCCCGGGTCGGCCAGCGCCGCCCCGTCCCCGCCGCCCAGCAGATTCGTGCCGGACCAGGCCCGTACGGGCAGGGCGCGTTGCACGAACATCGGGGCGAGTACGGAGCGGAGCAGCGTCTGGCCCGTCTTGCCGTCGCGGCCTGCGTGAGGAAGTCCGCAGTCCGCGACGGCGTCCTGGAGCGCGGGGGTGCGCAGCCCGGTGGAGGGGGTGAAGTTGATGTAGGGGCAGCCGGCCCGGAGCGCCGCGGCGGCGTAGAGCGAGCTGGCGGGCAGCCTGCGCTCTCCGGGTGCCGGGACCGGCTCCGTCGAGGCAACGTTGACCACGACGGTGCGGGCGAGTTCGTTGCGGCGGCCGAAGTCGGTGAGGTCGGCGGCGAACGCCGCGATGAGTTCCTCGTCCGTACGGGTGTCGCCGGGCAGCGGCCCGCCGGGGCGTATCTCCGCGTCGGCGGCGGCGAGTTCGGAGCGTACCGCCGAGGGCAGCCCGTGCGGCAGCACTCCCCCGGCGGCCAGTGCCTCGGCCCGTTTGGGCAGCGGACAGCCGACGGTGTCGTGTCCGCCGAAGACCAGGGAGTTCAGTGCCGGCAGCCCGCTGTCGGCGAAGGGCGCGGTCTCGGTGACCATACCCGCCGCCGGGTGGAGCCCCGCCGTGACGGCTGCGCAGCCCGCCGTGGCGGTGGTGGCGACGGAGCCTCGTGCTCCGATGAACCAGACTCCGGTACGAACGGCATGTGCTGACACGGGCTGCCTCCCTGGCTGGGGATCCTGGCTGGGCAGTGCGAAGAGAGCGGTGCTGATCAGATCGGGGCGGGTCGGGAAGTGGTGGTGACGGCGGGCGGGGTAGGGCCTTTGCCCCGCCCGCCGTCGGACTGCGGCTGTCGCCCTACGTGGCGGGCAGCTCCTTCAACTGAATGTTGCGGAAGGACACCTGGTCGTCGGCTCCGTGGTTCTGGAGGCCGATGTAGCCGTCCTTCAGGCTGCGTACGGGATCGGTGTTGGTGAAGTCGTTGATCTTGACCCCGTTCAGGAAGACCTGGAGCCGTTCACCCTGGACCTTGATCTCGTAGGTGTTCCACTGGCCGGGCGGCCGCAGGACCTGGTCGCGGGCCTTGATGTTCGCCGCCTTGAAGGTGTAGATGGAGCCCGTGGTGCGGTCGGGGACGTCGGTGGCGTCGATCTGGACCTCGTAGCCGTTGTTCACCGCGGACCAGGGGTCGCCGGACTCCGGGAATCCGACGAAGACACCGGAGTTGTCGTCACCCTCCAGCTTCCAGTCGAGCTTCAGCGAGTACGACCCGAGCTCCTTGGCCTGGTAGGTGAGGAGGCCCAGGCCGCCCTCGGAGCGGAGTTCACCGTCGACGACGTTGAACTTCCCGGGGCCGGCCTGCTTCCAGCCTTCGAGCGTCTTGCCGTTGAAGATCGACCGGTAGCCGGTGTCCGGCTTGCAGTCGGCATTCACCTGTCCGGCCGCGTAGCGGACTCCGCCGAGGAGGAGCTGACGGAAGGCAGGTTCGGCGTACGACGCCTTGGTGTGGCCGAGGCCGGTGTAGAAGGACCGGCCGCCCTGGTAGGTCTGGCACCAGGTGATCGGGTGATCGCCCTTCATGGTGCCGCCGGTGTAGGTCGTCTCGTCGAGTGTGGCGAGGACCTTCACCTTGTCCCGCGGGTTGGTGCGGTAGTTGTACAGCTCGTCGGTGTGGTCCCAGGCATCGCCGAGGTGGGCGGTGGCCGGGTTCTTGTGGTCCTCGACGCGGACGGTGACGGGCTGGATCGCGGGGTGCCCGGCGAAGTACGCGCCGACGAGCCCGCCGTAGAACGACCAGTCGTACTCGGTGTCCGCGGCGGCGTGGACGCCCATGTAGCCGCCGCCGGTGGCGATGTAGTTCTCGAACGCCTTCTGCTGGTCGGCGTTGAGGACGTCACCGGTAGTGGAGAGGAAGACCACGGCGTCGTAGCGGGCCAGGTTGCTGGTGGTGAACTGGCCGGCCTCCTCGGTGGAGTCGACGGTGATGTTGCTGCTCGCGCCGAGCTCCTTCAGTGCCGCGATGCCCTCGGGGATCGCGTCGTGACGGAAGCCGGCCGTCTTCGAGAAGACCAGGACCCGCTTGGCGGTCCGGTCGGGGGCGCTGTTGGAGAGCTCGAAGTCGTCGACGTCGTAGAGCGCTCCGTCGCCGCCCTTGAAGACCAGGAAGAGTTCGGTGGCCTTCTCCGGGACGCCGCGCAGCGGTACGTCGATGTCCTGGAAGTTCTCCCAGCCGCCGGTCACCGGCACCGGTGAGGAGCCGAGGATCTTGCCGGTCGGGGAACCGGACCGGACTTCGAGGAAGCCGCCCGCGCCGCCGGACGAGATCCGGGCGGTGAGCTTGGTGGAGTCTCCGAGGATGTACGGCTTGAAGGCGATCCAGTCGCCGTTGTTGATGTCGCCGACCGTCTTGCCGCCGTGCGCAGCCGCCTTGTCGTACAGCTGGATGCCGGACGACTCGGTGAAGTGCTCGGCCTGGCGGTGGCGGGGCTGAAGCTGCGACTGGTCGTGGCCGGAGAGTGCGGCCTGGCCGCCGCCCCCGCCGTCGGTGTACGAGGCGTCGATGACTCCGAAGATGTTGGCGTTCGGGTCGTGTCCGCCGTCGATCTGGGTGCTGATGGTGCCGGTGCAGCCGTTGGTCGTGGTGATCGGGTGGCCGTGGCTGTCATGGCCGAGCACGAAGCGGACCTCGACCTTCGAGCAGTCGATCGTGCCGTCCTCGGGGTCGGTGACGGTCACCTTGAACGGGACCTTGTCCCCGAAGCTGAACAGCTGCCCGTCACCCGGGAGTTCCAGGTTCACCTTGGGTGCGGTGTTGCCGACGGTCACATGGACGCTCGCCGATCCGGTGCGTCCGGTGGGGTCCTTGGCGGTGACGGTCGCGGTGTAGGTGCCGTTCTTCTTGTACGTGTACGTGGGGTTCGCGGCGGTCGACGTGCCGCCGTCGCCGAAGTTCCAGGCGTAGGTGAGCGCGTCGTTGTCGGAGTCCGTGGTGCCCGCGGAGGAGAACTGCACCTTCAGCGGCGCGGTGCCGGACGTCTTGTTGGAGGAGGCTTCGGCGACCGGTGAGTGGCCGCCGGTGGCGTTCTCGATGCGGTAGAGCGCGGAGTGCTCGTCGCCGCCGAACCAGGAGACCCCGTAGTCCAGGACATACAGCGCGCCGTCCGGGCCGAAGGCCATGTCCATCACCTGGGTCCCGGACCACGGGATGTCGTTGATGGACTGGACGTTGCCGTCGCCGTCCTGCTCGATGCGCTTGATCCACTGCCGGCCGAACTCACCGGCGAAGAAGTCCCCGTCGTACGCCTCGGGGAACTTCACGGGCGAGTCGAGGTTGGCGTCGTAGTGGTAGACGGGGCCGCCCATCGGCGACTCGGAGCCGGTGCCGAACTCGGGCACGGATCCGCCGTCGTACGGGATCCAGGCGGGCTGCGCCGGGGGCAGGTCGACCAGGCCGGTGTTGTGCGGCGAGGTGTTCTTCGGTGCGGCGCAGTCGAAGGTCGCGCCGGACGTCTTCGTCGCGAAGTCGTAGTCGACGAAGGGGTCGTTCTTCCCGGTGCAGAACGGCCAGCCGAAGTTGCCCGCCTTGGTCACCCGGGCGAACTCGACCTGTCCGCCCGGTCCGCGCTTCGGGTCGGCCGCGCCCGCGTCCGGACCGTAGTCACCGACGTACGCAATGCCGGTGGCCTTGTCGACGCTGAAGCGGAACGGGTTGCGGAAGCCCATCGCGTAGATCTCGGGGCGGGTCTTGTCCGTGCCCGGCGCGAAGAGGTTGCCCTCGGGGATGGTGTACGAGCCGTCGTCGGCGACCTTGATCCGGAGGAGCTTGCCGCGCAGGTCGTTGGTGTTGCCCGAGGTGCGCCGGGCGTCGAACGCCGGGTTGCGGTCGGGGCGTTCGTCGATCGGCGTGTAGCCGTCGGAGGCGAAGGGGTTGGAGTCGTCACCGGTCGACAGGTACAGGTTGCCCTGTGCGTCGAAGTCGATGTCGCCGCCGACGTGGCAGCAGATGCCGCGCGACGTCTTGACGTCGAGGACCTTCTTCTCGCTGCTCAGGTCGAGGGTGCCGTCCTCCTTGAGGACGAAGCGGGAGAGCCGGTTGACGCCGTCGAACTTGGCGAAGTCGGCGGCGGTGCCGGTCTCCGGGGCGTCGCCGGACGGGGTGTCCAGCGGCGGCGCGTAATAGAGGTAGATCGCCCGGTTCTTGTCGAAGTCCGGGTCGATGCCGACGCCCTGGAGGCCTTCCTCGTCGTGCGAGTAGACCGGGAGCACGCCGGAGACCTTGGTGTTGCCGGCGCTGTCGGTGATCCGCAGCTCGCCGCTGCGCGAGGTGTGCAGGACGCTGCGGTCCGGGAGCACGGCCAGCGACATGGGTTCGCCGGTTTCGGCGGCGCCCTTGGCGAGGGTGACCTGCTGGAAGTCCTCGCCCGCGGCCGCCGCGGCGTCGGTGGCTGCCGGCGAGGCCGGGCCCGACGCGGAGGCGCCGGGGGCGCCCAGGGCGAGGGTGGCTGCGGTGAGCAGGCCGCCGGTGAGCAGGGCGAGGGACTTGCGGAGTCGGGGCCGGATTCTGGTTCTGCTTCTGTGCACGAGTGTCCTCCGGAGAGTGCCGGTTGTACGGGCGGGTGGAGCCGAGCCGTTCCGCGCGGGGACTGCCGCGCAGGTCACCTGGGGCCTGGTGGGGCACCAGCGACGCCAGTCATTTCGTGTACACCACAGGGACGGTAGACCTGTTCGTCCGGGGCGGAAAGCCCTTGCGCAGCAGTTGAGTTAAACTTTTTCCCGCTGCAGGACAAAGAGGGATGAGGGCAGCCGGGACCGCCCCGACAGCGCGCCTGCTGCCGTCGGGCCTTTCCCCTGTCCGAACCGGGGCTGTGCCCCGGGCCCCGCGGACCTCAATCGCCGGGCGCGCTGAACAAGGTGCCCTCGAACGCCGGGCAGGCTTTGGTTTTGCCGCCCGAGCGGGCCGCCGGAGCCGAGTCCGAATATCCAGCCCTCCTGCGATCGAGGAGCGGAGATCCGGGGGCAGAGCCCCCGGGAACCGTCAGTCGCCGCCCCCGAATGCCGCGTCGAACGACGCCGCCGGCGGGTCGAAGTCGTACCGCTTCATCGTGGCAAGCGCTTCCGGCGCACCCACCAGCCGGTCCATCCCGGCGTCCTCCCACTCCACCGAGATCGGCCCCTCGTAGCCGATCGACCGGAGCATCCGGAACACGTCCTCCCACGGCACATCACCGTGCCCGCCGGAGACGAAGTCCCAGCCGCGCCGTGGGTCGCCCCACGGAAGGTGCGAGCCGAGGCGGCCGTTGCGTCCGTCGAGGCGTTTGCGCGCCTCCTTGCAGTCCACGTGGTAGATCCGGTCCCGGAAGTCGTAGAGGAAGCCGACCGGATCGAGGTCCTGCCAGACGAAGTGGCTCGGGTCGAAGTTCAGCCCGAACGCGGCCCGGTGGTCGACAGCCTCCAGGGCGCGGTGCGTGGTCCAGTAGTCGTACGCGATCTCGCTGGGGTGCACCTCATGGGCGAACCGCACGCCCTCCGCGTCGAACACGTCGAGGATCGGGTTCCAGCGTTCGGCGAAGTCCTCGTACCCCCGCTCGATCATCCGCGGTGGCACCGGCGGGAACATCGCCACCAGGTGCCAGATCGACGAGCCGGTGAAGCCGATGACGGTGCGGACCCCGAAGGCCGCGGCCGCGCGGGCGGTGTTCTTGATCTCCTCGGCGGCCCTGCGCCGTACCCCTTCGGGCTCACCGTCGCCCCAGATCCTGGCGGGCAGAATGCCCTGGTGCCGTTCGTCGATCGGGTTGTCGCAGACGGCCTGGCCGACGAGGTGGTTGGAGATCGCCCAGCACTTCAGCCCGTACTTGTCGAGCAGCTGGTGCCGCCCGGCCAGGTAGCCGGGGTCGTTGAGGGCCTTGTCGACCTCGAAGTGATCGCCCCAGCAGGCGAGTTCGAGCCCGTCGTAGCCGAAGTCACGGGCGAGTCGGCAGACCTCCTCCAGCGGCAGGTCGGCCCACTGGCCGGTGAAGAGAGTGAAGGGACGGGGCATGCGCGGAACCTCCTAGAGCTGTACGGGGGTGTGGACGGAGTTCTTCTCGGCGCTCTCCTCCACGGCCGCGAGCACCCGCTGCACCTGGAGCCCGTCGGCGAACGACGGCACCGGGTCCGTCCCTTCGGCGATCGTCCGGACGAGGTCGCGGGCCTGGTGGATGAAGGTGTGCTCGTAGCCGAGGGCGTGGCCCGGCGGCCACCATGCCTCCAGGTACGGGTGTTCGGGCTCGGTGACGAGGATGCGCCGGAACCCCGCCGTGACGGTCGGTTCGATGTGATCGTGGAAGGACAGTTCGTTGAGCCGCTCCAGATCGAAGGCGAGCGAGCCGCGCTCCCCGTTGAGCTCCAGCCGCAGCGCGTTCTTACGGCCCGCCGCCATCCGGGTCGCCTCGAACGACGCCAGCGCTCCGGAGGCGAGCCTGCCGGTGAACACGGCCGCGTCGTCGACGGTGACCGCCCCTCGGGCCTCGCTGCTCGCGACGCCCGAGAGCCCCCCCGACGCTCCGGCGAGCAGGGGGCGCTCCCGTACGAACGTCTCGGACACCGCCGACACCCCCACCAGCAGCTCCCCCGCCAGATACTGGGCGAGGTCGATGATGTGCGCCCCCAGGTCGCCGAGCGCACCGGATCCGGCGTGTTCGCGCTCGAGTCGCCAGGTGAGGGGCGACTCGGGGTCGACCAGCCAGTCCTGGAGGTAGGTGGCCCGTACGTGCCGCAGGGCGCCGAGCCTGCCGTCGGCGATCAGCTTCCGTGCGTACGCGATCGCCGGCACCTTGCGGTAGTTGAAGCCGACCATCGCCACCTGGCCGCGGGCCCTGGCCCGTTCCGCGGCCTCGGTCATGGCCTCCGCCTCGGCGACCGTGTTGGCGAGCGGCTTCTCGCACAGCACGTGTTTGCCGGCCTCCAGGGCGGCGATGGCGATCTCCGCATGGCTGTCGCCGGGGGTGCAGATGTCGACGAGCTGGACGTCGTCCCGGGCGATCATGGCGCGCCAGTCGGTCTCCGCCGCCGCCCAGCCGTGCCGTTCGGCGGCGGCGGCGACCGCCGTACGGTCGCGTCCGCAGATCGCGGCGAGAGCCGGCCTCATCGGCAGGTCGAAGACGTGTCCCGCGGTGCGCCACCCCTGGGAGTGGGCGGCACCCATGAACGCGTATCCGACCATGCCGACCCCGAGCGTCGCCGCCGGCTCTGTCGACGGCGGCGCTTCGGCTTCCTGCTCCGTCTCTTCCCTACGGGCCATACGGGCTTCCTCCTCGTCGGTCGTTCGGTGGGGGCGACAGGAGGGTCAGCACCCTCCTGGACTGCGGATCAGCTGAAGCCCGTCGGCAGGTACTGGTCGATGTTGTCCTTGGTGACCACGGCGGAGTAGAGCGTGAGGCTGGTCGGGATCTCCAGTTCGGAGAGGCCGCCGATGCCCTTGCCCTGGCCGAGTGCGCGCGCCAGGTCGATGGCGGACGCGGCCATCGTCGGCGGGTAGAGGACGGTGGCCTTCAGGACGCTGTTGTCGGCCTTGATGGCGTCCATGGCGGACTTGGCGCCCGCGCCGCCGACCATCAGGAACTCGTCCCGGCCGGCCTGCTGGATGGCACGCAGCGCGCCGACACCCTGGTCGTCGTCGTGGTTCCACAGGGCGTCGAACTTCTTCTGCGCCTGAAGGAGTTGGGCCATCTTCGCCTGGCCGGACTCGACGGTGAACTCGGCGGCCTGCCGGGCGACCAGCTTGACGTTGGGGTAGTTCTTGAGCGCGTCGGCGAAGCCCTGGCTGCGCTGCTTGGTGAGCTCCAGGTTGTCGATGCCCGCGAGCTCGACGACCTTGGCGTTCGGCTTGTCCTTGAGCTGTTCGCCGATGTACGTACCGGCGTTGAGGCCCATGCCGTAGTTGTCGCCGCCGACCCAGCAGCGGTAGGCCTGCGGTGAGGCGAAGATGCGGTCCAGATTGATGACGGGGATGCCCGCCTTCATCGCTTCCAGGCCGACCTGGGTGAGCGCCTTGCCGTCGGCGGGGAGGATGACGAGGACGTCGACCTTCTTGTTGATGAGGGTCTTGACCTGGCCGATCTGGGCGGCGGTGTCGTTGGAGCCCTCGGTGATCTCCAGGGTCACCTCGGAGTACTTCTCCGCTTGTGACTTGGCGTTCTCATTGATGGCGTTGAGCCACCCGTGGTCGGCCTGCGGACCGGCGAAGCCGATGGTGACGGGCTTGCCGGGCTTGTTGTCGGCGGCCGGCTGATTGCTCTGCGCGGTCTGCGACTTCTTGGGCTCGTTGCTGGTGCAGGCGGTGAGGAGGGCGCCCGCGGAGACGGCTGCGGTGCCGAAGAGCAGTCCTCTGCGGCTGGTTTCTGGCATGGCTGTGGAACCCTTCATCCGGTGCGTGGGTGGCATGCGGAACTGTGGGTGGGGCGGGATGGGGTGAGGTGGGACGGGGGTGGGGAGAGCCCGGGGCTCAGGTCTCCCCGTGGGCCGAGGTTCGGCGCTGGACCAGGACGGCGGCGACGATGATCGCGCCCTTGGCGATCTGCTGGACATCGCTCTGCAGATTGTTGAGAGCGAAGATATTGGTGATGGTGGTGAAGACGAGGACGCCGAGGACGGATCCGACGATCGTGCCGCGTCCGCCGCTGAGCAGGGTGCCGCCGATGATCGCGGCGGCGATGGCGTCGAGCTCGTACAGGTTGCCGTTGGTGTTCTGTCCCGAGCCGGACAGGATGATCAGCATGAAGGCGGCGATGCCGCAGCACAGCCCGGAGAGCAGATACAGATAGAGCCGCTGGCGCCGTACGTCGATCCCGGCGAGCCGGGCCGCTTCCGCGTTGCCGCCGACCGCGACGGTACGGCGTCCGAAGGTCGTCCGGTTCAGCACCAGCCAGCCGATGACGGTGACCGCGGCGAACGCCATCACCAGGGGCGGTATGCCGAGGACGTACGAGTCGGGCAGGCCCAGGTCGAGAACCGACTGGACGGTGACGATCTGCGTCTTGCCGTCGGTGAGCAGCAGGGCGAGGCCGCGGGCCGAGGCGAGCATGGCCAGCGTCGCAATGAACGGCACAATCCTCCCGTACGCGATCAGCAGCCCGTTGACGAGTCCGGCGCCGAGTCCGACGAGCACGGCGGTGAAGAGGATGCCTGCGAAGCCGTACTCCTGGGTGGCGAGCGTGGTCGCCCAGACCGAGGCGAGCGCGACCATGGCACCGACTGACAGATCGATCCCGCCGCTGGTGATGACGAACGTCATGCCGACGGTGACCACGCCGATGACGGACGACTGGGTCAGGATCAGCTGCAGGTTCCCGGTGTCCAGGAAGGCGTCGGGCTCGGTGAAACCGCCGACGGCGATCAGTACGGCGAGGACGCCGAGCAGCGACAGGTTACGGAAGTCCGCGCGCACCCCGAGAGCGCGCAGTCCGCCGCCCTTCGAGGGCGGCACCGAGGCCGGGGCGGGTGGGACCGCCTTGTCCGGCCCACCGTGCTGCGCCGAGGAGACGGGCTGTGTCATGACGTCGGGCTCCCTTCCATCACGAGGTCGAGTACACGGTGCTCGTCGAGCTCCCGGGCGTCCGCCGTATGCACGACGCGGCCCTCTCGGAGCACCAGCACCCGGTCGGCGAGGCCCAGCACTTCGGGCACTTCGCTGGAGACCAGCAGGACGGCGAGGCCTTCGTCGGCCAGCCGGCGGATCACGGCGTAGAGCTCGGCGCGGGCGCCGACGTCGACACCGCGGGTCGGTTCGTCTAGCAGCAGCACCCGGCAGCCGCGCAGCAGCCAGCGGGCCAGGACGGCCTTCTGCTGGTTGCCGCCGGAGAGGGTACGGACGGGGGTGTCCGGGTTGTCGGGGCGCAGCGACAGTTCACGGGTGGCGGTGCGGGCCGCCCGGCGCTCGGCCCCCCGGTCCAGCCAACCTGCCCTGGAGAAGCGGGACATGGAGGAGACGGAGACATTGCGGGTGACGGATTCGAGCATCAACAGGGCCTGCGCCTTGCGTTCCTCGGGGGCGAGCCCGATGCCCGCGGCGACGGCGGCGCGGACGCTGCCGGGGCGCAGCGGCCGCCCGCCCACCAGGACCCGGCCCGCGCTCGGCCTGCGGGCGCCGTAGATCGTCTCCAGGATCTCGGAGCGCCCGGAGCCGACCAGGCCGGCGAGGCCGACGATCTCGCCGGGCCGCAGTGCGAGGTCGAGCGGCGCGAACTCCCCTTCCCTGGCGAGTCCTTCGACGGTGAGTACGGGTTCCTTCCGGGCGACCTCGGTGACCTCCGCGGACGTCCCGGGGCGCTGCGGGAAGACGTACTCGACGTTGCGGCCGGTCATCATGGCAACGATGTCCCGTGTCGGGGTGGACTTGGCGGGCAGACCGACCGCAACGGCCCGCCCGTCCTTCAGCACGGTCACCCGGTCGCCGATCCGGCGGATCTCCTCCAGCCGGTGGGAGATGTAGACGACGGCGACGCCGTCGGCGGTGAGTGAGGCGACGATACGGAAGAGGTTGTCGACCTCGTCGGGGTCCAGGGCAGCGGACGGCTCGTCCATCACGATGAGGCGTACGTCGTGGGAAAGCGCCCGTGCCATGGAGACGATCTGCTGCTGGGCCGCGGAGAGCGCGCCGACCCGGCGGGCGGGATCGATCTCGGGGTGGCCGAGGCGCTTCAGCAGTGCGGCGGCCGCCGTCCGGCCCTCGCGGGTGCGGACGATGAAGCGGGCGGTAGTGGGTTCATGGCCGAGGAAGATGTTCTCAGCGACCGACAGGCCCTCGACCAGGTCGAGTTCCTGGTAGATGGTGGCGATGCCGAGGCGCATGGCGGCGATCGGCGACTTCAGCGCGACGGGGGCGCCGCGCCAGGCGATCTCGCCGTCGTCCGGCTGGTGGGCTCCGGCGAGCACCTTGATGAGGGTGGACTTGCCGGCGCCGTTCTGCCCGAGCAGACAGTGGACCTCACCGGCCTGGACCTCCAGGTCCACGCCGTCGAGAGCGCGCACACCGGGGAACGACTTGGTGATGCCGGACATGGTGAGCAGGGGTGGTTCTGGTGCCATGACAAATCCCCTCGGCGAATGGGGTCTCCCCCCTGCTCGAGCGAAGCCGAGAGCTTGGGGAAGGGCCGGTGAGCGGGCAGGGCTGTACCAGGTGCGGGTGGTGCTCAGTTGGCGATGTATCGCTGGTGCCGTACTGCCGGCCGAGGATCAGGCCGGTGAGAACAGGTGGTCGCTGATGAGCCGGGCGGCGCCGATGACTCCGGCGGCCGGTCCCAACTCGCCCAGCACGATGGGCAGATTTCCGGTGGCCAGCGGCAGGGACTGCCGGTAGACCTGGGTCCGGACGCTGGCGAGGAGCGTGTGGCCGAGGCCGGTCACGCCGCCCCCGATCACCACCAGTCCGGGGTTGAAGAAGCTGACGAGTCCGGCGATGACCTGACCGACCCGGTTGCCGCCCTCGCGGATCAGGTCGAGCGAGGTCGCGTCACCGGCGGCCGCCGCGGCGCCCACATCGACGGCGGTGAGCCGGCCCGCCGCCTCCAGTCGGGCCGCGAGCTCCTGCGACTGTCCCGTGCGCGCCGCGTCCTCGGCGTCGCGGGCCAGCGCCGCGCCGCTGAAGTGGGCCTCCAGGCAGCCCCGGTTGCCGCAGGCGCAGGCGCGCCCGTCGGGTTCGACCTGGATATGGCCGATGTCGCCCGCGCTGCCCGTCGTACCGCGGTAGACGTCGCCGCCGACGACGATGCCGCAGCCGATGCCGGTACCGATCTTGACGCAGAGGAAGTCGCCCACGGAGCGCGCGACGCCTGCGTGCTGCTCCCCCATCGCCATCAGGTTCACATCGTTGTCGACCATGACGGGGCAGCCCAGTTCCTGGCTGAGCGCCTCGCGGACCGGGAAGCCGTCCCAGCCGGGCATGATCGGGGGTGCGACCGGTACGCCTTCGGGGAAGCGGACCGGTCCCGGTACTCCGATGCCCGCGCCGTCGAAGCCTTCCGCGAGCCCGGAGGCCCGGAGCTTGGCCGCCATGGACAGCACCTGCTCGAAGACGGCGACGGGTCCCTCACGTACGTCCATGGGGTGGTTGAGGTGACCCAGGACCTCCAGCTCCGCGTTGGTGACCGCCACATCGATCGATGTGGCACCGATGTCGACGCCGAGGAAGCGCAGTGCGGGAGCGAGCCGGATGTTGTGCGAGCGACGCCCGCCGCGGGAGGCGGCGAGTCCGTCGGCCACGACAAGTCCGGTCTCCAGCAGCCGGTCCACCTCGACGGCGAGCTTGGAGCGGGAGAGATCGATCTGATCCCCCAGCTGTGCACGTGAGTTGGGCCCGCCGTCGCGCAACAGCCGAAGCAGTCGCGCCTGATGCGCATTCGCGGGTCGTGCCGTCATACGTCTCACGCGTCCCTCCCCGCCACTTCGGCTCATCCGTCGGGCTTTCGAGTGGAACGTAGCAGCGGTTGCCGGGAGTGGGAAGAAGTTGCGCAGGAATCCGCTACAACTTTCTCCACACCCAGGACAAAGCCGTTCGATGGAGTGGTGGCTCCGCTGTCGGCGCGGGCGCCTTCGGGGCGTGCACCGTGATACGGCGGGGCGGGGAAGTCAGCGGCGCCGGAACGGGCCTTCCGGAGCCGCGCGCACCCTGACCGCACATCGAATTGACCGCACCTGTGCCGACTTCGCGACGGCTCCCGACCGGGCATGCCGGGTCGGCCTCACCATCTCGCGCCCGCGCCGGCGCCCACGTCGCCCTGAACTCCCGGCCGGGAATGGCGGCCGTGTTCAGTCGCGGGGCCAGGGACGGCCGTCGAGGCGTTCGATGTCGCGGTTGAGGCGCCCGAGGCAGTGCGCGAGCTGGGCCGCCTCCTCGGGTGTCCAGTCGGCCAGCACGTGGGCCAGGCCGTTCACGTTCTCGGCCCGGTCGCTGTCCAGGCGGCGCTTGCCTTCGGCGGTGATGGCGAATTTGCGGGCGATGCCGCCCTCGGGGTCGGGGATGCGCTCGACGACACCGGCTCGCAGCATGGCGGCGGTCTGGCGGTTGAGGGTGGAGGTGTCCAGACCGAAAGCGTCACTGAGCTGGCTGATGGACAGCGGGCCCTCGGCCTGGATGCGGCTGAGGAGGATGTAGGCGCTGCGGTCGAGCCGCCCGCTTCCCCGGTGGGTGAGCAGATGCATGTACCGACCGAGAAGCATGGTCTCGAACTCGATCTGGTCAAGGGGCATGTCCACGCAGGGTTTCCTTCGGCCGCGGGCTTGCCTTCCCTTCGGGAAGGTCACCTTCCAGCTAGATATACCACGAATTACATGCATGATGCACGTGATATGTATGGCGCACATCAAGTGCAAGATGCATATTGACTGCATGGCGCATCTCACCATGGCCCCGAAAAGCAAGAGGAGTACCGGTGTCGCCGATCGGCGCCAAGCTCTCTGCCGCCAAGGGCCCCGAGGTCATCCTGGCCGTGGGCAGCCTGATCATCGCCGTCGGCTACGGCATCTCCCGGCAGCTCGGTCTCGGCCGCCGTGATCGGTGTGGTCCTGGCCCAGCTGACCACCGACTTCGGCGGTTACGCCCTGCCCTCCGAGGACGACTTCCGCATCGCCCTGCCGATCGGCTCCGGCGTGGGTCTCGCGGCTGCGGTCGTCGCTTCCCTCATCCCCGCGAGGGCGGCCGCACAGTCGGGGTCCGCCGTTTCGCAGCAGGCCGCCTCCGAGGTGGCCGAAGTCAAGGCCTGACCGGCCGGCCACCACCCGAGCGAGGTTGTCCTGTCCCGTCGCGGGGCAGGACAACCTGCTTTTTGCCTGGGTGGCGGTGCTGAGCGCTGTCGGCTCGAGTCCCACAGGCATTCGATCCGATGGAACGGCGCTTCCCCGGGGCCATGGCCGACCGGGCGAGCGCCTGGGTCGTCTTCGTCGCTCCCGACGGGCAGACGGTCACCGCGTCCCGATGGTGATGGTCCTGCCGTCGGGGCCGGGCGACGCGAACACGACGTTGCTGTCACGACCATCACGGACCGGATCGCGGGCGGCCTCATCACGTGGCCGGCCGCCCGCGCCTCCTCAGTTCGATCTAGCCCTCTTCGCGCTGGTGGTACGTCTTGCGCGTGTGTTCCGTGTGCGTCCGCATGATCTCCGTGGCCCGCTGTTCGTCCCGCGAGGAGATCGCCGCAATCAGTGCGCGGTGCTCGATCCAGGACTGGGTGCCGCGCTGGCGGGCCACCGGGGTGTAGTACCAGCGGACCCGGCGGTCCACCTGCCCGGCGAGCTCGGTGAGGACGACGTTGCCCGCCAGTTCCATGACCTTGGCGTGGAACGCGGCATTGGTGACAACCGCGAGATCCACATCGTCGTCGGCGACGGCCTGCTCACCCTTGGCGCAGAGCTCTTCGAGCGCGGCGATGCCGGCCGTGCCCGAGTTGGCCGCGGCCAGCCGGGCGGCCTCGGCCTCCAGGAGCGTACGGACCGACAGCAGCTGGTCCGCTTCCTCCTCTGTGGGTTCGTGGACGAACGCACCTTGCGCGGGCCGCAGATCGACCCAGCCCTCGGTGTTCAACCGCTGCAACGCCTCGCGCACCGGCTGCCGGGACACGCCGAGGTGTCCCGCGAGTTCGCTCTCGACCAGATGCTGGCCGGGGCGGAGCGCACGCGTGGTGATCAGTTCGAGCAGCGCCTCGTAGACACGCTCGCGCAGCGGACCGGGCCGTTCCAGCTTCGGCACAGCCCCTTGCGGCAGTCCTGTGGACAACATCGCGGTCCCCCTCCGGGCGACGAGCCAATTGCTTATCGTCTACAGTCTACCGAGCACAATGGGGCTCAGGGGCAGCGGATCACCTGACCGGCGTACGAAAGATTCCCGCCGAACCCGAAGAGCAGCACCGGAGCACCGCTCTCGATCTCACCCCGTTCGACCAGTTTCGACAGCGCCATGGGGATGGAAGCGGCGGAGGTATTGCCCGAATCCACTACATCCCGGGCGATGACGGCGTTGACCGCACCGATCTTCCGGGCGACCGGTTCGATGATCCGCAAATTGGCCTGATGCAGTACCACCGCAGCGAGATCCTCGGGGGCCACCCCGGCCCTTTCGCACACCTTGCGCGCGATGGGCGGCAGCTGAGTGGTGGCCCAGCGGTAGACGGACTGCCCCTCCTGGGCAAAGCGCGGCGGCGTCCCCTCGATCCGTACCGCACGCCCCATCTCCGGCACCGAACCCCACAGCACGGGGCCGATTCCGGGCGCAGCGTCCGCATCGCCCCGCGGATCCGCGACCACGACCGCGGCGCCCGCGCCGTCGCCGAGCAGGACGCAGGTGGAGCGGTCGGTCCAGTCGGCGATGTCGGCCATCTTGTCGGCGCCGATCACCAGCGCACGGGTCGCGGCGCCCGCCCGGACGGCGTGATCCGCGGTGGCGAGGGCGTGGGTGAAGCCGGAGCAGACCACATTGATGTCCATCACGGCCGGCGAACCCATGCCGAGACGGGCGGCGACCCGCGCCGACATGCTCGGCGAACGGTCCATGGCGGTGGAGGTCGCGACGAGGACCAGATCGATGTCGGTGGGGAGCAGACCGGCCGTGGCGAGCGCCTTGGCCGCCGCATGTGCGGCCATCTCGTCCACCGGCTCGTCAGGGCCTCCCACATGGCGGGTCTTGATCCCGACGCGACTGGTGATCCACTCGTCACTGGTGTCGACCATGGCCGCCAGGTCGTCGTTGGTGAGCACCTTGGTGGGCTGGTAGTGGCCGAGCGCCACGACACGTGAGCCGGTCATGTAGAGGTTCCCCTCGCTACGTATGGCAGGAACTATCCAGTCTTGGTGGCTACCGCCCGGTACGAGTGCACGTGATCCCACAGGATTACCGGCCGAGGCTTGGAGACTTGACAACACCCTTGACCCCCCTGAACACATACTGTAGACAATATTCTGTCGCCTTGGCACCATCTCCTGTTCCCTCACTCGGTCCCTTACCGAACGGAGAGCTCCGTGAAAGTCGCCGTCCCGGACAGAGACCACCACCGTCTGCGCCCACTGCGGCGTGGGATGCAACGTCACACTCCATGTGCAGGACAATGAGATCGCCGAGGTCACCTCACCGCACGACAACCCGGTGACCCACGGCAACCTCTGCATCAAGGGCCGTTTCGGCTTCCAACACGTACAGAATCGGGTTTAACCGCCATGGGACGGGTCACCGAGCGCCGCCGCACCATTCGCATCCGGGACGGGGTGGTCTCCGCCCGCCCCGACACACTTGTCGCCGAGGAGCCCCTGGAGATCCGGCTGAACGGCAGGCCGCTGGCGATCACGATGCGTACGCCGGGCGACGACTTCGCACTGGCCGCAGGCTTCCTCGTCAGCGAGGGCGTGATCGGTGACGGCTCCGAGGTGCAGTCGATCGTGTACTGCGCGGGGGCGACGGCGGACGGCGTGAACACGTACAACGTGGTGGATGTGAAGCTCGCGCCCGGCGTGGAGGTCCCCGACATCACGCTGGAGCGCAACGTCTACACGACGTCGTCCTGCGGGCTGTGCGGCAAGGCGAGCCTCGACGCGGTCCGCACCACGACCCGGCACCCGATCGCCGACACTCCTCCGGTCCGGGTCGAGCCCGCGCTGCTCTCGGCCCTCCCCGACCGGCTGCGCGAGTCGCAGCGGGTCTTCGACCGAACCGGGGGTCTGCACGCTGCGGCGTTGTTCTCCGAGACGGGGGAACTCCTCGACATCCGGGAGGACGTCGGCCGGCACAACGCGGTCGACAAGCTCGTCGGCCGGGCCCTGACCGACCACCGGCTGCCGCTGTCCCGGGCGATTCTGCTGGTGTCGGGGCGGGCCTCGTTCGAGCTGGCCCAGAAGGCGGTGATGGCCGGGATCCCGATACTCGCCGCGGTCTCGGCGCCGTCGTCGCTCGCCGTCGATCTGGCGATCGAGACCGGACTGACCCTGGTCGGCTTTCTGCGGGGCCCGTCCATGAACGTGTACGCGGGTGACCACCGCATCGCCCTCGAGGCGACGGTCGGCCAGGGCTGAGCCGCCCGGCCCGCAACACGGGTCAGGGATCCGGCCGGCGGGGAGCGCCCCCTGCGCCGGCCGGTCCCGCCCCCGTGAGTACGTCGTCCGCCCGTTCGGGGGCGGCAGAACGAGCGGTCGGGCCACGCCACCGATCAGCAGCTCATGCCAGGGGCGAGCCGGTCAGCCCACCGCGACGGACTCCTGCGCCGCTGCACCGCTCGCCGGAATCCCGGGCCGCTCCCGGCGCCCCTGCCGCGGATCCTGCGGGTCGAGCCGATCGAGCGGATCGCGCGAGCGACGCTTCGCGATCACCGCGCACACCATCAGCTGCATCTGGTGGAAGAGCATCAACGGCAACACGGCCAGGCTCGCGTGTGCCCCGAAGAGCACGCTCGCCATCGGCAGCCCCGCGGCCAGGCTCTTCTTCGAACCGGCGAACTGAATGGCGATCCGGTCCCCCCGGTCGAAGCCGAGCCGCTTCGCCCCGCACCAGGTCAGTGCGAGCATCAGCGCGAGCAGCACCGCTTCGGCGGCGAGCAGCGCACCGAGCCGGGCCGGGGTGACCTGGTGCCAGATGCCGGCGACCATGCCCTCGCTGAACGCGGTGTAGACGACCAGCAGGATCGAGCCCCGGTCGACATAGCCGAGCCCCTTCTTGTGGCGGGTGATGAACCCGCCGATCCAGCGGCGCAGCAGCTGCCCGGCAACGAACGGCAGCAGCAGCTGGACCCCGATCTTCAGCAGTGCGTCCGCCGAGAATCCGCCACCGCTGTTGCCGAGCACCACGGCGGCGAGCAGCGGGGTGAGGAAGATCCCGGCGAGCGAGGAGAAGGAGCCCGCGCAGATCGCCGCCGGCACGTTGCCGCGGGCGATCGAGGTGAAGGCGATCGACGACTGGATGGTCGACGGGACGAGGCAGAGGAAGAGAAAGCCGCTGTAGAGCTGGGGTGTCAGGACGTATGGAACCAGGCCCTCGCCCGCCAGGCCCAGCAGTGGGAACGCGACGAACGTGCAGATCAGGACGGTGAGGTGGAGCCGCCAGTGCTTGAGTCCGTCGAGCGCCTCGGCCGTCGAGAGTCGGGCGCCGTACAGGAAGAAGAGAAGGGCGACCGCTCCGGTCGATGCGTCGCCCGCCACGTCCGCGGCGCCTCCGGACGCGGGCAGCAGCGCCGCAAGCGCGACGGTGCCGATCAGCGCCAGGATGTACGGGTCGATCGGCAGCCGGGACGGCAGCTTCAGGGTGCGGCGGCTCATGTGCTCCACGTATCTCTCGTTCAGGTCGTGCCCTCTCCATTTTGCTCTTGATCACCGCGATCGGGAATCCCGCATACCGTTCTCACTGTCATTATGCTTCGCGATAACCTGGACCATATGTACGACCCTGCACAGCTCCGTACCTTTCTCGCTGTCGCCCAGACGTTGAGCTTCACCCAGGCCGCCCGCCGGCTCGGCGTGCAGCAGTCCACGGTGAGCCAGCATGTACGGCGGCTCGAGGACGCGACGGGACGGCAGTTGTTCACCCGGGACACGCACCGGGTCGATCTCACCGGGGACGGTGAGGCGATGCTCGGCTTCGCCCGGACGATCCTGCAGGCCCATGAGCGGGCAGCGGCGTTCTTCACCGGGACCCGGCTGCGCGGGCGGCTGCGGTTCGGGGCCTCCGAGGACTTCGTGCTGACCCGGATGCCGGAGATCCTGGAGTCGTTCCGCCGCGACCACCCGGAGGTCGAGCTGGAGCTGACCGTGGAGCTCTCCGGGACGCTGCACCGGAAGCTGGCGGCGGGCCGGCTCGATCTGGTCCTCGCCAAGCGGCAGACCGGCGACACGCACGGTGAGCTGGTCTGGCAGGACACGCTGACCTGGATCGGCGCACCGCACGTGCGGATCGATCCGGACCGCCCGGTGCCGCTGGTCCTCTTTCCGCCGCCGGGCATCACCCGGGCCCGCGCCCTGGAGGTGCTGGAGGAGCACGGCCGGTCGTGGCGGGTCGCCTGTACGAGTACGAGCCTCAGCGGACTGATCGCGGCGGCCCGTGCCGGGCTGGGCGTGATGGCGCACACCCGCGGCCTCATCCCGCCGGGACTGACCCCGGTGCCGGCCAGGGCGGGTCTGCCGGAGCTCGGCGATGTGGATTTCGTCCTGCTGCACGGCCGCCGCCGGCACGCGGCGCAGGAGGCGGCGGACGCGCTCGCGGCGGCGATCCTGGCGGGAGGCGACCGGCTGATGCGCTCCGTCGGCGGAATCAACGCGGTCAGCGGCCGCGAAGGCGCGTGACCGAGGCGTACAGATTCGGTGGAGATTCCGGCGCAAGCTACTTACTCCTCCGTCAGATGTGCGCCCGAGCCTTGCCCATGTGGCCGGATATTTGTGGCTGACCTGTGCAGATGCCACGCTTTCCAAAGCCTCCGGGCCCTCCCGCCGCGCTGTCCGATCAGGTAGCGTCACGGCGCTGTGCGGAGCGCCACAAGGAGCAGTTCATTGCGCGAGTTCACGGTCCCACCCATGGCGGCCGCGCCCCACGTCGGCGGTCTGGCTGATGTCGTCTTCGACTACCCGGAGGAGGACCCGCATCGGATTGCGCTCGGCCGGAAGGACGCGAGCGGACGCTGGCGTGACATCACCGCAGCGACGTTCCGTGACGAGGTGCTGGCCCTCGCCAAAGGGCTGATCGCCCACGGAGTCCGGTTCGGCGACCGGGTCGCGCTGATGTCCCGAACCCGCTACGAGTGGACGCTCTTCGACTTCGCGCTGTGGACGGTCGGTGCCCAGTCCGTGCCGATCTACCCGACGTCCTCGGCCGAGCAGGTCTTCTGGATGCTGCACGACGCCGATGTGTCCGCCGTCGTGGTCGAGCACGAGGACCACGCGATGACGGTCGCCTCGGTGATCGACCGGCTGCCCGGGCTGAGGCGGCTGTGGCAGCTGGACGCCGACGCGGTGACCGAGCTCGTCGACGCGGGCGCCCATCTCGAGGACGAGGTGGTGCACCGGCACCGGCGGGCGGTGACGCCCGAGTCCGTGGCGACCATCATCTACACCTCGGGTACGACCGGCCGGCCCAAGGGCTGTGTGATCACCCACGCCAACTTCATGTTCGAGACGGACACCATGGCCTCCCGGTGGGGGTCGGTCTTCCACTCCAAGCCGGGCGACGAGGCCGCCACACTCCTCTTTCTGCCGCTGGCGCATGTCTTCGGCCGGATGGTGGAGGTCACGGCGATCCGCGGCCGGGTGAAGCTGGGCCACCAGCCGGAGCTGTCGGCGAAGGCGCTGATGCCGGACCTGGTGACGTTCCGGCCGACGTTCATCCTTGCGGTGCCGTACATCTTCGAGAAGGTCTTCAACGGCGCCCGGCGCAAGGCCGAGGCGGAGGGCAAGCTCGGGCCGTTCGACAAGGCCTTCGACGTCGCGGTGAGGTACGCGGATGCGATGGAGCACAAGGCGTTCGGAACCGGCCCGGGGCCGTCGCCGGGGCTGCGGATGCAGCACCAGTTCTTCGACAAGGTCGTGTACAAGAAGGTCCGCGAGGCGATGGGCGGGAGGGTGCGGCACGCCATGTCGGGCGGCTCCGGGATGGAGCGGCAGCTCGGTCTGTTCTTCGAGGGCGCCGGCATCACGGTGTACGAGGGGTACGGACTGACCGAGTCGACTGCGGCAGCCACCGCCAATCCGCCGGAGCGCACCCGGTACGGCACGGTCGGGCAGCCGATCCCCGGCACCACTGTGCACATCGCCGACGACGGCGAGATATGGGTGTACGGCGGCAATGTCTTCGGCGGCTATCTGGGCGACCCGAAGGCCACCGACGCGGTGCTGCACGACGGCTGGCTGGCCACCGGCGACCTGGGTGCACTCGACGAGGACGGCTATCTGACCATCACCGGGCGGAAGAAGGAGATCCTGGTGACGTCGGGCGGCAAGAGTGTGTCGCCGGCCGGTCTGGAGGAGCGGGTGCGGGCGCATCCACTGGTCGCGCAGTGCATCGTGGTCGGCAACGACCGGCCGTACATCGCGGCGCTGGTGACCGTGGACCAGGAGTCCGTGGACCACTGGCTCTCCATGCAGGGGCGGCCGCCGATGAGGGCGGCGGACCTGGTGCGCGACCCGGATCTGGAGATGGAGGTCCGGCGGGCGGTGGTGGCGGCCAACACGGCGGTGTCGCAGGCCGAGTCGATCCGTACGTTCCGGATACTGGCGCATCAGTTCACCGAGGAACACGGTCTGCTGACCCCGTCGCTGAAGCTGAAACGGAAGGCGATCGAGACGGCGTACGCCGCCGAGGTGGACGCGCTGTACCGCTGAGGCGTTCCCGGGCGCGCCGACCTGAAATGCCCCTCGCCGGGAATGCATCGCGGCACTTGATCGTTGACCCTGCGAATACCGAACCGACGACGTAAGGATCGACCGCTCGTGAGCCAGGTCCCCTCCATCACCCTCAACAACGGCGTCGAGATGCCGCAGCTCGGTTTCGGTGTCTGGCAGGTGCCGGACACCGAGGCGGCGAAGGCGGTCAGGACAGCCATCGAGTCCGGGTACCGGAGCATCGACACCGCCGCGATCTACGAGAACGAGCAGGGCACGGGCGAGGCCATCGCCGCCTCCGGTGTCGCCCGTGAAGAGCTGTTCGTCACCACGAAGCTGTGGAACAGCCAGCAGGGCTACGACGCCACCCTGCGGGCGTTCGACGCCTCGCTCGACAAGCTGGGTCTCGACTATGTCGACCTGTACCTGATCCACTGGCCGGTGCCGGCCAAGGACGCGTACATCGACACGTACAAGGCCTTCGAGAAGATCTACGCCGACGGCCGCGCGAAGGCCATCGGTGTCTCGAACTTCCTGCCCGAGCACCTGGAGCGCCTGCTCGGCGAGACCTCCGTGGTCCCCGTGATCAACCAGATCGAGCTGCACCCGCAGCTCCAGCAGGCCGAGTCCCGCGCCTTCCACGCCCAGCACGGCATCGCGACCGAGGCCTGGTCGCCGCTGGGGCAGGGCAAGGGCCTCCTGGAGGTCCCGACGGTCGTCGCGGTCGCCCAGAAGCACGGTCGCACACCCGCGCAGGTGGTGCTCCGCTGGCACATCCAGACGGGCAACGTGGTGATCCCGAAGTCCGTGACTCCGTCGCGGATCGCGGAGAACCTCGATGTATTCGGCTTCGAGCTGGACGCCGACGACCTCGCTGCGTTCGCCGCGCTGGACGAGGGCAAGCGCCTCGGCCCGAACCCGGGCGAGTTCAACCTCGGTGCCTGAGCCCTGCCGCTCCACGACCGAATCACGCGGAACCGCCGCCCGGCCTCGCGCCGGGCGGCGTCCGCATGCCCGAACCAGCTCTCACCGGTGCACGAGGGCGCCGCCCTCTACCACCTGACCAACGCGCACAGCGGCAAACGGCTGGACGTCGCCAACGCCTCCACGGAGAACGGCGCCAACGTCCAGCAGTGGAAGGCCAACAACTACGGCGCCCAGGAATGGCTGGTCGAGCAGCACCTGGATGCGCCGGGCACCGTGACCCTGGTCAGCTTCATCAGCGGACTCGTCCTCGAAGTGGCCGACGGCAGCACCGCGGACGGCGCCAACGTCCAGCAGTGGGAGGACACCGACTCCCCCGGCCAGTGGTGGCATTTGGAACCGGTGTCCCAGGTGCGCTGAGGGCTGTCCCGAATGACGGGACAGCCGTTAGGCGCGCCGGGCCAGGTGGACCGTGCGTGCCGTGAGCAGGAAGACGTCCGGGCGGTGGCGCAGTCCGGCCGGGTCGTCGGGGTCGAGCAGCCGGTCGAGTACGGCGAGATCGTCGGCGGTGAGCGCGTCGGCGAACATGTCGCGCCGCCGGGCGAATTCGGCGATGACATGGTCGCGGGCCTGGTCGGAGAGTGGTGCGGGCAGGTCGAGCAGGAAGCTGCGGGTGCCCTGCGGGGCCAGCCCCACCGCGGTGAACAGGGCGCTCCAGTCCTCGATCTCCCGCTTGGTGTCCGGAAGGGACGCCCGCATCTCCTCGAACCAGTCCGCGGTCACCGCGTCGAGCCTCGCCTCCAGGCCCGGTCGGCCGAAACCGATGTCCCGTGGCAGCTGACGGGGCGGCAGCCCGCCCTCGACGAGGGCGACCGTGCCACCGGGGCGCAGCAGCCCGGCGAAACCGGCGAGGACGGCGCGCTGGTCACCCATGTGGTGCAGCGCGTTGCCCGCCCAGATCAGGTCCGCGTCCCCCAGTTTCGCCGGCTCGTCCGGGATCTCCGCGTGCAGCGTACGGACGCGGTCACCGAGACCGAGCCGTTCGGCGCGGGCCCGGGTGCGCTCCAGCAGCGCCGGGGTGCCGTCCACGGCGACGACTTCGGCTTCCGGGAAAGCCTCGGCGAGCAGACACGCGATCACGCCGGGGCCGCTGCCGATGTCGAGGACCCGGCGTACCCGCGGGGCGGTGGGAAGACCGGCGATCCAGCGGGTGGCCTCCTGGTACTGCGGGCTGCTGAGCTCGGCGTTCCGCTCCAGGAGCGGGCTCATGACGTCCCAGTCGAAGTCGGTGGTGTCGTGGTGAGGGCTGTGCGCGGCACGGTCGTGCCGACCGTGGGCGGTGTCGTGGTGAGGGCCGTGACCGGCGTGCTTCGTCATGCGGACAAGACTCGCCCCGTGTCAGGTGTCCGGCAAAGCTTTGTTGCCGGTTCGGCAAACCGACATTCCTCGCGCCACTCATGCGCCACCTGGGTGCCAGGTGCGCACCATCCGTGCGGCACGGTCCCGCCGTCAGTCCCTGCGGCGGAACACCAGCAATCGGTACTCCGGGTCGGGGCGCGGCCTGTCCGGGTCGGGCAGGGCCAGCAGCGCCGCCGCGAGCCGTTCGGCCGCCGCCCCCGGCAGCTCCAGACGCGAGACGAAGTCGCCCCTGCATACACTTCGCGCCGCCGCCTTCGGTGTCCGCCCCTGTCCATGGCCGAGGAAGCGGGCCTCCCCCACCACGTCGAGCCCGGCTTCCGCCCCGTACGCCACGACCAGTTCCTCGCTGTCCGACGGCTTCGGCCTCAGATGGGGGGCGAACGCCTCGTCGATGTCGCTGCCCACGTCGTGCGCCGCGTCCTTGTCGACCGTGGTGACGAACACCCCGCCGGGCCGCAGTACCCGGGCCGCCTCGGACACCACCGCCCGCACCTCCCCCGCTCCCCGCAGCAGATGCAGCAGCCAGATCGCACCGACCGCGTCGATCGTCGCCGCGCCCAACGGCAGCCGCCGCGCGTCGGCGAGCGCCACCGCGCCGATCCGCTGCCGGGCGAGCCGCGCCATTCCGTACGAGGCATCGGTGCCCAACACCTTCAGTCCGGGCCGGGCCACCGCGATCCGCTGGGTGACCAGCCCCGTACCGCAGCCGATGTCCAGCAGCGTGCGTACGGACTCCGGGATCAGGCCCAGCACGGCACGGGCTGCGGACTCGGCCCTGGGCACGCCACCGCGGGTCGCGTCGTAGCCAGCCGCCTCGGTGTCGTAGTCGAGCATGCGGACGACTGTAGGACACCGGCCGGACCCCGGTGGGCGCTGCCGGAAAACTGCGGATGCGCGCTACGACCGACGGCGCGGCTTGCCGCGCCCGCCGCCCTTCGGGCCGCCGGAACCGCCCCGTGGGCTCTTGCCGGCCGACTTGCCGGCCGCGGGCTTCCGCCGTGCGTCGCCCGCGTCGGCGCGCTTGCGCTGCTTCGGCTGGGGCGGGGTGGCGGTGCGGCCGCGGGAGCTGTTCACGGTCCGCCCCCGGACGATCCCGATGAAGTCCTCCACCATGTCGGTGGTTGCGTCCTCCGGCCACGACAGTGCGACGCGTGACTCGGGAACGCCGGTGACCGGCCGGTACGTGAGGTCCTTGCGGTGGTGCAGGCGGGCCAGCGACTGCGGGACGACCAGCAGTCCCACTCCTGCCGCCACCAGTTCGATGGCGTCCGCCGTCGTGGCGGGGCGCTCGATCGCGGGCCGTCCCGGCGGACGCTCCCAGTCGAGGGTGTCGTCGAGGGGATGCAGCACGATCTCGTCGGCCAGATCCTCGGCGGACACCTCGTCGACCGCTGCCGCGATGTGGTCCTTCGGGATCACGACCACCGTCGTCTCGGTGTACAGGGGGATCGCGCTGAGGTCCGTCCGGTCGATCGGCAGCCGCACGAATCCCGCGTCGGCGCCGCCGCCCCGCAGCACGTCGGATGCCTCCGCGGCGGTCACCGCGACGAGGGTCAGCGGGATCTCGGGCAGCCGCTCGTTCCAGATACGCACCCACTTGGTCGGCGTCACGCCTGGTACATACGCGAGCCGGAAAGAAGGGGGGATCTCGGAGCCTGTCACCCCGCCAGGTTACCGGTCGTGGTCGGAGGTATCGCACACGCTCGCTACTCTTGACACCATGACGTCGCACCAGACCACCCAGACCATGAAGCCCGCAACCGCGGCGAAGAAACTGGGTGTGTACCTCGAGGCCACCCCCGCCGAGTTCCAGGAAGGTGTCGTCTCGCGCAGCGAGCTCAACACGCTGCAGGCCGATCCGCCCGAGTGGCTGCAGGAACTGCGGCGCAACGGCCCCCACCCCCGTCCGGTGGTCGCGGCGAAGCTCGGCATCTCCATCTCGGGTCTCGCGCGTGGCGGCATCACGGATGCCCTCACCACGGAACAGATCGAGGCGCTGAAGAAGGACCTTCCCGAGTGGCTGCAGAAGGAACGCGCCATCCAGGCCGAGGTCCGGAAGGAAGCGGTCCGCATCAAGGAGAAGACCGCGGAGAAGAACGCGGAGCAGGGCGACCAGACTCGCTGAGCTCCCTCCCCCCGCGCCCGACGGCTGCTGACGCGGCCGTCGCCGCGGTGAGCGGGCACATCCGGGCGGCGTACGCGGAGGCGGTGGAGCGCAGCGACACCGATACGCGTCGGCTCGCCGCGCACCCCCGGTTCGGCGCGGCGCCCCTACGAGCGCTGCGCCCTGGTTCTGCCGCCGCGACATCGCGCGCTGCGTGGCGCCCCCGTTCTGTCACTGGCGTTACTTGCGTCACTCGCGCTTCGTCAGTGCGCGCCGTGCCCCGTAGCGACCGCCTCCACCCGCGCCGCCAGCGTCAGGTCCTTCTCGGTGACCACACCGCCCGCATCGTGCGTGTGCACCGCCAGGGCAACAGTGTTGTAGCCGAGCGTCAGATCGGAGTGGTGGTTCAGCTCGTCCTGGATCTGAGCGACATGGACGGCCAGTGCGGCGGCGGCGAAGTGCGAGGCGAGCCGGTAGGTACGGGTGATCCGGTCACCTTCCAGCGCCCATCCGGGCAGCTCGCTCAGCCGGTCCTCGATCTCTTTCTGCGACAGCGGTTCGGTGGGCACGGGGCGGCTCCCTCACGAGGTCGGTTGCTGATGGGCGGTGGCGGTGACGTTACGGTCTCCGTATGACAACTGTCGCGCTTGACACGGGGGTAGGGCCACTGCTGCGCAGCTGGCGTCAGCAGCGGCGGATCAGCCAGCTGGAGCTGGCCCTGCGCGCCGACTCCTCGGCCCGTCATATCTCCTTCATCGAGACGGGCCGTTCGCGCCCCAGCGAGGAGATGATCCTGCGGCTGGCCGATCATCTCGACATCCCGGTCAGGGAACGCAACGCCCTGCTGGTGGTGGCCGGTTACGCGCCCCGCTACGCGGAGACCGCGCTCGACGACCCGGCGATGGGCGCGCTGCGCGACGGCATGGAGCAGCTGTTGCAGGGGTACGACCCGTATCCGGCGCTCGTCGTCGACGGCACGTACACCGTGGTGGCGGCCAATCAAGGCGTCGCGATGCTGCTGGAAGGGGTGGCGGAGCATCTGCTCGCCCCGCCGCTGAACGCCATGCGGCTCACCCTTCATCCGCAGGGTCTCGCCCCGCGGATCCGCAATCTGCGGGCGTGGCGGGCGGATCTGCTGGCGCAGATGGAGCGTCAGATCGCGCTGGCCCGTTCGGCGGAGCTGCGTGAACTGTACGAGGAGGTCGCCGCCTATCCGGTGCCGGACGACGCCGTCGGTCAGGACGAGCCGGCGGGACCGCCTTCGGCGCTGTCGTTCGCGCTGCCGCTGGTGATCGAGCACCACGGGCGGGTGCTGTCGTTCGTCTCCTCCATCGCGACGTTCAATACGCCGATGGATGTGACGGTGGCCGAGTTGGCGATCGAGACGTTCCTGCCCGCCGATCAGGAGACCGCCGCGTATCTGCGGTCGCTCGCCTCCTGACGGACGGGCGTCACGTGCGGCCCCCGCCGGGCGCGAGGTGTCATTTCTCGGCGAGGGGGCGGGTCCACGGGGCGTCGGTGCGCGCCAGGAAGGTCGCGGCCGCGCTCGCCGCGGCCAGAATGACCGCGGCGAGCAGCAGGGGCGGTGTCGGGTGTCCGTTCAGGACGGCGAGGGCTCCGACGACGGCGCCGAGCAGCATGGCGCAGGCCGAGACCACCCGCCGTCCGGCCTTGTTGCCGGCTCCTCCGTGAGCTGGCTGTCGGCGGCGATGCCGGCGAACGCGAAGCCGGAGAAGACCACGTTGCCGGTCATGTCGGCGACGAAGACCGCGCCCAGCTGCAGATGGCTGATGGCGTCGACCAGGCCGGTGACGACGGTCAGGGCGAGCATCAGGGGCGGCAGCGGCCCGTGCCGGTCGGTCATGTCGGGTACGAGGGTGGCCCAGGCCTCACGCAGCGGGACGGGCACGGTCACGCTCCGATCACCGGGACGGAATCAGGATTGTGCCGTGATCGGGGTGCGGAACGCAGGATCGCCGCAGCGTGTGCCGCCCCTGCACGGGTGGGCGGGGGCGGCACACGCTGCGGGAGCGCGAAGCGGTTATACGCGCGCTCCGTTGTCGCGCGGATCCCGGCGTTTCGCTCCCGCGCCGGACGTGCGTCCGGGGGCGCGCTTGCGTGCGGGCGGCGGGGTCTTGCTGCTCCTCTCCAGGGTGAGCGCGACCGGTACGGCAGTCAGCACGGAGGAGTATGTGCCGACGCAGATGCCGATGAGCAGGGCGAGCGCGAAGTCCGCGAGGGAGTCGCCGCCCAGCACGGCGAGGGCAGCCAGGATGAAGAGGGCGCCCATACCGGTGTTGACGGTTCTGGGCACGGTCTGCAGGACGGCACGGTTGGCGATGGTCGTCACGGATTCGCGGCGTGCCTTCGCCCACAGCTCGCGGACCCGGTCGAAGACGACCACCGAGTCGTTGACGGAGTAACCGATGACGGTGAGGAGTGCGGCCAGGAAGATGCCGTCGACGGTGCGGCCGAGCCAGGCGAACGCGCCGACCAGCAGGACGACGTCGTGGACGAGCGCGGCAACCGATGCCAGGGCGAAGGTCCAGCGGAACCGGACCGCCAGATAAGCGAGTTGTACGAGGACGGCCACGGCGAGTGCGATCAGCGCGTTGCGCCGCAGTTCGTCGCCGAGGCTGGGGCCGATGAGTTCGTCGCGGACCTTGGTGGTCTGGCCGCCCTCCTCGGCAAGGACGGCACGCAGGGCGTGCTCCTCGTGGTTGTCGAGGTCTCCCGTGCGTACGGAGAGGTCGCCGGCGCCCGCCGTGGTGACCTCGGCGTCGCCGAACCCCGCTGCGGCCAGGACGGTGCGGGCGGTCTCCACGTCGACGGGCCGGCTGGTGGAGTACTCGACGAGCCGGCCGCCGGTGAACTCCACGCCCAGGTTCACACCCCGCACGACGATGCCGAGGACCGCGACGGTGATCAGTGCCGTGGAGATCAGCAGCCAGCGGCGGGGGGACCGGAACAGCTGCGGATCACGGCGGGCCAGCCAGGTCCGTACGCGTCCGGGGCGTGCGATGCCGTTGACGCCCCGGTAGTCGCCGACGAACCGCGAGCGGGACGCGATCTCGGTGAGGGCGCGAGCGATGACGAGCGCCGAGAACATCGAGGCGAGAACACCGATGGCGAGCGTGACCCCGAAGCCCTTGACCGGTCCCGAGCCGAGGAAGAAGAGCAGACCGGCCGCGATCAGTGTGGTCACGTTGGAGTCGGCGACCGCGCTCCAGGCGTTACGGAACCCGGCGGTCATCGCGGAGCGCAGGGAACGGCCGGACCGTTCCGCGTACTCCTCTCTGGCGCGTTCGAAAACCAGCACGTTGGCGTCGACCGCCATCCCGATGGCGAGGACAAATCCGGCGAGTCCGGGGAGGGTGAGGGTGACGCCGAGGGCGACCAGCGCGGCGTACGAGACGACTCCGTACGCGGCCAGGGCCACCGCGGCGAGGGCGCCGAAGAGCCGGTAGACGAACGTGATGAAGAGTGCGGTGGCGGCGGCGCCGATGAGGGCGGCCCGGGCGCTGGCGTCGATGGCGGCGGCGCCGAGCGTCGGGCCGACGGTCCGCTGTTCGACGATCTCGACGGGGAGGGGCAGCGCGCCGCCCTTGATGAGCAGCGCGAGATCGCGGGCCTCGTCGGCGCCGAAGGAGCCGGTGATCTGCGTGGAGCCGGACGGGAGGCCCACGTTGCAGCCGACGGACGGGGCGACCTGGGGGGAGGAGATGACCTGGTCGTCGAGGACGATCGCGACCCGCCGCCGTTCGTCCTGAGCGGGATGGCAGGCGGCTTGGCCGGTCAGCCGGGTCCAGTCCCGGCCCGCACCCTTGTGGAAGTCGAGGGCGACGGTCCAGCCGGCGCCCTGCTGGGCATCGAAGGAGGCCCCGGCGTCCTTGACGCCCGCGCCGGTGAGCCGGGCCGGGCCGAGGGCGAGAGGGCGGCCCTCCTCGTCGGGCAGCGTCAGCCCGGCGGCCTTGCCCTGCTTCTGTTCCGTGCCCGGGCCCTGGACGGCGTGGAAGCTGAGCTGGGCGGTCCTGCCGATGACTTCGGCCGCCTTGCGCGGGTCCTGGACGTCGGGCAGTTCGACAATGATCCGGTCCTCCCCGGACCGGGTCAGGGTCGGTTCGGCGACGCCGAGCGAGTCGATGCGCCGGCGCAGCACCTCAAGGGTCCGGTCGGTGCTCTCCCGGTCCGCCTTCGTGGTGGCGGAGTCCGTGGCCTGGAGCACCATCCTGGTGCCGCCCTGAAGATCGAGGCCGAGTCTGGGTGACATGGTCAGCGTGATGAGCACGGAGACGAGCAGCACGGCCGCAGCCAGGACCGCTCGCACCGTGGTGGCGCGAGTCATGGAAATCCTCCGAGGGACGACGGCCGCCCTCACCTCGGCGAGGACGCGCCGTCAGATCTGTCGAGCAGAACGGTGGCCGGGGGAACGGTCCGTCCTCGGAGGGCCACGTACGCCGGGGAGCGCCACGCGGAAGCGGTCGGCTGCGAAGGAGGAGGCGTCCGGGGTCTGTTGCAGAGCGGGAAGCGGTACCTGGATGCCGAGCGACCCCGGCAACAGGGCGCCGCCGGGGCCGGGCGGCGGGAGCTGGTGCTGAATGCGGATGTGGTCGGTGGCGACCCAGGGGCGGGGAACGGCCGGGAGGTCTGTGCGGTCGTGGCCGGTCGCCGTGGCCGTGCGGGTCCGCCGGATGTCGTGCGGGAGGCCGGGGCAGGCGGTCCGGTCGGTGCGCTGGGCGGGCAGTGTCGGGGCGGTGGGCGTGTACGCGGCGGCGGATGCAGGACCGGACAGGGAGCGTGGCGGGGTTACGCCTCCGGCGGCCGCGACGGCTGCGGACGCGCCGCCGACGACGGTGAGCACGACGAGGAGGAGCACGACCAGGGCCTGACGGGCCGCCGTCGCACGCCCTCGGCCCGCCGTACGGCGGGCCGGCCTGTTCGGTCGCCGTCTCGGGGGTGTGTACCCCGGGGGCGGCCCCGGGAAGGTGGTCACCTCACCGGGCCGGGCCGGGCAGGGCCGGTGCCGCGCCGGGGTGCCGGAGCGCGGAGCCGAGGATCAGTCCCGCGCCGCGGACCACCGTGGTGGCCGGGTCGTCGGCGAGCCGCACCGGAACCCCGAGGCGGACCGCGATCCGGTTGGTGATGTCGGGGCGCAGCGCACCGCCTCCGGCGAGCAACGGCCCCTTGCGCAGGGCTCCGAGGACCGCGCCGTGCCGGTCCTGCCGCCACATCTCCATGATCATGTCCAGTGCGGTGCGGACGACTGCGGTGGGCGGCTCGGCGGGTCCGAGGTCACTGAGCCCGGTCTCGGCCTGGCGGGCGTCACGGACCATTCCGTCGACCAGGAGGGTGACTTCGGTCAGCTCGGCGCCGATGTCGACGACGAGCAGCGGGCCACCGTCCTGCGGTCCGGCGTATGCGGCGGCGGCTCTGGCGCTGTCCAGCACGATGATGCGCGTCGGCCCGAGTGCGGCGAGCAGCTCCCGCACCTCGGCCCGGTGTTCGGGCCCGGCGAGGACCGGGTGGCTGAGAACGATCAGGGTCTCGCTCCGGTCGGCGCCCAGAGCCGTGTCGGCGATGCGGCTGAGCATCCGGCCGCAGGACTCGGGGTCGACGATGCGCCCGCGCCGGACCGGACGGCCGTGACCGGACCCGCCCTCGGGATCGCCGGTGGACTCGGCGTCGGTGACGATGCCGAGCCCGGGGATCCAGGCGCGGGTGCGGGAACTGCCGAGGTCGAGGGCGAGTCCGCGGGTGACACCGCGGTATCCGTTGCGGATGGACCGGCCGTGTCGCCGTCCGTCGTGCGGAGAATGCATCGTCCCTCATCCCCCGGCTTGCCGCAGCAGCCGTTCACACACACGTCGACCCGCTGATAGCGAGGCACGACCGAGCCCTCACTATGCAATAAGAAGGCAAAGAAAGCCACTCTTAGGTAAAATCCAAGGGATCGGCGCGCCCGTCCGTCCACCCGCGCGGACGAGCGCCCGAGTGTTCCGCCCCTCACACCTCCGACGGCAGGAACTCGGCGATCAGCTCGGCGAACTCGTCCGGTGCGGCGATCCGTACACCGAGATCCTCCGCCTTGGTGCGCTTGGACCCGGCCTTCTCCCCGGCGACCAGCAGCGTGGTGCGCTTGGAGACGCTGGACGAGGACTTCCCGCCGGCCCGCTCGATCAGCTCGTTCATCTGGTTCCGCGAGAGCTTCTCCAGGGCCCCGGTCATGGCTCCGGTGACCACGACCGTCATCCCGTCCAGCGGCCGTTCGGCTGCCGCCTCGCCGTCCGCGGGGGCAACGGCCCCGTCCGCGTTCTCCTCGCCGGCCTCCGGCGGCGGCGTCGCACCGGGCTCGACCATGTTGACCCGGGCGGCGACCAGCTTCTCGATCAGCGGGGCGAGCTCCACCAGCTCCGCGACGACGGCCGCGGCCTTCTCCTTGCCGATGCCGTCCACCTGCTGGAGCGCATCGGCATCGGCGGCCCGGATCCGGTCCATGGTCGCGAAGTAGCGGGCGATCCGTCGCGACATGGAGCGCCCGGTGCCCCGCACCCCCAGTGCGCAGAAGACCCGGGAGAGCGGCCGGCTGCGCGCCGTCTCGATGGCGGCCAGCAGATTGTCGGTGCTGGTCTCGCCCATCCGCTCCAGGCCGAGCAGCTGCTCGCGTTCGAGTGTGAAGAGATCGGCGAAGTCGGCGACCAGGCCGGCATCGACGAGCTGGACGACGCGGGTCGCCCCGAGCCCTTCGATGTCGAGCTGGTCGCGTCCCGCCGCGTACGAGATGGAGGCGACCAGTCGGCAGTCCCGGCCCCGGACACAGCGCCAGCGCTGCTCACCGGTGTCGATCTCGGAGCCGCACTGCGGGCAGGCCTCCGGGAAGACGATCGGCTTCTCGTCGCCGGTCCGCAGATGGGCGACGGGTGCTTCGATGCGCGGGATGATGTCGCCCGCCTTGTAGACCATCACCCGGTCGCCCAGGCGGAGATCACGGCGGGTGATGTCGGCCGGGTTGTGCAGCGTGGCGTAGCTGACGGTCGATCCGTCGATCTCGACCGGCTCCAGCACGGCGCGCGGCGCGATGATGCCGGTCCTGCCGACGTTCCACTCGACAGCGAGGAGCCGGGTGACCTTCTCGACGGCCGGGAGCTTGTACGCGATGGCCCAGCGCGGCGCCCGGGTCCCCGAACCGGCCTCGCGCTGGTCGGCCGCGAGATCCGCCTTGATCACGATGCCGTCGATGCCGAACGGCAACGAGGCGCGCAGCGCGGCGACTTCCTCGACCCGGGACTGCACCTCCTCGACGGTGGTGACGGTGCGCGGCGCCACGTCCGTGCCCGCCGCGGTGTGCACGCCGAGTCCGGCGACGTACTCCAGCACCTCGCTGTGCGGGAGTTCGGCCAGGGTGCCGGTCAGCTCGCCGGACTCCGGCAGCGGCAGGGCACCGTACGCGAAGAACGTCATCTCGACCGTGTAGGGGCGGTCCTTGGCGCGGAGGGTTCCCGCCGCGCCGTTCCTCGGGTTGGCGAAGGGGGCGCCGCCGTGCTCGGTGCGCACGGTGTTGGCCTTTTCGAACTGCTCGTTCGTCATCAGGATCTCGCCGCGCATCTCGATCGTCACCGCCTCACGGAGCTGTTCCGGAAGCCCGACGACGGTGCCGATCGCATGCGACACGTCCTCTCCCGCGGTGCCGTCGCCCCGGGTGATCAGGCGCTCCAGCCGGCCCGACCGGTAGCGGGCGGCGACCGCGAGTCCGTCGAGCTTCGGCTCCACGGACCAGGCGGCCACCGGTCTGCCGATCCGGCGCTCCAGGGACGCCGTCCAGGTGACGAACTGCTCGGCGGAGAACACATTGTCCAGGGAGAGCATCGGCACCGTGTGCGGCACGTCCCCACCCGCGGCGCCGCCGGCGACCTTGCCGGTCGGCGAGGCAGCCAGCACGTCCTGTGGATGCACCTCCTCGTACGCGGCGATCCCGCGCACCAGCCGGTCGTACGCGTCGTCGTCGAGCGTGCTCTCGCCCGTGGCGTAGTACGCGGCGGCGGCCGCCGAGGCTTCTTCGACCGCAGCGGCGTAGGCGGCGGCATCGGCGAGCACAACAGCTGAGTTCGTCATGGCCTCCATCCTGCCGCCCACCACTGACAACGCCCCTCAGCCGGCCGCCTGCACGGTCCCGTCCCCCTCGCCGGCGTCATCCGCGCCATTGGGCGTCAGCGGTACCTGCGGCCCGGAGCACTCCCGCAGCCAGCGCCGCAGCACCCCGTGCACCTGCTCGGCCCCCACCGGTTCGGCGTCCGACTCCGCCGATGCGTGGGAGGCCACCGGATCCGACATGGAGCGGGGCCACAGCAGGAACGGTCGCGACTGCCGGCCGCCGAGTCCGCCGTGCGAGCCGATCTGTTCCTCGAAGGCGTGCACACAGCCCGTGTCCGGGTCGTACATCGAGTTGACCATCACATCGGCGACGTGCGGGAAGGTGTCGGTGCGCCGCACCGCGGCCGCCGCGCCCGGGCCGAACGGGGCCAGCGGGCCTTCCCCGTCCTTCAGTTCCGACAGAGGTATCTCGGCGCCGCCGCGCCCCAGCACGACCGATCCGTGCCGCTCGCTACGGACCAGCAGGAAGCCGATGCCCGGGTGGTTGGCGAGGGTGCGGAGCAGCGCGGGGTGGCGGCGGTCGAGCTGTTCGCGGGTCGCGCGTCCGTCGATGTCCGGGAAGGAGATCAGGCCGAGGTTGCCGGAGGCCAGCACAATCGGGTCCGACGGGGGTCCGGCGTGCTCCGCCGCGCTCTCGTCGACGGGGCGGTGCAGGGCGATGCGTACCGCGTCACGCGCCTCCGAGGCACTCCTCGTATGCTGCGCCCGGCGCGGCACGGGCAGCCCGCAGCCCGCCCGCACCAGGTCCTTGAGCGTCAGCCCGTATGCCCCCGCAAAGGTCTCCCCCGGGCTCTGTCCGTGGTCGGAGAGCAGCACGATCCGGTAGGTGCGCGGGGTGTGTTCGGCGACCTTGACGATCAGGGCGAGCGAACGGTCCAGCCGTGCCAGGACCTTCTCCGCGTCCCGGCTGTGCGGCCCGGAGTGGTGCGCCACCTCGTCGTACGCGACCAGGTCGGCGTAGACGGCGGTGCGCCCGGCGAACATGTCGCCGATGACCGCGGCGACCACCACATCGCGTTCGACGACGGTCGCGAAGGCGCGGATGAAGGGGTAGAGCCCGCCGCGCTTGATCCGGGGCGTGTCCTTCCGGAGCCTTGCCCGGGTCGACTGGACGATCTCCCGGACGACCTCGGCGACGAACGACAGCGCGGTTCGGACGGCGTTGGCCGGGTCGGAGAAGTAGGCGAAGTAACCGGCCCGTGAGCGACGGCCCTTGCCGCGCCTTGCGGCCATCGACAGCACGAGGGCGAGCTGGTCGGCGCCGCCGCTGAAGAGATTGCCGCGGCTGGCTCCGTCGAGGGTCAGCAGCCCGCCGTCATGGGTGCGAACGATGGCGCGCCGCTGCAGTTCGAGGGCGCTCGCCGGTCTGCTGGAGACCATGACGTCGCCGGTCTCCTTCTCGTACCAGCGGAAGGCGGGGATGTCGTAGTTGCTGCCGTGCAGAATGCCCAGCTGGCTGGCGCCGGTCTGGCTGGACCAGTCGGTCCGCCACGGGGTGAGCCGGTGGCTCGACCGGTCGCCGAGCCAGTGCGCGACGGTGGGCATCAGCCCATCGGCGGCGGCCTGCGCGAGGACATCGTGACCGACGCCGTCGAGCTGGATGAAGACCGTTCCGGGCGGTCCGCTGCGGCCGCTGTCCGCGCCCCGGCCCGTGCCGGTGCGACGGCGGCGCCGGTCGGCGAGGCGCGAGAGTCTGCGGCGGTAGGCGTTGTCGTCGCGGACGGCGAGCGCGGTGGATGTCGCGGAGGCCACGGCGGACATCACGGCGGCGACGACGACCGCGGTCTCGGGGTCGGCGGCGCCGCTCCCGTCCGGGGTGAGCCGCAGGGCGACCAGCAGCAGCGAGCCGTTGAGGAAGAAGACCAGCATCCCCAGGACGAGGGCGGGCACGATGAGCAGGGCCCGTACGAGAGCCGGCCAGACCAGCGCGGAGAGCAGACCGAACGCGCCCGCGCCCCAGGCCGCCGTGAACGCGATCCTGGTGATGCTGTCACCGTTGTCCGACTGGAGCTGGAAGTCCGGCAGAATCGCGGCGAGCGCCAGCATCGTGAGGGTCGAGACGGCCCACACCACGATCACTCGCATGAGGGCGCTGCCGGCCGTTCGCCATCGCCCGTCACTCACGCCGTCCCACCTCACACGTCCGGGCCGCCTTGCTGCTGAGGGCCCGATCCCAGCCTTTCACAAAGGGCTCGTACGGCGCGGAGCTCCGGGCGGCGGTCAGCAGCCGTCGTAACCGGCGGTCGGCATGGAGAGCCTGCGGTGCACGCTCGCCTTCGTGCGGCTGCTGTACGACGGCTCGTCGAGACAGGCGAACTCCAGCCGTACGCCGCGCCGCTCGCACTCCGCGGTGAACTGCGGCACCGACGTCAGTGCCCGGGCGAGGACTCGGTCGTTGGGGGCCACGAACAGTTCGATGTCGCCGCCCTCGACATCCGCCCACAAGGCGTGGTGGTCGGGGCGCAGGCCGTAGAAACGCAGCTCTCGCGTGACGACATAGCCCTTGTCCGCGGCCCACCGGGCGCACATGGCCTGCTGGCTGCGGGTGTCCACGAGGAACGGGTCGCTGTCGAGCTCCTCGAGCGGTGTGAGACTGGCGATCGCCGCCACCCGTACGTCCCGTACGTCCCCCATGGGCGTTCCCCCCGTGCTAGGCGTACCGGCGACCCTACCTCTCCGACACTCGTACAAAAAGGCGCATGTCAGGACGGGAGGCGTACGGGCGGGAGCGCGCCGCCGCCCCCGCGCCGGGGCGGAACCCGGAGCGGGGGCGGCGGAAGGAGCGGGTGTCAGAGCGACGTCATGACGTGCTTGATGCGCGTGTAGTCCTCGAAGCCGTACGCGGAGAGGTCCTTGCCGTAGCCGGACTTCTTGAATCCGCCGTGCGGCATCTCGGCGACGAGCGCCATGTGCGTGTTGATCCACACACAGCCGAAGTCGAGGTTCTTGGACATCCGCATCGCCCGGGAGTGGTCCTTGGTCCACACCGAGGAGGCGAGGGCGTAGTCGACGCCGTTGGCGTACGCGACCGCCTGGGCCTCGTCGGTGAACGACTGGACGGTCATGACGGGGCCGAAGACCTCGTTCTGGATGATCTCGTCGTCCTGGCGCAGGCCGGAGACGACCGTCGGGGCGTAGAAGTAGCCCTTGTCGCCGACCCGGTGGCCGCCCGCCTCGACCCTGGCGTGCTCCGGGAGCCGGTCGATGAAGCCGCTGACCTGGGCGAGCTGACCTGCGTTGTTGAGCGGGCCGTACAGCACGTCCTCGTCGTCCGGCTGCCCCGTCTTCGTCTCGGCGGCGGCCTTGGCGAGCGCGGTGACGAACTCGTCATGGATCGACTCGTGGACGAGTACGCGGGTCGCGGCCGTACAGTCCTGGCCGGCGTTGAAGAAGCCGCCGACGATCAGGTCCTCGACCGCCTTCTCCAGGTCCGCGTCCTCGAAGACGACGGCCGGGGCCTTGCCGCCGAGCTCCAGGTGGACCCGCTTGACGTCCTTGGCCGCGCTCTGCGCGACCTGGATGCCGGCCCGGACGGAACCGGTGATGGAGGCCATCGCCGGGGTCGGGTGCTCGACCATCAGCCGGCCGGTCTCACGGTCGCCGCAGATGACGTTGAAGATGCCGCGAGGCAGCTCCAGCGCCTCCAGCACGCCGCCGATGATCTCGGCGATCAGCACGGTGGAGGCCGGGGTGGTGTCCGAGGGCTTGAGGACCACGGCGTTGCCTGCGGCGAGCGCGGGTGCGAACTTCCAGACCGCCATCAGCAGCGGGTAGTTCCACGGCGCGACCTGTGCGCAGACGCCGACCGGCTCGCGGCGGATGATCGAGGTCATCCCCTCCATGTACTCGCCGGCCGAGCGGCCTTCGAGCATCCGCGCCGCACCCGCGAAGAAGCGGACCTGGTCGATGGCCGGGGCCAGTTCTTCGCTGCGGGTGAGGTGGAGCGGCTTGCCGGTGTCCCGGCTCTCCGCCGCCACCAGTTCGTCGGCCCGCGCCTCCATCGCGTCGGCGATCTTCAGCAGGGCCAGCTGTCGTACGGAGGGGGTGGTGTCGCGCCATACGGGGAACGCGGCAGCGGCGGCCGCCATCGCCGCGTCGACGTCCGCGGCACCGGAGAGCGGGGAGGTGGCATAGACATCGCCGGTGCTGGGGTCCACGACATCGAGCGTGCGGCCGTCCGAGGCGTCGGCGAAGGCGCCGTCGATGTAATTGCGGAACGTGGTGCTCATGGAACCGGTCTCTCTCGTGGTCGGTCGGCGTTCGCGGGTACGCCCCCGGTCGGGCAGCCGCACCCGCGAACGCCTCGTCAGGCGGTGGTGCGGGCGGACAGGTGCTCGTGAACGGCGGGCCAGCTGCCGTCCTCGGCGCGGGCGAAGACGATCGTCTCCCGCTCGTGGACGGTCTCCTCACCGGCCCGGGTGGCGATCCTGGTCTCGACGTCGTGGCTGAATACGGCGGTGGAGCCGAGGTGCTGGATCAGCTGTCCGGTGGAGGTGCAGCCCAGGATCCGGAAGTCGTCCTCGGCCACCCACTGCTGCCACAGCGCGCGGTACTCGGCCGTGGAGGCGAGCCGCTGCGGCGTGGAGTGGAAGACGAAGGTGGCGTCCGGGGCGAAGGAACCGAAGTAGTCGTCGAGGCGCCCCTCGGCGAAGGCGGCGACGAGCGCATCGGCGGCGGCCCGGATCTCCTGGACGGGGGTGCTCTCGGACGTGGTCATGGGTGGCTCCTGGTTACGGGCGGGGCGGGCGCTCAGTGAGCGGCGGCGGGTTCGGCGGCGAGGGGCTCCTCCGGGTCGCCGGTGATCGGCGGGACCTCGGTGTCCGACGCCCGGACGAGCCGGGGTCCGTCCGGCCCGTACACCCCGCGCGGCTCCGGGAACACGGTGAGCAGGGCGAGGTAGAGCACGGCTGCCAGGGCGAGGCCGACCGGCAGGGAGATGTCCGCGCCGTTCGCCAGGTTGCCGAGCGGTCCGACGAACTGACCGGGCAGGTTGGTGAAGAGGAGCGCCACGACGGCGGAGATGACCCAGGTGGACATTCCGCGCCAGTTCCACCCGTGGTTGAACCAGTAGCGTCCACCGATCTGGCGGCGGTTGAAGACCTGGAGGGCGTCCGCGTCGTACCAGCCGCGCCGGGTGAGGTAGCCGAGAGCCATGACGATCATCCACGGGGCCGTGCACGTGATGATCAGGGTGGCGAAGGTGGAGATGGACTGCGCGAGGTTGAGCGCGAACCGGCCGACGAAGATGAAGGCGATCGACAGGGCCCCGATGAAGAACGTCGACTGGACCCGGTTGAAGCGCGTGAACACGCTGGAGACGTCGAGCCCGGTGCCGTACAGCGCGGTCGTGCCGGTGGAGAGGCCGCCGATCAGGGCGATCAGGCAGAGCGGCAGGAAGTACCAGCCGGGCGAGATGGCGAGCAGTCCGCCGACGTAGTTGGGGGCGGCCGGGTCGACGTACTTCGCGGCCTTGGCGGCGATGATCGACGCGGTGGCCAGGCCGAAGAGGAACGGGAGCAGGGTGGCGATCTGGGCGAGGAACGCGGCGCCCATGACCCGGCGGCGCGGCGTAGCGGTCGGGATGTAGCGCGACCAGTCGCCGAGGAAGGCGCCGAACGAGACCGGGTTGGACAGGACGATCAGCGCGGAGCCGATGAAGGCCGGCCAGAAGAGCGGGTCGGCGGTCGAAGCGAAGGCTCCCGCGTACCCCGGGTCGAAGTCCCCGGCGAAGGCGAAGGCGCCGAGGACGAAGAGCGCCGAGGCGGCGACGACCGCGATCTTGTTGACCAGCAGCATGAACCGGAAGCCGTAGACACAGACGACGAGCACCAGTCCGGCGAAGATCGCGTAGGCGACGCCGTAGCTCACATCGGACTCGGGGAGACCGGCGAGCCGGTGGGCTCCGCCGACGAGTGCGTCACCGGAGGACCACACAGAGATCGAGAAGAACGCGACCGCGGTGAGCAGCGAGAGGAACGAGCCGACGATCCTGCCGTGCACGCCCAGGTGGGCGGAGGAGGAGACGGCGTTGTTGGTGCCGTTGGTCGGGCCGAAGAGCGCCATCGGGGCGAGCAGCAGGGCGCCGACGAGCAGCCCCAGCACGGTCGCCGCCAGGCCCTGCCAGAAGGAGAGCCCGAAGAGGATCGGGAACGCACCGAGCACACAGGTGGCGAAGGTGTTGGCGCCGCCGAAGGCGAGCCGGAAAAGGTCGAGGGGGCGGGCGGTGCGGTCCGCTTCGGGTATCCGCTCGACCCCGTTGGTCTCGACTTCGGTGATCGAGGAAGTCACGGACGCTCCACCTACTGTTCATGCACAGGGACTGGTCCCTCAGTCTGTGGTCCCGAACCGTGGGCGGCAATTGTGAAAGTCACAAAGGGATACGCTGTTATCTGTGGCCAGCAACAAACTCACTGTTGAGGATCTACTCTCCTACCCCGCTCTCCAGCTCACCGTGAAGGCGGGCAGCAGCGGTCTGGGCCGCTCGGTCTCCTGGGCGCACGCGAGCGAGCTGGACGATCCGACGCCCTGGCTCCTCGGCGCCGAGGTGATCATGACGACGGGCCTGGCGATCCCGCGTACCGCCGCCGGGCAGCGCGCCTATCTGGAGCGGCTCGACGACGCCGGGGTGTCCGCGCTGGCCCTCTCGGCGCAGCTGCACATGCCCCCATTGCACGACGCCTTCTTCCGGGCCGCCGAGGAGCGGGGCTTCCCGGTCCTCGAGGTGCCGCTCGCCGTCCCCTTCATCGCGGTGTCCCAGGAGGTCGCCGCATCGGTCCAGGAGGATGCCCGGCACCGGCTCGGCGCCCAGCTGCAGGTCTTCGGTTCGCTGCGCTGGCTGGTCGCCGAGGACCTCGACACGCCGACGCTGCTGCGCCGCCTCGAACGCCTCTCGGGTTACGACGTCTACCTCTGTACGCCGCAGGGGCGCCCCCTCCTGCCCGGCGTGCCCGTGCCCGATCCGGGCGTCCTGCCCGCCTCCGTCGATGCTCCGCCGACCGTGCCCGGCGGGTTCGTGCTGCCCGTTCCGGCGCCCGGCGGCCCGGCGGGGTTCCTCGTCGCCTACGAACGGGAGGGCGCCCAGCCGGCCGGGCTCGCCGTCGTCCAGCACATCGCCACGGTGGCCGCGCTGCGGGTGGCGATGGTACGCAACGAACGCGAGACGCTGCGCCGGGAGGGTGCGGAGACCCTCGCCGAGCTGCTGCAGGAGGTCCTCGACCCGGAAGCGGCCCGGCGCAGGCTCGCCCGGCACGCGATCGAGGGCGACACCGTGCTGATCGTGGTCCGGCGTACCACGGACGAGGCGCTGCTGCGGTGTCTCCAGGACCATCCGCATCTCCTGCTCACCCGGGGCGAGGACCGCTATGTGCTGGGTGCGCCGCAGCTGGCCGACCGGATCGGTGAACTGCCGGACGTGGCGGCGGGGATGAGCCGCCCGTTCCTGCCGGGTGCCGCGCTGCGGGTGGCGCAGCGCGAGGCGCTCTGGGCCGTCTCGAAGGCCGTCGAGTCGGGCCGCCCGGTGATCCGTTACGGGGACGACTCGATGGGCCGCTGGCTGCCCGCCGACCCGGCGGTGTTGACGGCGCTGGTCGAGCATGTCCTCGGCGCGGTCCTGCGTTACGACGAGGCGCACGACTCACAGCTGCTGGTCTCCGCCCGCACCTGGATGGAGCGCGACCGCCGCACGGATGCGGCGGCGGCCGCCCTCCACATCCACCCGAACACCCTCACGTACCGACTACGGCGGTTCGGCGCGCTGACCGACCGCGATCTGGCGTCGACGGGAGCACTGGCGGAGGTGTGGCTGGCGATCCAGGCGGCAGGCGCGCTGGGGCTCACGGACTGAGATCTCCCTGTCGCCGGGCCCAGTGGCGGCCGGACGCGCCCGGCCGCCTGCCCGGCTCCGGCATTACGCTCATGGCCAGGGCCGGACAGCGGGAACCACGGGCGAGGAGGCAACGGTGCCGGTGGAAGTCACCTGGTGGGGTCATGCCACCTGCACCATCGAGGACTCCGGAGTCCGTGTCCTGACCGACCCCCTTTTCGTGCGCCGCCTCGCCCACCTGCGCCGCCGCCGCGGCGCGCTCCCGGGCCCCGAGGCCACCGTCGCCGATGTCGTCCTCATCTCCCATCTGCACTCCGACCATCTGCATCTGCCGTCACTGGCCTGCCTCGCGCCCGGCAGCCGGCTGATCGTGCCGCTCGGCGCCGTCCGTTCCGTACCGGGGCTGCGGATGCTGCGTCGGGTGCGCGGGCTGCGGATCACCGAGGTGGCGGCCGGTGACGAGGTGCAGGTCGGCGGCGTGCGGGTCCGGGCCGTCCCCGCACAGCACGACGGGCGGCGGCTGCCGGTGGGCCCGCACCGTTCGCCCGCGCTGGGCTATGTCGTCGAGGGCGAGGCGCGCACGTACTTCGCCGGGGACACCGGACTGTTCGACGAGATGGCGGAGGCGGTCGGTCCGGTGGACGTGGCGCTGCTGCCGGTCGGCGGCTGGGGCCCGTATCTGGGCCACAGCCATCTGGACGCGGGCCGTGCCGCCCAGGCCCTGGCCCGGCTGGCACCGCGATCGGCCGTGCCGGTGCACTACGGCACGTACTGGCCGATCGGGATGGACGGGGTCCGGCCCCACGAGTTCCACTCACCGGGCGACGAGTTCGTCCGTCAGGCGGCTCTGCTGGCACCGGACGTGACGGTGCACCGGCTGGCCCACGGGGAGCATGTGCGGCCGGAGGCCGCCAGGTGATCCAGGAGGTCGTGGGGCAGCTGCCCCCTGAGTCGACACAGCAGGCCGTCGGCTATCCGTCCCTGTTCCTGTTGGTGGCGCTGGGTGCTCTGGTGCCGGTGGTTCCGACCGGGGCGCTGGTGAGTTCGGCGGCCGTGGTGGCGTTCCATCAGACGGACCCGTTCGCGCTGCTGGTGGTGTTCGCGGTGGCGTCCTCGGCGGCGTTCCTCGGGGACATTTGCCTGTACTGGCTGGGGCAGCGCGGGGTGCGGTCCAGGAACGGTTCGAAGTGGCTGCAGGCGATCCGCGACCGGGCGGCGCCGGAGCGCCTGGCCCAGGCGCAGCAGAAGCTGGACGAGCACGGTTCGGTGGTGCTCGTGCTGTCGCGGCTGGTGCCGGCCGGGCGGATTCCGGTGATGCTGGCGTGCCTGCTGGGCCGGATGCCGATGCGCCGGTTCGCCCGGGGGGATGTGCCGGCCTGTCTGGCGTGGGCGGCGACGTATCAGCTGATCGGCATTCTGGGCGGTTCGCTGTTCCCCGAGCCGTGGCAGGGCGTGGTCGCGGCGGTCGGCCTGACGCTGCTGATCAGCGGGGCGCCCGCGGTGTGGCGCAGGGCGCGGGCCCGGTTCAGCCGCTGAAGCCCTGGGGCGGCTGCGGTGAGCGCGGGGTGCGGGCCCCGTCCAGCACCCGGGAGCCACCGATCGGCAGGTCCCAGAGGTGTTCGCGCGGATGGCCGGCCCGCTGCCAGGCGGCATGGAGCCTGGTGAGCGGTTCGAGTACGGGCTCCGCCGAGAGCAGGAACGTCGCCCAGTGCATCGGCGCCATCGCGCGGGCGCCGAGATCCTCGTACGCCTGCACGGCCTCTTCCGGATCGGTGTGTACGTCGCCGAGCCACCAGCGCGGTTCGTACGCCCCGATCGGCAGCAGGGCCAGATCGATCCCGGGGTGGCGGCGGCCGATCTCCGTGAACCAGTGCCCGTAGCCGCTGTCCCCGGCAAAGTAGACCCGCTGTCCGCCGCCAACGCCGATGCCGTTGATGATCCATCCGCCCCACAGTGAGCGGCAGGTGTCGGTGAGGGTCCGCTTCGACCAGTGGTGGGAGGGCACGAAATCGAAGCGGACGCCGTTCAGCACCGCCGACTCCCACCAGTCGAGCTCGGTGACGCAGGAGAAGCGGCGGCGACGGAACCATCGGCCGAGACCGGCGGGGACGAGGAGCGGGGTGTCCTGCGGCAGTCTGCGCAGGGTGGGGGCGTCGAGATGGTCGTAGTGGTTGTGACTGATGACCACCGCGTCGACCGTCGGCAGATCCTCCCAGCGGACGCCGACGGGCGTGATCCTGGCGGGTGTGCCGAGGATACGGCGGGACCAGACGGGGTCGGTGAGGATGGTCAGCCCGCCGGTCCGGACGATCCAGCTGGCATGTCCGACCCACGTCACGGTGGTCGTGCCCGCGTCGGTGTCGGGCAGCGGTCCGGGGGCGTACGGGAGCCGGTGGACGCCGCGCAGTCCCTCCGCGTCGGGCCGTACGGTGCGCTCATGGGCCAGCCTGGTCATGCCCCTGACACTAGGGAGCGGCGCGGTGAGCCGGTCGGCGAACGTGTCGGGCCAGACCCTCACCTCGCCGAGGGGGCGCGGTGACACGATCCGGCCGAGGGGAGCCGGGCGCGCGGGCCCGTCGAGGGAGCGCTCGGTCTGTTCCGTCATCGAGGGACTCCCGTCTCGGAGTGCGGCGTCGAGTGGGCCATCGCGGGTGCGGCGCCGCGGGTACGGCGTCGCGCAGGCCATCGGGGACGCCGTCGGGTATGCCGTCGTCAGTGGAGTTCGCCGAGAGCTGCTGTGAAAATGCTCAGCGCTCGGGCGACGTGCGGCAATTCGAGGGGCTCCACCGCAGTGAGGGACTCCATCTGCTGCTCCGGCGTCGAGCCCAGCAGCGGCCCGGTGCCCAGCCGCACCCGCAGCGCACCCAGTTCGTCGCCGAAGCGGTGGCCTCCCGGGGTGGGAGCGCCGAGGCGTTCGGTGAGGTACTCCTCCAGTTCCAGGGAGTCCGTGACACCTTGGGTGGCCAGCCGGGACCGGAGAGGGCCGAGGTCGGCGTAGAGATGACGGCCGGCCTGCGGGGGTCTGGCCAGCGCCCCCGAGGCGAGCACCGCCCGGTGGGCCGCGGCCGCGACCTGCGCCTGCAGCCCGGCGGCCAGGCGGACCCGCGCCGTGACGGGCTCCGGTTCACGCAGCGCATGGGCGGCCGCGGCAGCCACCGGTCCCGCGACGAGGGCGCCGAGCGCGGTGAGGATGTCGAGGGTGCGGGCGTGCCGCGCCGCCGCCCGTTCGGTGTCCGGGAATCTGGCGACCGCGACCGGCCAGGCGGACGGAGTCAGCGCACCGGCCAGATCACAGACGACGGTGACGTCCTCGGGGCACATCTCTGCGGGGCTGAGCAGGACGGTGTCGTGCGGCCGGTGCAGGGTGTCGCGCCAGGTCTCGTCACTGACGATGTGCATCCCCTCGGCGACCGCGGCCTCGCACGCCTCGCGCACGAGCTCCGGCGGCGCGACCGTGGCGGTCGGGTCGTCGACGACGGAGATCAGCAGGAGCCGGGGTCTGCCGCCCTCGGCGCGCACTCTGCGTACGGTCTCGAGGAGCGCGTACGGATCGGGCACGCCGCCGCACTCGGCCGGGGTCGGCACATGGTAGGCGGGCCGGCCCAGCAGCCGGGCCTGCGGGATCCAGGTGGGGGGACAGGGGCGCGGCATGAGGACATCGCCACCGTGTGCGGCGATCAGGGCGAGCAGCAGGGGTGAGGCGCCGGGGGCGGCGGCGATGTGCTGCGGTCCGCCGCGCAGTCCGCGCCGGATCCAGTAGGCGGCGGCCGCCTCGCGCAGGGCTTCGCCGCCGCCGGTCGGTTCGGGCTCGCTGCGCCCGGCCGCGGCGGCGAGCACGCCGGCCAGTTCGGGCAGCACCGGCAGCCCCGGATCAGGGGCGGGCGGCCCGTACCGAACGGGCCCGCGGTCCTCCCGAAGGGGCCGGACGGCGGCCCGCCCGGCGCCACTCCCGGCCGGTCCCGCAGCCCCGTCCTGCCCGGCCCGCTCGGCCCGCTCGGCCCGCTCCCGCGCCATCCCGGGCCTCCTTCGCTGTCGCTCCGTCACCCTGTCTCGTCCTCAGGGCCCTTTATACGGAGGTTTGAGCGACACCGCTTGCCCGGCCGGGCGACACACCGGCCGCCCCCGGGCGGGCCGGCCGACCGGGAGCACCCTCCCGACCGGGAATGGCACCGGGACCCGACGGCCCCATTGACACTCGGCCCGCCGCGTCATTACGGTCACGCCAGAATTTCGAACGAGTGACGAAATATCGAACACGTCGAGGGGCAACTCCCGTGCGCATCACCGGAATCAGCACACACGTCGTCGGCACCCCCTGGCGCAACCTCACCTACGTCCAAGTCCATACGGACGAGGGGCTCACCGGTGTCGGCGAGACCCGGATGCTCGGCCGCACCGACGCACTGATCGGTTACCTGCGCGAGGCGGAGACCAACCACATCGCCGGCTCCGACCCGTTCGCCGTGGAGGACCTCATACGCCGGATGAAGTACGGCGACTACGGCCGGGCCGGAGAGATCGTGATGTCCGGCATCGCGGTCGTCGAGATGGCCTGCTGGGACATCAAGGGCAAGGCGCTCGGCGTCCCCGTCTGGCAGCTGCTCGGCGGACAGGTCACCGAGCGGGTCAGGGCGTACGCGAACGGCTGGTACACCACCGAGCGCACCCCGGAGGCGTACCACAAGGCGGCGCGGGCCGTCGTCGAGCGCGGCTACCGCGCCCTGAAGATCGACCCGTTCGGGACCGGCCACTTCGAGCTGGGGCAGCAGGAGACCCGGTACGCGGTGTCGCTGATCGAGGCCGTACGGGACGCCATCGGCCCCGACGCCGAGCTGATGCTGGAGATGCACGGCCGGTTCAGCCCGTCGACCGCCGTACGGATCGCCCACGAGATGGCACCGTTCCGTCCGGCCTGGCTGGAGGAACCGGTGCCGCCGGAGAACCTCAAGGCGCTGAGCAAGGTCGCCGGCAAGGTCGATATGCCGATCGCGACCGGTGAACGCATCCATGACCGGATCGAGTTCCGTGAGCTCTTCGAGTCACAGGCGGCCGACATCATCCAGCCGGACGTCGGCCACATCGGCGGCATCCTGGAGGCCCGCAAGCTCGCCGCGACCGCCGAGACCCACTACACGCTGATCGCACCGCACAATGTGGGCGGCTCGGTGCTGACCGCCGCCAGTCTCCAACTCGCGGGCTGCACTCCCAACTTCAAAATCCTCGAACACTTCAACGACTTCGCGGACGCCGACATCAAGAAGGTCGTCAAGGGCGCCCCGCAGGTGGACCCCGCAACCGGCTGCTTCGAGCTCTCCCACGCTCCGGGCCTCGGCGTGGAGCTCGACGTGGACGCGGCCGCCGAATTCCCGCAGCAGCAGGCCCGGTTCGATCTGTGGGCGGACGGCTGGGAGAGGCGGCAGCCCAAGTGAGCAGCACCCGCTCACGGTCGGTCACGGTCGAGCGGCCCGGCGAGCACCGGCTGACCAGCGGCCCCGTTCCCGAGCCCGGTCCCGGTGAGGTCCGGGTGCGGGTCGCCGCGGCCGGGATCTGCATGAGCGACCGCGAGGTGTACGACGGCCATCGCGACCCCGCCTATGTCCGCTACCCGGTGGTGCCCGGCCACGAATGGTCCGGGGTGGTCGACGCCCTGGGCGCAGGCGTCGATCCGGCGCTGCTCGGCCGCCGGACGGTCGCCGAGGGCTTCCGGTCCTGCGGCAGATGCGAGCGGTGCCGGAGCGGGGAGACGTCGCTGTGCACGGCGGGGTACGACGAGACGGGGTTCACCCGGCCCGGGGCGTTCGCCGACCATGTCGTGGTCCCCGCACGGCTGTTGCACCCGCTGGCCGACGACGCGGATCTGCGGGCCGCCGCCCTGCTGGAACCGGCAGCGGTGGTCGCTGCGGCCGTACGGGCCGGGACACCCGAACCGGGTGAGCGCATCGCCGTCGTGGGTGCGGGGACGCTCGGGCTGCTCGCCGTGCAGCTGCTCTCCGCCATGTCCCCCGGAGAGCTGACGGTGATCGACCCACGGGACGAACGGGCAGGCCAGTCCCTGGCGTTCGGGGCGAGCGAAGCCCGGACCCCGAAGGAGGCCACCGAGGTGCACGGCCGCTACGACCTGATCGTGGAGACGGCGGGCGCGCCGTCCACCGCCGCCGACGCCTGCTTGCTGGCGCGGCGCGGCGGCCGGGTGGTGCTCACGGGCATGTTCGCGCCGGGTGCCACCGGTATCGATCCGGTGCATCTGTCGCTGAGCCAGCTCACCGTGCGCAGCGTGTTCGGGGCGCCGTCGGCGGCCTGGTCCTATGCGGTGCGGGCGTTCACGGCCGGGCTGCTCGATCCGGCGGCGCTGATCACTCACGAGTTCCCGCTGGAGCGGTTCGCGGATGCCGTGGCGCTGGTCGGCGGCGGCGGTTCCGGGACGGGCAAGGTGCTGCTGCGCCCTTAGAGCCCCTTCGGCCCCACCGCTCTCCTCACACCACGCACCGATACCGCCCCACACACGTCCACCCGAACCTCGTCCGATATATCGAACACGAAAGGTCGCTCATGACCTCGTCCGACTCCCCCGCCCGTCGCCCCGGCGAGCCCGCGCTCACCGAGCTCGGGCTGGGCGCGCCCGCCGCCGACCCGGCCGACACCTCCCCGTACGCCTTCCCCGACGGTGGCACCTGGCGGACCGAGGTCCCGTCCGTCGAAGGCCCGGAGGCCCTCTCCGTCGTCCTCAAGGAGTCCTCCCGGCTCGATGTACCGATCCACCGGATCAGCCAGGGCAGCGGCATCTGGATGCTCAGCGACGCCGAGATCACCGAGATGGTCGAGGGGTGCGCCGAACGCAGCGTCGAACTCTGCCTGTTCACCGGACCGCGCGGAAGCTGGGACACGGGCGCCGCCACCCGTACCGACTCGGGCGGGGCGGGGCTGCGTGCCCGCGGCCATGACGCACTGGCCGGCTGCGTCGAAGACGCCCTGCGGGCATCCGAGTTGGGTGTGAAATGTCTGCTCGTCGCCGACGAAGGGGTGCTCTGGACACTGCACCGGCTGCGTACCCGGGGCGTGCTGCCCGCCGATACGACATTCAAGGTGTCGGCGCTCATCGGGCCGGTGAACCCGGCCTCCTTCGCGGTCCACGAGGGGCTCGGCGCCGACTCGATCAATATTCCGTCCGACCTGACACTTGCTCATTTCACCGAGATCCGACGGGTGTCGGGCGCACCGATGGACCTCTACATCGAGGCGCCGGACGACCTCGGCGGCTATGTGCGGATGTACGAGGCGGCCGAGCTGATCCGCCGCGGCGCCCCGATCTATCTCAAGTTCGGCCTGTCCAGGGCGCCCGGCATATATCCGTACGGCGCGCATCTGCGTGATGTCGCGCTGGACACGGCCCGAGAGCGGGTGCGTCGGGGGCAGCTGGCCCTCGACCTGCTGGCCCGGCACGGCGCCGGCACAAACATGTCGCCGCTCGGCTCCCGGCTGCCCGGCCCGCTGCGCCGCTTCACGAGCGAGTAGCGCGCAGCGCGGCCGAGTTCCTCGAAGCTCCCCGCCCGATTCAGCCCGCGAAGGCCGTCCCCGGCATCCCTTGCCCCGCGCCCGGCAGCACCAACAGCGAACCGGACAGCGGGTGCGGGGCGACGAGCCCCGTCCGGGCCGTGGAGATGTACAGGTCGCGCAGGTCCGTACCGCCGAAGGCACAGGCCGTCGGGCGCCGCACCGGCAGTGCGACGGTCCTGTCCAGCGCGCCGTCGGCCGTGTAGCGACGCAGCGCCCCTCCGTCCCACAGGGCGACCCATACGTATCCGTCGGCATCGACCGTCATCCCGTCGGGGAAACCCGCACCCTCCTCGACCGTCACGAACGGCCGCCGGTTCAGGGCGCGCCGGCCGTCGAAGTCGAAGACGTCGATGCGGCGCGTCGGGGTGTCGATGTAGTACATGAGCCGCCCGTCCGGGCTCCACCCGATGCCATTGCTGCAGGCCACTACGGGCAGCACCGGGGTGACCGTGCCGTCGGGTGCGATGCGGGCCAGGCTGCCGCCGACCTCCGCCTCGTTGTAGCGCATGCTGCCCGCCCACAGCGCCCCGTCAGGCGCCACGGCCGCATCGTTGCCGCGCCGCCCGGGCTCGGGGTCGTGCACCAGCCAGCGGAAGGCACCGTCGGGGTCGTAGAGTCCGATGCCGTCGCGCAGATTGACGACCAGCCCGCCGCCCGCGCGCGGCTTCGCCGCTCCGACATGCTGCTCGGTGGCCATGACCGTGCGGCGGCCGCTCACCGGGTCGTACGTGTGGACGCGGGCGGAGAGGATGTCGACCCAGATCAGCCGACCGGTCGCCGGGTCCCAGGTCGGGCCCTCGCCGAGCTCGGCCTGCTCCCGCACGGCCACGTCGAGGCGCATCCCGCTCACCGCTCCCTCCGGTGGTGTCCGAGACGGGCGGAGAGGGCGTCGGCGCCGTCCGCCGCGAGGACCGCCAGCTCCTGCTCGCGCTTCTCGTTCCAGCGGATCATCGGTACGGAGATGGAGAGCGCGGCGACGACCCGGCCCGCCCGGTCCCGTACCGGAGCCGCCACACAGCTCACATCCGGGTTGGACTCACGGTGCTCCACCGCAATACCCCGCTCCCGCACGCCGGCGAGCACGGTCCGCAACTCGGCAGGGTCCGTAATGCTGTTGGGGGTCATGCCGGTGAGTTCGCGGCCGTCGAGCCGGGCGTCGAGCTCCCGGTCGGGCAGGGTGGCGAGCAGCATCTTGCCGACAGAGGTGCAGTGGGCGGGCAGCCTGCGTCCGGCCGCCGAGACCATCCGTACCGCATGGGTGGAGTCCACCTTGGCGATATAGATGACGTCGGTGTCCTCCAGGATCGCCACATGGACCGTCTCGCCACAGGTCTCGGCGACTTCGCGGGCCACCTGCTGTCCCTCGGCGGCGAGGTCGAGCTGCTCGGCGTACCGACTGCCCAGCTGATAGGTGCGGACACCGAGGCGGTAGCGGCCGGGCTGGTCCGGGAGCGCCACCAGGTACGAGCGGGCGGCGAGGGTGGTCAGCAGCTCGTGAACGGTGGTGCGCGGCAGCTGGAGTTTGCGGGTGACCTCGGGCGCGGAGAGTGTTCCGTCGCCGTGGAGGAAGAGTTCGAGTACGTCCAGGGCTCTGGTCACCGCAGGGACGAGTCGCCCCATGTTGTGCACCCACCTCTCGCGTTCGACACTCCGACCATTGGCCGGAATCGCGAACACAGGCTAGTCGTAGCGCACTTGTGACGGCAATGCCGCCGACCCGTCCCGATGCCCCGCCGATTCGCCGATGTGACCCGTTTACCACCTCTTTGTTCAGACCTGCCGCCCGAGCAGCGCGAGCAGCTCGGTCTGCGGGTCTGCGCCCTTCTCGGTCTTGACGGGCGGGGCGAACAGGCCTGTCTGCGACAGAGCTTTCACGTACGGCCCGACCTCACGCCGGGTGAACTCGACGAGATCCGCCGGCAGCCGTTCGTCGGCGCCGATCGCCCGGGAGAGGTCCCAGGAGTGCACCACCGCGTCGCTCACCATCTGCGCGCAGTAGGCGTCGGCGGCGCTGTCCCCGTACGAGAGATTCACGGTCCGCTTCAGCGCTCCGGGGGCGGCGAAGGCGTCGCGGGCCTCTGCCGCCGCACGGTCCCACACGGTGACCGGGTCGTCGCCCAGCACATCGCCGTCGAAGGCGTCACCGACCTCGGCGACGGTACGGCCCTCCGTCAGCAGCGGTGGGACCCACAGCTGCTCGGACGTGAGATGGGTGACCAGATCGCGGACGGACCACTCGGTGCACGGCGTCGATGCGGACCACTGGTCGTCGCGCACGGCATGCACCCGGTCCGTGAAGAGCTGGAGTGCCGCGGCGTGCCGGTCGAGCAGGTCGCGGACGGAGGAATGGTGAGATGACATGTGACCACTGTCTCCGTCCGGAGAGCCGCGCGCGAGCGCGTCTGCTGCTTCGGCGCGGCCGAAAAGGGTATCCGCAGTCCCATGTCGTCTCCGAGCAACGCGTCCTCAGTCCCCTCGCCCACCGGACTCCGTACCTGGCTGCACCGGCGCGATCTCGCCGTCTTCCGGAGCGTGGCCGGCCGGCACTGGCCGGGCGCCGGCCCCGTACTGCCGCGGCTGAGCCGCAGTGCCGATCACGGGCTGCTGTGGTTCGGTGCCGCGGCGGGCATGGCGGCACTCGGCGGCAGCGCCCGGGCCCGGCGCGCCGCGCTCCGCGGGGTGGTCTCGCTGGCCGTGGCCTCGGCCGCGATCAACACCGTGGGGAAGGGTGCAGTGCGCAGGGAGCGGCCGGTACTGGACGCCGTACCGGTGATACGGCGGCTCACGCGCCAGCCGTTCACCACCTCCTTCCCGTCCGGTCATGCCGCGTCGGCGGCGGCTTTCGCGACGGGCGTCGCCCTCGAATCGAAGGGCTGGGGTGCGGCGGTCGCCCCGCTCGCGCTGGCGGTCGCCGCTTCCCGCGTCTATACGGGGGTCCACTATCCGAGTGATGTGCTGGCCGGTGCGGCGCTCGGCATAGGAGCCGCGTTCGCGCTGCGCGGTGTCGTACCGACGCGAGGACAGCTGCCCGCGCCGGGCAGACCACCCGCCCATGCGCCCGCCCTGCCGGGCGGCCGGGGCCTGGTGGTCGTCGTCAACCAGGAGTCCGGCTCGGCGACGGCCACGGCCTCGCTGGTGCGGGACTCGCTGCCGCTCGCCGAGGTGGTGGAGTGCGCGCCCGGCGAGCTCTCCGCCGAACTGGAGAAGGCTGCCGGACAGGGCCATGCGCTCGGGATCTGCGGGGGCGACGGCACGGTCAACAGCGCCGCTGCCGTCGCCGCCGCGCACCGTGTGCCGCTCGCGGTGTTCCCCGGCGGAACCCTCAACCACTTCGCCTACGACCTGGGCATCGAGACGGTGGACGACGTATGTGCCGCGCTGGCCGCGGGCGATGCGGTACGGGTGGACCTCGGCCGCTTCCGGCCGGGGCCGGACGGGCCGACCGGCGCGCCGGGCTACTTCCTCAACGCCTTCAGCCTGGGCGCCTATCCCGAGCTGGTACGGACCCGCGAGCACTGGGCACCACGTATCGGCGGCTGGCCGGCAGGCGTCCTGGCCGCGCTCCATGTACTGCGCGGCGATCGCCCGCTGGAAGCCGAACTGCAGGGGGAGCGGCGGCCGTTGTGGCTGTTGTTCGTGGGTAACGGCCTGTTTCGGCGGGTGGGCCCGGCACCGGGCCGACGCCACAACCTCGCGGACGGACTGCTGGACGTCCGGGCGGTGCACGGCGGCCGCACACCCGGCCTTCGCCTCCTCGCGGCTGCGGTTGCGGGCCCGTTGACCCGCTCCCCCGTTCATGCGGCGGTCCGGCTTCGCAGGGTGCGGATCGCCGGCCTGACCCCTGGCACACCCTATGCGTACGACGGCGAAGTAGCGCACAGCCAGAGGGAGTTGGTGATCGACAAGCTTCCGGAGGCGCTGACCGTCTACTGCCCGATGCTCGTGTGAGCCACCAAGTGGGTCGTCCAGATACCAAGACGTCCATCTCAGAGTCCGACATCTCGGCGTACCGTTGGTGCCACGCTCAGTGCTTCGCATCACGCTCCGGGAGAGGACGCACAGCCATGCCGAAGGAGACCGCCGTCTACACGCACGGCCACCACGAGTCGGTGCTGCGCTCGCACCGCTGGCGCACCGCCGCCAACTCGGCGGCCTATCTGATCGGCGAACTCCGGCCCGGCATGGCGGTGCTGGACGTCGGCTGCGGTCCGGGCACCATCACCGCGGATCTGGCGGCGCTGGTCGCCCCCGGCCGGGTGACTGCCGTGGACACCTCCGGCGAGATCCTGGACCGGGCCGCCCAGGTCGCTGCCGAACGCGGCCTGGACAAAATCGAGTTCACCACCGCCGACGTGCACGACCTGGACTTCCCCGACGACTCCTTCGACGTCGTGCACGCCCACCAGGTGCTGCAGCATGTGGGCGACCCGGTGCAGGCGCTGCGCGAGATGCGGAGGGTCTGCCGCCCCGGCGGCATCGTCGCGGCCCGCGACAGCGACTACGCGGCGATGGCCTGGTTCCCTGAAGTGCCGGTCATGGACGCGTGGCTGGAGCTGTACGGGCGGGTGGCCCGCGCCAATGGCGGCGAGCCGGACGCGGGCCGGCGGCTGCTCTCCTGGGCCCGGCAGGCCGGCTTCACCGACATCACGCCGTCCGCCGCCGCCTGGTGTTTCGCCACGCCGGAGAACCGGGTCTGGTGGAGCGGTCTGTGGGCGGACCGTACGGTCGGCTCGGTGTACGCGAAGCTGGCCGTGGACGGTGGCCATGCGACCACCGAGCAGCTGAACGACATCGCGGCGGCCTGGCGCACCTGGGGTGAGCAGGACGACGCATGGTTCATGGTCCCGCACGGCGAAGTGCTCTGCCGCGCCTGACGCAGCCGGGCCGGCCACGGGAATCGATCACAGGACGCGACCCCGCCAACTACCCTGTTCCGCATGGAAATCCTGGGAACCACGCTGCGCATCTGCGTCGACGACCTGGAGGCCGCGGTGGCCTTCTACGAGGACCTCACGGCCAGTCCGGCGCTGCGCTTCGAGCGCGGCGGTGTCTCGGTCGCCGCGATCAGCTGCTTTCTGCTGATGAGTGGCCCCGAGTCGGAGCTGGAGATCCTGCGCAAGGTCACGGCGACGATCGCGGTGAAGAACGTCGACGACGCGCATGAGTCGCTCACCCGCGTCGGCGCCCGGATACTCGCGGGCCCGGTGCCGACCCCGGTCGGCCGGAACCTGATCGCGGTCCACCCGGACGGCTCGGTCTTCGAGTACGTCGACCGGAACCTGCCGGCCTGATCCGGCAGGTTCCGCAACTCCTGACGCCGCTCCGTAGCCACGCGCGCCGGCACCTCACCCGCCGGTTCGCACGTGGGCGGCTCACTCCAGCGTGTGGCCGGTCAACTCTTCGGGCGCATACGGTAGTTGTACGCGTCGGGCAGTGGCTCGTCGGTGAGCGCCGACCAGACCTCGTCCAGGATCTCCGTCCCCTCCCGCAGGTCCGCGACCTCGAAGCCCTCGTCGAAGACGGCACGGGCCGCCGCACGGTCGCCCTCGGCGAGCAGAAGCCGGGCCTCCAGCAGGCGGAACCGGCCGCGCTGCCGGATCGCCGGGCGCAGCCCGGCCCAGACAGTGCGCGCCTCGTCGGTCCGCCCGGCCGCCAGCAGCGCCTCGACCACCTCATGGCCGAGGGCGGTGGTGGCGGCCGTCCAGGCTTCGCCGTCGTCCCGGCGTTCCGCGCAGAGGTCCTCGAACGCCTCGGCGTAGTGGTCGGCGGCCCTGTTCCGCTGGCCGCCCTCCTGGGCGGCGACGGCAAGGCAGCGCAGCAGCGGCCAGCGGGACGGGGCGAGGGCCAGACCGCGCTCCCAGCTGCGGACCGCCTGGGCGCGGTCGCCGGCATGCCACTGGGCGACGCCGAGGTGGTACTCGGTGAGGGGTTCGGCGGATGCCGTCTCCAGCATGTCGCGCCAGTGTGCGGAGACAAGCGAGGGTCCGGGGGGCGTCACACGGCGCGGCTCGGGGAAGGCGCCCTGATCGAGCAGGTGCAGCCAGGGTGCCTGCTGTTCGCCGAGGGTGGACTCGGCGAACGGTGTGCCCGGGAGCAGGTACTTGCCGCGCCGGACTTCGAGGGCGCCCCAGCCGGAGCCGGTGGCGAGGGACTCGCCGGGCTCGGTGTCGGCGTGCGGGCGCCAGGCCGCGTACGCGGCGTCGACGTCGGCGCGCGGCAGGGCTTCGGCGAGGCGCTGCTCGGTCTCGGCGCGGGCCGCGGCCCAGTCGTCGCCGTGCACGACACCGGGGTCGGCGGTCAGCGGTCCGTACGACTCCAGCCAGCTGAACTCCGCGCCGGGTTCGAGCGGGATGTGCTCCAGCTGGGTACGGGCGAGTCCGGCCTGGATCTCCGCGTAGCCGACGGTGCCGGGTTCGGTGAGCCACTCCTGCCACCGTCGCCCGCCGGGCCCGCTGCCCCAGAGGAACAGCTTGCGTCCGCGCAGCAGGTCGGTGGAGGTCTGGACGAGTCCGTGACCGTCCCCGTCGAGGGAGGCGATCCAGCGGCGGGTGCCGTCGGGCACCTCGTAGAAGTAGTCGGCGGGGAAGTCGCTGCGCAGCGGGTAAGTACGGTCGACGGAACCGGTCTCCGGCACGGGCACCCGGGTCAGGGTCCGCTCGTAGCCGAAGTGCCAGGCCTCGTCGGCAGGGGCCAGGACCCGGGACCGTGCGCCCTCGGGGACGGCGATGTTGGACCACCAGTAGACGGGCGCGGTGTGCTCGTGCGGGTTGCGTATCCGTACCCCGACATGGAGGAAGTCGGAGTCCTCCGGCAGCCACAGGTCCACCTGGAACGGCAGGTCGCGCAGCCGCTCCCACTCCCAGAGCCGGACCATTTCACCACCGTCGGGTGCGGGGACGCGGGCGGCGTGCACCGGGGCGCAGGACAGTGTGGTGTGGCCGGTCGCACCGATGTTCCACTCGATGCCGCCGGAGAACCAGGCGCCGTTGAGAGCGAAGTCGGCAGGCTGCAGGACGGGGTTGGTGTAGAGCAGCTCCCGACCGGTCGGCTTGTGGTGAAGGGAGTGGATCCGGCCGCCGAGCCCGGGCAGGACGGTGGCCCGGAGCCGGTCGTTCTCGATGACGATCGCGTCCAGGTCGGTGGGGGTCCGCTCGCGCCCGTACCCGTCGAGAATGCGCACCGGCAGGACGGTGGTCAGCGGCTCGTAGCCGATCTGCCGCGCCATGTCGCGCGGCAGCCCGGCCCGGTCACGGTCGTCGACGACATGCATCTCGTCGAGCGGCCGCAGCGCGGGCAGCGGGTTTTCCGGGCCCAGCGGTGCGGCGGGCAGAGTCAGTACGGCACGTCGTACGGTCGTGGCCAAAGCAACCTCGCTCCCTCGCGCGGGCCGCCGCAGGTCCGGGCGCCCCCCGATGACCATGGAACACTCTCGAAGCCGCCCCGACCAGGGGCGTCGCCGTCAGACTTCGGCAAAGGCCGCTACGGGCGTCGACGCCGACAATATTCCGCGTGCGTCTCACCCTCGCCGTCGTAGCCTTGATCCTCAACGGTTCATGCGACAGAGGCGGCAGAACGGGATGAGCACCCAGCACACCTACCGAGTGATCGTGCGCGGCACCTGGGAGGGCCTCACGGACGAGGCCCGCGCCCGCCTGCTGGCCGAGGTGGAGCAGCACGGCCTGGAGGCCATGCAGTTCACCGAGGAGGGTTCGCTCACCTACGACACGGTGCTCAAGCACTTCAGCTTCCGGTACGTGGTCGTGTCGGACGCCGAGGACGGCGAAGAGATGGCATCCGCGATCGCCGAGGACCGGGCGGAGACGACGCTGAAGGAGCACGGGTACGGCTACGGACGGCTGCGCTCCACCGCGACGGACATGGACACCATGAAGATCAACTACAAGGGGCGCTGAGCGGCGGACTCGGCGCGACACCGCGTCGGGGGCCGGGGCGGGTGGGCTACTGCCCATTGAACGCGACGAAGCGTTGGGCTGCTTCCCGGGCGTCCTGGCGTCCGGTGTCGATGACGATCGCGTCGACCGTCCGCTGGTTGTCGCCGGCCTGCTCGACGCGCAGGTCGCTGTGACCCCGTCACGGTCGGGTCACGGATTCGAATATGCCCAAAAAAGATACCCTGGGAAAACAAGCATGTACCCAAGGTCACAATTCAGTGTCTTGGGGGCAGCCGTGGCGGATCTTGTACTGGCCGGAATTCTGGGGGCCGTCGCCCTGGCGGTATTCCTCCTCCACTGGGCGCACCAGAGAAGTCGAGAGACCATCACCCAGCTGCGCGCAAAGGTAGCCGCACAGAGGATTGCAGCAACGCCGCTTGGCCGAACGTCCGTTGTAGCTGCCTCTGACGCCCCGGAGGGGCCGGTCCGCCGCAGCGGCGGTGCAGCCGCCCTTCTCGCCTCCTTCGGTGACCGAGCCCGGTCTGCCTGGAGGGGACATCGCACGGCCACCATCACGGTGACAGCCGCCACCGTCGCCATCGTCGGCGCGCACGCCCTGACGTCGGGCGGGAGCACACCCCAAACAGCCACCGCCGCGCCGCCCGCCACTGCCCCGGGCGCCATCCCGGACGCCCGCCAGGACAAGAAAAGGGACGGTCAAGATACGGAGCACAGCCCCGCCGAAGAGGGAGACGACACAGGCACCACCCATGACGACAGCAACGCGCGTGCGTTCTCCGGCCCCGGATCGGTGGCCCCCCTCGAGGGGGAGCCCACCCCTGGGACCAGCAGCACGCCCGCCTCCGGCGGCGAGGACCGGACCGAGCCGCCCACCGGAGGCACCCCGGCCCCGGACCGGACGACGGCACCCGGCCCGCCCGGGACCACCGCACCCGGCCCGGGCGCTTCCCCCGCCACTACGCCGCCACCTCCCACGCCGAAGCCCTCAGCGCCCCAGAAACCGGACACGTGTGACGGCGTGATCGACCTCCACCTACCACTGCTGCCGGACGTCTGCCTCCTGTAGCGCAGAGGGCAGAGCGCGCAGCCAGTTCGGTGATCTTGGTTTTGAGCTGCTGCGACACGTGGCCGTCCGGTGGCCCGGACTCAGGGGCTCCCGCCCTCTGGCGATCACTCCGCCATCGTCGTGGCGTTGCCACCCGGCATCGGCGGCATGCTCGCCCTGCACCAACTCCCGCTGCTCAAGCCCGAAGCAGACCGCGGATCGGAGACCGCGCAGGCCTCGTGACGCTCAAAGGTGCCTCCGGTCGGTCGTCGTCCACAAGCACGTCCGCCCTCAACCGAGTCGAGCGGTTGCGGAGGCTGCCGGTCTGCCCGGAGACATCACTTGGGCAGCCAGGCGCGCCACGTCGACTCGTTCTCGTCGACCCACTTCTTTGCCGCCTCCTGAGGTGAGAGCTTCTGATCGGCGATCATCAGAGCCACCTCGTTCTGCTCCTCGGTGCCCCAGGAGAAGTTCTTGAGGAACTGAGCCGCCTTGCCGCCGTTGCCGGCGAAGCGCGCGTTGAGGTACTTCTTCAGCGGCGTGTGCGGATAGGCGCACTCGACCTTCTCTGCGTCGGCGTCGCAACCATCCTTGTACGGAGGCAGTTCGATCTCCGTCATCGGTACCTTCTCGAACAGCCACTGCGGCTTGTACCAGTAGGTGAGGAACGGCTTCTTCTCCTTGGCGAACTGCTTGATCTGGGTGATCTGCGCCGCTTCGGAGCCCGAGAACACGACCTGATAGTCCAGGCCGAGGTTCTGCACGAGCGCCTTGTCGTTGGTGACGTACGACGGAGAGCCGTCCAGCAACTGGCCCTTGCCGCCGCTCTCGGCGGTGCGGAACTGGTCGGCGTACTTGTTGAGGTTCTTCCAGTCGGTGACGTCGGGGTGCGCCTCGGCGAAGTACGTGGGGACGAACCAGCTGATGTGGCCGGTGACCCCGAGGTCCCCGCCGGGCGTGATCGTCTTCTTGTCCTTGACGTACCGGGCCTCCTGGTCCGGATGGCCCCAGTCCTCCAGGATGGCGTCCACCCGGCCTTGGCTGAGGGCGTCCCAGGCGGGCACCTCGTCGATCTGAACGGTGTCGACGCGGTAGCCCAGCTCGTGTTCGAGGAGGTATTCGGCCACGGCCGTGTTCGCCTGGGCGCCGACCCATGACTGGACCGAGAGCGTCACGGTCCTGGCGCCCTGCGCGTTGGCGAACGGAGAGGGCTGGCGCGTCATGTCCGCCGCCCCGCAGCCGGCAACGGCGACGAGACCGGCGGCGCAGACGAGCGCGATCAGAGGTGTGCGCGGACGAGCCATGTCAGGCCCCCTTTTCGGTGCGGCGCTGTGTCGGCTGCGTGACACGGTCGAGCATCAGGCCGAGGCAGACGATCGCGGCACCTGCGACCAGACCGGTCGCGAGGTCGCCCTGGGCGAGGCCGAACACGACGTCGTAGCCGAGAGCACCTCCGCCGACGAGACCGCCGATGACGACGACGGCGAGTACGAGGACGACTCCCTGGTTGACGGCGAGCAGCAGTGCCGGGCGGGCCAACGGCAGCTGGACCTTGCGCAGCTGCTGCATCCCGGTGGCACCGAGCGAACGCGAGGACTCCATGACGACGGGGTCGACGCTGTTCATTCCCTGTGTGGTGATGCGGACGACGGCGGGCAGCGCGTAGATGACGGCGGCAGCCACCGCCGGTGCGCGACCGACGCCGAACAGAGCGACCACAGGGATGAGGTAGACGAACTGCGGCATCGTCTGGAACACGTCGAGCACCGGACGCAGCAGGCGTTCCACCCGCTCGCTCCGGGAGGCGGCGATACCGACGGCGAAGCCGATCACCAGGGTGACGGCGACGCCGGCCAGCACCTGGGAGAGTGTGTTGAGCGCCGGGTCCCAGACGCCGAGCGCGCCGATCGCGGCCATCGCGAGGACGGCGGTCAGCGTGGTGCGCCATGTGCCGATCACCATGGCGAGTACGGCGACCAGCAGGAGCAGTGCCCACCAGGGCAGCCACTGGAGCCCGTCGCGTACCGGATCGAGGATCCAGGTGGTGAAGTGGGCGGCCCAGTCCGCCGTGCCGCCGATGACGGGCACACCGGAGTAGAGGTGGTCGGTCATCCAGCCGACGGCCTCATTGACCGGCTCTGCGATGCCGACCGTCCAGGCATCGGGCCAGGTCGGCTTGGAGGCGAGCCGCGCCACGACGGCGGCGACGACAGTGCCGGCCATCACGACGGCCCAGCCGGACCAGGCGGGCCGGGCCTGCGGGGCGGTGCCGATGCGGTTGCCGGCCGCGGCGGTGACCCGGTCGAGGACGACGGCGAGCAGCACGATCGGAATGCCGGCGGCGAGCGCGGCGCCGACGTCGACGGAGGCGAGGGCCTGGTAGACGCGGTCACCGAGGCCGCCCGCGCCGATCACGGAGGCGATGACGGCCATCGACAGGGCCATCATGATCGTCTGGTTGAGGCCGAGCAGCAGTTCCTTGCGGGCGAGCGGAAGCCGGGCGGTGAGGAGCCGCTGCCGTCCGGTCGCGCCGAGCGAGGCCGCGGCCTCCATGACGCCGGCGTCGGCGTCGCGCAGTCCGAGCGCGGTCAGCCGGGCCATCGGAGGTGCCGCGTAGATGACGGTCGCGAGGACGGCGGCAGGCACACCGATGCCGAAGACCAGCACCACCGGTAGCAGGTACGCGAAGGCCGGCATGACCTGCATGGTGTCGAGTACCGGGCGCAGAGAGCGGAAGACGCGGTCGGACAGACCGGCGGCCAGGCCGAGCACTGCTCCGAGGATCACGGAGGCCAGGACGGCGACGACCATCAGCGCGAGGGTCTGCATCGTGGGCACCCACATGCCGAGCAGTGCGCAGAGGATGAACGCGGCGACGGCGGTGAGTGCGAGCCGGACACCGGCGACCCGCCAGGCGATCAGACCGGCGGCGGCCGTGACACCGGCCCAGCCGGCGGCGAGCAGGACCAGGTAGATGCCGCGTACGGACAGCACGACGGCGTTGCTGATGTGCCCGAAGAAGTAGAGGAACAGCGGGTGGGTGTCGCGGTTGTCAATGATCCAGTCGCTGACGTCCCCGAGCGGACCGGTCAGATCGACGGTGAGGCTCTCGGGCCATGTCCCGCCGCCGATGAGGAAGGCGCCGAGTATCAGCAGTGCGAGGGCGCCGACCAGCACGACGCCGGTGCGGTGCCGCGCGAAGGAGGAGGCCGGCGTGGAGGCGTCCAGCCCGGTGGTGCGCGGAGCGGTGACAGTGGCGGTCATCGCGACCACCCCACGCTCGTGGGCCAGGAGGCCCGCGCGGCGGCCCGGCATTCCGGCGCGGACGGGTCAGCTGACGTATCGCCCGGCGGAGCCGAGGAGGTACTCACATGCATCACGCGGCCTCCTTCACGGCCGGTATCCCGGCTACGACGCCGAGCAGGCAGGCGTGGTCGACCACGCCCAGGCAGCGGCCGTCGTCGACCACGCGTGCCGTCCTGCCGGTTCGGACGACCGCCTCGATCGCATCGGAGACCGTGGTACCGGGTGCAAGCGCCGGGCCCGAGATGCTCTCCTCGCCGTCGGCGGGACGCATGGCGGTCAGCACCGTCACGACCTGCTCACGCGGCACGTCGCGCACGAAGTCCCGTACGTAGTCGTCGGCCGGCGTCACCACGATCTCCTCCGGAGTGCCCAGCTGCACGATCCGTCCGTCGCGCATGAGCGCGATGCGGTCGCCGAGCTTGAGTGCCTCGTTCAGGTCGTGGGTGATGAAGACCATCGTGCGACCCTCCTCGCGGTGCAGGCGTACGACTTCCTCCTGCATGTCGCGGCGGATCAGCGGGTCGAGCGCGCTGAACGGCTCGTCGAACAGCAGCACTTCGGGGTCGACGGCGAGCGCACGCGCAAGTCCGACCCGCTGCTGCTGACCGCCGGAGAGCTGTCCCGGACGGCGGTTCTCCATGCCGTCGAGGCCGACCTTGGCGATGAACTCGGCCGCCCGCTCGCGCCGCTGCGCGCGGCCCATGCCCTGGATCTCGAGCCCGTAGGCCACGTTGTCGATGACCGAGCGATGCGGCAGCAGGCCGAAGTGCTGGAAGACCATGGCGGCGCGGTGGCGGCGCAGTTCGCGCAGCCGGCCGGCGTCCATCGACAGCACGTCCTCGCCGTCGATGGTGACCTCACCGGACGTCGGCTCGATGAGCCGGGTGAGGCAGCGCACGAGCGTGGACTTGCCGGACCCGGACAGGCCCATGACGACGAACACCTCGCCCTTGCGGACGTCGAACGAGACGTCGCGCACGGCTGCGGTGCAGCCGGTGCGTTCGCGCAGCTCGGCCGGGGTGAGCGCACCGAGTTCGGCATCACCGGGGACGCGGTAGGCCTTGGGACCGAACACCTTCCACAGGTCGCGTACGGAGAAAACGTGCGGCGGCGTGTTCATCAGGCATGACCCCCAGGAGTGGCACCGAGCAGATCTGCGCATTTCTCCCCGACCATCAGCACGCCGATCATCGGGTTGACGGTCGTCATCGTCGGGAAGACGGACGCGTCGGCTATCCGGATGCCGTCGAGGCCCCGGATCGTCAGGTCGGGTTCGACAACGGCGAGTTCGTCGTCGGCCGCGCCCATGCGGCAGGTGCCGGCCGGGTGGTAGACGGTGTGCGCGACCTTGCGCGCGTACTCGCTGATGTCCTCGTCGGAGGTGATCTCGGGCCCCGGGCAGACCTCGCGCTTCAGCCAGCCGGCCAGCGGTTCCTGCGCTGCGATCTCGCGGGCGATCCTGATCCCGTCGACGAGCGTGCGGCCGTCGTAGTCGTCCTCGTCGGTGAAGTACCGGAAGTCGAGTGCGGGTTTGACCTCGGGGTCGGGGCTGGTCAGGTACAGCCGTCCGCGGCTCTTCGGCTTCGGGATGTTCGGCGTCATCGACACGCCGTGCGCGGGCCGCTCATAGCCGAGGCGCTCGGGGTTGTCGGTGAACGGGATCTGGTAGAAGTGGAACATCAGGTCGGGGCCCTGGCTGTTCGGATCCCGCCGTACGAAGAGCCCGGCGTCGCTGTCCATCGCCGAGTTCTCGGGGATCGGCCCGTGCGTCTCCCAGACGATGACGGACTCGGGATGGTCGAGCAGGTTCTCACCGACACCCGGCAGGTCGTGCACCACGGGGATGCCGAGCTTCTCCAGCTCCTCGCGGTGCCCGATGCCGGAGTGCATCAGCAGCCTCGGGGTGTCCACCGCACCGGCGCACACCACCACTTCTCGCCGCGCCCGCACGACCCGCTCCGCACCGTCCTTGGTCCGCACGTGCACGCCGGTCGCACGCATTCCTTCCAGCTCCAGCCGGAACGCCCAGGTCTCCAGGGCGATGTGGAGGTTCGGGCGGTCGAGGAAGGGGTGCAGATACGCCACCGACGCCGAGGAACGCTTGTTGTTCTCGGGATGGTAGGCGAGGTCGAAGAAGCCGACACCGTCCCGGAAGGCCTCCTTGTTGAAGCCCTCGACGCGCGGCACCCCGAGCGTGGTCTGCGCCGCGTCGACGAAGTCGCGGGCGATGGCGTTCCGGTCGGCCTCGTCGACGGGGACGATGTTGTTGCGCAGCTTGTGGAAGTACGGGTCCATCGACGCCGCGTCCCAGCCGGCCGCGCCCGCCTCGGCCCACTCGTCCCAGTCGGACGGCAGCGGCTTGAAGGCGATGAGGGTGTTGTGGGACGAACAGCCGCCGAGCACCCGGGCCCGGCTGTGGCGGATGTTCGAGTTGCCGCGGGGCTGCTCGGTGGTGGGGTAGTCGTAGTCCAGCTCACCGCCGAGGAGGCCCATCCAGCGGCGCAGGGTCAGGACGTCGTCCCGACCCACGTCGCTCGGTCCGCCCTCGATGAGGGCAACGGTGATGTCCGGGTTCTCGGTGAGCCGGGAGGCGATCACCGAACCTGCGGTGCCGCCCCCGACGATGACGTAGTCGTAGTCGGTCATGTTCTCCACCTCTGCTCCCGTTCAGCCCGCGAACCAGCGCACAGGGCGCGGGGCGAGGTTCTGGTAGATGTGCTTGGCCTCGCGGTACTCGGCCAGGCCCGTCGGGCCCAGCTCCCGGCCGATGCCGGACTTCCCGAAGCCGCCCCACTCCGCCTGCGGCAGGTAGGGGTGGAAGTCGTTGATCCAGACGGTGCCGTGGCGCAGCCGGCCCGCGACCCGGCGTCCGCGGCCCGCGTCCGCAGTCCACACGGCGCCGGCGAGTCCGTACTCGGTGTCGTTCGCGAGGGCGACGGCCTCGTCCTCGGTACGGAAGGTCTCGACGGTCAGGACCGGCCCGAAGATCTCCTCGCGCACGACGCGCATGGATCGGTCGCAGTGGTCCAGAACCGTGGGCCGATAGAAGTACCCGGGGCCTTCGGGACGCTCGCCACCGGCCCGCAGCACCGCACCTTCCTTCAGCGCGGAGGCCACGAACTCCTCGGTCCTGACGAGCTGCTGCTCGGAGACGAGAGGACCGCATTCGACACCGTCGTCGGTGCCGCGGCCGATACGGATCCTCGCGGCGCGCCGGGCGAGTTCGGTGACGAAGCGGTCGCGGACCGACTCCTCGATGATCAGCCGGGAACCGGCGGAGCAGACCTGCCCGCTGTGGATGAACGCGGCGTTCAGTGCCTGATCGACGGCGGTGTCGAAGCCCTCGTCGGTGGCGCACGCGTCCGCGAACACCACGTTGGGGTTCTTGCCGCCGAGTTCGAGCGCGACCTTCTTGACGGTGTCCGCGGCGGCCCGCATCACCTTCGTACCGCTGGCGAGTCCGCCGGTGAAGGAGACGAGATCGACGTCGGGGTGGTCGGCGATCCGGGCACCGACGGCGGCACCGGCACCGGTGACGATGTTGGCCACACCTGCGGGCAGTCCGGCCTCGACGAGCAGCGCGACGAGGGCAACGGTGGTCAGCGGCGTGATCTCACTGGGCTTGACCACAAAGGTGTTGCCCGCGGCGAGTGCGGGCGCGATCTTCCAACTGGCCTGGAGCAGCGGGTAGTTCCAGGGCGTGATGAGTCCGCAGACTCCGACGGGCTCGTGCACGACAACGCTGTGGATCTCGTCGGATCCGGCGTCGACGACGCGTCCGCCGCTCTCGTTCATGACGAGGTCGGCGAAGTAGCGGAAGGCGTCGCGCACGCAGTCCACGTCGACGCGTCCCTCTTCGAGCGTCTTGCCGGCGTCCCGGCACTCCAGAGCGCCGATCTTCTCCCGGTCGCGCTCCAGCAGGTCGGCCACCCGCCTGAGCAGTGCGGCCCGCTCCGCGACGGGCGTGTGTGGCCAGGGCCCCTTGTCGAAGGCGGCCCTGGCTGCGGCGACGGCGGCGTCCGTGTCCGCGACGCCACCCTCCGCGACGACGGCGAACGCCGTCGCGTCGACGGGGTCGAGAATCTCGCGCGTGGCGCCGGAGGCGGCTTCTCGCCACTCTCCGCCTACGTGAATGGTCTTTTGTGCCGACACGTCGAGCCTCGCCCTTCTTGAGCCGGTTTGTCTGATACGGGGCGCATCCCAGCGGTCTGGTCCTCTTCCCCGGAAGGTGAAAGCCATGCGCAACGATTGACCGAAAGTGACTGGGCTCACGCGCGTGTGCTGCTGCGGAGGCTCTCCGCATGCGATCCCCACGTCAGGCGGCAGGCCGGGCCGGTTGGCACGATGCGCGGAGTTCCGGCCCGAGGCGGCTCCTCGGCGGGAAGGGCACGGGATTCCGTGCCGTGGGAGGTCAGTTGGGTATCCGGCCGGCCGCGTGGGCTCTCCCACACCCCGGTCCGTGGCCTGACCACTTACCTGCGGCCCGTCCCCCTGGTCACCGAGTGCTTCAGCTTCCACGGCCCCCGGATCGATCGAACACACATCAGTCGCTACGGGGACGTCGGACCAAGCCCAGCCAATGTGCGATCACCACCGGTGGAACATCCCCCGGCGCCGCCGAGGCAGTCACGACGCCGCGTCCACCCGCAACAAAAGAATTGACCATATGTTCGAATTCTTTGCCGGTCAGGGTGCACGAACAACCAATAGCGTGGCCAGCCAGTCACCAGTCATGTCCCTCGACCAGGAGGCAGTCAGACCATGGCCGCAAAACCTGAAGGCACGCCCTGTTGGGCCGACGCGATGTTCCCCGACCTGGAGGCCGCCAAGGGCTTCTACGGTGAACTGCTGGGCTGGAACTTCGGCGAGTCGTCGGAGGAGTACGGCAACTACACGCAGGCGTACTCGGGCGGCAAGAATGTCGCCGCCGTCTCCCCCCAGATGCCCGGCTGGGAAGGCCCGCCGGCCTGGAACATCTACCTCGCCTCGTCGGACGTCGACGCCGCCGCCGCCAAGATCCGCGACAATGGCGGCGAGTTGATGATGGAGCCCATGTCCGTCGGCGAGTTCGGCAAGATGCTGATGGCCAAGGACCCGAGCGGCGTCGTCTTCGGCGTCTGGCAGGCGGGCACGCACGAGGGCTTCGAGAAGCAGGACGAGGCCGGCGCGTTCTGCTGGGCCGAGGTCACCACACGCGATGTCGAGAAGGCCGACGGTTTCTTCCCCGCTGTCTTCGGTTACGGCGTGAAGACCATGCAGGACGAGGCCATCGACTTCAAGCTCTACGACCTCGACGACGACACCGCGCTCGGCCGGATGAAGATGACGAAGGACTGGCCGGCCGAGGTCCCTCCGTACGTCAACGTCTACTTCTCCGTCGACAACTGCGACGACGCGATCGCCACCGTCACCAAACACGGCGGCCACGTGCACTTCGGCCCGCACGACAGCCCGTTCGGCCGCTTCGCGGCCGTCTCCGACCCGCAGGGCGCGGCCTTTTCCGTGATCGACGTCAAGACGACGAAGGGTGAGATGCCCAAGATCACCTGAGCGACGGGGAACCGCCGCCCCTCCCTCGTCCGGTCCGCGGCGGCTCGTCGGCCGCGGACCGACTACGAAGGACGCTGAGCGACAGGATCGGTCCCCTCTCCTACTGCTGCGGCAGCGGATCGGCGCGCTCATCCCCGCGGTTCGGCTCCGGAGCCGAGGCGTCACTCGTCAGCATGGATGATCTTTCCGTGGGGGCGGTCCCAGTGGTGGGCGGGTGGCCGGTGGATCGCGATGAGGGCGGCGTCGTCACCGAGGCGTCCGCCGGCGTGAGCGAGGAGATCACGCTGGATGTGGTGCAGGAGTGCCTTGGGGTTGCACTCGGTCCACTGTGCCGCGCGCTGCGCGAACGGATAGAAGTCACCGGCCCGGTCACGGGCCTCGATGACGCCGTCGGTGTACAGGACGAGGGTGTCTCCGACCTCGAAGGTGAACACGTCAAGAGTGTGGGCCGTTCGCATCAGGCCGAGCCCCAGCGGAGGCGCGGGGTGCAGGCTCGGGACGGTGACGGAGTGGCCGGGGCTGAGCAGCAGGGGCGGAGGGTGCCCGCAGCCGGTCATCCGGGTGATGTGATCGTTGTCGGAGATCTCCAGCAGCAGGGCGGTGACGAAGCGTTCCCCGACCTCACCCTCCGGCTCGGAGAATTCTGCCTGGTAGCGGTCCACGCTCTGATCCAGGGCGTCGGCCAGTGCGGGCAGGGACGTGTGCTGGTGGGCGGCCTCGCGGAAGGCGCCGAGGAGCAGTGCTGCCTCTCCGATGGCCGCCAGGCCCTTGCCCCGTACATCCCCGATCATCACTCGGGTACCGCCGTCGGTGCGGGTCGCCGCGTACAGGTCACCGCCGATCTCGGCCTCGTCCTCGGCGGCCAGGTACAGGCAGGCAGTCCGCAGTGGACCGATCCGGTCCGGGAGGGGCCACAGCAGCACGTGCTGCGCGGCCTCGGCCACCGACCGCACCTGGGCCAGCTTCCTTTCGCGCCGCTCGCGCACCACGCAGAAGCCCACGATCAGACATGAGAGCACCGCCAGCGCGACGACCTGCACCACCACGTTGCGGGAGAATTGCGCGCCGAAGTGCCAGCCGATGTACGCCTGGGCAGCTACGGCGAGGAGTCCGATCGCGCCGGTCAGCCGGGGACCGGCGAACGAGGCAGTGATCGCCGGTGCGATGACCAGCAGCGGACCGAGGTGCACGTCGGCCGGGACCAGGATGTCCACGACCGTGATCACCACGATGAACGCGATCGGGATCACCAGCAGTGCATGGCTCGACTGCCATGGCCGCCAACCGGCAGAACGCTGCCCACCTCCCATGACTTCCACAGTGCACCGTCCGAGGGGGACTGACGAGCTGGGCACACCACGAAGACATGGCCGGGCGTGGAAGTCCGCCTTGCGGCAGTCGTCGAGCAGGCGCATGCGCGCGCTCCGACAACGCCGTGCGGCGCCGTAGTGCCGTTGTGCGCCCGTCAGGGGTTACGGGACAGCCCTTGGGCCGCCCCCGACGCCTTGAACGCGATCCGCCGGGGCGGCCGCACGGCCGCGTCCCGAGTCCCGCAACTCACTGCGGAAGGCACAGCTCCGCCCAGATGATCTTGCCACGTGCGGCGTAGCGGGTGCCCCAGTGGTCGGTGAGCTGGGCGACGAGGAACAGGCCGCGACCGCCCTCGTCGTCGGTGTGGGCCCGGCGCAGATGCGGAGCCGTGCTGTTGCCGTCGGACACTTCGCAGATGAGGCTCTGATCGTGGATCAGGCGTAGCCTGATGGGCGGCTTGCCGTACCGGATGGCGTTGGTGACCAGCTCGCTGACCACCAGTTCGGCGACGTACGCCAGATCCTGCAGCCCCCACAGGTCCAGCTGCCGGGTGGCCGCGGCCCGCGCGTCCACCACGATGGCGGGATCCAACGGCAGATCCCAGGAAGCCACGCGGTCCGGGCCGAGTGCGCGGGTGCGGGCGACCAGCAGCGCGACATCGTCCGGCGGCCGGAACGGCAGCAGCGTCGCGATCAGCTGATCGCAGATGTCCTCGAGCGTGGGCTCCGGTTGGGACAGGATGCGGCGCAGCGAGTCCAGGCCGATGTCGATGTCCTGGTCCCGGGCCAGGATCAGCCCGTTGGTGTACAGGACGAGCAGGCTGCCCTCGGCAAGGTCCAGTTCGGTCGTCTCGAACGGCAGTCCCCCCAGACCCAGCGGAGGCCCTGCGGGTACCTCCGGGAAGTCGACGCTGCCGCCGGGGCCCACCACAGCGGGCGGATAGTGGCCGGCACTGGCGAGCGTGCAGCGCCGCTCGGCGGGGTCGTACACCGCGTACAGACAGGTTGCCCCGATCGCGGGCCCGTCGGCGTGCGGTTCGTCGCGGCCCCCACCTTCTTCCTCGGTGAGGCGGGCCACCAGGTCGTCGAGATGGGTGAGCAGTTCGTCGGGCGGCAGGTCCAGGTCGGCCAGGGTGTGTACCGCAGCGCGCAACCGCCCCATGGTGGCGGAGGCCTGTACTCCGTGTCCGGGCACATCCCCCACGACCAGGGCCACCCGGGCCCCGGACAGCGGGATCACATCGAACCAGTCCCCGCCCAGATCGGTGTCCGAGCCGGCGGGCTGGTAGCGGCCGGCGACCTCCACCGCGTTGAGCACCGGCAGGCGTTGCGGGAGCAGGCTGCGCTGCAGGGCCAGGGCGGTCTTGCGTTCGCGCGTGTAGCGGCGGGCGTTGTCCATGGAGAGGGCGGCCCGGGAGGCCAGTTCGGCGGCCAAGGTGACGTCGTCGTCGTCAAAGGGCTCGGGATCCCGCCACCGGTAGAACGTGACCACGCCCATCAGGACGTTCCGCGCGGTCAGGGGTACGGCGATGAGCGAGTGGACCCTGGTGGCACGGATGATTGCAGCCCGCTTGGGATCCTCGTCCAGCCACGGCGCCGTGAGGTCCAGGTGAGCGATGAATTTCGCCTCGAGATCGGCCATGCACAGGGCCTGGGGCAAGGCCGGACCGAATCGGCTCAGTTCGCCCACGGCCAACGCCTTCGGTGGCCGCGTCGACTCGGAAACGGTCTCGTGGGCCGCACGACGCAATGTGAGGCCCTGGTCGGGCGGGCCCGGTGTGGGCGTGTCGCCCCGGAGCACCGAGTCCAGCAGATCCACCGTCACGCTGTCCGCCAGTCGGTGGAGCGCCACTTCGGCCAGTTCCTTCGCGGTGCGCCCCACATCCAGGGTGGTGCCGATACGTATGCTCGCCTCGTTGATCAGCTGCATCCGCTCCCTGGCCCGATGGGCATCGGTGATGTCGACGACCGCGTGGCACAGTCCGAGCACCGTTCCCTCGGAGTCCTGGAGCCGGAAGATCCCGGTGGACCAGACGTGCTCGCGGCTGGGATCGGCCGGGGTGAGGCCGCGTTGGATGAAGTCGAGCACCGGTTCGCCGGTGGCCAGGACGCGTTTCATCACCGTCTCGACCTCGGCGGCGTTCAGGTCGGGCAGCGCCTCGCTGATCTTCTTGCCCAGCCGCTGCCCGATCGGCACGCCGGTCATCCGCTCCAGCGCCAGATTGCGCCGGGTGCAGCGGAGATCGGTGTCGGAGACCAGCAGACCGACCGGTGACTGGTCGAACAGGCCGGACAGTACCGCGAAGTCTTCCTCCCACCGCCGCGTCTCGGCCTCCTCGGCGGCCAGCAGCAGCCAGAACCGTGCCTCGTCCGGGCCCACCCAGGGGTGTGCCCGCAGGGCCACCGCCAGCTCTCGCCCGTCCTTGCATCGCAGAGTGGCACCGACGTGCCGCCCCTGCGCCGCCTCGTGGCTCAGGTCGGCGGCCGCCGTGAGGAATGCTGCGCGCCCGGCAGTGGCGAGCAGGGACGCAGCAGGCTGCCCCAGAACCTCGGCAGCTTCGTAGCCCAGCAACTGCTCCGCACCCGCACTCCACCCGACGAGAACCCCGCGGGCGTCCATCACCGCTGCGGCCGCTCGATTCGCAGCGAACGGACTGCAGGACGGACTGCCGACCTCGGTGTGGTGTGTGTCCGGTGCCATGCACCCCGTCCTTGCCGTGTCGTCCTCAGAGACCTTCCCAAGACAGTCCTGCTCGCGAACGCACTCCGATTATCATCCGCCGTGTCCGAATGGGCCTTTCCTGGTCACCGGCCCGGCCGGCACCGATCCGGTGGAGACGGTGAAGAGACCTCCACCGGGGTCGCTGATGACGGACTCGGTCCCGCCGCCCGGGGACGGAGCCAGGGGAGTGGCGGTTCCTCCTGCCCTGCGTGCGGCGACGACGACCGGTTCCACGTCGTCGACCCGGAAGTGCACGTGCCAGCGTGGCCGCACGCGGGGGTCGGGAGATTCCCCGACGCCGCCTCCGCGCACGGTGGCCACGGTGTTCTTGACCTGCCGCACGGTGACGGTGTCGTTCTCGTAGGCGTAGGCGACCTCGCAGCCGCCGGGTTCGCCGGAGGCCCAGTCGAAGATCTGTGCGTAGAAGATGGCGGCGTCGAACGCGTCCCGGGTGCGCAGTTCGAGAAAGGCCGGTGGGTTGCCGTGCTCGTCCGACCAGCGAAGCGCCCGGCCTTCCCAGAAGCCGAAGACGGCCCCGTCGCGGTCGGCTGCCACCGCGCCCCGGCCCAGGGGGAATCGCACCGGACCGACGGCGACGGTGCCGCCGCGCTCACGGACCCGGGCCGCGGTGGCGTCCGCGTCCGCCACGGCGAAGTACGGGGTCCACGACCCGGCCACCGGCCGCCCGGGGGCGGCCACTTCACCCATCCCGGCCACCGGCCTCCCCTGGGCGAAGGCGACCGAGAAGCCCGTTCCCAGGCTGCCCGGCCGGAACTCCCATCCCAGAACGGCCGAGTAGAAGTCCTGCGTGGCGCGCAGGTTGCGGGTCATGAGGTTGACCCAGCACGGTGTTCCGCACACCGGCATGACGTGCCCTGTGGGCGTCATCAGCGTTGTCTCCTCGCCCCCGCACGATGCGCTGTCAGCGGCCGAGCGCCTCGCGCAACTCCTGCTTGTTCATCGTCGAGCGGCCCTCGACGTGCTTCTTCTTCGCCTCTTCGTAGAGCTGGTCCTTCGTGGGCCCCTGCGCTCCGCGATGGGACCGCTCACCGCCACGCTGTGGGGCGGATTTCGGATCGCGCAGGGAGGTCCTGCTCGCCGTTTTCGCCTCTCCCGAGCGGGCCCGCTCCTTGTTGACGGTGCGCGCGGCGAGTTCCTTCGCGCGCTCCTCGGAGGCACCACGTTCCTGGGCACTCTCCTTGATGTGCTCGTACTGCCGCTCCCGCTGACGACTCGATCCTGCCGGCATCACATCGTTCCCTTCCTGCATCCGGCCCTGCGCGCGGCAGCCCGGGTGGCGATTGCCTCGCGCCGTGCGACGTCCCCTGCCGAGCCGCCGCACGCACTCCACCCATACGCCCACTACGCCCCGTACGCCACCGGACTCCTGCCCGCCGATCCGTCGGCGCTCCCGGAAAGTTCACGCACTGACAGGTACCGATTGCCGCACGAACTCCGCGCTCTGCAACCACATTCCCGCCGTACGCGTTCACACGCGGGGCCGGTAGCCCAGCGCCCGCACTATCTGCCCGGCGTTCCCGTACCGCTCGTCCGCGGGCAGGTCCCGTACGACTTCGAGCAGTGGGTCCGGCACATGCTCCTCGGCCAGGGTCCGCAGGAGTGACGTGCGGTCGGCCGGGAAGTCGCTGCGGTTCAGATGCCGTGCCAGGTCGGACCTGAGCCGTCCGGCCTCGGCCTCGGCACGCGCCCGGTCCCTTCCTGCCCCGGGCGGCGGAACGGGACCGCCGACGTCCACCCTCACATCGTCGTCGGCCGCCGGCTCGGGGTCGTACGACTCCACGGTGTGGGTGGGGTGTCCGGACCTCAGATAGTCCTTGAGCTCGTGCTTTCTCTCGTCGTCCATCCACGGACTGACCTGGCTGCTTCCTCGCTCCATGGTCAAGCACCTCCTAGGCCTCCGTCGCTGACACAGGCGCGACCTCGCTCAGCCTTGGATCTCATTGTGCTCTGCGTGTCCGTCGATGGCGATCTTGCGATCTTGTGGGGCTCGGCGCCCTCGGTGATCGGCAGCACAGGGGCAGTACCTGCTTTCGTCGCGCTCGGTGCCGATGTGCTCCCCCGTGCGGTTCGCCCGACATCCGCTGCAGCATGTCATCCATGGGATGACATGCTGGATGTCGTCCAGTCGATGACGTCACTTCGGAGGAAACACGGTGCCCACAGCAGCCCCGCGCGATCCGTCCCGGGACCCGGATCGGGGCGCGGTTTCCTTCCTCGCCGCCGCAGCGGCGCTGGAAGCCATCGACGCAGCCGTGCGCAGCGCCCGCACCGGCGGCGAGACACCGCCCTCTTCACTCGCAGGGCGCGAGCAGGCGCTGGCCTCGCTCCTGCTGCTGCGCCAGGTGCGCGAACAGCTCGCGGGCTGGGAAACGAGCCTGATCGAAACGGCCCGGGAGGCAGGGGCCAGTTGGGCCGATCTCGCAGGCCCCCTCGGCGTCGCCAGCCGTCAGGCCGCCGAACGCCGCTACCTGCGGCTGCGCCCCGGCGCCGACGGCACCACCGGCGAACAGCGGGTCAAAGCCACCCGGGACCGCCGCGCGGCCGACCGGACCGTCACCGCGTGGGCCCGTACCAACGCGGCCGACCTGCGCACCCTCGCCGGGCAGATCACCGCCCTGACCGACCTTCCCGCTCCTTCCCGCACCTGCCTCGGACATCTCCGCCAAGCCCTGGCCGACGACGACCCCGCCCTTCTCGTCGCCCCGCTCGCCGCGATCCGTCCTCACCTCGAGGCCGACCACCGCGACCTGGCAGGCCGGATCGACTCCATCACCCACCACACCGGCCAACTGCGCCGGAACGCCACGGTCCGACGCCAGGACGCCTGAACGAGCCCGCCCCGCTGCGAAGGTCGCAGCCGCGACCGTCATCCGGGCCGGCCTCGACCGCCGAAGCGAGCACTCCGGGCTCCGGCGGGCCGGTCCCGAGGGGCAACGGTACGGATGCCGACCGAAACTGGTTCCATGAACCCGTACGAGGGACTGGCAACGGTGAAGTTGGCGGACGACTCAACGGTTCGCGTGTGGGCCGAAGTCTCGCTCGACGAGAACCCCGACGACACCGCCGGGCCCATCGACACGCCTCGATGGACAGCCCGGCTGACGGCCCCCGGCGGCGAAGCACTGATGCTCCGGGGCTGCGTGACCCTGATCCTCGACTCCGGTGCCCGCTGGCCGGCCGAGGTGACCTCCTCGCACCCGTCATCCGGACCCCACTCCCCGAACTGGACCGAGGTCAAGGGCGCGGGCCCGGCCGTGAGCCGGACGACGTGATCGCCTGCTGCCCCTGCATCGCAGAGAGTGCACCGGCGATCTCGTTCCCGCGGCCGCTGCACGAGGCGGCGGGCTACGACGGTGTGCGCCTCGGCGGTTTCCTCCCGGCAGCGGCGGGCCTCCCGCCGCCCCGGCCCCCTGGGCAACAGGCCGCATGCTGCGTGCATCGCGTCCCACCACGTGAGGCCTTCCTCGACCGGCGCACCGGACCTCCTCGGTCCAGGATGTTGTTCGCGTACACACGTGGCCGGCCTGCCGGCCCCCGCGGCTCGTCATCGGCCTGCGGGAAGCGGTCCCGACCGCTGCGTCGGCACGTATGTCCGCGGACGCTTAGTCTGAGTGAGGTCGTCATACGTCTGATATCTGACGGTTCGGTGCGAGCGGGAAATGGCCTGAGCCGGACGGACCGGCGCGGACCGCGTAAGCGTCGCCCCGGAAGATGGGCGGAGGGTATGCATTACGAACATGTGGACGGAGCGGAGGCGGCCGGTTCCCAGGCGTCGTCGGCAGCCGCGGGGTTTCCCGCCTACGCGACGTGCGAGTGGCCCGGATCCGGGGTGCGCATCGATGTCCTGGGTGGATTCGGCCTGTGGGTGGGCGACGAGCCCGTCGCCGTCCCCGCGGGGTCGGAGCGGGTGCTGGCGTTCGTCGCTCTGTGCTGCAGGGCCGGCGTTCCCCGGCCGATGATCGCGGGCACGCTGTGGCCTGAGACGTCCGAGCCCCGTGCCTGCACCAACCTCCGCTCCGCCCTCGCCCGTCTGCGCACCGAGGGCAGGCGGGCCCTGGACATCGGCCCGGCCTCGGTGTGCCTGGCCCGCGGCACCACCGTCGACCTCCACCACGCCCAGCGGGTCGCCCGGCGCGTCCTCGCCTCCACCGATCCCGCCCGGCTCCCCGGTTCCATCCCGGCCGCCGTCGAAGCGCTCTCCGTGGACCTGCTGCCCGGCTGGTACGACGACTGGGCCCAGCTGGAGGCGGAGGAGTGGCGGCAGCTGCGGCTGCACGCCCTGGAGACGCTGGCCGGGCGGCTGATCGCGGCGGGACGTCACGCCGAGGCGGTTTCCGCCGCGCACGCGGCCGTGCACGCGGATCCGCTGCGCGAGAGCGGCCAGACCCGACTGCTCCAGGCCCACTTGGCCGAGGGCAACCGCTCCGAGGCCCTGCACGCCTTCCGCCGCTACTCGCGGCGCCTCCACGAAGAGCTGGGGCTGGAACCGACCGAGCGGCTCCGTGGGCTCGTCGCCGAGATCTCCCCGTCACCTCGCGGTGACGCCCAGCCCGGACGGTAGGGACAGCCGGACTCCGGCACCGCACCGACGGGCCCGCGCCCGGGCGCACGGCGCAACTACGGGTGCTCCGGAGGTCCACCCGGCCACGGGCGATCTCTCGGCCCGAACCGTCGATCACCGCTCCGGCCGCTCGGCCACCCGCAGCAGCAGCTTGCCCGTCGAAGTGCGTCCGCCCATCAGCGTGTGGGCGTCGCCCGCCGCGGACAGCGGGAACTCCGCACTGATCGGCACGTCCACGACGCCGTCGACGACGGTACGGAACGCGCGTTCGACGAGCGGGCGCAGAACCTCGGGCGCGGTCCGGGCAAGCGACAGGACGCGCAGCTGCGGCAGCTTCGACGTCCCGGTCGGCAAGGCTGCGCTCAGCCACCACTTCTCCGTGCTGCGCGGCGCCGGCCTGGTCGAACAGCGCGATCAGGGGCCCAAGCGGGTCAACCGACTGCGGCGGGAGGAGTTCGACACGCGCTTCCCCGGTCTCCTCGAACTGGTCCTGCGCGCCGACAGCCCTCGTCGGTGATTTCTGCCACTGGTCGAGGCAGGGCCCTGTCGAACGGGCGGCCGTCACGGGATATCTTGATGTCAAGCAATGTTGCAGACGTGGAGCGGAGCACCCGGTGACTGACTCGACCATCATCTATACGCACACCGACGAGGCCCCGGCGCTGGCCACGTATTCGTTCCTGCCCGTGATCGAGGCGTACGCCTCGACGGCCGGGGTCACCGTGGAGAACCGCGACATCTCCCTGTCGGGACGGATCATCGCCGCGTTCCCCGAGCGCCTCGACGAGAACCAGCGCATCGATGACGCTCTCGCCGAGCTCGGCGCGCTGGCCAAGACGCCCGGCGCGAACATCATCAAGCTGCCGAACGTCTCGGCGTCGATCCCGCAGATGAAGGCGGCGATCGCCGAGCTGCAGCAGCAGGGTTACGCACTGCCGGACTACCCGGACGACCCGCAGACGGACGAGGACAAGGACGTCCGCGCGCGCTACGACAAGATCAAGGGCAGCGCGGTCAACCCGGTGCTGCGCGAGGGCAACTCCGACCGCCGCGCCCCCGCGTCCGTGAAGAACTACGCCAAGGCGCACCCGCACCGCATGGGCGCCTGGACGGCCGACTCGAAGACGAACGTCGCGACGATGGGCGTCGACGACTTCCGCTCCACCGAGAAGTCTGTCGTGATCGCCGAGCCGGACACGCTGCGCATCGAACTCGTGGGCGACGACGGCACCACCACCGTGCTGCGCGAGTCGGTACCGGTTCTCGCGGGCGAGGTCGTGGACGCGTCCGTCCTGCGTGCCGCACCGCTGCGCGAGTTCCTCACCGCGCAGATCGCCCGGGCCAAGGCCGAGGGCGTGCTGTTCTCCGTGCACCTGAAGGCCACGATGATGAAGGTCTCCGACCCGATCATCTTCGGCCACGTGGTCCGCGCCTTCTTCCCGAAGACGTTCGCCAAGTACGGCGAGACGCTGGTCGCCGCGGGCCTGTCCCCGAACGACGGTCTCGGCGGCATCCTCAAGGGCCTGGATTCGGTGCCCGACCTGGGCGCCGAGATCAAGGCGTCCTTCGAGGCCGAGCTGGCCGAGGGCCCGGCCCTCGCGATGGTCGATTCCGACAAGGGCATCACCAACCTGCACGTCCCGAGCGACGTCATCGTCGACGCCTCCATGCCGGCCATGATCCGCACCTCCGGCCACATGTGGGGCCCGGACGGCAAGGAGGCCGACACCCTCGCCGTCCTCCCGGACAGCAGCTACTCCGGCGTCTACCAGGTCGTCATCGACGACTGCCGTGCGCACGGCGCGTTCGACCCGTCCACCATGGGCTCGGTCTCGAACGTCGGCCTCATGGCGCAGAAGGCCGAGGAGTACGGCAGCCACGACAAGACCTTCGAGATCCCCGCCACGGGCACCGTGCGCCTCGTCGACCAGGCCGGCAACGCCGTGCTGGAGCAGCAGGTCGCCCAGGGCGACATCTTCCGCGCCTGCCAGGCGAAGGACCTGCCGATCCAGGACTGGGTCAAGCTCGCGGTCACCCGCGCCCGCGCAACCGGCGTCCCGGCCGTGTTCTGGCTCGACGAGACCCGCGCCCACGACGCGCAGGTGATCGCCAAGGTCAAGACGTACCTCGCCGACCACGACACCGACGGTCTGCAGATCGAGATCCTGTCGCCGGTCGAGGCCACCGCGTTCTCCCTGGAGCGCATCCGCCGTGGCGAGGACACCATCTCTGTCACCGGCAATGTGCTGCGTGACTACCTGACCGACCTGTTCCCGATCCTGGAGCTTGGCACCAGCGCCAAGATGCTCTCGATCGTCCCGCTGATGGCCGGCGGCGGCCTCTTCGAGACGGGCGCCGGCGGCTCCGCCCCGAAGCACGTCCAGCAGCTCGTCAAGGAGAACTACCTGCGCTGGGACAGCCTCGGCGAGTTCTTCGCCCTGGCCGCCAGCTTCGAGCACCTGGCCACCACCACGGGCAACGCGCGCGCCCAGATCCTCGCCGACACCCTCGACCGCGCCACCGGCACCTTCCTCAACGAGGACAAGTCGCCGAGCCGCAAGCTGGGTGGCATCGACAACCGCGGCAGCCACTTCTACCTGGCGATGTACTGGGCCCAGGAGCTGGCGAAGCAGACGGACGACCCGCAGCTCGCGGAGGCGTTCGCCGGTCTCGCCAAGACGCTGACCGAGCAGGAGCAGACCATCGTCGACGAGCTCATCGCCGTGCAGGGCTCGCCGGTCGACATCGGCGGCTACTACCGCCCCGACGCCGCCAAGGCCTCGGCCGTCATGCGTCCGTCGGCGACGTTCAACGAGGCCATCGCGACCCTCGGCTGACCCTCGGGCCACCCGACGACTTCGGTACTCGTTCCGCCCCGGCTGCACTTCCGTGCGGCCGGGGCGGTCCCGTATCCGGACACCGCCGGCTCAAACCTGCTGGGGACAGCCCTTAGGCTGGGGACGACGCTGTTCGTACCCGTGACCTGCGCGTATGAAGAGACCTGTGCATGCCTGACAGCTCTGTCGACCGCCGCCGACCGACCCGGAGCAGCACGTGTCCGCACCCTTGACCGTCGCCGTCGCCCAGCCCGTCTGTCTCCACCTCGACGTCGCCGCGAACGCCACCGCCCATGCGGCGGCAGTCGCTGAAGCCCGGGCTCGGCTGGTCGTCTTCCCGGAGCTGTCGCTGACCGGCTACGACCTCACCGCCCCGGCCGTCTCCCCCGACGACTCCCGCCTCGGGCCGATCGTCTCCGCATGCCGGGCCACCGGGGCGACGGCGCTGGCCGGGGCCCCGGTGCTCGACGCCGACGGGCGTGAGCACATCGCCACGCTCGCCGTCACGGGAGAGGGCGCGCGCGTCGTCTACCGGAAGATTTGGCTGCACGGCGAGGAGTTCGACCGTTTCAGCCCGGGCGAGAAGCCGGAGGTCCTCGGTGTCGGCGGTGTGCGGCTGGGGCTTGCGATCTGTTACGACGCGGCTGTCCCCGACCATGCCGCCGACACCGCCGCTCTGGGCATCGACGCGTATGTGGCGAGCACCCTCTACGGTGCGGGTCCCGAATCGGCCGCCCGGCGCGACGGGCACATGAGCGAGCGGGCCGCCGCCCACGGTGTGTGGGTGGTGCTGTCCACCTCGGCGGGGGCCGGCGGAACCTATCCTCAGACGTCGGGCGGCTCCGGAATCTGGGCTCCGGACGGGACGGTGGTCGTTCAGGCCGGACCGGAGCCCGGGGCCATGGTGTCGGCGACCCTCGGCGGGTCCTGACGCACCATCTCGGCCGTGATCGCCCACCGCTCGTGATCACGCCACGCCCCGTCGATGAAGAGGAAGTCCGGGGAGAAGCCTTCGAGGCGGAAGCCGGCCCGGCGCACCAGGGCGATCGAGCCCGCGTTGGCAGGCTGGATGTTCGCTTCCAGGCGGTGCAGGCCCAGCGGGCCGAAGGCGTACCGCATCACCAGGTCGAGCCCCTCGCTCATCAGGCCGCGCCCGGCCGCGTGGGCGAACGCCCCGTATCCCAGCGCGCCGCAGCGGAAGGCACCGCCGACGATGTTGTTGATGTTGATGAAGCCTGCGATGGGGCCGCTTCCGGCCGCGGTCCCGTTCCCGTCGTCGACTGCACGTTCGCAGACGAGGAAGCCCGCCTTTGAGGCGTCCTCCGTCAGCCGGCCCGCGTACGCGGCGTACGCGGGCACGTCGTCGGGCGGGAACAGCCACGGGCGGTGCATCCGGTGGCTCTCCCTGGCGCGGGCGGTGAACTCTTCGGCGTCCGCAGGGGTGAAGGGGCGGATCGCCGTGCGCGCGCCCTCGGCCAGGTAGGCGTTCTCAGACATCCGGACAGCGTAAGCAACCGCCGTCGGCCTCACTTCGCCCGGCGGCGGAAGAGATAGCCGCCGCACACCATCCCGGCGACGAACATCGCCAGCAGCGCAACCGCGAGCGGCATCGTCACCAGCGGGATCAGCAGACGGATGGTGACTTCGCCGGTGTTCTCGACGATGAAGACGAGCGACAGCAGGGCGATGACGAGGGCAACGATGCGGGACGGTGAGAACGGTCCGGTGGAACCCTTGCCGCCGCTCGACACATCCTTCGGGCTCATGGTCCGGCCCCTTCTCTGGTTCCTGGAACGCCGCCGCCCCCGGTACCAGAATGTCCCCATCCGGGCGCCAGGGGGCGGTGGTGAGCGGCCGTACGGGTGACGGGCCGGTCCGCGTCGGTCTGCCCGGTCTCAGTTCAGCCCTCCTGAAGGATGTTCAACTTCTTCGCATCCGGAGTACGTTCAGACCAGCGCGGGCACCTCGACCGTGAGCGTGCCCGGGCCGCCGTCGTCCGGCGCGTCCAGCACCGCGGGCACACCGAGTGGGATCGTCAGCGCCGTCGGGCCGTGCCCGAAGCCCAGCTCCTCGACGACGGGCACGCCGAGCCCGCCGAGCCGGTCGGCGAGGACCGCACGCACCTCCTCGTACGGTGCGCAGCCCTGCCACGAGCCGCAGGCGACCCCGGATATCCCGGACAGCGCCCCGGCCCTCAGGAGTTGGGTGAGGATGCGGTCGAGGCGGTACGGATCCTCCGTGGTGTCCTCGATCATCAGCAGCCCGCCCCGGGCGGACGTCCGGGCGTGCGGGGTGCCGATATCGGCGGCGAGCAGGCTCACACAGCCGCCGTATGTGATGCCGCGGGCCCGGCCGGGCACCAGCACCCCGGCCGTACGAAGGCCGAGGGTCCGTACCGACTCCGGCTCGAACAGGGTGGCCCGCAGCGATTCCTGGGTGTCCGGGTCCTTGAGGAAGGTCTCCGTGGCGGCCATCGGGCCGTGCAGCGTCGAGAGCCCCATGCGCCGGGCGAACGCCTCGTGCAGCACGGTGATGTCGCTGTAGCCGACGAACACCTTGGGCCCGGCCGCACGCATCGCCGCCCAGTCGACCAGGTCGATCATGCGGTGTGCCCCGTACCCGCCGCGGGCGCACAGCACCGCCTCGACCGACGGATCGCACCAGGCCTCCTGGAGGTCCCGGGCACGCTCCTCATCCGTACCCGCGAGATAGCCCAACTCCGATTGCACTGCGCGGACATGAGGCATCTCGACGAGCTCCAGGCCCCAGCCGCGCAGCACATCGAGACCTGCTTCGAGGCGGTCGACGGGCACCGGTCCGCTGGGCGACACGACGGCGACCCTGGCGCCCGGTCGCAGGCGGGCGGCGCGGGTCAGAGGAGTCAGAGTCACTTCTTCAGCTCCAGTTGCGGTACGTCGGGGCGGTCGATCCCGAAGGTCTGTGCATAGAGGGAGAGTTCGGCCTCCAGCGCGGCGATCATGGTGTCGGCACGCCGGAATCCATGGCTCTCTCCCTCGAACGCGAGATACGCGTGCGGGATGCCGCGGCCTTCGATCGCAGCCAGGAACCGCTCGCACTGGGCCGGCGGGCAGATCACGTCGTCGAGCCCCTGGAGCAGCAGGAACGGGGTGGTCAGCCGGTCGGTCCGGTTGATCGGCGACCGTTCGCGGTAGCGGTCCGGGACCTCGGCGAGCGGGCCGATCAGGGACTCCAGGTACTGCGACTCGAAGTCATGGGTCTCGTCGGTGCCCCAGCCGGTCAGGTCGAGGATGGGGTAGCTGACGGTTCCGCAGGCGTAGACATCGGTGCTGGTCAGCGAGGCGGCGGTGGTCCAGCCACCGGCGCTGCCGCCGCGGATGGCGAGCCGGTTCGGGTCGGCCGCGCCCTCGGCTGCCAGCGCCTGGGCGACGGCGGCGCAGTCCTCCACGTCGACGACGCCCCACTGTTGGCGCAGCCGGTTGCGGTACGTCCTGCCGTAGCCGGTGGAGCCGCCGTAGTTGACCTCGGCGACGCCGATGCCGCGCGAGGTGAAGTAGGCGATCTCCAGGTCGAGGACGAGCGCGGCGTGCCCGGTGGGACCGCCGTGCGCCCACACCACATAAGGCGGCAACTCACTTTCCGGACCGACCCGTTCGGGGTTTCGCGGCGGGTAGACGTGGGTGTGGATGTCGCGGCCGTCGGGCCCGGTGAAGGTGCGCTGGTGAGGTTCGGGGTAGTACGCGGGATCGACTTCGTCCCGGTGCCGGGCGCCGATGATCCGGCTGCGGCCGGTCGTGGTGTCCAGCTCCACGATCTCGTACGCGCTCCGCGGGCTAGCGGCGACACCGATGACCCGGCTGCCGTGCACGGCGAGCGTCTCGGCCCATTCGGTCCAGGGCCCCGCGATGTCGGCGAGTTCACCGGTCTCCGGATCGAGGATGCCGAGGGTGGTGGTGCCCTTGCCGTGGATGGTGGCGATCAGTCCGTTCTCCAGTGGCCGGAACCAGCCGAGCCCGATCTTCCAGAGGGGTCCGGCGAACTCCTGCTCCTGTGTGCAGAGCGCCACCGTGCCCCGGTGCGGATCGGCGCGGTACAGGTTCCACCAGCCGCTGCGGTCGCTCGCGAAGAGGAGCTGTCCGTCGGTGGTCCATTCGATCTGTGGCACCGATTCCTCGGGTCCGCCGCCGAAACTCCAGGCGCTGTGGAACGTGCCGTCGTCGGCGATGTCGGCGAGCATCACCTCGGTCCCGTCCCACGGCATCCGCGGATGGTCCCAGGCGATCCACGCCACCCGCCGCGCGTCGGGCGAGACCTTCGGTCCGGTGACGAAGCGGTGCCGGTCGTCGGAGAGTTCGCGCACCGCGCCGCGGTCGTCGGCCGCCGTTCCGTCCAGCGGCACTGCGGCGATCACCCGTCGCACCTCGGTGGGCGCCTCGCCGGTGAACTCCTCCAGGACACACCACACTTCGCCCCGCTCGCCCCGGTCGAGGTGCAGCTGCGGGTCGACCCAGCGCAGTCCGCCGCCGACGCCCGACAGCGGGGTGAGCGGCCACGGCTCGCCGGGCGCGTCCGGCGCGTACGCGTACAGCCGCTGGTCGGTGAAGTTCACGAAGACGACGAGCGGCCCGCCGTCGGTGCGCCCGGCGCCGGCCCAGGGCCGTCCGCCGTACTCGATGACGCGGCTGCGGACGTTCCACGGAACAGGCAGCACGGACTCGGTGGTCCCGTCCGCCCGGCGGCGGACCAGGGCGCGGCGGCCCGCCTCGGCGGGGCGCGGCTCCGTCCACCACACCTCGTCGCCGACCACGCCGACGTATTCCGGGCGGCCGTCGTGCGACGCGGCCAGCCGTGCGTCGATCGGTGACGGCCATGTTCCGTAAGCTCCTGTGGACACCATGATCAAATCCCCCCGTGCGGGTCAGGCCGTGCGCAGATAGTGGTCGAGTACGCGGACGCCGAAGTGCAGCGCCTCGACGGGCACGCGTTCGTCCACGCCGTGGAAGAGCGCCTGGTAGTCGAAGCCCACCGGGAGCTTCAGCGGTGAGAATCCGTAGCCGGTGATGCCGAGGCGGGAGAACTGCTTGGCATCCGTGCCGCCCGACATGCAGTACGGCACGACATGACCGTCCGGGTCGAAGCGTTCGACGGCGGCGCGCATCTTCGCGTACGTCGGCGAGTCGACCGGGGCCTGCAGGGCGACCTCGCGGTGGTGGAAGTCCCAGTCGACATCGGGTCCGGTCAGCCGGTCCAGGGTGGCACCGAACTCGTCCTCGCCGCCGGGCACCATCCGGCCGTCGATGTAGGCGACGGCGCGGCCCGGGATCACGTTGACCTTGTAGCCGGCCTCCAGCATCGTCGGGTTGGCGCTGTTCCTGACGGTGGGTTCGACCAGTGCGGCGGCCGGTCCGAGCTTGCCGAGGAGTTCGTCCACGTCGAATCCGGGAGCGTCGACATCCACCTGGATCCCGTGCAGCGCGGCGATCTCGGTGAGCGCCGCGCGTACGGTCGGGGTGAGCCGCACCGGCCATTCGTGCGCGCCGATCCGGGCGACGGCGGCGGCGAGTGTGCTGACCGCGTTCGCCTTGTTGACCTTGGAGCCGTGGCCCGCCTTGCCGTGTGCGGTGAGCTTCAGCCATCCGGTGCCGCGTTCGCCCGCGGCGATCGGGTAGAGCGGCATCCTCGGTCCGGCGTGGAAGGTGAACGCACCGGACTCGCTGATGCCCTCCGTGCACCCTTCGAAGAGTTCGGGGTGCTGGTCGGCGAGGAAACCGGAGCCGTCGGCCGCGCTGGCCTCCTCGTCGGCGGTGTACGCGATCACGATGTCCCGGCGGGGCCGGATGCCGGCCCGGGCCCAGGCCCGGACGACGGCGAGGACCATCGCGTCCATGTTCTTCATGTCGATCGCGCCCCGGCCCCAGACGACCCCGTCGCGGACCTCCCCGGAGAAGGGGTGCACGGTCCAGTCGTCGGCCTCGGCGGGCACGACGTCGAGATGCCCGTGGACCAGGAGCGCGTCGGCGGACGGGTCGGTGCCTTCGATCCTGGCGACCACGTTGGTGCGGCCCGGGGTGCGTTCCAGCAGCGTGGGTGCCAGACCTGCGGCGGCCAGCCGTTCGGCCACGTACTCGGCGGCGGGGCGCTCCCTGCAGTCGCCGTCGCCCCGGTTGGTCGTGTCGATCCGGATCAGTTCGGAGGTGAACGTCACCGATTCGTCGAGCGCCAGATCGTCGACGGAGTCCTGGGGGGTGGTCACCTCAGCCATACTGCTCCTCCACAGCGGACGACACGATCGTCGTCACCGCCTTGAACGTGCGAATACCTTCGTACATCGTCGTACTGGTGTAGGCGACACGCCGCTCACCGCTCGGCGCCACGCCGGGGACGACGGTCGCAGCCGCCGCCAGGTGCTCGGCGTCGAACTCCAGCTCCACGGTGAACGAGCCGCCCCGCACCGGATCACGGCGCCCGGCGAGCACGGTCGCCTCCTTGGCGGCCGCACGGATGTCGGCGGCGGTACGGGCCGGGGTGCGGCACACCGCCGCGTACCGCGACACATAGTCCTTCACGGCGACCTTGCGGGCCTCGGGGGCATATCCGTCCGCGTCCACGCAGGTCAGGTTGTCGCCGGTGACGAGGACGACGGGCACGCCGTACTCGGCGGCGACATGGGCGTTGAGCAGCCCTTCGCTGGCGCGGACGCCGTTCAGCCAGACGCCGGTGATGGAGTTGGCGAGGTAGGTGTGCGCGAGCACGCCCTCCGTACCGGCTCCCGTGTGGTAGCCGACGAAGGCGATCGCGTCGACGTCCCCGTGCTGGATGCCCTCCACCATGCTGAGGGACTTGTGCTTGCCGGTGAGCATCTGGACCCGGTCGTCGAGCCGCTCCAGCAGAAGGTTGCGCATGGACCAGTGCGCCTCGTTGATGAGCACCTCATCGGCTCCCCCGTCGTAGAAGCCGAGGGCCGCCGCGTTCACATCGGAGGTGAACATCGAGCGGCAGCGCTCCCACTGCGGGGTGCCGGGCAGCACATCGGCCGGCCAGGTCACCCCCGTGGCACCTTCCATGTCCGCGCTGATGAGGATCTTCACGATGTACCGGTCCTCTCACAGGTCAGAAGTCGTTGCGATCTTCCTGCCGCAACACCGTACGCGGCGGTGGAGTCCCAGGCCAGAGGTGTTTTCAGCTCCAGAGGTCCAGTCCAGTGCAAGACCGTTGGGATCTCGGAGCCGGGCGTGCGGTGTGTTCGGCGCCGGCAGTACGAGGTCGGTGACTGCACCAGCGGCGAGCTCGGCGGTGCGGGTCAGCGCCTGGGTTCGCGTCGCTTGCGGGCTGCCCCGATGAGGCCGCAGCCCGTCAGTACGATCCCGCCCGCGAGCATGCCGATGCCTGCCAGGACCTGGGTGTTCAGGCCCGCGCCGGCCAGGGCCGGCTGTGCGGACGACCTGTCGCCGGTGGCGGCCTGGCGGATGAGATCGGTGACGGCCTCCGGGTGCGACACCGGGGCGGCGTGGGATGCGTCGACCTCGATCGTCTGCGCGTGGGCACGCTGCGCCTCGAAGCGCTCGAGGGCCGGGGAGATGGCCTTGTCCCGGGTGGAGACCAGGGCCCAGGACGGGATGGTCTTCCACGCGGCTTCGGCAGCCTTGTCCATGAACGCGGAGGCGACGATGGGGCGTTGGGTGGCAGCCATCACGGCCGCCATGGCCGCGGGGAGGTCCGCGGCAAAGGCCTGGTGGAACTTGGCGGCCTGCAGGTAGAGGTCGGTACCGTTGGTGCCGTCGGCGTTGCGGAACGGTACGGGCTTGAGGGCCGCGGCGAGTTCACTGCCCGGGAACCTGTCGCCCAGTGCGCCGAGGGCCTCGCCCTTGTCCGGCATGAACGCGTTGACGAACACCAGGGACTTCACCTGGGGGTTCCCGGCGGCGGCGGTGCTGATCACCGCGCCGCCGTAGGAGTGCCCGACCAGCACGATCGGTCCCTGGATGCTCTTGAGGAAGCTGGCTATGTACGCGGAGTCCCCTGCCAGTCCCCGGAGCGGATTGGCCGGGGCGACGACGCTGTATCCGTCCCGCTGCAGCCGTTCGGCGACGCCGTTCCAGCTGGAGGCGTCAGCGAACGCACCGTGCACCAGTACCACGGTCGGCTTGGTCACGACTGTGGTGCCCGTGTCGGCCGCTGCCGATCCGGCAGCTCCGGCGAGGACCGTCGCGGTCAGCGCCGCAGCGATCGCATGTCCACGACGGGAACGTGTCGGTTGTATTCGCCGGTGCCGCGGTGCGAGAACGGGTGACACAGTCATGCGGTTCTCTCTTCGGGAGGAGGGGGACGACGCACCCAGCGTTTCCGGAGCCGGCCGGTACGGCGCGGCCCGGGAAGCAGCGGAGTGACATCGGCCGACCGTCCGGGTGAAGACGGCTCCTGACCGCATGGCGACCGGCGGATCGGGTCACCTTTTGCCGGCCCCAGGTACGGCTCCGTTCCCGGGCGGACCGGGCGGGCTGCCCGGTCCGCGCCCTCCTCCGAAGGACAGCACCTCCTTCAGGAGGTCTTCAGAAGTTCCTCGATCCGGGCCAGTTCCTCGTCGCTGAACTCCAGGTGACGCACCGCGTCGACGCTGTTCTCCAGCTGGGCGACACTGCTCGCCCCGACCACGGCCGACGTGACCCGTCCGCCCCGCAGCACCCAGGCCAGCGCCATCTGCGCCAGGGACTGCCCGCGCTCGGAGGCGACCTTGTCCAGTGCGCGCAGCCGGCTGATCAGCTCCGGGGTGACCGACTCGGGCGTCAGGAAGGGGCTGTCGCCCGCCGCGCGCGAGCCCGCCGGGATCCCCTGCAGATAGCGGTCGGAGAGGATGCCCTGTTCCAGCGGCGAGTAGGCGATGGAGCCGACGCCCAGCTCGTCCAGTGCCGTGAGCAGGCCGTCCTCGACCCAGCGGTCCAGCATCGAGTAGCGCGGCTGGTGGATCAGCAGCGGAGTGCCGAGGTCCTTGAGGATCCTGGCCGCCTCCCGGGTCTGCTCCGGCGAGTAGTTGGAGAGGCCGACGTAGAGCGCCTTGCCCTGCCGTACCGCCGAGTCCAGCGCCCCCATGGTCTCTTCGAGCGGGGTGTCCGGGTCGGGCCGGTGCGAGTAGAAGATGTCGACGTAGTCGAGGCCGAGCCGGGTGAGGCTCCGGTCGAGCGACGAGAGCACGGACTTGCGCGATCCCCACTCCCCGTACGGCCCGTCCCACATCAGGTAGCCCGCCTTGGTGGAGACGACGATCTCGTCCCGGAGCCGGGCGAAGTCCGTCCTCAGGGCGCGTCCCATCGCGCTCTCGGCGGCGCCGGGCGGCGGGCCGTAGTTGTTGGCGAGATCGAAGTGTGTGATGCCGAGGTCGAACGCCCGGCGGAGGATCTGCCCCTGGGTGTCCGCGGTCCGGTCGCCTCCGAAGTTGTGCCAGAGGCCGAGCGAGAGCGCGGGGAGCAGCAGACCGCTGCGTCCGGTGCGCCGGTACGGCATGGCCTGGTAGCGGTCGGGCGACGGGAGGTACATACGGGGCTCCACGGAGAGAGGAAGGGGTGCGCGAATGCGTGGGTCTCCAGGCTCCCCGACATCGATCCAGCAGTCCAACAGAAGATTTAGGTTGGATTCATCGTCTATGTTTCTCAATCATGGAGTTGCGCCAGCTGGAACATTTCATCGCCGTCGCCGAGGAGCAGCACTTCACCCGTGCCGCCGAACGGGTCGCCGTGTCGCAGTCCGGGCTGTCGGCCTCCATCCGCTCCCTGGAGCAGGAGTTGAAGACCCCACTGTTCAGCCGGACCACCCGCACCGTGCGGCTGACCGAGGCGGGCCGCGCACTGCTCGTGGAGGCGGAGCGCACGCTGGCGGGTGCACGGGCGGCGAAGGACGCCGTCGATGCGGTACGGGGACTGCTGCGCGGCACACTGACGGTGGGGGTCGAGCAGTGTGTGGCCGGTGTGCGGGTCCCGCGGCTGCTCGCGGCCTTTCACCGCAAACACCCGCAGATGGAGATCCGGCTCCGCCAGGAGGGCACGTCGAGTCTGGTGGACGGGGTGGCGGGTGGCCGGCTCGACGTCGCGTTCGCCGCGGCGGTGAGTGCCGGGGAGTGGCGTGGCGAGCTGATCCCGCTGGCGCGGGAGCGGATGGTCGTCCTGTGCGCCCGCGGCCACCGGTTCGCGCAGGCGCCCCGCGTCCCGTTCGACGAGCTTCCCGGTGAGTCGTTCATCGACTTCCATCCGGACTGGGGGCCGCGCCGCGCCGCCGACGAGGCGTTCGCGACGGCGCGGGTGCGCCGCACGGTGGGCCTTGAGGTGAACGACGTACACAGCCTGCTGGAGCTGGTGCACGAGGGACTGGGGATCGCCGTGGTGCCGCACCACTTCTCGCGCAAGCCCGAGGCCCTGGGGCTGGTCGCGGTGGAACTGGACGGGGCCGACCAGCCTTTCTACGAGAGCGTCGTGGTGCTTCCGGCCGCCGGGGCGATGAGCCCCGGCGCCCGCTCGCTGATGACCTTGGTGCGCAGCGACGTGCGTGATGGCGCCACGCGCTGACCGCGGTCACCCGCCCAGCGCCGTCGCGAAGGCTCCTGGCTTCTGCTCGACCCCGCTGCACGTGTCGCTCGCCTTCGTGGTGTCCTCGTCGGTGCACTCCCGGTCGCGGAAGGTGGCCCACATGGAGAGCGCACCGACGCCGGTCCGCCGGGCGAAGGCGCGCAGGGAGGTGGCGTCGGCGAGGGTGAACGTCTCTCCGGCTGTGTCGTTGACACCGAGCATCACCGTGATGTGCAGCGCCTGCCAGGCCTCGGAGTCCGACAGACCGAGTACGTGGGTGAGCTGATCGTGGGTGGCTTCGGCGGCCTGCTGCGCATAGTCGCTCATGTCGCCGTCGTGGGACGTGCTGTAGTTCATGGCCATGATGTTCACCGCGGAGAGGTCGACCTTCTGCTCGGCGGCGTCGCTCAGGAGGTCCGTGCCGGTGGTCTCCAGGCCGTCCGGCATCACGGGCAGGGTGTACGTGACATCGAGGTGCCGCTTCTTCTGGAGCAGGTGGAGCGCCTTGTCGCGGAGTTTGATCGACGCCCGGTCGGTCAGTGCCTCGCCCTCGATGTCGAAGTCGGCCTTGGTGGCGCCCACGGCGTCGAGCACCCGGGCGTAGGCGTCGGCCAGTTCCTCGGCGCTGTCGCAGGCGAGCGCCAGCTCGGTCCCCGCGGCCCCGCCGAACGAGACCCGGATGTCCGCACCGGTCGCGGTGAGTGCGGCGACGCGTGAGGCCACCGCATGGCTGGCGGCCTCGGCGGTGCCGCCCCAGAGCGGGGCGCAGGTGTCGTCGTCGGCGACGACAAAGGCGAGGTTGTACGTGTCCGCGGAACCGACGGCGTCGGTATCGGCCGCGGTCGTCGCGCTGACATACGGGGTGTAGGCGGTCGTGGCGGCGGAGGCCGTGGGGCCGCCCGGGCGGGAGCGGGAGTCGCCGCCCTGGTTCGCCGCCGCGCCCGTCGTACACGCCGAGCAGGCGAGCCCGAGTGCGACGAGTCCGGCGACGACGGCGGTCGCCCGCCTCGCCGCACCCTTCGGAGAGCCCTTCGGTGAAATGCGCATAAAGTTTGTACCTGCTCTCGTGAAAATTGTCCCGAAACAGCAACAATGAAGAACGGGAAACACCGAAAACCTCTCACACATCGCCATGTGTCCGAACCCGATGATTTCACCTAGGGCCCACCGAAGAGCCACCCACGGATTATTCATTCGCCCGTCGCCAAAAGGGATATGACGAGGCATCATATATCCCGTACGGAGTCCGGCTCGCGGTCGCGTTCTCAGTTCGTCCACAGACTTTCCGCGTTCTCACAGCGTTCGGCCAGGAACGGCTCAGACTTCGCACATCGCAGTTCGTCAGCATGCGCAAATGCATTCCGACACCGCCATCGAGAAAAATCCGACCGGACACGGCCGGCGCAAACACGCCGGCCTGCGCAGGCCCCTGGCCGGCACCGCAGCGCAGGAAGGTCCCGTCTTCGTGGACAGCTCCGGGCGCCGGGCCCGGTTGCTCCGCCGTGCGGGTATCGCCCTGGGCATCGCCTGTGTCGGTTACGCGGCCGTGCTGGGCCTCGCCTTCATGGGTGGCATCTCCATGTCGCCCTCGGAACTGCTTCCCTTCGACGGCGCGCCCTCCGCCCGGAGCGGCCCCAACGGGATCACCCCTCCGGGAGTCACCGGCGCACCCCCGAGCGGCCCTCCCGCCGACGGGGCGGGTCCGTCGCCCTCGGCATCGGTGTCCGTGTCGGTGTCCGCGACCACGGGGACCGGCTGATCCTTGATGAACCGGAATCAGGTACGACCCCAGCGGCGGCATGCCACGCCGAGCCGGATCGAACGCGTCCGCCGCCAGGCGGTTCCCAAGCCGCGGGTGATCATCGCCCTGCTGCTCCTGCTCGGTCTCGTCTCCGTGATGCTGCTCGACGGCTATCTGCGGGCCGAGGTCGGAACCGACCAGCGTGTCCGCTCCGACGCGAGCGCGAGCGAGGTGCCCGACAGCGTCCTCGACGGCGGACCGTTCCTCAGCTTCCAGAGCGGCACGGCGCGGACCCGGTCCGTACCGGGCAAGACGATCGTGCTCACCTTCGACGACGGCCCGGACCCCGAGTGGACCCGGAAGGTGCTCGACATCCTGGACGACAACGATGTGCCCGGCACGTTCTTCCTGGTCGGCTCGATGATCTCGCGTTACCCGGATGTGGTGCGCCGGATGGTCGACGACGGCAACGAGGTGGGCGTCCATACCTTCACCCATGTCGATCTCTCGTACCAGAGCGCAGCCCGCGTCACTCGGGAGATCGCACAGACACAGCTCGCACTGGCGGGAGCCGCGGGCATCACGACGACACTCTTCCGCGCCCCGTACTCGTCGACGAACGACGCGATCGACAACTACAGCTGGCCCGTCTACAAGGAGCTCGGCGCGATGGGCTACACGAGTGTCTTCATCGACACGGACAGCGAGGACTGGCAGCAGCCGGGCGTCTCCAAGATCATCAAGTGGGCCACACCGAAGAGCGGAAAGGGCGCCTCGGTTCTCTTCCACGACGCGGGCGGCAACCGCGCCCAGACTCTCGAAGCGCTGCCCAAGTACATCAAGAAGATGAAGTCGAAGGGCTATACCTTCACCACGGTCAGCGGCGCCCAGCAACAAACACAGGGACAGCAGGCACAAGGGCAGCAGGCACAGGGACAGCAGGCACAGGCGCCGCCGGGCACCCCCGGCACCACGGGCAACACCCGGCAGAGCAACCCGGAGCAGGCCGCGCACCGCACGGCCGACACCGCCACGCTCTGGGAGGGCCGCGCCCTCCTCGGTGCGGTCGCCGTCGCGGAGTGGACCGTACCCGGTCTGGCCGCGGTGCTGGCGGTCGTGGGCGTAGCCGTGTTGGGCAGGTTCGCGATGATGCTCGTCCTCGCACGGCGCCACTACCGGCAACGCAACAGACGCAGGTTCTCCTGGGGGCCCTCGGTCACCGAACCGGTCAGCGTGATCGTGCCCGCGTACAACGAGAAGGAGTGCATCGCCAACACCCTCAACTCCCTGGCCGCCAGCACCCACCCCATCGAGATCGTGGTCGTCGACGACGGCTCGACCGACGGCACCGCCGAGATCGCCGAGTCCCTGGGGCTGCCGAACGTGCGGGTGATCCGCCAGCCGAACGCGGGCAAGCCCGCCGCGCTCAACAACGGTGTGCGGCACGCGCGTTACGACATCGTGGTGATGATGGACGGCGACACCGTCTTCGAACCCGACACCGTTCAGCGACTCGTGCAGCCGTTCGGCGACCCGGAGGTCGGTGCGGTCGCCGGCAATGCCAAGGTCGGCAACCGCACCACCTTGATCGGCGCCTGGCAGCACATCGAGTACGTGATGGGCTTCAACCTCGACCGCCGGATGTACGACCTGCTGCGCTGCATGCCCACCATCCCGGGCGCGATCGGGGCGTTCCGCCGCGATGCGGTGCTGGGGGTCGGCGGGATGAGCGAGGACACTCTCGCCGAGGACACCGACATCACGATCGCGCTGCACCGCGCCGGATGGCGCGTGGTCTACGCCGAGCATGCGCGCGCCTGGACCGAGGCGCCCGCCTCGCTGGGGCAGCTGTGGCGGCAGCGCTACCGCTGGAGCTACGGCACGATGCAGGCGCTGTGGAAGCACCGGAAATCGGTCACCGACCGGGGGCCGTCCGGCCGCTTCGGCCGGGTCGGGATGCCGCTGGTGGTCCTCTTCCAGATCGTCACGCCCGTCTTCGCACCGCTCATCGACGTGTTCACGGTCTACGCGATGATCTTTGTGGACTTCAAGGCGTCGCTGTTCGCCTGGCTGGCGGTGCTCCTTGTCCAACTGGTCTGCGCCGGCTACGCGTTCCGTCTCGACCGCGAGCGGTACCGGTATCTGCTCATGCTGCCGTTGCAGCAGATCGCGTACCGGCAGCTGATGTACCTGGTGCTGATCCACTCGTGCGTCACTGCCGCGACCGGCGGCCGGCTGCGCTGGCAGAAGCTGAAGCGCACCGGCGAGGTCGGTACACCGGCCCCCGGCACGGGGGTGCAGTGATGGGAGGCGCACACCGCAAAGGTGGACCGCAGACCGCGATCCATACGGAGGATGTCGCGGTCGAGCCTGTGCTGCCGGCTGCCCCGAAAAGCGGCCGCGACCGCTACTTCGACGCGCTGCGGGCCTTCGCGCTGGTCCGCGTCATCACGTACCACACGTTCGAGTGGCCCTGGCTGGGGCTGGTCTTCCCGTCCATGGGCGTGATGTTCGCACTCGCCGGATCGCTCATGGCTCGTTCGCTGGAGCGGCCCGCGCTGCGCGTCATCCGCGGCCGGCTGCGCAGACTGCTGATCCCCCTCTGGGTGTTCGCGCTGGTCATCGGTACGGCGATGCTGCTGCACGGCTGGCTGCCGGGACCCGATGTCCTGTACTGGGTGCTGCCGGTCGGCGATCCCCCCGGCAATGCGTGGGGCGAGCAGGCCTGGGCGGTGCTCTGGTACCTGCGCACGTATCTGTGGTTCGTGCTCCTGTCGCCGGTGCTGCTGCGCGCCTTCCGCCGGGCCCCGCTGCCCGTGCTCGCACTGTCCCTCGTGCCTGTCGTGGTCCTGGAGACCGTGGGGAGTGTGCCGGACGGGCGCCTCGGCAGTGCCCTCAGCGACCTGTCGGTCTTCCTGTTCTGCTGGCTGCTCGGCTTCGCCCACCGCGACGGTGTCCTCGACCGGATGCGCCCCGCACTCGTCGTCACCGTGGCGCCGGCCCTTCTGGTGGCGGGCGCCTGGTGGGCCTTCCACCACCGGGTCGACGGTTCCTACGATCTCGACGACATCCCGCTCGCCCAGGCGCTGTGGTCCGCGGGATTCGTCCTGCTGCTGCTCCGCTTCCGGCCCGACTTCGCCGGGCTCGCCCGGCATCGCGTGGCCGACCGGATCGTGAAGGTCTTCAATGCCCGTGCCGTGACGATCTATCTGTGGCACGAGGTCGCGCTGATGGCGAGCGTCCCGCTGATCGATCTGATGTGGAACGTTCCCGCGTTCGAACGGGATCTGCCGCTGGACAGCATGTGGTTCCAGTTCACGGTCGCCTGGGTGCTGATCGCGGCGGCCGTGGCCCTGTTCGGCTGGGTCGAGGACATCGCAGCGAAACGGGGGCCACGACTGTTGCCGTGACCCCGTGTCAGCCGCCGGCGAGGACGAACCAGCGGGCGGGCAGGTCGATGCGGGTGCCGTCGGGCAGGTACTCGGTCTGGGCGAGTGCGGTGTCCCCGGAGGCTAGTGTCGTCATCCCGGCCGCCCGCAGCAGCTCCGGAATTTCCTCCTCGGTGGCGCCGGCCGGCTTGAGCCCGTGCTCGAAGACCCGCCGCAGCTTCTGGGGCGGTCCGCCCGGCGCCTGGGCGGCCTGCTGGAGCACGGCCTTGGAGGCGGGGGTCAGCTCTGCGACGAAGGCCCGGCCACGCTCCCCGATCAGCGTCGCGACGGCTGCGGCGACCGCGGCCCGGGCCGGCGGCTCGCTCTGGTGGATCACCGCCCGCATATAGACGTTGGTGTCGCCGATCCGCTCGTGCAGAGCCCGCACCGCGTCACCGTCGACGAGGTTGAGCTGGGCGAACTCCACGACGCCCGAGGTGTCCGCGCGGCGTGCGTGCTCGATGGCCGCGTGCGAGAGGTCCACGCCGATGGCGCGGGCGAAGCAGGTGGCGAGGTAACGGGTCTGGGTGCCATTGCCGCAGCCGAGGTCGACGACGGGCAGCGAGGCGTCGGCGTACGGAAGCAGCAGCTCGCTGTCGGGTACGGAGGTGAGGGACGGGTCGGAGTCCCAGATCGCCTCGCCGGGGGCGTCGGAGGTGGCCGACCAGAAGCCTTCCCACGACTCGCGGTAGCCCTGCGACACGTCCATAAGCACTCCCGACTCCGTTGTATCCACCGCTGTCTGCTCAGCAACGGACTACCGCCCGGAGCGTCCCGGGGCAAGGGGGTGCGCACCATCCGTCGTTCGGGGCGGCGTCTTTCACCTGGTGTTCGACCGGGGGCGCGGGAAGCGGGTGAGTGCCTGTTCGAACCAGACGGTCTTGCCCCGTGCCGTGGTGCTCGTCCCCCACTCGCGGGCGAGGCCGCTCACCACCAGCAGTCCGCGGCCGAACTCGTCGTGGGCGGAGGCGTTGAGGAGCGCGGCCGGGGCCGGTTCGTCGTCGCTGACCTCGCAGAGCAGGGCGCCGGTCCGGACGAGGCGCAGCCCGATGTGGTGGGTGCGCCCGTGCTTCACGGCATTGGTGACGAGTTCGCTGACCATCAGCTCGGCCGACTCCACCGCCTCCGGCAGCTCCCAGTCGAGGAGCTTGCCACGGACCAGCCGCCGGGCGCGGGCCACTTCGCGTGAGTCCAGGGCGAGTTGCCACTCGGCGACGTCACCGTCCGGGATGCCGTTCAGCCGGGCCATCAGCAGTGCCACGTCGTCCTTGCGGCCGCCCTTCGGGTTCAGGGCGCGGATGATCGTGTCGCAGGCGTCGTCCATCGAGGCGGCGGGGTGCGCGGCGGAGGCGCAGAGTGCGGCGAGTCCCGCGCCGATGTCCTGGCCGCGCACCTCGACCAGACCGTCGGTGCACAGAACCAGCCGGTCGCCGGGCCGCACCTGCACGGTCGCGGTCTCGAAGGCGACACCGCCGACGCCGATGGGCGCACCGGTCGGCAGGTCGAGGAGCTCCGCCCGGCCGTCCTCGGCGCGGACCAGTACGGGCGGGATGTGCCCGGCGTTGGCGATCTGGAGCTCGGAGTGGATCGGGTCGTAGACGGCGTAGAGGCAGGTCGCCAGATACTGTTCGCCGAGGCGCTGCGCCAGGTCGTCGAGGTTGCGCAGCAGCTGGGCGGACGGCATCTCCATGGTGGCCATCGTCAGTACGGCGGTGCGCAACTGGCCCATCATCGCGGCCGAGTTGAGTCCGTGTCCCATGACGTCGCCGACGACGAGCGCGGTCCGGGAGCCGGGCAGTTTCACCGAGTCGAACCAGTCGCCGCCGATCCGGCCGAGCCGGGCGCCGGGCAGATAGCGGGTGGCGATGTCGCAGCCCGCCATACGCGGTTCGACCTGGGGCAGCATGCTGTCCTGGAGGGTGTCGGCGACGTTCTCCTGGTACGTGTACATGCGGGCGTTGTCGAGTACGAGCCCGGCACGGGCGGCGAGTTCGGCGCCCGTGGTGCGGTCGATGTCGTCGAAGGGCTCACGGCCGGGACGGCGCATCAGGACCATGAAGCCGAGCACCACGTCACGGGCCTTGAGCGGCACGATGAGCAGCGACCGGTGAGTGATCAGGGGGCGCAGGTCGCGCTTCTCGAACTCGCCCGAGATCCGGTTGCTCATCTCCTCGCTGACGTACGGGATGAGGACCGGCTCACCGGTGACCATGCACTGGAAGAACGGTGTGTGCTCGGGGAAGGCGATGGACTCGCCGACCGGGACGGTGTCGTCCCAGCGGCCGGGTTCGTCGTTGTGCTCGACCCACACCCGGTGCCAGACGGTGGTGACGTCGGGCGGCCCGTCCGGGAAGCCCTCACCGGCGAGGACCGCGGCGCGCAGATGCGTACCCGCGAAGTCGGTGAAGCGGGGGACGGCGGCGCTGGTGACCTCGCGGATGGTGCGTTCGAGATCGAGGGAGGTGCCGATGCGGCCGCTGACCTCGTTGAGGAACTCCAGCCGTTCGCGGACCGCGCCGTATTCGAGGTCGAGTTCGGGGCGCGGCACGGCGCGGGGTGCGGGCGAACCGTCGGCGTTGGCCTCGGGATCCTCCGCCGGACGGCGCGGCGTCCGGCGAGGCACACCCCAGTCGGGTGTGACCGGGACCCGGTCGCGGTGGCTGAACTCCAGGATCGGGTAGCCCAGTTCGAGGACCTGCGAGACGATCCGGGTCGCCTGGTGGACGCTCATGTTGGGCAGGATCTCGGGGAGCCTGCCTGCCAGGTCCTGATAGCCGGGGAAGTCGGTGTGGAGCGCGAAGCCGGGGGCGATCGTCTCGCTGTCCCGGCTGCCGTTCGCATCGGCGTCGCGCAACTGCCCCGCGTCCGCAGCAAGGACGAGGAGCCGCTCGGGGCCGGGGCCGACCAGCGGGTAGGCCCACCACAGAACGTCGATCCGGCCGCGCCGAGGCTCGTCGACACGGGCCCGTCCCGCCGCCGGATAGGCGACGCTCCCGCTGAGCGAACTGTCGAGTCCGTGGCCGAACCCGGCGTACGTACCGTCCGGCCCGGGCGACCCGTCCTGCCGCAACGCCCCGGAGACCGGCAGGAGTTCACCGGCCAGGCAGCCGATGGCTTCCTCCCTGACGACGCCGAAGAGCCGTCTGGCCCCGGTGGACCAGTGCGACACGAGTCCGGCCGCGTCGACGACGACCACGGCGAGCGGCACCCGTCCGGCAGTGGCGTCGCGCGACTGTGGTGCCCTCTGCGGCGGTACACCGAGGTCCATGGGCGGAAGGCTCCTTCCCCACCGCAAGGCTCTGCGGCATGTGACTCCACGGTACGGCTCCCTGTCCGGCCCTCGCCGGTCATCGGCGGAATCAACCCCGGGGTGGTGCGCCCCGCGCGCCACGCCGCGCACAACCGGGCAGGTGGGAGGCGCTGGGGGCGACCGGAACCGGGCTCCCTCAGTCCTCGTGCCCGAGCTGGAGGTCGCGTTCGGTGCGTCCGCCGCCCGCGACCTGGAGGACGGTCGCCACCGGCGGATACCCGGCCGCGATCACCGTGTACTCGCCGGTCGACAGGTCCACGAAGCGGAACGCCCCGTCGGGCCCGGTGGTCAGGGTGTCGACGACATTGCCCGCCGCGTCGAGGAGCGTGACCCGGGCGTCCTCGACGGGCCGTCCGCCGCTCGCCCGTACGATGCCGCGCAGCACAGCGCCACCGGCCAGTTCGATGTCCTGCCGGGTCTCTCTGGCCGCCTGCACGCTGACCGGCAGTGCTGCGGGCCGGAAGGCGGGGGCGCTGGCGGCGAGGGTGTACTCGCCGGCCACCAACTCCGAGATCACATAGCCGCCCTCGCGGCCGCTGCGGGTGGACGCGACGACCTCGCCGCGCACATCGGTGAGGGTGACGGCGGCGTCCCGCACCGGGATCCCATCGGCCGTGACGACGGTCCCAGCCAGCCTGCCCGCGCCGCCGAGCACCACATCGAGCTCGACGGGCCGTTCGCCGACGGTGACGCTGACGGCCTGCGGCTGGTGTCCGCCGGCCGCCGCGATGAGAACGTAACTGCCGGAGCCGGGCACGCTCAGCGCGTACCGCCCGTCGTCACCGCTCGCGCCCCTTCCGACCTGCTGCCCCTGGACGTCGATGAGGGTGAGGGCGGCGCGCGGGACCTTCGAACCGTCGGCGTGCTGGACGCTGCCGCACACGGGTACGCCCGAGAGGTGGATGGGCGGCGGCGGGGCGGCGGTAGTACGTGCGCCGGGGATCGAGGCGGACTCGGCAGCTGAATCGGGGCTGTGGTGGGACACCAGCGGTTTCTCCTTGAGGAAGAAGGCGATGAAGAGGCCGAGCGCGAGCACCGGCACGAGGTAGAGGAAGATCCGGGGCATCGCGTCGGCGTACGCCTGGATGTAGCTGTCGCGGAGCGCGGGCTCCATGGCATGGACCAGCTGCGGGGTGATCGACTCGGGGTCGGGGAGGTCGGCTCCGGACGGGAGGCGGACGGCGAGAGCGTCCGCGAGACGGCCCGCGAAGAGCGTCCCGAACACGGCGGCGCCGACGCTGCCGCCGATCTGCCGGAAGTAGTTGTTCGCGCTGGTGGCGGCGCCGAGGTCGGCGGGCGGTACGGAGTTCTGCACGGCCAGGACGAGCACCGGCATGATCAGGCCGATCCCGATGCCGAGCACGGCCTGCGCAACGCTGTACTCGAGGCGCGGAGTGTCGGTTTCGAGGCGCGAGAGCAGCCACATGCCGACCACCGAGATCGCACTGCCGAGGATCGGGTACACGCGGTAGCGGCCGGTACGGGAGATCAGCTGGCCGGAGACGACGGACGCCCCCACGATGCCGCCCATCATCGGGAGCATCAGCAGCCCCGATTCGGTGGCGGTGGCGCCGTCGACCATCTGCAGGAACGTCGGCAGATAGCTGGCGGCGCCGAAGAGGGCGACGCCGACGACCGCGCCGACGAGCGCGGTGACATTGAAGATCGAGTCGCGGAACAGCCGCAGCGGGATGACGGGTTCGGGTGCGTGGCGCTCGACCACGAGGAAGAGCAGTGTCGTGCCGGCAGCTCCGGCGGCCAGCCCGAGGATGGTGCGCGAGCCCCAGGCGTACTCCGTGCCGCCCCAGCTGGTCAGCAGCACCACGCAGGTGGAGGCGGCGGCCAGCAGCAGGGCGCCGAGCACATCGAGGCGGGGTCGGACCGTGGGCTTGGGGAGCTTGAGTACGACGGTGATGACGGCGAGGGTGACCAGGCCGAACGGGACGTTGATGTAGAAGCACCAGCGCCAGGAGGCGTGGTCGGTGAAGAAGCCGCCGAGCAGCGGGCCCGCGACGGACGCGAGACCGAACGCGGCACCGATCAGCCCCATGAAGCGACCGCGCTCGCGAGGCGGTACGACGTCCGCGATGATCGCCTGGACCCCGATCATGAGTCCGCCGCCGCCGACGCCCTGGACGGCACGGAAGGCGATCAGTTCGTCCATGGTGCGGGACCAGCCGGCCAGCGCGGAGCCGACGACGAAGACGACGATCGCGAACTGGAAGACGCTCTTGCGGCCGAAGAGATCGCCGAGCTTGCCGTAGATCGGCAGTCCGATGGTGGAGGCGAGGAGATAGGCGGTGACCGCCCAGGACATCTTCTCCAGGCCGTGCAGCTCACCGACGATCTTGGGCAGCGCGGTGGCGACGATCATCTGGTCGAGCGCCGCGAGCAGCAGCGTGAGCATCAGCCCGAGGAAGACCAGCCGGATCCTTCGGGGGCTGATCTCCTGGGCGGGATCCGTGGCGGTGGAAGCAGTGGAAGCCGATGCGGACGGGGGCGCGGTCGCCGCGCCGGGAGGGGCGGCCGTCTGCTCCCCGGCGCCGCCCGCACCGTCCGGCTCGTCCTTCACCAGAGTGATACCACCCACCACGTGCCGCTCCCCTCGTCGCATCTGCGCCGCCCATTTCTCGCATTACGCGACATAGAGAGGCAAACGCGACGGGGGGCGCTGACGGCGCACTCGGGGGGCTTATGCCCCGGTGGGAGCCACTACGGCGCGCAACCGGCGAGCCAGGAAAACCACCCGAACCGGTGAGGCCGGTCAGGGATGCCCGGTGCTACTTCTCGACCTCGGTGGCGAGGTTCTGCAGCAGCTCGTCGTAGATGCGCCCAAGTCCCTTGGGCGCAAAGGTCTTCTCGAAGAATCCGCCGATGCCGCCCGCACCGTTCCAGACGGTCGACACGACAGCCTTGGACTTGCCCTCGCCGGCCGGGGTGACGGTCCAGGTGGTGACCATCGACGAGTTGCGGTCCTTCTCGACGAGCTGACCTTCGGTCGGCTCGCCGACCTCCAGCAGGCAGTCGCGGATCCGCTTACTGGTGGCCTGCAGCTTCCAGTGGACGAGGGTGCCCTCGCCGTCACCGCCCTCGCGCACCTCGTACTCACTGAATTGACCGGGCAGCACCTTGCCCCGGACCTCCTTGTAGTCGGCCAGCGCGTCGAACACCGTTTCCGCGTCCGCCGCGATGATCCGCTCTGTCGAGGCCTCGACCTGCGCCATGGCTGCTCCTCCACCACTCGGTTGTTCGGGGTGTGCTGAGCCAATCACCTCCGGCACCCCGCTCAAAATCCGGGCCGGGACGAAGGGGAGAAAACGATCAAGGGAACAAGTGTTCTATTCTGTGCCCAGTGCTACCGAGGAGGCGTCCATGCGCTGGGACAATCTGGTCGAGAACACCCGGGAGACCGGGACCGGCGCGCTCTTCGCCGCGGACGCGGTGACCACGCGCACCTTCGACACCCCCGAATTCCGGGGAATCACCTTCCATGAGATCCGGGCCCGCTCGATCGTGAACCGGGTGCCGGGCGCATCCCGGATGCCGTTCGAATGGACCGTGAACCCGTACCGGGGCTGTACGCATGCGTGCGTCTACTGCTTCGCCCGCAAGACCCACAGCTATCTGGACCTCGACACCGGGCTCGGCTTCGACTCGCAGATCGTCGTCAAGATCAACGCCCCGGAACTGCTCCGCCGCCATCTCGCCTCCAGCCGCTGGCACGGCGCGCACATCGCGATGGGCACCAATGTCGACTGCTACCAGCGGGCCGAGGGCCGCTACCGGCTGATGCCCGGCATCATCGAGGCCCTGCGCGACCACGCGAACCCGTTCTCGATCCTCACCAAGGGCACGATCGTCCTGCGCGATCTGGAGCTGCTGCGGCAGGCCGCGGAGGTCACCGAAGTCGGCATCTCCGTCTCGGTCGGCTTCGTCGATCCCGAGCTGTGGCGCACGGTCGAACCCGGCACCCCCTCCCCCGAGCGCCGCCTCGACGTCGTGCGCACGCTGAGCGAGAACGGCATCGACTGCGGCGTACTGATGGCGCCCGTCATCCCGTTCCTCGGTGACCGCCCGGACCAGCTGCGGGCCACGGTCCGCGCGATCGCCGCCGCCGGGGCGACCTCGGTGACCCCGCTCGTGCTCCATCTGCGGCCGGGCGCCCGCGAGTGGTTCATGCAGTGGCTCGGCCGGCACCACCCGCAACTGGTCCGGCGTTACGAGCAGATGTACGCGGACGGGGCGTACGCACCCACGTGGTACCAGCGCACCGTCACCCGCCGGGTGCACGAGCTGGCCGCCGAGTACGGCATCGGCCCGGCGCGTCGCGGAGAACCCCGCCGGATCCCCGTCCAGCAGGAGCAGCAGTCGCCGCTCGACGGTCCCGGCCCCACCCAGCTGACTCTGCTCTGACGGCGGCCCGAGCCCTGTTCCGGACCTCGCCCCGAACCTGCTGCGGGCCTGCACGAACCGGGGTCGGGCAAATGGGTCAACTCTCATCAGAACATGTCCTTCCGTGTCCGAATGTGGGGAGCATGCGGCGGGGGCTGCACCACCCGCAGCCGCGTTCCCTCCACCACGGGAGGCCATATGACGAACCGTTCAGGAATTCTGTTCGCCGTCGGTGCGACAGTCGCCGCTCTGATGACCGGCGTTCCTTCCCCGGCGGCAGCCGATGGAGTCGCGCCGCCTGCCGCGCAGCTCACATGGACCGGCTGCGCCACAAAGTCGTATCCGACGCTGCAGTGCTCAACCGTGCGTACCCCGCTCAATCATGACGATCCGTCGGGCAGGAGCATCACCCTCGCCCTGTCGCGGATCCCGCACACCGCGAAGACCTCGCAGGGCCCTCTGCTCGTCAACCCCGGCGGCCCCGGCGGCAGCGGGCTGGCTATGGCCGGCTTCGTGGCGGCCTCGCTGCCGAAGGAGACCGCCGCGCAGTACGACGTGATCGGGTTCGACCCGCGCGGGGTCGGGAAGAGCTCCCCGGCACTGAACTGCGTACCGAAATACTTCGAGCCGCTGCGCCCCGACCCGGTGCCGCTGAACCTCCGGATCGAGCAGGCCAACCGCGACCGCGCCAAGTCCTTCGCCGCCGCGTGCGGCGCGAAGTACCCCGATCTGCTGCCGTACATGGACACGGTGAGCACCGCCAAGGATCTCGATGTGATCCGGCAGGCCATCGGCTCCCCGCAGATCAACTACTTCGGGTACTCGTACGGCACCTATCTGGGCGCGGTGTACGCCAAGCTGTTCCCGGAGCGGGTACGGCGTCTGGTGCTCGACTCGAACGTCGACCCGGACGGGGTCTGGTACGACGACAACATCGGCCAGGACTACGCGTTCGACGCCCGCCTGAAGGCGTTCGCCGCCTGGGTCGCGAAGCACAGCTCGACGTACGGACTCGGCAGCGACCCGGCGAAGGTCGAGGCCGCCTGGTACGGGATGAGCGAAGCGGTCAGGAAGGAGCCCGCGGGCGGGACGGTCGGCGCGAGCGAGTTGCAGGACACGTTCCTGCCGGGCGGCTACTACAACGGGTACTGGCCGTACCTGGCCGACGCGTTCGCCTCGTACGTGACCGACAAGGACCAGGACGCGCTGGTCCGCGCGTACAAGAAGTTCGGCGCCGTCGACGACAAGGGCGACAACGGCTACTCGGTCTACGCGGCCGTGCAGTGCCGCGACGCCGAGTGGACGCGCGACTGGAACACCTGGCGCAGCGAGAGCTGGAAGGTGCACAGCAAGGCACCCTTCTACGCCTGGAACAACACCTGGTACAACGCACCGTGCGCATCCTGGCCGGTGGAACCGCACAACCCGGTACGGGTCTCCAACGCCGCACTCCCGCCGGTGCTGCTCTTCCAGGCCACTGAGGACGCGGCCACGCCGTACGAGGGCGGGGTCACCCTGCACCGCAAACTCCGCGGCTCCAGCCTGGTCGTCGAACAGGGCGGCGGCAACCACGGCATCACGCTGAGCGGCAACACATGCCTGGACGGGTACTTGGTGGACTACCTCGACAAGGGCACCGTCCCGCGCGGCAACGGCAGCAGCGCCGACGCGGACGCGGTCTGCCCGAGGTCGCCCGACCCGGAGCCGCTGGCCGCCGGGGCATCGGCGAAGTCGCTGCGGGGCGCGACGGCAGAAGGAGGCGGCGCACTGCACGGGCTGCTCGGCTTCCGCGGCTGACGGGAGGGGGCCGGACTCCGGCCCCCGTGACCCGATCGCGCGCCCTCGGGGGCGTACGCCACCATGGTCCGTATGACGACACGGCCCACCTCCGCGTACGCCCCCGACCTGTCCGTCAGATCCATGACCATCGACGACTGCGAGGCCGTCGCGACGATCCGGGTGCGCGGCTGGCAGGCCGCGTACACCGGGCTGATCCCGCAGGCGTATCTGGACGCGATGGACATCGCCGAGGACGCGCAGCGGCGTCGCGGCTTCTTCGCCGAACGCCACACGGTCGTCAATGTGGTGGCCGAGCGGCCGGGCCCGGGTGTGATCGGCTGGGCCTGTTACGGCCCGTACCGCGCGGACGGCAGGCGGCTCGCCCGCGGCGAGCTGTACGCCATCTATGTGCTGCCCGAGCAGCGTGGGACCGGGGTCGGCCGCGCCCTGATGGCGGAGATCCTGGCGCGCTCCGCCGCGGACGGGTTTCCCGATCTGTCGCTCTGGGTCCTCAAGGAGAACGCACCGGCGCGCCGCTTCTACGAGCGTGCGGGCTTCGTTCCGGACGGCGCCGAGGAACCCTTCCAGGTCGGCGGCGTCCTCGTGCCCGAGGTGCGTTACGTACGTCCTCTCAGCCCGCCGGCAGCCGACTGATCGCCTCCTCGGCCGCGCCGCCGAGCCTCGGGTGCGGCAACGCCGCCTGCAGGACCGGGCGGGCCTGTGCGTCGCCGAGCTGCCCCAGCCCCTCCACACAGGCCAGCGCGACCCGCCAGTGCGGCTCGTCCGGTGCCAGCAGCCGTTCCAGGGTGCTGATCAGCGTCGGGACGGACTCGGGGGCCCGCAGGGCGGTGAGCAGCCGCACCGGGTGCAGGGCGTAGGCGGTGCGCAGGGTGTTGGTCGCGAGGGCGGCGGCGGCCCGGGGCGTGCGCGGGTCGCCGAGGCGCACCAGGGCATGGGCGGCGGAGACACAGCGCTCCGGGTCGCGGTGGTTGAGCAGCAGGACCAGCGCCTCGAAGGCCCGTCTGTCGCCGCCGCAGCCGAGCCGGAACGCGGCGATCTCGCGTGCCCAGAGCGGGCGTTCGCGTTCCACGAGGACCCGGGCGAGCTCCTCGTCGTCCTCGGTGGCGAGCAGTCTGCGGTACGCCGCCGACTCCCCCGCCTCGCCCCCCAGCCGGTCGGCCAGCGACCGGAACTCCTCGTCCATGACCGTCAGCGTATCGGCGGACACGGCGAGTGTGAGCGGGCACACAACAACTCGGGACTGGCGCGCTCGTTACTCGCCGGTTAACCTCATATGAGCGGGACACACTCCCCGCCGACTCCAGTGGCCTGGTGACGCAGCCACCCGGAGTGCTTGTCGGTTCGGCAGCTTTGCGAGACGTGACTCCGGGACAGAGTCCGTCACCCCATCCCGGTCCGGGTGTGTTCGGTACACCCCCGGCCCTGAGCACCACGACACGCAATTTCCGCACGCCATGCGCCGGTCGGGCCCCACGGCCCCACCAGATCCGTGCGCGTCGTGCGTCCACACAGTCGTCACTCATCCCTGGAGTCCCGTGATGGACACCCCGCTCTCCACCATTGCCGTCGTCGGCCTCGGCACCATGGGCACCGGCATCGCCGAGGTCCTCGCCAGGGCCGGCCGCGAGGTCATCGGTATCGACATCAGCGAGGCGGCCGCGCGTCAGGCCGTTGCCGCCCTCGAAGCCTCCACTGCCCGCGCCGTGCAGAAGGGCCGGATCACCGAGGGCGAGCGGCACGACGTCCTCGCCAGGTTCCGTACCTTCTCCGATCTGCAGGCCGCCGCGGACGCGCAGCTCGTCATCGAGGTCGTGCCCGAGTCGTACGAGATCAAGCAGCAGCTCTTCCGGGAGCTCGACGCGATCACCTCCCCCACCGCGATCCTGGCGACCGGCACCAACGCCCTGTCGGTGACCCGGCTGGCCGCCGAGTCGCAGCACCCCGAGCGCGTGATCGGTCTGCACTTCTTCAACCCGGCGCCCGCGATGAAGCTGGTCGAGGTGGTCTCCTCGGTGCTGACCGCGCCGCCGGCCGTCGAGGCGGTCACCGCGCTCGCCCGTGAGCTGGGCAAGGAGCCGGTCGCGGTGGGCGACCGGCCGGGGTTCGTCGCCGACGGGCTGCTGTTCGGCTACCTGAACCAGGCCGCCGCGATGTACGAGGCGAGCTACGCCTCCCGTGAGGACATCGATGCGGCCATGAAGCTGGGCTGCGGGCTGCCGATGGGCCCGCTCGCCCTGCTCGACCTGATCGGGGTCGACACCGCCCGTACCGTCCTGGAGGCCATGTACTCCGAGTCGCACGACCGGCTGCACGCCCCTGCACCGATCCTCAAGCAGCTCAGCGAGGCCGGGCTGACAGGCCGCAAGTCGGGCCGTGGCTTCTACACGTACGCGGCGACGGGCAGCCAGACCGTGGTGCCGGACGCGAAGACACCGCAGGAGAGCTCCCGAGCGGCGGCCGGGCGTACTGTGCGGTCGGTGGGTGTCGCCGGGTCCGGGACGATGGCGTCGGGCATCGCGGAGGTCTTCGCGAAGGCCGGTTACGACGTGGTGCTCGCCGCGCGCAGCCAGGAGAAGGCGGACACGGCGAAGGGCCGGATCGCCAAGTCCCTGGAGCGTTCCGTCACCAAGGGGCGGCTGACGGCCGAGGCGCGGGACGAGACCCTCGCCCGCGTCACCGCGGCCGGTTCGCTGGACTCGTTCGACGACGTCGATCTCGCGGTCGAGGCGGTCGCCGAGGACCTGGCGGTCAAGCAGCAGCTGTTCGCCACGCTGGACAAGGTCTGCAAGCCGGGTGCGGTGCTCGCCACCACCACGTCGTCGCTGCCGGTCGTGGCATGTGCACGGGCCACCTCGCGTCCGCAGGACGTCATCGGGATGCACTTCTTCAACCCGGCGCCCGCGATGAAGCTGGTCGAGGTGGTCCGTACGGTGCTCACGGACGACGACGTCCACGCCACCGTCCGCGAGGTGTGCGGGAAGATCCGCAAGCACCCGGTGGACTGCGGGGACCGGGCCGGTTTCATCGTCAACGCGCTGCTGTTCCCGTACCTCAACAACGCGATCAAGATGGTCGGGGAGCACTACGCGAGCCTCGACGACATCGACGCCGCGATGAAGCTGGGCGGCGGCTATCCGATGGGTCCGTTCGAGCTCCTCGACGTCGTCGGGCTCGATGTCTCGCTCGCCATCGAGAAGGTGCTGCACAGCGAGTTCCGCGACCCGGGTCTGGCCCCGGCACCACTGCTGGAGCACCTGGTGGCCGCCGGCTGCCTCGGCCGCAAGACGGGGCGCGGCTTCCGCGAATATGCCCGGCGCTGAGGGCCGGCGGGCTCCTGCCCGGCCGGCCGGGTCTCCGGCCGGGCGGGACCGGCCGACCGGCTCCCCGCCGGTTCCCGGGCCGGGAGCCGGCTGGGGAGGGCTGCTCGATCCGCCGCCACCGCCTTCGACGTGGGAGGTGCCGCCCGGCGGCCCGCCCCCGCAGGCGCGCTCTCCTGCACCGATGCAGTACGTTCACACCATGTCCCAGCCCGCCAGGTCCCCCCGTGTCTCCGCCGCACCCGACGCCCCGGAGAGTGCCGCAGGCACGCGCGCCGCCGCCCAACGGCTCAAGATGCGCCGCGAACTGGCGGCCGCGGCGATGGAGCTCTTCGCCACGAAGGGGTACGAGGCGACGACGGTCGACGAGATCGCGGGCGCCGCGGGCGTCGCCCGGCGGACCTTCTTCCGGCACTTCCGCTCCAAGGAAGAGGCGATCTTCCCGGACCACGACGACACCCTCGTCCGGGCCGAGGCTGTCCTGAATGCCGCCCCCGCGCACGAGCACCCGCTCGACACCGTCTGCCGCGGTATCAAGGAAGTCATGAAGATGTACGCGGCGAAGCCCGCGGTCTCCGTGGCCCGCTACAAGCTGACCCGTGAGGTCCCCACCCTGCGGGAGGCCGAGATCGCCTCGGTGGCCCGCTACGAGCGGCTGTTCACGCGCTATCTGCTGGGCCATTTCGACGAGCGCGACCACCATGTCGGCAATGACGATCCGCTGCTGGCGGAGGTCGCGGCGTCCGCCGTCGTCACCGCGCACAACCATGTGCTGCGCCGCTGGCTGCGGGCGGGCGGCCAGGGTGACGTGGAGGCCCAGCTCGACCACGCGTTCGCGATCGTCCGGGAAACGTTCGGGACCGGGATCGGCGCGGGCCGGATCGCCGGGACCGAGCCCGCGTCCCCGCCGGCTGCCGCTTCGGTGAGCACGGAGGGCGAGGTGCTGGTCGCGGTGGCGCGCACCGACGCACCGCTCGACGAAGTGATGCGCACGATCCAGCAGGCGCTCAAGGACCACTGAGCGGGAGCCTGTCGACCGAACCGCTCCGTCGACCCCCGCATGCCGGACGGGCTCGCTGTCGCAGCCCGTTCGGCATACGCGTGCCCGGCGCCGAAACCTGGTTGCAGCCCGTACACGCCGGTGCTGTGGTGGGCGCATGACTCATGATCACGACGCCTTGCTGTCCCTCTTCGACCACGAGATGCGCGAGCATGCCCGACCCGACGGCCCCGGTGTCCGTGTCGAGCGCACCGCCGATGTCGTACGTCAGGTCGGCGCGGCCGGCGACTGGAACGGCGTGGTCTGGTCGGCGCCGGATCTGGACGCCGTCCGGGCGGATGCGGCGATCGCGGCTCAGGTGGAACGCTTCACCGCGCTCGGCCTCGACGAGTTCGAGTGGAAGCTGTACGCGCACGACCGGCCGGCGGACCTGGGGGTGCGGCTGCGGGCGGCCGGCTTCGTCGCGGAGGAGCCGGAGACCCTGCTGGTCGCCCCGGTCGCGGACCTCCCGACCGCCGTGGAACTCCCCGAGGGCGTCCGGCTGCGCACGGTGACCGATGCGGCCGGTGTGGAGCTGATGGCCCGGGCCCATGAGCGGGCGTTCGGCTCGGACCGGTCGGGGCTGCGGCATCAGGTGCTGGCCCGGCTGACCGAGGCCCCGGACAGCTTCGTCGGGGTGCTGGCCATGGTGGGCGACGAGCCGGTGAGCTCGGCCCGGATGGAGCTGTACCCGGGCACCGGCTTCGCGGGGCTCTGGGGCGGCGGGACGGTCGAGCCGTGGCGCGGGAAGGGCATCTACCGGGCGCTGGTGGCTTTCCGTGCCGCGATCGCCGCCGAGCGTGGTTACACATATCTGCAGGTCGACGCGACCGACCAGAGCCGTCCGATCCTCCAGCGGCTCGGTTTCACCGCGCTGAGCACCACCACGCCGTATGTCTACCGGCGCACGGCCTGACCGCACCGAGCAGGACAGAACGGCGCGAACCACCCCGCATGTCGCTCATGCGTGCCGGCCGGGTGACATGTGAGAGAAATTGTTGGCACCCAGTGCCTTGCCAGGTGTCACGGAGTGCCATACGTTGAAGTTGTCCGGGCGGCCGGCGTGCAGAGACCTCACGTACGCCGGCTGTCCCCGCAAGCCATGTGCCTGCGCGCCCGGGCGCCTGCGTCACAGGCAAACCCTTCTGCTCCACCAGAGCAGGCCGAAGCCTTACCAGCCGAACCGACGGCAGCACCTCCACAACGCACCGCACCCCCCGTTGGCAGGGACCCACAGTCGTCCCTCGACGCATTCCCCGAGCACTCGGCTCCGGTCGAGCAGGGGAGACACCATCCCGGAGGCACACCGTGAAGGAAATCCTGGACGCGATCCAATCGCAGGACAGCACAGCCGCAGATTTCGCGGCCCTGTCCATCCCTGAGTCGTACCGCGCGGTGACCGTGCACAAGGACGAGACGGAGATGTTCGCCGGGCTCGACTCCCGCGACAAGGACCCCCGCAAGTCACTGCACCTCGACGACGTCCCGGTGCCCGAGCTCGGGCCCGGCGAGGCACTGGTCGCCGTCATGGCCAGCTCGGTAAATTACAACTCGGTCTGGACCTCGATCTTCGAGCCGATGTCCACCTTCGGCTTCCTGGAGCGCTACGGAAGGCTCAGCGAGCTCACCAAGCGCCACGACCTGCCGTACCACGTCATCGGCTCCGACCTGGCGGGCGTCGTCCTGCGCACCGGTCCCGGCGTCAACGCCTGGCACCCCGGCGACGAGGTCGTCGCGCACTGCCTCTCGGTCGAACTGGAGTCCTCGGACGGCCACAACGACACGATGCTCGACCCCGAGCAGCGGATCTGGGGCTTCGAGACCAACTTCGGCGGCCTCGCCGAGATCGCGCTCGTCAAGTCCAACCAGCTGATGCCGAAGCCGCAGCACCTCAGCTGGGAGGAGGCCGCCGCTCCCGGCCTGGTCAACTCCACCGCCTACCGCCAGCTCGTCTCGCGCAACGGCGCCGGCATGAAGCAGGGCGACAATGTGCTGATCTGGGGCGCCAGCGGCGGACTCGGTTCCTACGCCACGCAGTTCGCGCTGGCCGGTGGCGCCAACCCGATCTGCATCGTCTCCAGCGAGCAGAAGGCGGACATCTGCCGGAAGATGGGCGCAGAGGCGATCATCGACCGCAACGCCGAGGGCTACAAGTTCTGGAAGGACGAGCACAACCAGGACCCGCGCGAGTGGAAGCGGTTCGGCAAGCGCATCCGTGAGCTGACCGGCGGCGAGGACGTGGACATCGTCTTCGAGCACCCGGGCCGCGAGACGTTCGGCGCCTCGGTGTACGTGACCCGCAAGGGCGGCACGATCGTCACCTGCGCCTCCACGTCGGGCTACAACCACGAGTACGACAACCGCTACCTGTGGATGTCGCTGAAGAAGATCGTGGGCTCGCACTTCGCCAACTACCGCGAAGCGTGGGAGGCCAACCGGCTGGTCGCCAAGGGCAAGATCCACCCGACGCTGTCGAAGGTCTACTCCCTGGAGGAGACCGGCCAGGCCGCGTACGACGTGCACCGCAACCTCCACCAGGGCAAGGTCGGCGTGCTCGCACTGGCCCCCCGCGAGGGTCTGGGTGTGCGCAACGAGGAGCTGCGCGAGCAGCACATCGACGCCATCAATCGCTTCCGGGACGTCTGACATGAGTGGGCGTCAGAAGGACCGCCCGTGGCTCATGCGGACGTACGCCGGTCACTCGACCGCCGAGGCGTCCAACGAGCTCTACCGGCGCAACCTCGCCAAGGGCCAGACCGGTCTGTCGGTCGCCTTCGACCTGCCGACCCAGACGGGTTACGACCCCGACCACATTCTCGCCCGCGGCGAGGTCGGCCGGGTCGGCGTGCCCGTCTCGCACCTCGGTGACATGCGGCGGCTGTTCCAGGACATCCCCCTGGAGCAGATGAACACCTCGATGACGATCAACGCCACCGCGATGTGGCTGCTGGCGCTCTATCAGGTGGTCGCGGAGGAGCAGGGCGCCGACGCCACGAAGCTCCAGGGCACGACGCAGAACGACATCGTCAAGGAGTACCTCTCGCGCGGGACGCATGTCTTCCCGCCCGGTCCCTCGCTGCGGTTGACCACCGACATGATCACGTACACGGTCAACCACATACCCAAGTGGAACCCGATCAACATCTGCAGCTATCACCTGCAGGAGGCGGGGGCCACTCCGGTCCAGGAGATCGCGTACGCCATGTCGACGGCGATCGCCGTGCTCGACGCGGTCCGTGACTCCGGGCAGGTGCCCGAGGAGAAGTTCGGCGACGTCGTCGCCCGTATCTCCTTCTTCGTGAACGCGGGCGTCCGCTTCATCGAGGAGATGTGCAAGATGCGCGCCTTCGGCCGCATCTGGGACCAGGTCACCCGCGAGCGGTACGGCATCACCGACGCCAAGCAGCGCCGGTTCCGCTACGGCGTCCAGGTCAACTCCCTCGGGCTGACCGAGGCGCAGCCCGAGAACAACGTCCAGCGCATCGTCCTGGAGATGCTGGCGGTCACCCTCTCCAAGGACGCCCGCGCCCGGGCCGTCCAGCTGCCCGCCTGGAACGAGGCGCTGGGGCTCCCCCGGCCCTGGGACCAGCAGTGGTCGCTCCGGATCCAGCAGGTCCTCGCGCACGAGAGCGATCTGCTGGAGTACGAGGACATCTTCGCGGGTTCGCACGTGATCGAGGCCAAGGTGGACGCCCTGGTCACCGAGTCGCTCGCGGAGATCGACCGGATCCAGCAGATGGGCGGCGCCATGGCGGCCGTCGAGTCCGGCTACCTCAAGTCGGAGCTGGTCTCCTCGCACGCACAGCGGCGGGCCCGCATCGAGGGCGGAACGGAGAAGGTCGTCGGCGTCAACATCTACGAGACGACCGAGCCGAACCCGCTCACCGCGGACCTCGACGGCGCGATCATGACGGTCGACCCCGCCAACGAGGCCAGGGTGGTCGCGGCGCTCCACGAGTGGCGCGACAACCGTGACGAGGCCCGCGCCTCCGACGCGCTGGCGGCGCTGAAGAAGGCCGCGGCCGGCACCGACAACATGATGGAAGCGACCGTGGAGTGCGCCCGCGCGGGTGTCACCACCGGCGAGTGGTCGTGGGCGCTGCGCGATGTGTTCGGCGAGTTCCGGGCCCCGACGGGCGTCTCGTCCGCACCGGTCGCGGTGACCGCGGAGGCGGGCACGCCGCTCGCCCTGGTCCGCGAGAAGGTCGCCCGCACCGCCGGCGACCTCGGCACCGGACGGCTGCGGCTGCTGGTCGGCAAGCCGGGCCTGGACGGGCACTCCAACGGCGCCGAGCAGATCGCCGTACGGGCCCGTGACGCCGGGTTCGAGGTCGTCTACCAGGGGATCAGACTGACCCCCGAACAGATCGTCTCAGCTGCTCTCGCCGAGGACGTGCACTGCGTCGGTCTGTCGATCCTGTCCGGCTCGCACGCCGAGCTGGTGCCGGACGTGCTGAACCGGCTGCGCGACGCCGGCGCCAACGACATTCCCGTCATCGCGGGCGGGATCATTCCGCCCGCCGACGCCACCGCGCTGATCGAGGCGGGCGTCGCCGCCGTATTCACCCCGAAGGACTTCGGCATCACGGAGATCATCGGCCGTATCGTCGACGAGATCCGGAAAGCGAACAAGCTCGACCCTCTGGAGGTCCCCGCATGACCCAGCCCGTGAACCGTCTGCGTCCGCGTCGCTCCTGCCTGGCTGTGCCGGGCTCGAACCCGCGGTTCCTGGAGAAGGCCCAGGGCCTCCCGGCCGACCAGGTCTTCCTGGACCTCGAGGACGCCTGCGCCCCGCTCGCCAAGGAGGGCGCCCGGCACCACATCGTCGACGCGCTGAACAACGGCGACTGGACGGGCAAGACCCGGGTCGTGCGCGTCAACGACTGGACGACGCACTGGACGTACCGCGATGTGATCACGGTGGTCGAGGGTGCCGGCCAGAACCTCGACTGCATCATGCTGCCGAAGGTCCAGGACGCCCAGCAGGTCGTCGCCCTCGATCTGCTGCTCACCCAGATCGAGAAGACGATGGGCTTCGAGGTCGGGAAGATCGGCATCGAGGCACAGATCGAGAACGCCAAGGGCCTGGTGAACATCGACGACATCGCCGCCGCCTCACCCCGCCTGGAGACGCTGATCTTCGGCCCGGCCGACTTCATGGCGTCGATCAACATGAAGACCCTGGTCGTCGGCCAGCAGCCGCCCGGCTACGGCGCGGACGCGTACCACTACATCCTCATGCGCATTCTGATGGCGGCCCGTACGCACGACCTCCAGGCGATCGACGGTCCCTTCCTGCAGATCCGTGACGTGGACGCGTACCGCGAGGTCGCGGGCCGTGCGGCGGCACTGGGCTTCGACGGCAAGTGGGTGCTGCACCCCGGCCAGGTCGACGCGGCCAACGAGGTGTTCTCGCCGTCGCAGGAGGACTACGACCACGCCGAGCTGATCCTCGACGCGTACGAGTGGTGCACCTCGGAGGCGGGCGGCAAGAAGGGCTCGGCGATGCTCGGCGACGAGATGATCGACGAGGCCAGCCGGAAGATGGCCCTGGTCATCGCAGGCAAGGGCCGCGCGGCCGGTATGCAGCGCACCTCCAAGTTCGAAGCTCCGGAGGCCTGACCATGCAGTTCGGACGCACCTATGAGGAGTTCGAGGTCGGTGCGGTGTACAAGCACTGGCCCGGAAAGACGGTCACGGAGTACGACGACCACCTTTTCTGCCTGCTCACCATGAATCACCACCCGCTGCACATGGACAGCAACTACGCGGAGAAGACGACCGATTTCGGCAAGAACGTTGTAGTCGGCAACTACATCTATTCGCTGCTGCTCGGCATGTCCGTCCCCGACGTCTCCGGAAAGGCGATCGCCAACCTGGAGGTCGAGTCGCTCAAGCATGTGGCGCCGACCTTCCACGGCGACACGATCTACGGCGAGACGACCGTCCTCGACAAGACTCCGTCAAAGTCCAAGAGTGACCGCGGAATCGTCTACGTGGAGACCAAGGGCTACAAGCAGGACGGAACACTCGTCTGCGTGTTCCGCCGCAAGGTGATGGTCCCCACCGAGACGTACATCAAGGAGCGCGGCGGCGAGCAGCCCGGCCGCCCGGAGCTGAACCAGCCTTCGCAGAAGAACGTGGAGAAGTAGCCATGACGCGACTCGCCCAGACCGCCGGTCTGAACGACATCCAGCAGGAAATCCTCTCCACGGTCCGGGATTTCGTCGACAAGGAGATCATTCCGGTCGCGACCCAGCTGGAGCACCGCGACGAGTACCCGATGGAGATCGTCGAGGGGCTCAAGGAACTCGGCCTGTTCGGGCTGACGATCCCCGAGGAGTACGGGGGCCTGGGTGAGTCGCTTCTCACATACGCACTCTGCGTGGAGGAGATCGCGCGCGGCTGGATGAGCGTGTCGGGAATCATCAACACGCACTTCATCGTGGCGTACATGCTCAAGCAGCACGGCACCCAGGAGCAGAAGGACACGTTCCTGCCGCGGATGGCGCTGGGCGAGGTCCGGGGCGCGTTCTCGATGTCCGAGCCGGCGCTGGGCTCCGACGTCGCGGCGATCACCTCCAAGGGCGTCAAGGACGGCGACGAGTACGTCCTGAACGGCCAGAAGATGTGGCTGACGAACGGCGGCACGTCCTCGCTCGTCGCCGTGCTGTGCCGAAGTGACGAAGGCCACCCCGAGGGAACGGCCCCGCACAAGTCGATGACGACCTTCCTGGTGGAGAAGGAGCCGGGCTTCGGCGAGGTCCGGCCGGGGCTCACCATTCCCGGGAAGATCGACAAGATGGGTTACAAGGGCGTCGACACGACGGAACTCATCATGGACGGACTACGCATTCCGGCCAATCGTGTACTAGGCGGCACCACCGGCCGAGGGTTTTACCAAATGATGGACGGTGTCGAGGTCGGCCGGGTGAATGTGGCCGCGCGTGGTTGCGGCGTCGCGCAGCGTGCATTCGAGCTGGGCGTTTCCTACGCTCAGCAGCGCCACACCTTCGGAAAGCCGATCGCCCAGCACCAGGCGATCCAGTTCAAGCTGGCCGAAATGGCCACCAAGGTCGAAGCGGCGCATGCAATGATGGTGAATGCAGCGCGCAAAAAGGACTCCGGGGAACGAAACGACCTGGAGGCAGGGATGGCGAAGTACCTCGCCTCCGAATACTGCAAGGAAGTCGTCGAGGACGCCTTCCGCATCCACGGCGGTTACGGCTTCTCCAAGGAGTACGAGATCGAGCGCCTCTACCGGGAGGCCCCGATGCTGTTGATCGGTGAAGGTACCGCCGAGATCCAGAAAATGATCATTGGGCGCCGACTCCTCGAGGAGTACCGGTTCCAGGGCTGATCGTCCCCTTCGAGGTGATTTGGCCGCGAAGAAGATCACACCCTGTCATCCTCAGCCGGTGCCTTCCCGCCGTCCGACTCGGCTGCTGGCTTGCCCAGTTACGGCTCGCAACCGATAACATCGCCGGAAAAGCCGCCGTCCCCCGTTGCCAGCGCGGCATCATCCGCTACGAAGGTCATCCATGCCCGACAGCCAAACCTCTGCATCACGCGGCGGAGTCCGCCTTGCGCGCGGAGCTTCGCCGTGGCTCCTCCCGACCGTCGCCACCGCGGCGCTCAGCCTCACCCGGGCCCGCAAGTCCGGACGCTGGGCCGCCGTGGCCGTGCCCACCACCGCCCTCGCGGCGGGCATGCTGTGGTTCTTCCGCGACCCCGAGCGCGAGATCACCCAGGGCCGAGTCATCTCTCCGGCCGACGGTGTGGTGCAGAGCATCATGCCGTGGAAGGACGGGCGCACCCGCGTCGCGATCTTCATGAGCCCATTGAATGTCCACGTCAACCGCGCGCCCCTGGCCGGCACGGTGACATCGGTCGAGCACATCCCCGGTGGGTTCGTCCCGGCGTTCAACAAGGAGAGCGAGAACAACGAGCGCGTTGTCTGGCACTTCGACACCGAGCTCGGCGACATCGAGATGGTGCAGATCGCGGGTGCGGTTGCCCGTCGCATCGTCCCGTACATCCCGCAGGGCACGAAGGTGGAGCAGGGCGAGCGCATCGGCCTGATCCGCTTCGGCTCCCGCGTCGACATCTACCTTCCGGAAGGTATCGATGTCGCGGTCGAGGTCGGCCAGGCCACCACCGCGGGGGTGACTCGAATTGACCGTGATTGATCCCGACACACAGGCCGGCTGGGTGCCGGAGGCCGAGTCCGAGGACGACGTCGAGGACATGCCGCTGTCTCTGCGGCTGTCGATAGCGGACACCCTCACTCTCGGCAATGCCACGTGCGGTTTCATGGCGGTGTACTTCACCACCACGGGGATCCTCATCCCGCACCTCACGGGCAGCGACGAGAGCGGCATGGCCCGGCACTCCGCGGCCACCGCCGTGATCCTGATGCTCCTCGCCGCGGTCTTCGACCTCTTCGACGGGCTGGTGGCGCGCAAGCTCCGCAGCTCGCCGATGGGCGCGGAGCTGGACAACCTCTCGGACCTGATCAGCTTCGGCCTCGCCCCGGCGTACTTCGTACTCGTGTACGGCATGGTCGCGGACGACGCACACCAGAGGGTGTCGGCGCTCGCGGCGATCGTCGTGCTGCTGGCCGTGGTGCTGAGACTGGCCAGATTCTCCTGCGTGACCATGAAGGACGGCATGTTCCAGGGCATGCCGAGCCCCTTCGGAGCGCTCACGGTCGTCTCGATCGTCCTCCTGGAGCTGCCCTTCGTACCGACGCTGCTCGCGATCGTCGGAGTGGCGTGGCTGATGGTCAGCCGGGTCGAGTACCCGAAGCCGCGGGGTGTCCTCGCGGTGGCGATGCTCAGCTGGATCGTCGGCGCGATGGGACTGCTCGCCGCCTGGGCGTTCGACGCCCCCGGCGGTCAGCTGCTCCTGCAGACCGGCTGCGCGCTGCAGGTGGTCCTGGGAGCGGTCATCCCGCTCTTCGCGACGGCGCGGCGGGTGAACACCTTCCGCGACAACCGGCGCGAGGCACGGGCGGCTCAGCTGCCCTAGCGGTACAGCACAAGACGTACGAGGGCCCGGGTGCTTCCCCAGCACCCGGGCCCTCCTGCATGTCATGGTGACCGCGCCTCCTCGGTGCGGCCTTGTCGATCGCCGTTCCGTACGGGTCCGGGCGCCGCTGCCGTGGTCTCGCATCAGGTACCGGCCGAGTGGCTCCGCGTCGGTGCTCCGGCTCGGCCGGGTTCGCTCAGCGGACGCCGGCGCCCGCTACGCCGGGTCCCAGCGGGCGGCGAGCAGGAGCGCGATGTCGTCGGGCCGGTCGGACTCCTGCTTCGCCTCCCGAATGACCAGGTCCGCCATGTCGGCGAGCGACGGCAGGTCGGCTCGCTCGATCGTGGAGCGCAGCCGCTCGATGCCCAGATCGATGTCGGCCCCTGCCTGCTCGACCAGTCCGTCGGTGAACAGTGCCAGGATCGCGCCGGGGTCCAGGAGGAAGTCGCTGACCGGGTAGGACGCACGGGGGGCGACACCGAGCACGATGCCGCCGGGCAGGTCCAGGACCTCGGTCGTGTGGTCGGGGTGGCGGAGCAGGGGCTGCGGGTGCCCGGCCCGGACCGCCTGGGTCCGGCCGGTGACGGGGTCGAGGACGACGTAGCAGCAGCTGGCGATCTGGCCGGGGTCTAGGTCGATGAGCAGCCGGTTGGTGCCGCTCACCACCTCCTGCGGATCGTGCCCGCTGAGGGCGAAGGCTCTTACCGCGCTGCGCAGTTGCCCCATGGTCGCGGCCGCGGCGACTCCGTGCCCCTGGACGTCCCCGATGATCAGGGCCAGGCCGCGCTCCGTCTCGACGACGTCGTACCAGTCGCCTCCGATATCCATGCCCTGGGTGCCGGCGAGATACCTCCCGGCGGTGTCGACGTGTTCGAGTACGGGCAGCCGGTGCGGCAGCAGGGCGTTCTGCAGGCCACGGGCCAGGGCGGATTCCGTGTCGTATCGCTGGGCCCGCTGGAGGGAGTGGGCGATGAGTCCGGCGAGTGCGGTGAGGACCGTGCGTTCCTCGGGGGTGAAGCCGCGCGGGTGGTCGAAGCCGAGGATGCAGGAGCCGACGGGCCGCCCGGAGGCGATCAGCGGCAGGAACGCGCGGGCGCCGACGTCGGCGTCCAGGGGGATGCCGGGGTAGGCGGCGGCCAGGTGCTGCATGGACTCGAAGAAGATCGGGCGGCCGGTGGTGAGCGTCTCGACGCCGGGCAGATGGGCAGCGAGGGACACCCCGTCGAAGCGGTCCAGGAAGCCCTGCGGGAAGCCGGTCTCCCAGGCCAGGTAGAGGTGCCGCTCGTTCAGCAGGTAGATGGCCAGTTGCCTGCCGCCGAACGCAGGCAGCAGTTCCTCCGTGACCACCACCGAGACCTGGCGTGCCGTGACGGCCTCCGTCAGCGCGATGGCGAGGGCGACCGGCCGGTAGAGCGCGGACGCCCGGTCGGCCGGGGAGCCGAGCCCCACGCCCGGCGTGACGACGGACCCCGGAGTGTAGGCCGGTTCCGTGGCCGCGAGCGTGGCTGTCACTCCGTCGTGGCCCGGGTACAGGGACACGGACAGCCAGTCGTCGGCGTCGCGCCGCGCGAGGAAGTGCACCGGGTCGTGGGAGAGCAGCGCGGCCCGGTGGTGGTCGTCGTACGCGGGGTGTCCGAACCACGGCAGGACCTCCCACACGACGCGTCCGACCAGGTCGGCGCGCGCCCGGTCGAGCAGCTCCTCCGCGAGACGGTTGACGTAGGTGATCCGTCCGAGCCGGTCGAACGAGAAGATGCCGCGCGGGAGCCGGTCGGCCGCCTCCCCGACGATCGCTCCGGCACCGAGGTCGACGAGGAAGCCGGTGAGATGACCGGCCGCGCCGTCACCGGGCGGCCGGGTCCGGCGGCTGGAGAGTTCGAGGAAGTTCGTCCGGCCGTCGGGGCCGCGCAGCCGCAACCGGCGTACGACCGGGCCGGGAGATCCGGCCGCCCGGCGGGCGACGGCGCACAGCCCGCACACGTCCTCCGGTGCCAGCAGCGCCGTCAGCGCGTCGATGGTGCCCGCGAACTGTGCGGGCTCCGTGGCGAGGATCGCGCACAGCTCCGCGTCCACGTCGACGGCGCCGGTGTCGAGGTCCCACTCGAAGTGCCCGATCCTGACCGGTGGTGCGACGGCCGAGGGCAGCTGGACGGGTACCGGCTCGCCGTCCCACACGACCTGGGTGCCCTCGCCCGCCAGCTCCGCGAGGTCGGTGCCGAGCTGCCGGGCAACGTGCTGAAGACTGTGCTGGTGGGCCGGCGATACCGGCTTCCCGGGTGTGGCCGGGCGCAGCACCGTCAGGACCCCGAACCTCTCGGGGCCGCCGCCGATCGGCACGAACAGCGAACCGAACGGGAACGGCAGGCCCGCCATCAGCTGCGGGAAACGGCGCATGGCCTCCTCGGCGTCGGGGAGCATGATCGACCGGTGCGAGCGGTAGGACTCGCACACCGGGAAGGGCCGGTTCACATGCATGCGCCACCAGGGGCGGAACAGCCGACCCGGCAGCCCCGCGAGCACCGCGAGCCGCAGCAGCTCAGGGTTCCCGGAGCGTAGATATACGCCGCCGGCGTACCCGCCGGCGGACTCGACCGCGCTCACTGCGGCCTGCGCGAGCGCCAGGGACAGTTCGCCCGGCACTCGGCCGCCGTTCACCGCCCCGGGCACCGTCCCGCCTTCATCCTGCGGACTGTGCCGGGTAGCGCCGTACCAGGTCACACAGTCAGGATGCGCCCCGGCGGCCCTGCAACGCATCCGGTGGACCCGGTCACGGCAATGAGCGACATCTTCCAACAACATGCGAGTCTTTTGCGTCATATAGCAGCTACTCATGCGCCTGGAGTCGTTCACATGCCATGCGGCAGTTCGGATCTACCCGCTCCGCACGCCCATATTTCTGGATCTTATTCGTAAAAGGCCACTATCGCAGTCTCAATTTTGAGCGATCAAGACGTTATTTTGCGAACGGCATAGACGTCTTTGCGGTCCACTCCTAGCCTGTGGGGCGTCCGAAGAGCCCCCACGAGCCGCAAGGACGACGATCACGTGACCCCACCACCGAAACGCCTCCTGCTCAGACGCTCTCTGTCCGCCTCTCTCTCCCTGGCCCTCGCCGCGTTCGGCACCGCCGCCGCGGTCGTACTGTCCAGCGCCCCGCCCGCCCGGGCCGCAGGTGTCTCCGCACCCTCCCCCCTCGCGGTCCCCGGCCGCGGTGCGACCGTTCCGTTCAAGGAGCAGGAAGCCGAGTACGCGGCCACGAACGGCACGCTGATCGGACCGAACCGGCTGTACGGCACGCTGCCCTCCGAGGCCTCGGGCCGGCAGGCCGTGACGCTGGACGCCGTCGGCGAGTACGTGGAATTCACCCTCACCGCCCCGGCGAACGCGATGTCCTTCCGGTACTCGCTGCCGGACAGCGCCGACGGAACGGGCCGGGACGCCTCGATCGACGTGCGCGTGGGCGACGGGGCACCGAAGAGCGTCCCGATCACATCGAAGTACGGCTGGTACTACGGCGGTTACCCGTTCAACAACAACCCGGGCGACACCAACCCGCACCACTTCTACGACGAGGCCCGGACCATGTTCGGGTCGACGCTCCCCATCGGCACGAAGGTGCGGCTCCAGGTCTCCTCCACTGCCGCGTCGCCGACGTTCACCATCGACCTGGCCGACTTCGAACAGGTCGGCGCCCCGGTCGGCAGGCCGTCGGGGGCGCTGGACGTGGTGGGCGACTTCGGCGCCGACCCGACGGGCGCCACCGACTCCACCGGCAGGATCCGGGCGGCCGTCGACGCCGGCCGGGCCCAGGGCAAGGAGGTGTACATCCCGCAGGGAACCTTCCAGGTCCGCGATCACATCGTCGTCGACAAGGTGACACTGCGCGGGGCCGGTCCCTGGTACAGCGTGCTGACCGGGCGGGACCCATCGAACCGCAGCAAGGCGGTCGGGGTCTACGGCAAGTACGCCGCGGACGGCGGCAGCAGCAATGTCACCCTCAAGGACTTCGCCATCATCGGCGACATCCGTGAGCGGGTGGACAACGACCAGGTCAATGCCATCGGCGGGGCAATGTCCAATTCGGTCGTCGACAACATCTGGATGCAGCACACCAAGTGCGGCGCCTGGATGGACGGGCCCATGGATAATTTCACCGTCAAGAACAGCCGCATTCTGGACCAGACCGCCGACGGCGTAAATTTCCATTACGGCGTCACGAACTCCACCGTCACCAACACATTCGTCCGCAACACCGGTGACGACGGCCTGGCGATGTGGGCGGAGAACGTACCGAATGTGAAGAACAAGTTCACGTTCAACACCGTGATCCTGCCGATCCTCGCGAACAACATCGTGACGTACGGCGGCAAGGACATCACCATCTCCGACAACGTCATGTCCGACACGATCACCAATGGCGGCGGCCTGCATGTCGCCAATCGCTATCCCGGTGTGAATTCGGGTCAGGGCACGGCGGTCTCCGGCATCACGACAGCCGCCCGGAACACTCTGATCCGCACCGGGAACAACGACTTCAACTGGCGGTTCGGGGTCGGCGCGATCTGGTTCAGCGGACTCAACGAACCCATCAACGCCACGATCAACATCACCGACACCGAGATACTCGACAGCTCGTACGCCGCGATCCATCTGATCGAGGGTGCGACCAACGGGCTGCATTTCGACAACGTCAGGATCGACGGCGCGGGTACCTACGCCCTGCAGATCCAGGCTCCGGGGACGGCGACGTTCACCAATGTCGTCGCCACGCACATCGCCCAGTCGAACCCGATCCACAACTGTGTCGGCAGCGGCTTCCAGATCACCCGAGGCAGCGGAAACTCCGGCTGGTACGCCGACCCGCCGGTCTGCACCGGCACCTGGCCGGACCCGGTGTGGACCAACGGCGGGGTGCCGGGGGGCGGCACCGACCCGACCGACCCGCCCACCGACCCTCCGACCGATCCCGGCAACCTTGCCCTGGGCCGACCGGTCACCGAATCGGGGCACACGGACGTCTATGGTGCGGCCAACGCCGTGGACGGCAATGCGAACAGCTACTGGGAGAGCACCAACCACGCCTTCCCGCAGACCATCACCGTGGACCTGGGCGCTCCCCGGGCCGTCAAACGCGTGGTCCTGAAGCTGCCCCCGGCGACGGCATGGGCGACCCGCACGCAGACGGTGAGCGTGTCGGGCAGCGCCGACAACTCCTCGTACAGCTCGCTCAAAGGGGCGGCCGACTATGTCTTCGACCCGGCCGACGGCAATACGGCAACGGTCACTCTGCCCGGTACACCGGCCCGCTATCTGCGGCTGACGTTCACCGCGAACACGGGGTGGCCCGCGGGTCAGCTCTCGGAACTGGAGGCGTACACCAGCTGACGGTGCGACCGGTCGCCGGACGGGTTCGGGCCCGTCCGGCGACCGGCCGGCCGGTCGGACGTTCCGGGCAGGCCACGGCCCGTCCCGGATCGGCCCGGCTCGATCCGACTCGGCTCAGCTCAGCTCAGCTCACGACAGGAAGTCGCGGGCGATCCCTTCCGCCACCCGCTCCAGCAGGGGGCCCGCCTGTGCCATGCACACGGCCGGGTCCGGCTCCAGCTCCGTGAGGGCGTACGCACGCCGGATGCCGGCCCTGCCCAGCGCCTCCGGAGGCAGTGCCAGGCGGCCGCATACCGCCACCACCTCCAGTCCTGCCGCGCGGGCCGCCGCCGCGACGCCCGCCGGGGCCTTGCCGTGCAGGGTCTGCTCGTCGAGGGAGCCCTCACCGGTGATCACCAGCGTGGCGCGGGCCAGCGCCGGGGCGAAGCCGAGTACGTCGAGCATGACCTCGATGCCGGGGCGGAACCGGGCGCCGAGTGCTACCAGCGCCCCGTAGCCGATACCGCCCGCCGCACCCGCTCCGGGGAGCTTCGCGTGGTCCGGGCCCAGGATGGACGCGTAGTGGGCGAGCGCCGCGTCGAGGGTCGCGATGTCGTCCTCGGTCGCGCCTTTCTGCCGCCCGTAGACCTCCGGGGCACCCTTCGGACCGGTCAGCGGGTTGTCCACGTCGCTGGCGAGGATCAGGTCCACGTCGGCCAGCCGTGGGTCGAGGCCGGACAGATCCGCCTCGGCCAGCTCCGCGAGGCCGCCGCCACCGGGGCCGACGGGCTTGCCGTCCGCGTCCAGGAAGCGGGCGCCGAGCGCGGCCAGCATGCCCGCGCCGCCGTCGGTCGTCGCGCTGCCGCCGACCCCGAACACAATGGTCCGGGCGCCCGCGTCCAGCGCTGCGGCAAGCAGTTCGCCGGAGCCGTACGTGGTGGCCGTGAGCGGGGCGAAGACCCCTGCGGGAAGGTGCTGGAGGCCCGAGGCCTCGGCCATCTCCACCACCGCGGTGGTGTCGCGCAGCGCGTACGCCGCGGTCACGGTCTCCCCGCGCGGCCCGGTCACACGCGCCTCGCGCCGCTCGAAGCCGGCGGCCACCGCCGCCGCCACCGTGCCGTCGCCGCCGTCCGCCACGGGCAGGGTCTCGACCTGCACCTCGGGGACGATGCGCCGCAGTCCGGCTGTCACCCGCTCCGCGACCTGTACCGCGGTGAGCGAGCCCTTGAACTTGTCCGCCGCGACGAGCACGCGGGCGGTCTCCATCACTGCTCCGTCCGTCACCTTGCATCCCTTGCTTTCGAACAGGCAGTCGCGCCGCCCCGACCCTATCCGGAGCACCCGCCCTGTGCCCATGGGTGTCCGGGCCCTGGACCCGGGCTCCGGTGGCCGGCCCGATGCCCCTACTACGCTGCGCACGTGACCACCACTGACTACGCCACGTACATCGCAGGACTGCCCAGGGTGCTGGCCGCCGCGGCAACCGTCTTCCAGGACGGGGAAGGACGGGTCCTGCTCGTCGAGCCGAACTACCGGGACGGCTGGGCGCTGCCCGGCGGAACGATCGAGTCCGACGCGGGCGAGACCCCGCGCCGGGCCGCGCGCCGTGAGACGGCCGAGGAGATCGGGCTCGATCTGGAGCCGGGACGGCTGCTCGCGGTCGACTGGGCGCGCAGCCCCGCACGGCCACCGATCGCCGCGTATCTGTACGACGGCGGAGTCCTGGATGACGTCCAGTTGAAGGCGATCCGGCTGCAGGAGGAGGAGCTCCTGTCCTGGAAGCTGGTGGAGCGCGACGCGCTCGACCAGTATCTGCTCGGCTCGCTCGGACACCGGGTGCGGGCGGCACTCGAGGTGCGCGACTCCGGGACCGGCGCCGTGGAGCTGGAGGACGGCAGGCCGGTCACCCCCTGACCGTCCCGCCGGCGTCGGCGTCCTGGGGCTGCCGACGACGGCGGGGACCCACCACGAGTGCCGCATCGGGACCGACGGTGGCCTCAACCGTGGGAGGGCCCTGACAGGGTGATCAAACGCCTCGCGGGCGGCGGCCGTCGCTGCGTACGCTCGCCGTATGACTCTCGTCGCGATACTCAGCGGCGCCGGCATCTCCACGGACTCCGGCATCCCCGACTACCGCGGGCCGAACGGCCTCTGGCGGAAGGACCCCGAGGCCGAGAAGCTCGTCACGTACGACTTCTACATGGCCGATCCGGAGATCCGGCGCCGCTCCTGGCAGATGCGCCGCACCAGCGCGACCTGGCACGCCGAGCCGAACGCCGCCCACCGGGCCGTGGCGGATCTGGAGCGGGCCGGGGTTCCGGTGCGGGTGATCACGCAGAACGTCGACGGGCTGCATCAGCTGGCCGGTGTCTCCGCCCGCAAGGTCCTCGAACTGCACGGCACCGCCCGCGAGGTGGTCTGCACCCGATGCCACGCCCGGTCACCCATGGCTCAGACGCTGACCAGGGTCGAGGCGGGCGAGGCCGACCCTGCGTGCACGGTCTGTGGCGGCATCCTGAAGTCGGCGACGGTCATGTTCGGTGAGCGGCTCGATCCGGTGGTGCTCGGCGAGGCGATGTCGATCGCGAAGGCCTGCGAGGTGTTCATCGCAGTCGGTACGACGCTGCAGGTGCAGCCCGCCGCGTCGCTGGCCGGGATCGCGGCGGAGTACGGTGCGCGGCTGATCGTGGTGAACGCCGAGCCGACGCCGTACGACGAACTGGCCGAGGAGACGATCCGCGAGCCCATCGGAACCGCGCTGCCGTCACTGCTCGCGCGACTGTCCGCCGAAGCGGACGCGGGGGCGGGCGGCTGACAGGCCAGAGGCGGCGGCCTGCCTCGACGGGCGATCACGCCCGGCCGGCCTTCGCACATGGAAGACACCCGGAGCCGCCCCCGAGCCTGCTCGCCCTCCCCTCGTACCTGGCGAGCCATGTCGCCAGGATCGGTCACCTCCTGCTGGTCGACGCGCTCGCCGAACACGATCTGCGGCTGCCGCACTTCGCGGTGCTGACCGGGCTCTCCGACTTCGGCCCGCTCGCCCAGCACGACCTCGCCGACCGGCTCGGCCTCAACCGGAGCCATCTGGTCGGCTATCTCGACACGGTCGAACAGCGCGGCCTCATCCGTCGTGAACGCGACCCGGACGACCGCCGCGGACAGCGCGTCGCGCTCACTGCGGCCGGGATGGAGCTGCAACAGCGGCTCCAGCAGTCGGCGCAGGACTCGCAGCGGGAGTTTTTCGACGTACTGACCGAGTCCGAACGCAGTACGTTGATGGAGCTGCTCGGCCGCGTGCTGCGGGTCAACGGAGGCTAAGGGCTGTCCCGTAATCCCTGGTGGATCAGCGCGCGGCGTCAGATGCGGTGCATCGCAAGGCGGAGGGGCGTCCTCATACTGGGCGTATTCGGGCGTTCCGACAACGCGGCGAGGTGCCGTAGCTGTCGTCGTGCGCCCGCCAGGGATTACGGGACAGCCCTTAGGACGAACCGAGTTCCTGCTGTACGCGGCGCGAGGGGCGGAAGGTGTAGAGGTCGAGGATGTCGGGGGCGTCCGCGAGGCCGGGGCCACCCGCTTCGACCCAGGCGACGATGTCGGCGACGGCATCCGGGTCGTTGACGAGGCCGAGCCAGACCGGACGGCCACCCGCCCTCCTGCCCTCGGCCGAGGGCTGCACGACGATGACATTGGCCTGCTCGCAGGCGTCCAGGCACTCCACGGCACGCACCGCGGCGATCTCGCCGAGGGACCTGCGCAGAGATGTGAGCTGGCCGGCATGGTCCACGTCCGGGATCTTCGGCGTACCGCAGCAGCAGCCCCGGCAGACGCTGACGGTGGGCCGGGGTGCGCCCGGGGCGGATGTGGCAGCCTTGCGGGTACGGCGGCTCATACGGGGACGCTTCCGGTCGTGACGCGGGCGAGGGCGCGGATGATCACCGTGGGACTGTACCGAGCCCATAGTGAAGTCGAACACTTGAGCCCCTCCGACGCCGATGGCTTCGCAGGGGTGCGGTAAAGTGGGTGGCTGCGAAGGGGAGTAGCCCCGCAAACCGGTCGTCGACACACTGGAACCCTCGGGTTCCCGGTGGCCGGGCCCGTAGATCGTTACGGGCGGGCGAGACCTTCGGTCAGGTATGACACGCCCGCGCCCTGTGGGCGCTGCAGTCATGCCGGGCCGAGTGGTCCTCCGAAAAGCCCGAGTGGCGCTTCGCGGAAAGACCCGGGGCCCGGCTCTCACAGAAAGCCACCCGGAATGCATCTCGACCCCCTGGCGATCATCACCGCCTTCGGGCTGATCTTCCTCGCGGAGCTCCCCGACAAGACCATGTTCGCGTCGCTGGCCATGGGCACCCGCATGCGGCCGCTCCATGTCTGGTTCGGCACCTCGTCCGCGTTCCTCGTGCATGTCGCGATCGCCGTCGGCGCCGGCGGTCTGATCGGGCTGCTGCCCGACTGGATCGTCAAGCTCGTCTCCGCGGCCCTCTTCGCGTTCGGCGCGTTCATGCTGCTGCGCGGCGGGGGTGACGACGGCGACGAGGACGGCGAGGTCAAGACCGTGACCGGCTTCTGGCCGGTCTACTCGACCGCGTTCATGGCGGTGTTCATCAGTGAATGGGGCGACCTCACCCAGATCACCACGGCCAACCTGGCCGCCAGTAACGGCACGTGGTCCACGGCCATCGGATCCCTGGCCGCGCTGATGTCCGTCTCCGCGCTGGCGCTGCTCGCGGGACGCTTCATCGCGAAGCGGGTTCCGCTGGGGACGGTCCAGCGCATCGGCGGGCTGTGCATGCTGGGGCTGGCGATCTGGTCGGTGGTCGAGATCTTCACGGCCTGAGCCGGTTCCGCAACGCAGCAAGCACGGCGAAGCCCGCCGGTCGCCCCGTGCGACCGGCGGGCTTCGCCGTGTCCGGATCACGGCCCTCAGAAGAGCGCCGGGGTGTCCTCCCCCGTGCCGTTCTCGAAGGCCAGCAGCCGCTGCTTGCGGTCGAGACCGCCGCCGTAGCCGGTGAGACTGCCGGAGGCTCCGATGACCCGGTGGCACGGAACGATGATCCCCACCGGGTTCTTGCCGTTGGCGAGGCCCACCGCGCGTGAGGCCCCCGGCTTGCCCAAGTGCTCGGCGAGTTCTCCGTACGAGCGTGTCTCCCCGTACGGGATCTGCCGGAGCTGCTCCCACACGCTGCGCTGGAACGGCGTTCCGTCCAGGTGCAGCGGCAGATCGAACTCCCGCAGCTCGCCCGCGAAGTAGGCGTCCAACTGGTCGATCGTCTCCGCGAAGGGGCGTGGATCGGGGTCGCCGAAGGTCTCCTCGGGCGGCCGGTGCCGCTGCTCGGTCATATAGAGGCCCGAGAGCACGCCGTCGGTGGCGACGAGGGTGAGCGGGCCGTACGGGCTGTCGACGACCGTGTACCGGCGGGTCGCGAGATGTGTCGCAGTCATGCGGGAACTCCCTTATGCGGGCAGGTGGTTGATGGGGTGGTCGTCGACGGTCCACAAATACTGGACCGCGTACGCCCGCCAGGGGCGCCAGGCCGCCGCGCGTGCGGTGAGCGCCGCGGGTGTCGACGGGAGGCCCAGTTCCTCCGCCGCCCGCCGGATGCCGAGGTCGGTGGGGAGAAAGGCGTCCGGGTCGCCGAGCGCCCGCATGGCGATGACCTCGACGGTCCACGGGCCGAAGCCGGGCAGTGCGATCAGTTCGGCCCGGGCCTTCTCCCAGTCGCTGTCGGTGCCGAGCTGCAGCGAGCCGTCGGCGAGCGCACCGACCAGTGTGGTGAGGGTGGTGCGGCGGCTGCGGGGCAGGGCGAGTTGCTCGGGGTCGAGGCATGCCAGCGCCTCGGGGGTGGGGAAGAGGTGGGTGAGGCCGCCCTCCGGGTCATCAACGGGGACGCCGTGCGCGGCGACCAGGCGGGCCGCATGGGTGCGGGCGGCGGCCGTCGAGACCTGCTGGCCGAGCACCGCCCGTACGGCGAACTCCGCGCCGTCGACGGTACGCGGCACCCTCCGCCCGGGAGCCTTGTCGATCAGCGGGGCGAGCAGCGGATCGGATCGCAACTGGTCGTCGACGGCGACCGGGTCGGCGTCCAGGTCGAGCAGCCAGCGGCAGCGGCTGATGGCGAGGGTGAGGTCGCGCGGATCGGTGAGGAAGAGCCGGCACGCGATGTGATCGGGGTGCGGGGTGAGGGCCACGATGCCGTGCCCGTACGGGAGGGTGAGCGTACGGCGGTAGGAACCGTCGCGCCATTCCTCGACGCCGGGGACCGCTGTCGCGGCGAGATGGCCGAAGAGGTTGGACGGGTTGAGCGGGGCCCGGTACGGCAGCCTCAGCGCGATCACGCCCGGTGTCGCCGACGTCTTCACGGACCGGGCGGCGCGGGTGCGCAGCTCGCCGGGCGCGAGGGCGAAGACCTCACGGACGGTGTCGTTGAAGGTACGTACGGACGAGAACCCGGCCGCGAACGCCACGTCGGCCATGGGGAGTTCGGTCGTCTCGATGAGCAGCCGGGCGGTCTGGGCGCGCTGGGCGCGGGCCAGGGCCAACGGACCGGCGCCCAGTTCGGCGAGGAGCTGGCGTTCGATCTGGCGGGCGGAGTAGCCGAGCCGGGCGGCCAGCCCCGGCACACCCTCGCGGTCGACGACCCCGTCCCCGATGAGCCGCATCGCGCGGGCGACCGAGTCGGCGCGGGCGTTCCACTCCGGGGAGCCGGGGCTGGTGTCCGGCCTGCACCGCTTGCAGGCGCGGAATCCGGCCTGCTGGCAGGCGGCGGCGCTGGGGTAGAAGGTCATGTTCTCGACCTTGGGCGGCACGACGGGGCAGCTCGGACGGCAGTAGATCCGAGTGGTCAGGACCGCCGTGAAGAACCAGCCGTCGAAGCGGGCGTCCTTGGACCGGACGGCCCGTACGCAGCGCTCGGTGTCGGTGTACATGCTTCAAGCATGGGTCACCGGACGCGTGGGGGCTGGCGAGAATCCGACATCAACCTTGCGCTGCCAGGACCTCTTCGAATTGCTCACGTCGCGGCACACAAGAGACAGGCCTGTGATCGACTGTCGAGCAGAACGATCAAAACAGCGATCAATGGGCATTAAGAGCGCCCTTCTGACTCCCCCGGGCACCCCGCCCTAACGTTCCGGTCGCCATCGCAGGACGGGCGGCCGGGAACGGAACGCTTCTCCCCGGTTGCCCTTCGGACCCACATCCGGGAGACCATCGATGAAACGTACGGCTCGCGCGGAACTGATCAAGGGCAAGCTCGACTGCGTCTTCGTATCGCGCGAGCTGAAGCCGGCCGACATCCAGGGTTTCCACGACGCCTTCGGCTACGACCCGCTCAGCATCCCCATATCCGGCGGGAGCTACCGGCACTTCGGCTTCCTGGACTCCGTCGGGTTCATGGTCAACAAGAAGAACCCGGTGGACAAGCTCTCTCTCGACCCGCTCGACGCCGTACTGTCCACCACCCACAACCGCGGCGGCAAGGCTGCAACCACCTGGGGCGATCTGCGCGCGACCGGCGACTGGGCCGACAAGCCGATCCATATCGTAGGCCTTCAGCCGTGGAACGGCTTCGAGGAGTTCGTCCGCGAACGGGTACCCCTATGCCATCGGGTACACGGGGATGGCCTACGTCGACTCGGCGGTCAAGGTCATCTCGCTGGGCGACCATGCCGGTGACCCGGCATACGCCCCTACGTACGAGAGCGTCGCCTCGGCCGCGTACCCCCTGAGCCGGGTCACGTATCTCAACGTCAACAAGCAGCCGGGTAAGCAGCTGGATCCGGTCATGGAGGAACTGATCCGGTTCATCCTCAGCAAGCAGGGCCGGCAGGTGGTCTCAGGGCAGCAGATCTTCCTGCCGCTGCGATACGGCCAGACGCGCAACAGCCTCGACGTACGCGGCACTGCACCCTGATCCCCCCTCGCCCGTAGTCCCGGTCTGGGCGGTCGCGAGCGCCCGGACCGGGGCTGCACGACCGTGAATCACGCCCCCATGACGTCCCGCTTCGCAGTCGGCCGGTCCCCCTGCTGCGCGGCCGCGCGCAAGCCCGGCCGGTTAGGCTCGCCGACAGCCCCGGCACCCTTCCGGCCTGGGACGCCGTTCCGCAGCAGAACGGCGTCCTTGTGGTCGATGTAGGTGATCCCGGCCGTGTCCAGCGAGCGCGCCGCGCCCGTCAGCCCCACGCTGCCAGGACCTCTTCGAACTCCGCATACGCATGCGCGTCGAACAGTACGAACCGCACCTCTTCGACGGGTGCGGCGGCCTCCTCCAGAACCGTGCGGACGGCGATACGCGCCCCGTCGTCCATGGGCCAGCCGTAGATCCCGGTCGAGATGGCGGGGAAGGCGACGGTGCGCGCCCCCAACTCCGCAGCCACACGAAGCGACTCGCGGTAGCAGGAGGCGAGAAGCGCGGACCGGTCCTCGGCACTGCTCCAGACCGGGCCCACGGTGTGAACCACCCACCGGGCGTCGAGCTTTCCGGCAGTCGTGGCAACAGCCTGGCCGGTGCGCAGGCCCTTGCCGTACTTCGAGGCGCGCAGTTCCCGGCACGCGGCGAGGATCTCCGGGCCGCCGCGCCGGTGGATCGCTCCGTCGACTCCGCCGCCGCCGAGCAGGGAGGAGTTTGCCGCGTTGACGATGACATCGGCGGACTGCCGGGTGATGTCACCGCGTACCAGGGTGACGGTGACAGCCTCAGGTGTGCGCATGCCGGCCATCATGCCGCGACCGCGCGTCCCGGTGGTCTCAAACCGCCCGGAGCCGTCGCGAGACGCGAACGCGCCGGACGCGATGTCGCCGAACGGGGAGCGGAAGAGGGCGCCGTGAAGCGTCTCCCAGAGGCAACTTCCGGCCGGGCTGCGCATATCGGACGCCACCTGCCTGCTTACGGACACGATCATGTCAAATCTGTGAAGTTGACCTGCCACGCCTGCTCCCATGGGTGTCACTCTCCCCGCACACCCCTCACGGAACTCAAGGGCAACGCGTTCTGGTCGGACAACTGCTTCTGCATGATGTAGTGAGACGGCTCGGGCGACCTCAAGCCGCTCACCTCGCTGGACGTCGCCGGACACGAAATGAGCCGCGGCCTCACCGCCTCCACCCCGGGCCTCAAGTACAGCCGCGAGTCGGGCGGCCTCAACGAGGCGACCAGCGACATATTCGGCACAGCTGTCGAGTTCTACGACGCCAACAGCAGCGACGTCGGCGACTACTTCATCGGCGAGAAGATCGACATCAACGGCAACGGCACCCCGCTGCGCTACATGGACAAGCCGAACAAGGACGGCGCCTCCGCCGAGCTGGCTACCCTGCCCGCATGTCTACCCTCTCCCTTTCGCCGCTTCACTTCTCTGCAGAGGAGATCGCCGAGGTCGTCGAGCTCTAGGCGAGCAACCCGGAGTACTGCCGCGCCGCCGGGGAGTACGACCCCGAGAACATTGAGGCCGACCGGGTCGAAGCCGACCTGCGTGAGGAGAACAACCCCGCCGCCCTCACTTTCTGGAGCTCACTGGGCCGGCAGGAGATCGACCGCCGTGCCGACAGACAGCACGGCCGACCCTGCATCGTGATGCACAAGCAACTGACCTGACTGACCGTTTGGTGTCCGAGGGCAGCGGCGCGAAATCCATCGACGGAGTCTCGTGCAACTCACCTACCGCCAACGGCTCCACGGTCACCGGGACCGGGCGCGACATGGCCGTCCAGTTGGTACAAGGAACTTACCGCCCATATGACCTCGTCCACGACTGCGCCGCGGCACGGGTCGCGACGCTGCGGGCGGCGAACGACCTCTATGGCGCGGGCAGCACGGAGTACACAACCGTCGCCGCCGTCTGGTCGGCAATCAACGCCAACCAGGCAAGGAGCAAAGCTTCCTCGCTGCACCGCTCCCGATCCTGTGGAGCACCCTCGCGCCGCATATTTCCTCCGAGCCCATCGGGGAAATACGCGGCGCGCGGCCGATCGGGCGGCCCGATGGCCTCACGCGGACCCCCGACGGCGCGTGCGAGCACCAGATCACGGAAGCCGAGCGCGAACCGCTCCAGCTGCCGCTCGATGACCTCGGTGGCATCGCCCTCGGGCCCCACAACGGATGCCCCGGATGGCAGGGACGAATGCGTGGCGGATATTTGTCGTGGCCAGTATCCGCCACGACGTGACGGAATCTGTTGGATCTTCGGCGGATAGTCTCTCGGCCGCACACCACTCCTCCGCGCGGGGCAGCAGGGACTGCCGGCTGCACGTTGGAGACAGTTGCTTGTCCGTGCAATGCCTATGGGTTGTGGGGTGAGATGCTCGAAGCGATCGGGATCGGAGCTGCCGAGGAGAGCCTGTACGTGGCACTCCTCACCGGGCCCGCCGTCGATGCGGCCGAGCTGGCGGACCGCACCGGATTGCCCGTGCCGGACGTAACCGCGGGTCTTGCCGAACTGGAGTCCAGAGGCCTGATGACGCCTCACCCCGGCCGACGCCATGCCCTGCGCGCCGCGCCGCCGGACATCACGCTGAATCTGCTGGTCCTTCAGCGCATCGACCACCTGCGGAAAGTACAGCTCGCCGTCGCCCAGCTCGCCCGCGACCACCGAGGCGACGACCTGTCCGGCGACGCCACCGAGACGGTCGAGGTCATCGAGGGCGCAGCCGCCATCGCCGAGCGGTTTGCCCAGATCCAGCGAACAGCGTGCGAAACGATCCGCGCCTTGACCTCCGGTCCCGCCGTTGCCGTCCCGGCCACCGCGAACCGAGGTCAACGCGACGCCATGCGCGCTGGTGTGCGGTACCAGGTCATCTACGAACGAGCGTCCCTGGACCTGGAAAGCCGGGACGCACCGCTGCTGCTCGACGAATGGGCCGCACTGGGCGAGGAGATGCGGGTGGCGGTCGATGTGCCGCTCAAGATGGTCATCGCCGACGACCGACTGGCTCTCGTCGTACCCCGAGAACACCTGCCCGGCGAACCGATTGCCCTGGTCACGCGTATCCCTGCCCTGCTCGAGGCCCTCGGCTGGATCTTCCGCAGGGTCTGGGAGTCCGCCGTGCCGGTGCCCGCCGCGCTGGCGGCCACCTCCGACAGCCCTCTGTCGGCCGACGACCGGCACCTGCTCTCGCTGCTGCTTGCCGGATACACCGATCAGACGATCGCCTCTCAGCTGGGCGTGAGCTTGCGCACCGTCCAGCGACGGGTTCAGCGGCTGCTTGCCCTCGCGGGAGTGCAGACCCGGCTTCAGCTCGGCTGGCAAGCAGCTCGCCGCGACTGGCTCTGACGCCGCCGATCAGGTCGGAAGCCTCCCCTGACATGCGAGGGGCAACCAGCCCGTTGTACGGCTGTCAAGTTAGTGACAAGTCATCAAACCGCCAGTTCTACACACTGATCATTGCGCTCTACCGATGACATGGTGTCGCTGTTCGAAAGCCTCGAGCAGAAGGAGACTGATGTTCCGTCACCATCTCGACAACACCTCGCGCAGATCCCGGCTGATCACCGCGGCGACAGCCGCCGCCCTGTTCACCACCGGCTGCCTGACCCTGACGTCCATACCGGCCATGGCCGATGCTGCCCCCGCCCGCCCCGGCGCAGCGCCGCTGTTCTCCACCGGAGCCGCCTCCGGTCCGGGCTCCTCCACCGTCACTCTGGTGACCGGCGACCGGGTCGCCTTCACCGGACGCGGGACGAAGGTCCAGGTGACCGGCGTCACCCCGGCACCGGACCGGGAACACATCGGATTCACCCGCTACCACATGAACGGGCACGAGTATGTGATGCCCACCGACGCCGAGGAACTGGTGGACCGCGGCACGGTGGACGAGGCACTGTTCGATGTCACCGGACTGGTGGCGCTCGGCGGCGACGACAAGCACAGCAACACCGTCCCGATCCTCGCCGCCGGGCCCGGCGGCGGCCGCGACGGCATGGGCGGCACCACCTTGCGTTCCGCGCCCGCCGGAACCAAGGTCACCCGCTCGCTCCCGCGGCTCGGAATCACCGCGCTGAGCGTCGACAAGGATCGGGCCGCGACCGCCTGGAACCGGCTCACGGGCAGCGGCACCGGGAAGGCCCGTACCGCACGCGCCGCCGCCCGGCGGCTGTGGCTCAACGGCAAAGTGAAGACGACCCTCGACGTCAGCGTCCCGCAGATCGGTGCACCCGAGGCGTGGAAGTCCGGCCTCACCGGAAAGGGCGTCAAGGTCGCGGTACTCGACACCGGCTACGACACCGGGCACCCGGACCTGGCCGGCCGGGTCACCGGCTCGAAGAACTTCACCTCCGCGACGAGCATCCAGGACCGCAACGGCCACGGCACTCACGTGTCCTCGACCATCGCCGGCTCCGGCGCGGCCTCCGGCGGACGGCTGAAGGGCGTCGCCCCGGACGTCTCCTTGATCGAGGGCAAGGTCCTGGACGACAGCGGCAGCGGCTACACCGACTGGATCCTGGCCGGCATGGACTGGGCCGTGGCCCAGGGTGCCGACGTCGTCAGCATGAGCCTCGGCAGCAACGCGAAGACCGACGGCACCGACGTTCTGTCGGCCGCCGTGAACAGGCTCTCGGCGGAATCCGACAGCCTGTTCGTGGTTGCCGCCGGTAACTCCGGCGCCGCCTACACGGTCGGCGCCCCCGGCGCCGCCGACTCGGCCCTGACCGTCGGCTCGGTCACCAAGCAGGACGCCGTGTCCTCGTTCTCCTCTCGCGGTCCCCGCTTCGGCGACGACGCGATCAAGCCCGAGATAGCCGCCCCCGGCACCGGCATCGTCGCCGCGCGGGCGGCCGGCACGCTCGCCGCGGAGTCCGTGAACAGCTCGTACGCCAAGCTGTCCGGTACCTCGATGGCTACACCGCACGTCGCGGGTGCCGCTGCCATCGTCAAGCAGGCGCACCCCGAGTGGACCGGTGAACAGCTCAAGGCGGCTCTCGTAGCAGCGTCCGACGGGGTCGATCAGGCGGGCGTCTTCGACGTCGGCGCCGGCCGCGTCGACATCCCTGCCGCGCTGAACGGCCAGGTCTCGGCGGAGCCCGCCGTGCTGCAGACCGTCAAGGCCGCCCAGCCGGTCGCGAGCACCAGTCCGACGGTGCGCCGGGTCACCTATACCAACCGCTCGGACCACGCCATTCAGCTGAACGTCCGGGAAGAGGCCACGGGCCCCGACGGCAGCACCGCACCTACCGCGCTCGCTGTCCTCGACAAGAACCACGTGGACATCCCGGCACACGGCACCGGCACCGTCACCCTGACCCTGGCCCCGGCCGCCGCGGTGAAGAGCGGCGCCTACAGCGGCATCGTCTCCGCCTCCGGCAGCGGGCAGAGCATACGAATCCCGTTCGCGCTCACGGTCGAGCACACGACCCATAACCTCACCCTGACAGGCGCCGACAACCGCCCGGGCGTGGACAACAGCACGACCAGCGCATTGGTCCAGAACACGTCGACCGGTAATTCCGTACGAATCTCCCTCGCCCCCGGGAAGACGAAGCAGCTCGCCCTGCCGGCGGGTGACTACCGCATCTTCGGCCTCGTCTGGGAGCAGCATCTCAGCGGCACCACCGAGGTCGCCACCGCGGCCGTGCACTACGCCTACCAGGTGTCCCTGGGCAGTGACCGCACGGTGACCGTCGACATCGCGGACGCGAAGCCGGTGGCACTCGGCGTCGACCGCGACGACGCCGTCTCCACCACCTATGCCGGCACCGGACTGGTCTCCACAGTCGGCGGTTCATCGGGCAGCGCCACCACTGGCCTGATCGCCCCGCTGAACGCCAATGCCCACTCGGTCTACGCGGTCGCCAGCACCGGTCCCGAGATGCCCGGCTTCAGCTTCTTCGGCGCCGGCAGCTTCCAGCAGCCCTGGGTCACTGCCCGGGACACCTCCACCAGCAAACCGATCGATGTACAGATCAACCCCTATTACTTCGCGGGCTGGTTCGGCGACGTCTCCGGCGCCGTGGTCGACGTCGCCAACGGGGCCGACATCAGCGGCCAGGACCTGAAGGGCAAGGTCGTGCTCTTCGAGCCCGGCTTCATCGACCCCACCGCCGTGCGCACCGCCCGCTACAACGCCATCAAGGCCGCCGGCGCCGCGGCGATCGTCGTCAGCGGGTACATCAGCGGCTCCCAGCCCACCGACCCGATCCTGTCCATCGACGTGGCCAACACCAAGCGGCTGCGCGCGCTGCTCGCAGCCGGGCCGCTGGCGCTTCGGTTGACGGGCACCACGGGCAGCGCGTACCACTACCTGACCTTCCACCAGGTCGACGGCCGGGTCCCGGCCGGTGCCCGGTGGACGGACCGGACCAGCGACCTCGCCAAGGTCCGCACCACTGCCTGGGCGCCGGGGTACCCGAACGACATCAAGGGGCTGTACGGCTGGATCGAGCACAATGGTCTGGTCTGGCTGCAGCAGCACACTGCAACGCGCTCGCCGATCGCCACCGATCTCTATCTGACCCCGGACGTGCCATGGTCCACGGCGACGTTCCACATCCTGGACGCCGAGGGCGCCACGGTGGGCGCGCAGTACACCGAGCCCACCGAGTACCAGGTCGGAAAGAGCTACTCCAACGAGTGGCTGAAGGCACCGTTCAACCCCTCGCTGTCGGTGCGCGACTCGAAGGGCGAGCCGCAGGTGGCACGTACCGGTGACGACCTGTCGATCGAACTGCCGATGTTCTCCGACGCCGCCGGCCACCGCTCCGACAACATGTCAGGCATGGACAGCGGCAGCACAGTGCTGACCCGGGACGACGGCACCCCTGTCGCGGACAACGACGCGCCCGGCAAGGGCGAGTTCAGGCTCTCAACGGACGACGGCTGGTACCGCTTGAAGATTGCCGCGCACCGCGACGGCGGCCCGGAGCTGGGCAGTCACTGGCCTATGTCCGACTCGGTGACCGACGAGTGGCGCTTCCGCTCCGGACACACGGACACCGGCCGGCCGAAGGCCGCCTCGCTGCTGGACCTCCGCTACGATCTGCCGCTCGGCGGACTGGAGGAAATCGAGACCGGTAAGCCGGCCACATTCCATGTGGCCGTCGCCAGGCAGACCGGTTCGACCGGCGCACCGGTGACGAGGGTCGGCATGGACTACTCGGTGGATGGGGGTGCGACCTGGACCGCGGCGTCGGTCCGGGCCGACGGCGACCGCTGGGCAGTGGAGATCCCGGCCCTCGCCCAGGGCCGCGTCGCGCTCCGTACCCATGCGGTGGCCGCCGACGGCAGCGAGGTGACGGAGACCGTCCGCAAGGCGTTCGAGGTCGGCTGCGTCGAGTTCTGGTGCGGACACGTCGGCTGACGATCCCGCTCCTGACCGCGGCCCACCGCCCGAACCCGGGCGGTGGGCCGCCCAACTCTCCCGCCCTGCGTCCCGGGCCCGCTCTTGCGGGTGGGGCCCGGCCCCGGGAAGACCATGACGGCCATTGCCTCGGCCGGTGCTCCGCCTGTTCACCGAAGCCGACGGGGACGGGGCGGGCCCCAACCCCCAGCCTCCGCCTGCACTCGGGACGCTGCACGAAGGTCCGATGACGACCAAGTGGCGCGAAGCCTCACGCACACCGGTTTCGGGTGCCCGCAGCCCAGAACGCGTACCCGTCGGCATGTTGATTGCCCTGGGCTGGGCCGTCCCGCCGTCTCACTCGGCGCGCAGCCTCCGCCAGACCGCCTTCGCCGCATGGTGACCGGACATACCGTGCACCCCGGGCCCGGGAGGAGTGGCCGAGGAGCACAGGAAGACGGCCGGGTGGGCCGTCGCGTACGGCACGCGGGCGAGCTTCGGCCGGATCACCGTCTGCAGTCCGGCGAACGCGCCGCAGGCGATGTCACCGCCGACGTAATTGGCGTTGCGCGCGGCGAGTTGTGGCGGACCCGCGACGGCGCGCGCGAGCACCAGATCGCGGAAGCCGGGCGCGAACCGCTCCAGCTGCCGCTCGATGACTTCGGTGGCGTCGCCCTCCCAGCCCGCCGGGACATGCCCGTACGCCCAGAAGACATGGCGGCCCTCCGGCGCGCGCGACGGGTCGAAGAGGCTGGGCTGCGCGGTGATCAGGAACGGCACGCTCGGGTCGCGGCCCGCCACCGCTGCGCGCAGCGCGCCATCGATCTCACCGGCCGTGGGACCGACATGGACCGTGCCGGCCCGCCGTGCCTCCTTCGCGGTCCAGGGGACAGGGCCCGACAGGGCATAGTCGACCTTGAAACAGGCGGCGCCGTACCGGTAGCCGCGGTAGGCGTGACCCAGTCCGGCGATCCGGGCGAGGGCGGTCGGCGAGGTGTCGAAGACATAGGCGCGCGCGGGCGGGAGCTCGTCGAGACGCTTGACCTCCGTGCCGGTACGGATCGTGCCGCCCAGCTCGCGTACGTACGAGGCGAGGGCGTCCGAGATGGCCTGTGAGCCGCCGCGCGGCACCGGCCAGCCGTTCTCGTGCGCGGCGAGCGCGAAGAGCAGGGCGATGCCGCCGGTGGCGATACCGCTGGTGGGAGCTATGGCATGGGCGGCGAGTCCGGCGAACAGGCCGCGCGCCTTCGCGCCCCGGAACCGGCGGGAGAGCAGCGTGGCGGGCTGGATCGCATTCATTCCGAACCGCACCCAGTGGTACGGATCGCGCGGCAGCCCGTCCCACGGGGTCCGCAGGAAGTCCTCGGCGAGCGTGTCCCAATGGCCGAGGTACGGGGCGAGCAGTCTGCGGTACGCCCCTGCGTCCTGCGGCCCCAGCGACATGGCGCTCTCCCCCACCGACCCGGTGAGAATCGCGGCGGAGCCGTCCGGGAAGGGGTGGGCGAGCGCCAGCTCGGGCTGGAGCCACTCCAGGCCGTGCCGGGCAAGCGGCATCGCCGCGAACGCGGGCGAGCCGATGCCCAGCGGGTGCACGGCGGAACACGGGTCGTGGCGGAAGCCGGGGAGGGTGAGCTCCTCGGTGCGGGCGCCGCCTCCGACGGTCTCAGCCGCCTCGAACACCTCCACCGAGAAGCCACGGCGGGCCAGTTCGGCGGCGGCGGTCAGTCCGTTGGGTCCCGCCCCCACGACGACGGCATCGAGCATCGACGGCACCTTCGGACTCCTTTGTCAGCCGACGGCCAAGAGACTCAAGGATATTCCGCCGCACCGACAGCCGGGTCGCGGGTAACGTCCCTGCCGATGAACAGGGATTCGGTGGATGTATCACTCATCGGCGACATGGCGGCGCGGCTGGCCGAACTGCCCGGTGTCCGGGCCGTCGTCCTCGGCGGCAGCCGCGCCCGTGGCACACACCGCCCGGACTCCGACTGGGACCTCGGCGTCTACTACCGGGGCGCCCCCGACCTGGCCGCATTGACCGCACTCGCGTGCGAGGTGCAGGGCTCCCCGGTGGAGGTGGCGGGTCCGGGCGGCTGGGGTCCGTGGGTCAACGGCGGTGCGTGGATGCGGGTCGACGGCACGCCGGTGGACTGGATCCTGCGCGACCTGGACCGGGTCGAACAGGTCTGGTCCGACTGCCGTGAGGGCCGCTACGAGGTGGGCATCCAGCCCGGCCATCCGCTGGGGTTCTGGTCCCCCTGCTATCCGGGCGAGGTGGCGCTCAGCCGCGTACTGGCTGATCCTTACGGTGAACTGACGGAGCTTCAACAGGAGACCCGCAGCTACCCGGAGCCGCTGCGCAGGGCGCTCGCCGACGCCGCGTGGGAGGCGGACTTCTCGGTGGCCGCAGCACGAAAATCGGCCTCCTCCGGCGACACCCTGCATGTCGCGCTGTGCCTGTCGAGGGCGTTCGGCATTCTCGCCCAGTCCCTCCACGCCCATCACCGCACCTGGTGTCTGAACGAGAAGGGCGCGCTGGCGGCGGCCGCGCTGCTGCCGCAGACTCCGGCGGACTTCGCCGAGCGGGTGGGCGTGGCGCTGCGGGGGCTGGACGTGACGGCGGTGGAGACGGCGGGGGCCGTGGTGCGGGATGTGCGGGCTGTGTTCCGGTGACCGGGCCCGCCAGTGACCGGGTCCGGCTTAGGATCCGGTCATGATCGCCGAACTTCAGTGCGTGGTGCTCGACTGCCCCGATCCCGTACGTCTCGCCGAGTTCTACCGGTCGGTCGTGGGCGGCCGGGTCAATGAGCCGGACCGGCGGTGGGGGCTCGACGAGAACTGGGCGACGCTGCACACCGACGCCGGTCTCGTTCTGGCGTTCCAGCGGGCGGCGGATTATCGGCCGCCGCAGTGGCCGGACCCGGCGCGTCCCCAGCAGTCCCATCTGGACTTCGGTGTGCCGGACCTGGACGCGGCGCAGGCGGAGGTCCTCGCAGCCGGCGCTTCCGTGCTCGACGACGGGAGCACGGACGGCGCGGGGGAGGCGGACCCGGAGCGGGCCGAGCGGCCGTGGCGGATCTATGCCGATCCGGCGGGGCATCCGTTCTGCCTGGTCCTGCACCGGGTGAAGCAGCCGTAGCCCGGTCGTTGCGGAGGACGGCCCGGCTCGTCGCGGACGGCCGGCCGATGCCGGCCCCGTGGGGCCAGGTCATCCTCCGGCGCGCAGTGCCTCCAGGATCCGCTCGGCCGTCGCCTCGTCGCGGGCCGCCGTGAAGGGCAGGGCGTTGCCGCCGGTGATACGGAACGGGGCGCCCGAGAGCGTGGCCTGCGCGCCGCCCGCCTCGGTGACCAGGAGCAGGCCCGCCGCGTGGTCCCAGGCGTACTCCCAGTTGAAGGCGACCGCGTCCTGGTCGCCGCGGGCGACGGCCAGGTATTCGAGGCCCGCCGAGCCGCACGGGCGCGCGTTGATGCCTTCGGTGCGCAGCCCGAGCAGGGCGTGCTTCTGGGCGTCGGAGGTGTAGTCGGGGTGCGACATGGCCACCTCGAGCACGGCGCCCGGCGCGGGCGATCCGGAACGCATCGGCACGCCGTTCAGCGTGGCGCCGCGGCCGCGGACCGCGACCGCCATCTTGTCCAGGGCCGCGGCGTACGTCCACGAGGCGAGGAGTTCGCCGTGGTGGGCGAGGGCGACGAGCGTGCAGAAGCCGGGCTCGCCGCGGACGAACTGGCGGGTGCCGTCGACCGGGTCGACGATCCACACCGGTGCCTCGCCGCCCAGGGCGTCGTACACCTTCGGATCGGCGTGGACCGACTCCTCACCGACGACCACCGAGCCGGGCAGGAGCCGGGTCAGGGACGCGGTGAGGTGTTCCTCGGCAAGGCGGTCAGCGGTGGTGACGAGGTCGTGCGGACCGCTCTTCTCGACGATCTCGTGTGCGGCCAGCTGCTGGTAGCGCGGCATGATCTCGGCGGCGGCCGCTGCGCGGACCGCCTCCTCGACCTCGGTCAGGTCCCCGGCAAGGAAGTCATCGATCATGACTCCAGCTAAGCACGGTCCACCGGGTCCCTGACGACCTGGTCATGACGTGAAGGTGGCCGGTCAGCGGCCTACGGCGTACCCCTGCATGCCGCGCGGGTTCGCGGCGGCGGAGAGCACGCCGGTCTCCGGGTCCCGGGCGACGGCACACATCCGGCCCTCGGACCACGGATCCCCGACCGTGACGTCATGGCCGCGGCGGCGCAGCTCCTCGACGACCTCCGGGTCCATGCGCTCCTCGACAGTGACGCTGCCGGGCCGCATGCCGCGCGGGAAGAACGAGCCGGGAAAGCTGTCGTTGTGCCAGTTCGGTGCGTCGATGGCGCCCTGCAGGTCGAGCCCGCCCCGGACCTCGGCGCGCAGCGCGACGGCGAGGAAGAAGTGGACCTGCCACTGGTCCTGCTGGTCGCCGCCGGGCGTACCGAACGCCATCACCGGGACGCCGTCGCGCAGGGCGAGGGACGGGGTGAGGGTGGTGCGGGGGCGGCGGCCGGGGGTGAGGGAGTTCGGCAGGCCCTCGTCGAGCCAGGCCATCTGGAGGCGGGTGCCGAGCGGGAAGCCGAGCTCCGGCACGACCGGGTTGGACTGGAGCCAGCCACCGCTGGGGGTGGCGGAGACCATGTTGCCCCAGCGGTCGACGATGTCGACGTGGCAGGTGTCACCACGGGTCGCGCCGTCCTTCGCGACGGTCGGCTCGCCGACGCCCGCCGCCGGGATGCCCATGGCGTCGAACCCGCCCTCGCCGGAGGCGACGGCGTGCGCGTGCTCGCTGAGGAGGGGGGTGCGGCCGCCGGGGCTGCCGGGGCGCAGCTCGCGCGACGCCTCGTCGGTGATCAGTGCGCGCCGCTCGGCGTTGTACGGCTCCGAGAGCAGCACGTCGAGGGGTACGTCGGCGGCGTCGCCGTACCAGGCCTCACGGTCGGCCATGGCGAGCTTGCAGCCCTCGATGAGCAGGTGCACGTACTCCGCGGAGCCGTACTGCGGGAGCTCGGCGGGGAGCAGGGCGAGCTGCTGGAGGAAGGCGGGGCCCTGGCTCCAGCCGCCGGCCTTGGCGAGCGTCCAGCCGTTCCAGTCATACGTGGCGGGCGCCTCGTACGACGCGGACCAGCCGGCCAGGTCGGCGGCGGTGAGGGTGCCGGTGTGGCGGCTGCCGCTGGTGTCCATGGTGGGGCGGGCGGCCTGGCGGACCAGGGCTTCGGCAATGAAGCCCTCGCTCCAGACCTTCCGTGCGGCGTCGATCTGGGCGATGCGGTCGTCGCCGCCGGTCTTCTCGGCCTCGGCGATCAGGCGGCGCCAGGTCGCGGCGAGGGCGGGATTGCGGAAGAGCTCGCCCGGCTTCGGGGACTTGCCGCCGGGGAGGTACACGTCGGCGGAGGACTGCCACTCGTTCTCGAAGAGCTCGCGAACGGTCTCGACCGTCTGGCCGATCCGCTCGACGGGTGCGTGGCCGCCCTCCGCGTACCCGATCGCGTACCGCAGCACCTCGGCGACGGACTTGGTGCCGTGGTCGCGCAGCAGCAGCATCCAGGCGTCGAACGCACCGGGGACCGCTGCGGCGAGGGGTCCGGTGCCGGGAACGAGGTCCAGGCCGAGGGAGCGGTAGTGGGCGACGGTGGCGCCGGCGGGGGCCGGGCCCTGGCCGCAGAGGACCTGCACGTCGCCGTCGCCGGGCGCCAGGATCATCGGCACCTCACCGGCCGGGCCGTTGAGGTGCGGTTCGACGACGTGCAGGACGAATCCGGCGGCGACGGCGGCGTCATAGGCGTTGCCGCCGTCCTCCAGGACGGCCATCGCGGACTGCGAGGCGAGCCAGTGGGTGGAGGACACCATGCCGAAGGTGCCCTGAAGGGTCGGCCGGGTGGTGAACACGGATGCGGCTCCTAGCTGCGACGTACTGTGCGACGTACTTGCGTGTGGTTCGGATCGTATGTACGGGAGGTCAGGAGGCCGCGTCCGGGGCGGTCCCGTCCGCTTCGACGAGGTGACAGGAGACCTGCCGTCCGCCGGGCAGTTCGCGCAGGGCCGGTACCTCGGTGCGGCAGCGGTCGGTGGCGAGCGGGCAGCGGGTGTGAAAGCGGCAGCCTGCCGGGGGATCGAGCGGGCTGGGCAGGTCGCCGTGGAGCACGATGCGTTCACGGGAGCGCTGCTCGACCGGGTCGGGGACGGGCGCGGCGGAGAGCAGCGCCTGGATGGCAGGGGTGCTTCGGGGCGGCGAACAGTTCGGCGGCGAGCTGCAGCACGACCGCGCCATCCTCGTCGATGTCGTAGAGCAAAGGTGCAGGACGCACACGGGCCGGGCGGATCGACCTGGATGCCCTGTACGACATCGAGGCCAGTCCGCCCGGCCTGTTTCCGCCGGTCCGTGGGGGCCCGGCCCCGCTCCGTCCCGGCCCGGCTCAGCGGCGCGTCAGACGCACCGTGACCAGCTCGAACGGGCGCAGCGACAGCTGTACGCCCGCGTCCACCCGCACCGGCACGTTCCCCTCGGCGAGCGGCCGCTCCAGCAGGTCGGTCGCCTTCGGATCGGCGAACTCGAAGCCGATGCCGAGCCGGACCCTGGCGCGGCCGCCCGTCGACTCGTAGAGCCGTACGACGACATCGCCGCTCGCGTCGTCCGCCAGCTTGACGGCGCTGACCACGACCGCGTCGTTGTCCACGGTCACCAGCGGCGCCACCGTACGGTCGCCGGCGACCCGGCGCTCCGGCAGGTTGATCCGGAAGCCCTCACGGACCGCGTCGCCGATCGTGGCGCCCGGTACGAGGGCGTGGCGGAAGCGGTGCACCCCCTGGTCGGTCTCCGGGTCGGGGAAGCGCGGGGCGCGCAGCAGTGAGACCCGGACGGTGGTGGTCGTCCCGGCGGTCGAGTCCCGGACGGTACGGGTCACGTCGTGGCCGTACGTCGAGTCGTTGACGAGCGCGACGCCCCAGCCCGGCTCCTCCAGGTGGATGAAGCGGTGGTTGCAGGCCTCGAACTTGGCGGCCTCCCAACTGGTGTTGGTGTGGGTGGCCCGGTAGAAGTGCCCGAACTGGGTCTCGGAGGCGTACCGCTCGGCGTGGATGTCCAGCGGGAACGCGGTCTTCAGGAACTTCTCCGTCTCGTGCCAGTCGACCTCGGTGTCGATGTCGAGCCGCTTGGCGCCCGGGGACAGCGTCAGCACCTGGGTGACCTGGGAGTCGCCGAAGCTGCGGACGATACGGACGCCGACCGCGCCCTCGTCCTCGACAGGGGTGAGCTTGTCGAGCTCCGTCAGATCCGTGACGGTGTTGCGGTAGAACGCGTCGACGTCCCAGGCGTCCCACATGTTCGGGAAGTCGGGGTGGATCTGCAGCAGGTTCGCGGCCTGTCCGGGCGCCACGGTCTCGCGCTCGGCACCGATGTCGTACGCGGACACCACCAGACCGCGGTCGTCGATCTCCACCTGGAGCAGGCCGTTGTCGAGTACGTAGCCGCCGCCCTCGCGCGGTGCGAGCCGGCCCGGGCTGCCGACCGTGACGGCCCCGGCACCACCGGCCGGAACCCCGCCGCGGGTGTGCGGCGCGGAGTTGAAGACAAGCAGCTCCCCCGATGCGGGGTCCCCTGCCAGGGCGCGCTGCGCAGCGGCGACGATGCCGTTCAGTTCATCGGCGACGGCCGCGTACGTCTTCTCGGCTTCGCGGTGCACCCAGGCGATCGACGAACCGGGCAGGATGTCGTGGAACTGATGCAGCAGCACCGTCTTCCAGATCCGGTCCAACTCCGCATACGGGTACGGGAACCCGGTGCGCACGGCGGCGGTGGCGGCCCACAGCTCGGCCTCGCGCAGCAGGTGCTCGCTGCGGCGGTTGCCCTGCTTGGTCTTCGCCTGGCTGGTGAGGGTGGCGCGGTGCAGCTCCAGGTAGAGCTCGCCCACCCACACCGGGGCGTTCGGGTACTCCGCCTCCGCCTTGGTGAAGAAGTCGGCGGGCGTCTCCCAGGTCACCGTGGCCGACCCTTCGAGGCTGCGCATCCTGGCCGCCTTCGCGACCATCTCGCGCGTGGTGCCGCCGCCTCCGTCGCCCCAGCCGGTCGGCGCGAGGGAGTGCCGGGCGACGCCCTTGTCCTTGAAGTTCTTCGCCGCGTGGGCGATCTCGCTGCCCTTCATCGAGCAGTTGTAGGTGTCGACGGGCGGGAAGTGGGTGAAGATCCGGGTGCCGTCGATGCCTTCCCACTGGAAGGTGTGGTGCGGGAACTTGTTGGTCTGGCTCCACGAGATCTTCTGGGTGAGCAGCCACTTGGAGCCGGCGGCCTTGATGATCTGCGGCAGACCGGCGGCGAAGCCGAAGGTGTCGGGCAGCCACGCCTCGTCGTTCTCGACACCGAACTCGTCGAGGAAGAACCGCTTCCCGTGCACGAACTGACGGGCCATCGCCTCGGAGCCCGGCATGTTGGTGTCGGACTCGACCCACATGCCGCCGGACGGCACGAACCGTCCGTCCGCCACGGCCTTCTTGACCTTGGCGTAGACCTCGGGGCGGTGCTCCTTGATCCAGGCGAACTGCTGGGCCTGCGACATCGCGAAGACGAAGTCGGGCTCGTCCTCCAGCAGGGCCGTCATGTTGGACGTCGTACGGGCGACCTTGCGGACCGTCTCACGCAGCGGCCACAGCCAGGCGGAGTCGATGTGCGCGTGACCGATGGCGCTGATCCGGTGGGCGGACGGTTCGGCGGGGGCCGCGAGGACCGTGGCGAGCTCGGCGCGGGCGGCGGCCGCGGTGCCGTTCACGTCCTGCAGGTCGACCCTGTCGAGAGCGCGGCCGACGGCACGCAGCACGTCCCAACGGCGGGCGCCCTCGACCGGAAGTTCCGCCATGAGTTCGCCGAGCACCTCCAGGTCCTGGACGAGATTCCACACGTTCTCGTCGAAGACGGCGAGGTCCATCCGGGCGAGGGTGTACTGCGGTTCGCTGCCTGCGGTCTCCTTGTCACCGAGCTGCGTCGGCAGAAAGGGGTGGTAGTCGAGTATGACCGGGTTGGATGCGGCCTCGATGTGCAGCAGCACGTCCTCGCCGCCCGCGACGGGGGCGCCGATGCGCACCCACTGATTGCGCGGGTTGAGGCCCTTCACCGGGGTGCCGTCGGGCCGGTGGACCAGGCCCTCGCACTGGAATCCGGGCATGTTCTCGTCGAAGCCGAGGTCGAGGAGCGCCTCGACGGTGCGACCCGCCCATACCTGCGGAACGGTTCCGGAGACCCGGAACCAACTGGTGCCCCAGGGCGCGCCCCACCGGTCACCGACCGCGATGGGTACGGCCGGGGCCGCGAGGCCCTCGGCGACGGGGACGGGCTCACCCGGCGCGGTCCAGACGGCGATGTCCAGCGGTACGGACTCCGGGTGGACTGCGGGCCGGATGCGCTCGTCGAGAACGCGCTTGAGCCGGGCTTCGACCAGGGTGCGGTCGTCATGCATAAGGGTGACTCCGTGGTGGGTTGGGATGCGGGTCCGGTTGTGTGGCCGGTGTGCGTCAGCGGACCTGGTCCGGGGTGAGGACATCGGTGATCCCGCGGGCGGCCAGGTGTTCCTTGTTCCCGGTCTGGCTCGCGAGGACGGCGGTGGGCCGGACCCCGTCCGCGGTGAGCCGGGCGAACGCCTCGAAGAACGCGCCGCCGGGGGCGCATGTGGAGCGCCGGGGCGCGGCGTCGTCGTCTCCGGTGTCGACGACGAGTGCGGTGGTGCGGGGCGCCGGGCGGTACTCCCTGCCCCGCCGGTCCGCCACGATCCCGGCGATGGCCCCACCGGCCGGCTTTACCCGCCGGTCGTTGGTCAACAGGCCCAGGCTGTATTCGAGTTCGGGGAAGTCGGCCAGCGACCGGGACACATCGTGGGAGCACCACCAGGTGATGCCCCACACGTCCTCGCAGTCCAGGGCGTTCGCCACGGTCGCCTCGGTGAACGCGACCGCGTGCTCGGCGGGAACGAGCGGAGCGGGGGCGCCGACCTCCTGCAGCCAGACGGGCCGATGCGGGTCGGTGGCCCACGCCTTGGACAGTTCGATCAGATACGCGGCGTGGTGCTCGGTGGCGGTTCCGGTGCGGCCGTGCCGTTGGGCGGTGCCGTTGAAGACCCAGGAGTGCACGGCGGTGACCGCGCCGATCCGGGCCGCGTGGGCGGGCGTGAACGCGTGGTCGTCCTGATACCAGGCGGCGTCGTACTCGGCGTGCAGATGGAGCCTGCCCGGCGCGCCCTCCTCGCAGGCGTCGAGCAGGGTGCGCAGCCAACGGCCCGCCTGTTCGGGGGTGATGGTGTCCGGGTCGGGGTGCGGGGGGCCGGAGAACTGATTGATCTCGTTACCCAGCGTCATGCCGAGGAAGTTCGGCCGGTCGGCGAGGGCTGCGGCGAGCGTACGCAGGTATTGGGCCTGGCCCGCCACCACGTCCGGGTCGGTGAAGATGTTGCGCCGGTGCCAGGTCTGCGTCCACGCGGGCAGGAAGTCGAAGCTCGACAGGTGGCCCTGCAGTCCGTCCACATTGACGTCGAGGCCGCGCTCGGCCGCGGCGTCGGCGAGCTGGACGAGCTGCTCGACGGCGCGCGGCCGGATCAGGGTGCGGTTGGGCTGGAAGAGCGGCCAGAGCGGGAAGACCCGGATGTGGTCGAGGCCGAGGCCGGCGATCGAGTCCAGGTCGGCGCGCACGGCGTCGAGGTCGAAGTCCAGCCAGTGGTGGAACCAGCCCTGGCTGGGCGTGTAGTTGACGCCGAAGCGCAGCGGGGAGTGAGGCATACGGTACGGGTGTCCTGGTTCTGTGGTGCGAAGGGGCGGGGAAGGCCGGGCGGTCAGCCCTTGACGGCGCCTTCGCCGACGCCCCGGAAGAAGAAACGCTGCAGGCAGGCGAAGAGCACGATGAGCGGGAGCACCGCGATGATCGTGCCCGCGGCGACGAGCCGTTCGTCGTTCGCGAACGTGCCGTGCAGATAGTTCAGCCCGATGGTCAGCGTGAAGTTCGCCGGGTCGCTCAGCACGATCAGCGGCCACAGGAAGTCGTCCCAGGCCCCCATGAAGGCGAAGATCGCTACGACGGCAAGGGTTCCTCTGACCGAGGGAAGGGCGATCCAGAAGAACCGCTGCCAGACATTGGCGCCGTCGACGAACGCCGCCTCCTCCACCTCGTGCGGAAGGTTGAGGAACGCGTTGCGCATCAGCAGGACGTTCATCGCGGCGACGGATCCCGGCAGCAGCACACCGATCAGGGTGTTGTTCAGACCGAGCTCACGCATGGTGGTGAACTGGGCGATGATGATGCCCTCGACGGGTACGAGCATGGCGAGGATGAACGCCAGCGTCGCGGCCCTGCGCCCCCGGTACCGCATCCTGGCCAGCGCGTAGCCGGCCAGTGCGGAGCCGACGCAGTTGGTGACCACATTGGCGGTCGCCACCTTGACGGAGTTCAGCGCGTAGTCCCAGACCGGGATGGTCTCGGCGACCCGCGTGTAGTTGTCCGGAGTGGGGTGGCCGGGGAAGAACCTCGGCGGGGAGCTGAAGATGTCCTCGCCGGGCCCCTTGAGGGAGGTCGAGAGCTGCCACAGGAACGGTCCGACGGTCAGCGCGAGTACGGCGAGCAGCAGGAGGTAGCGCAGCAGGAGCTGCCAGACCGGGATGCGGCGGCCGTCGCCGTCGGTGAAGGTCAGGATGCTCATGCGTCCTCCTTGCGGTCGGCGCGGAGCACCAGGAGCATCAGGGCGACCGTCACGACGAAGATGACGACGGAGATCGCGGAGGCATAGCCGACCCGCCCGGTCAGTCCGGTGCCGACGCGCTGGACGAGCATCACCAGAGTGGTGTCCTCGCCGGCCGGGCCGCCGGAGGGACCGGCCATCAGATAGACCTCGGAGAACGCCTTGAAGGCGGCGACCGACGCCAGCGCCCCGACGAGGACCATGGTGGAGCGGACGGCGGGAACGGTCACGGTGAAGAACCGGCGGACGGCGCCGGCGCCGTCCACGGAGGCCGCCTCGTGGAGTTCTCTGGGGACGTTGGCCAGCGCGGCCAGATAGATGATCATGTAGTAGCCGAGGCCCTTCCAGACCGTGACCGTCATCGCGCTGAGCAGCAGCAGCCACTGGTCGCTCAGGAAGCCGACCCTGCCGATCCCCACCGCCTCCAGTACCGCGTTGATCAGCCCCCGGTCGTCGAGCATCCACACCCAGATCAGCCCCACGACGACGATGGAGGCGACGACGGGGGTGTAGAAGGCGGAGCGGAAGAACGTGATGCCGGGGATGTTCCGCTGGACGAGCATCGCCAGGAGCAGCGGCAGGAGAACGAGGGCGGGGACGACTCCGACCACATACAGCGTGCTGTTCCGCAGCCCGATCCAGAACATCTCGTCGTGGATCAGCTCCTGGAAGTTCGCCAGGCCGACGAACTTTCCGGGCATCAGCGTCCGGCGGTCCGTGAAGGCATTGACCAGGGTGCTGAAGAACGGGAACAGGCTGAAGGTCCCGACGACGAGCAGGCCGGGGGCCGCGAACAGCCACGGGCTGGAGGGGAGATGGCGGCGTATCCGGTGGCCGGGGAGCCGGCCGGCCCAGCGGTCGCCGGGACGTGCGCCCCGGGCCACCGGTACCGCTGTGCCGGTGTCCGGGATCGGCGGAGATGCCATGGCCGATTTCACGAGGGGGGTCTCCACGGGGGGCTCAGCTCTGCTGCAGCAGCCGGTCGCAGGCCTTGACAGCGTTGTCAAGAGCTTCCTTGGGGCTCTGCTTGCCCTGCAGCGCCTTCGCCACCTGGTTGCGCAGCTCGGTCTTCATCTGGTCGCTGAAGAGCACCGGCGTGTAATTGACCGCTGTCTTGAGGGACTTGGCGGCGGCGACCCGGACCCGGGTCACGTCGGTGCCGTCCTCCTCGGTGAAGTACGGGTCGTCGAGGGATCCGGCGGTGCTCGGGAAGATGGCGACCTGCTTCGCGAAGTCCATCTGCCGCGTCGCGTCGGTCACGTAGTGGGCGAAGGCCACGGCCGCCGGCTTCTGCTTCGTCTGCGCGTTCACCATGACGCCCATGACGTACATGTTGGCCTTGCCGGTGCTGCTGATCTGGTCGGTGATACCGATGTTCTTGTACAGACTCGGAGCCTGCTTCTTGAAGTTCTCCAGGTCCAGTGCGCTGCCCGGGTTCATCGCCACGGACCCGGTGAGGAACTTGTGGCCGGACGACTCGGGGGTCGCGGTCAGCGCCTGCGGGTCGAGCGCCTTGGCGTCGTACAGCTCCTTGTAGTGGGTGAGCAGTTCGACACCCTTGGCGTCATTGAAGGCGAAGCCCGTACCTTCCTTGTTCATCAGCTGACCGCCGTAGCGGCCGAAGTCCTCGATGGTGGGCACGTTGGCCAGCGTGGCGACCTTGCCCTTGCTCTTCGTGGCCAGTTCCAGACCTGCGTCGAAGAGTTCGTCGTAGGTGGTCGGCGGCTTCTCGGGGTCGAGTCCGGCGTCCTTGAAGAGGGACTTGTTGTAGAAGAGCGGTCCGGTGTTGAGGTACCAGGGGAAGGCGTAGGTCCCTTCCATGCCCGGTATCCGGTGGCTCTGCCAGGCGCCCGGCAGGTACTCCTTGCGATACTTCGCCGCCGCCTTGTCGAGGTCGAGTGCGAGCCCGGCCTTGGCCAGCGGTGCGACCAGGTCGGGCGAGACATTGACGACGTCCGGCAGCGTGCCGCCGGCCGCGTCGGCGCTGATCTTGTCCGCGTAGCCCTCGGCCGGCCGGTCGACCCACTTGACCTCGGTCCCCGGGTACTTCTTCTCGAAGTCCGCGATCACCCCGTTGAAATAGTCCTTGAAGTTCGCCTGCAGGTTCCAGGTCTGGAAGGTGATCTTTCCTTCGACCTTGCCGGAGGCGTCGGACGAGCTGTCGCCGGATCCGCCTCCGCACGCGCTCAGCGGCAGGACGGTGGCGAGTACGGCGGCAGCGGTTACTGCTCTGCGGGAGATACGCACGGTGAACGGCTCCTTTGCTCGGACCAGGCGTGCGGACGGCGGGCCGAGGTCGATGACGCTCCGGCTGCGTGCGCCCAGCAGACCTTCCAATGCACACGACGCAAAGTCAATACATTCGCTTGAAGTTAGCTTCAACTTTCCAGATATTCGCAGGTCAGAGCGGTACATGGAGTTATTGGCGACGTTTGACTAATGCGCTTTAGAGGGTCTGCACTCAAGCGCATTAGTCGGGCGAACACTTCGGTCGACCAAAGCGCCGGCAAGGCTTACGATGCACCGGGGGCGAGCGAGCACCACGCCCCCCAGGAGCGACGGGGAACGCAGGAAGAGGGGCACCGGGTGACACCGAAGGGGCCGCCGGCCGAGGAGACCCGGCCGGCAAGGCGCACACCCGCGCGACGGCCGACCATGAAGGACATCGCCCAGCGCGCCGGAGTGTCGGAGAGCGCCGTCTCCTTCGCGCTCAACGACCGCCCCGGCGTCTCGGAGATCACCCGGGACCGGATCCGGCGCGTCGCCGAGCAGTTGGGCTGGCGGCCGAGCACCGCCGCCCGCGCGCTGTCGGGCGAGGGGTCGGCCACCGTGGGGCTGGTCGTGGCGCGCCCGGCGGCGAGCCTGGGCGTGGACTCGTTCTTCCTCCAGCTGATCTCCGGCATCCAGGAGGTGCTGGCCGAGCGTCACCTCGGGCTGCTCTTCCAGGTGGTGGAGGATGTGGAGGCCGAGTGCGCCGTCTACCGGCGCTGGTGGGCGGAGCACCGCGTCGACGGGGTGCTCGTCGTCGACCCCCGTACGGACGACCCCCGCCCCGGCCTGCTGGACGAACTCGGGCTGCCTGGAGTCGTGATCGGCGCTCTGCCCGGCAGCGACACGGGTCCGCACCCGGGGCTCTCGCAGATACGCGCGGACGATGCGGGCGCCATGGCGGCGATCGTCGGCCGGCTGCACGAGCTGGGCCATCGGCGCATCGTGCACATCGCGGGGCTGCCTTCCCTCGCCCACACCGACCGGCGCATCCGCTCCCTGCGCATCGAGGCCGACCGGCGCGGGCTGGCCGAGGCCCACTCGGTGACCACGGACTACTCCGATACGGAGGGCGCGGCCGTCACCCGCAGAGTGCTGGAACGGTCCACGCCGCCGACCGCGATCATCTACGACAACGATGTGATGGCCGCGGCCGGAGCCACGGTCGTCGCGGGCCTCGACCGCTCCGTTCCCGGCGATGTCTCGGTCGTGTCGTGGGAGGACTCCGCCCTGTGCCGGCTGACGGTCCCCTGGCTGACGGCGCTGTCCCGGGACACGGTCGCGTTCGGACGGATCGCCGCACGCGAGCTGACCGCACTGCTCGACGGCGGCGCGGCCCGCACCGTGCAGGTACCGCTGCCCGGGCTGATCGAGCGCGGGAGTACGGCACCGGCGCCCGGCAGCCCATGAGGCCGGCGGGCGTGACGGACGGCCTGACGACCGGCGACTGACGCACCTGCCCCCATGGGGTGTCTCATACGCTGCCCGAGCCCGCCGCCCGTCCGCCCATGTTCCATCGAGCTCGATGGGCGCTTCGTCACGATATGATGCGCTCTGTGATCATGCCCGGGCAGCTGTGGCGCCGTCGTCCTCCCCACGGCGGCCGGCGGGAAGCTGCTCCGCTGGCACCGGTGATCCTTACCTTCCTCATCGCCGGCCTGGCGTTCTCCACACCGAGGGAGATCGCCGTCAGCCGCCTCCTGCCCGCCGCACCCGCCCTGGCCGCCGCGATGTGGCCCGTGCTCCCCACGATCCTGCTGGGGACGTTCTGCCTGCTGGTCATGGTCGGCCTCAGCCTCGTGTACACCGACCTGGGGACGCCGTACACGGCGGCTGCGATCGTCGCGGTCACCCTGGCGGCCGCATACGCAAGCCATGTCCGACTCCAGCGGGAGGAGGCGCTCTTCCAGATCCGGCTCGTCGCCGACACAGCCCAGAAGGTGCTGCTGCGCCCGCTGCCGCGCCGCATCAAGAACATCGAGATCGAGTCGCTGTATCTGGCGGCTCAGGAGCAGGCCCGGATCGGCGGCGACTTCTACGAGGCGGCCGACACACCGTACGGGGTCCGGCTGCTCATCGGCGACGTGCGCGGCAAGGGCCTGTCCGCGGTGGGGGCTGCCTCGGCGGTGATCAGCTGCTTCCGGGAGGCCGCATACGACGAGCCCGACCTGAGGGGCATCACCCATCGCCTGGACACCAGCATCAACCGCCACAGCGCCACGTTCCCCGCCCACGACCTGCCGGAGCGCTTCGCCACCGCTCTCATCGCCGAGATCCCGCACGGCGGCGGCCACGTCAGGCTTCTCAACTGCGGGCATCCCCCGCCGCTCATCGTGCACCTCGGGGAGATCCGCGTCCTGGAGCCCACCACTCCCTCACCGCCCCTCAACCTCGCGACACTGATCGGGGACCACTACTACGTCGACACCGTCGCCTTCGCCCCGGGCGACCAGCTGCTGCTCTACACCGACGGCGTAACGGAGACCCGGGACCGCACCGGCGAGTTCTTCCCCCTGCCCGACTGGATGCGACGGCAAGGCCCGACGCCGCCCCGCGAACTGCTCGACCGGCTTCACCGGGCCCTGCTCCACTACAGCGGCGGAAGGCTCGACGACGACATCGCGGCCCTCGCCGTGCGGCGCCCGCATACCCGGACTCCGGGAACACCGCAGGCAGGTGGCTGGAAGCCGTAGGTGAGACTCGCGGGCCCCGCCGACAGCGGCATGCCACGGCCGAGGCGGCGGCTGCCGAGTCTTCGCGGTGCCGTCCCTGGTGCCGGCCGGGCCGGCTCCGAACCGCCCGTCGTCGCTGTGGTCGTCGGGTTCACGCGGCGGCGGTGAGGCTGAGTGTGCCGATGAGGTGCAGGCCTCGGCCGTTCTCGGCGTCCATGTCGGCGGTACCGGTGGCGACAGGGGTGTGGGTGCTGGTGTCGCGGACTGCGCAGCGCGACGCACGACCCTTCCCTCGTGTTCGGGCTGATCGACACAGACGGGTTCCCCATGGGGAACCAGAACGTCAGGGTCTGCATGGGCACCAAGAGCATCGGGCCCTTCACCGACGGGACCAAGGCCGTGCTCCTCCCCACCGGCAGTGGTGGCAATGGGATGCTTCCTGCCGGAGACGACGGTGGCGTCGGTGCGGGTGACGGCTGCACCGAAGCCGACGACGGAGGCGGGCACCGACATGAACGGCGGCACTGCGGTACGGGCTGAGCACCCCGTGGTGGCTCGCCGGGTAGTACGGGACCGCGTCACCGACGACCAATAGCACCACCGCACGACGAAGAAGCGTCTGCACCGGGACTCACGCGAAATGCAGGACAGTCCCGGAGCAGGCGCCGGATACGGCCCCGCCCCGCTACACCCAGCCCCGGCGAGCGGCCTGCCATGCCAGTTGCATGCGTGTCGCGGCGTCGGCGAACGTCATCAGCTGCTGGATGTGGCGTTGGACCGTACGTCGACTCAAGCCCATCTGGGAGGCGATCGCCTTGTCCGCGACACCTGCGACGAGCAGGGAGAGCAGCCGTCGGTCCGTTGCTGAGAGGGGGTCGGCGCCGACTACTCCGTCGGTACCGCTGACCGTTCCGGAATCGTCCACGTGCAGGGGGACGGCATCGTCCCAGTAGCGCTCGAAGAGCGCGACGAGCGCCGCCAGCAGGCTGCTGTCGCGTACCAGGGCCGTGGTGGGTTCCTCGGGGCTGCCGTACGGACCTCCCGGCACGAGGGGGCAGATGGCGATGGCGCGATCGGACACGGCGAGGCGCAGCGGCAAGTGGGGCACGGCGCGGGCGACTTCACCTGCCCGTACTCCCTCGATAACGTTGTCCACGGCACCGTCGTCGTCGAAGAACGCCTTCTCGTAGAGGACGCGATAGCGCACACCGCGCGCCAGGGCTTCGAACTCCTCGCTGTTGCTGCCCGAGGGCATGGCCACGTACTGCGCCTTGCAGAACCAGAGCATTTCGTCGCGGGTGTCCGCCTGGATGCGGCGCAGGTGCTGGCGCAGTGCGTCCGCCCCGGTGATCACCTCGATGAGCTGGTCGGCGTCGCTGCGGCGCATGGTGTCCCGGTAGATCTCCAGCAGTCCGGTGGCCGTGGCACGGGCATGGTCGAGGGCATCGGCCTGCTGTTTGAGCCGGGGCATGAGCGCCACGTCGGGAGGCGTTGCCCGGTAGAGCCTCGGCACTCCGTCGGTGTGGCTGGCCAGCCCCTTGGCGGTCAGTGCCGTGAGTATCTGTTCGGCGTCCGTGATGTCGAGACCGGACCGTACCGCGAAGTCGTGCGCGGAAGCCCGGCCCATCGTCACCAGAATCCGGTAGGCGGACTCCTCGACATCGCTGACTCCGGCGGCTTCCAGTGTCACGGTGTTCTCCTTGATACCACCCGTCCAACAGTTGAATACCGTACTACACCCCTCGAGTGCGGCGGCCGGTGCGCAGACATACTCGACGTCCGCGCCGCTGCCATGTGCCGGAGTACCGCCAGTACAGCCCTCGGTGCAGGCAGGCGCGCTACACGGTCTGCCGGACGCCGGGGCAAGCTGCTGCCAGAACCGGTCCAAGTCATTCCCGGACACACGGACCCGCCTGCGCGTCGATGCTGTCCAGCCGACAAGTGGACGCGTCGTCGTCCTCGGCGAGGGTGGCGGGCTTGCACACCGCGGGGGCCGCAGCAAGGCGGATCCGTCTCATCCGGTCGGCACCTTTCCATGAATGCACGGCAAATGCTCATGCGGTGCTGCACAGAATCCGGTGACGCCGGGCGCAGTGTCACCGATTATCGGTGGCGCAGGTGGGACATGTCGCAACCGCGACATCGCGAGCAGGCCGGCATCCCCGGACCGTGAGCGGCCCCTCACCGACGCATGCGGTCGCCTCGACGACGGCGTGGGCGACGTCCTCCGGCCCAGCGGTGGACGCGTCCACTCGCAGGCTCCGTCGGAAGGACGACGCCGATCGCCTGTCCGGCGATCAAGTGCTGGTTGATTCCCGAGCTCGGAGCGCGAGTTCGATTCCCGTCACCCGCCCCAACAGCAATCCACGGCCCCGGGGTTCCTTGTTGTCCGGACCGCGCTAAGCGCCTTGCACCGGATCCGCGCCGGAGGGCTTCTCCTTGCCCTTCTGCCGGGCGGCCTGCACGAGCTCATCCGGCCCGATCGCACCTTCCTGGTGGGAGCCCGGCAGCGCACTGCTCTCAAGGGTGGGGATCATGAAGCATGCCGCGCCGGCCAGGACTCCGGCCAGCATGAAGCCCCACGCATAGCCCGCCGAGCCGATGAGCCCGCCCAGCAGCGGCGGTGTCAGCGATGCGGCGAGATTCTGACCGGTGTTCTGGACGCCCATGGCGCGTCCCGACCAGGAGCGCCCTGCGAGCTCGGCGGTGGCGGTGAAGGCCAGGCCGTTGGTGCTTGCGGTGATACCGCAGGCGACGATCATGGCGAGATCCGTCAGCGGCGAGGGCCAGAGGGCACCCAGCGCAGTCGCGCCCATGACGACGGCAATGCACACGGACAGCTGCCTCATCGGCCGCACCCGGCTGCCGACCCGGTCGGACCAACGGCCCGCCACGACACGCGAAACAGCCCCCAGCACCTGCGACACCACCAGGAGTTGACCTGCGTGCACGGCGCTCCAGCCCCGGACGTCGATCAGGAACACCATCGCGAACGCGTTCGCCGCGAACTGTGGAACGCACAGCAGGGCGCTGGAGGCATGGATGCGCCACAGATTGGAGTGACGGTAGGGGTTGGCGGCCGGCTCCTGCGCTGCGGACTGCGCGGTGCGAGGCGGATCCGAGGTCAGCGAGCCGACGAGCACGGCGACGACACCGCACAACGCCGCGCAGAACAAGACGGTCCCCTTCACGCCGCTGCGCGCGGCGAGCGTGGGGACGATCAGAGCGGCGATCCCCATGCCCAGCGGGGTCGACGTCTGCCGGATTCCCATGGCGAGCCCGCGCTCCCGGGCGGAGAACCATCCGACGACGAGCCGGCCGCTGGCCGCGGACCGATGCGCTCGCCGCCCCGGCCAGTGCCAGGAGCACGCCCAGGGGAACCAGGCCATTCACCGCACCCCCCAGGGAGAGGAGGACGGTTGTGATGGCCAGACCGGAGGTGATGACGCCCCGCTCGCCAAAACGGTCGGCCAGGGCTCCCCAGGCGACGAGAGTCAACACGAGGCCGACGGTCGGGCAGGCGATCAGCAATCCGACTTGACCGAGTGTCAGCCCGTTGTCCCGTCTCAACGTCTCCGAGGTGTACGGCAGTCCGTAGAGGAAGGTGCAGGCGACCGTCTGCGCTGCGGTCCCAAGAGCCAGCATCATCCAACGGCGCACAGCAGCCCTCCCTGGTATGTGTGGGTTACAACTATGGCAGCTGATCCATAATGCAAGACATCCCGTCTCGCATACTGAGCCGATCTTGATGCGCCCCACAGAAGGCAGGTCGCCACTGCCCCCTGCGGCCGACAAGCCCGTCGTCCACGGGCGACCTCACGGAAGTGCGGCCGGCGCCGCGTGCCGCAAAGACCCTCGGAGAGCCGCCCTGAAGCGTCGATGAATTGAGACAACTCGAATAATCATTCGATAAAATGCTCAGTAGGAGCGCGCATCATCGAACGTGGGGAGACCGTCGACAAGGAGTGGCAATGAGGCTGTCGTTCCTGGAGCCCCTTTACGCGGAGCCCGGCCCGTTCGCCTCCGTGTATCTGGACACCTCGCGTGACGTCGAGCATCCGGAACGGGCGATCGCGCTGCGCTGGCAGCGGCTGCGGGACCGCCTGACCCGTCAGGGCGCGGACAGGACACTGCTCAAGGTGGTGGAGGAGGTGGTCGGCGCCGATACGGAAGTACCGGGGATACATGGGCAGGCCATATTCGCCGCGCACGGGGCGCTCGTACTGGACGGGGAGCTGCCCAGACCACCCGCGCACGACTCCGCGCGCTACGGCACGCTGCCGGACGCGATGCCCCTGGTCACCCAGCACATCCCGGAGATCCCCTACCTGGCCGTGACCGTGCACTACAGCGGGCTGCCGACCGCCGAGACCCACGGCTGGGTGACGCTGGACGCGGAGACCGGGACCTGGCCGGCATCCAATGTCACCCCGGGTGAGCGGCTGCACCTCAGGGTCGCGGTGGCGACCTGGCACCACACCGCGGTCCGGCTGGGCCATCAGTTGGACGAATGGGCGCGGCGCGCCCACGCCGACGCCGTCGTCATGGGCGGGGACAAATGGGCGTCCAACGTACTGATCCGCCGCCTCCCGCACGCCCTGCGGGACAGGGTCGTACGCGTAGGTGGTCCCACGGCGACGGACACCGGACGCGCCCTCCTGGAGCCGCAGCTGAACACCGTCTTCCACGGCCACATGGCCGCGCACGACCGGACGCTGGTGGACATCTTCATCGGCCGGCACGCACTGCACGGGGCCGCGACGGAGGGGCTGTCCGCCACCGTCGCCGCCCTCCAGCGCGGCCAGGTCGCGGCGTTGCTGCTCAACCACCCTCCCGGGAGCTCCCTGCGGCTCTGGGCGGGCCCTGAGCCCACCCTGCTCACCCTGACCGAGGAGGAGCTGATCTCCTTCGGCGTGCGGGCACCCCGCGAGGAGCGCGCCGACGAGGCCCTGGTGCGGACCCTCGTGGGCACCAGTGCCGAACTTGTCGTCGTGCCGGAGAGCGAGCTGACGCTGGACGAGGGCGTGGGCGCGCTGCTGCGGTACGCCGACCCTGGGACGCCCTCCTGACGCGGACGTGAACGCGTACGCGGTTCCGGGGCACGGCGGGTGCGATGCACCGGCACCGGACATGACGGCGGCAGTGCAGCGCGAGGAAAGCGGGCAGGTCATGAGCGTGATCGGAGGAGTCGGTCGATGTGGCTGGAACGCACCACGACTGCGGTCCGACGGGCTGCCGCAGGCACTCGATGGCCCATCAGTCATCCCCCGAGGAGCTGGTCCGCGCGGCGCGGGCCGTGGGTGTGACGGACGACCGGCTGCTGGAGGCTGTCCGGGTCACCCCGCGGGCGGCCTTCGTCCCCGCCGGGCATCTCGCGTCCGCGTACCTGGACGTACCGATTCCGCTCCCCCACGATCAGGTGACCACCCAGCCCTCGTTGGTCGCCATGATGGTCTCCGCACTCGGCCTCACCGGAGGCGAACGCGTCCTGGAAGTCGGGACCGGCTACGGCTGGCAGACCGCACTGCTGGCGCGCCTGGCCGCTTGCGTCGTCAGCGTCGAGCGCTGGCCGGACATGGTCGAGGAGGCCCGCCGACGGCTCGCCGGGCAGGGCCTCGGCAACGCCGAGATCGTCCCCGGTGACGGGACGCTCGGCATGCCGGCCCGTGCTCCGTACGACGCCGTCGTCGTCTGCGCGGCCTTCCCTGAGGTACCAGGGCCGCTCGTCGCACAACTGCGGACCGGTGGCCGGCTCGTCCAGCCCATCGGGCCGGGCGGCCGGGAACGGGTTGAGCTGTACGAGCGACAGGCGCACGGCCTCGTACACCGCGGGACGGTCGTGTCGGCCCGCTTCGTCCGGCTGTACGGGGCCCATGGATACGATCAGCGCTTATACGTGCCGACCCGCAAGGCTGAGTCGGGACGACAGGATGTGAACCTGCGCCCCCTTGCCCCCAACGGGCCCCGCACGACGCTGTCGACGGCGTCAGCGCTGGTAGGTGCCCACCAGCGAGCCGCTGGCCAGCTGCCTGCCCTTCAATGCATGGTGCACCGCGTCGGAGCCTGGACGGCCGTGGAGAGGGAGCGGCTCGGACACGGCATACAGGCGAAAGAAGTAGCGGTGTTTCCCGTGCCCCGGGGGCGGCATGGGCCCGCCCCAGCCCACTCGTCCGAAGTCGTTGGGCCATGCGTGGCCGCCGGGGGGCGACTCGCCGTCGTCCACACCGGAGCTCCCCGGGTCGATACCGGTGACGAGCCAGTGGAGGAACGTCCCTCCCGGTGCATCGGGGTCTTCGCAGACCAGGACCAGCTCCGCTGCACCCTCCGGTGCCGCCGTCCAGGTCAAGGGGGGCGAGACGTCGTCCCCCTCCCCGCTGTAGTGGCGTGGGATCATCTGATGGTCGCCGAACGCCGTGCTGCTGAGCTCAATTGCGGTCATGAGCGCCGCTCTACCCGGTGAACGGCATGAACATCACGGAGCGGGCGCCCCAAGCACCCGATCGGACGAGTCGAGGCGGCACTTACCCTCTTCGCTGAAACCCTGGTGGAGGACTGCCGACGCCTGAAACGGAGTACGACATGCCGACAAGGATCCTGCTGGAGGGGCGCCCCGGGGTCGGTAAGACGACCGCAATCCGCCGACTGGCCGCGCTTCTGCACAACCGTGACATCGTCGGCTTCACCACGGAGGAGATCCGGCAAGGCGGCGCCCGGGTCGGCTTCGCTCTGGAGACGGCAGCGGGACACCGTGCTGTGCTCGCCCATGTCGGCTTCCCGGGACCGCCACAGGTGGGGCGCTACGGCGTCGACCTGGGCGTCATGGACCGGTTGGCACTGCCGGTTCTGATGGCGGCTTCGGCGGATCCAGTCCCCGGGCAGCTTGTGCTCATCGACGAGCTCGGGCGGATGGAGCTGGCCTCTGCCTCGTTCAGGGAGGCCGTGCGTTCCGTCTTCGAGTCCGGCATCGACGTGGTCGCGACCGTTCATGCACACAGCGACCCGTTCACCGACCCCCTGAAACAGCGCGCCGACATCGAACTCATCACCGTGACCCGGGCGAACCGGCACGCTCTCCCCGAGAGACTGGCGGCACGGCTGGAGTACCGGTGACGGATTCGGCAATTCAGCGGGGCCACCACCAGCACGCAAAAGGCCGTCCGGTCAGCGCAGAACGACGGTGGTGCCGAGTTGTCTGAGGTATTGCACGGTGCTCTCGAAGTAGGTGAGCTCGCCGGCGGCGTCCACGCTTACCGAGGCCAGGGCGTGTCGGGCGATCTCGGAGTCGTGCCAGACAAGGGTGAATCGCCCCGGCAGGTTGTCCCCGCCGCAGGGGCAGCCCTTGAGCATTCCCCAGCACAGATTGAGGTGCCGGCCGGGGCCTGCGACTGCTTCGCCGAGCGCGCACTTCAGGCCGGCGACGTCCGTGACGAACCTGCCGTCCAGATGACACGTGCTGCCCGCGTCCGCGCCGGGACTGGCCGAGGTGAAGCGCAGCCACTCCTCCCGGCCGCCGGGTGAGTAGCGGGCCCACATGTTCCGTTCTCCCGGAGCGCCGTCGTGCCACGCGTCCCAGACCGGGCGTGCCGCCAGTCCCGGCGGGTGCTTCAGCCCTTCGCGCAGGGATATGTCGATGAGGGCGCCCCCGAGCACGGACGGGCGCGAGTCGGCGATGTGCAGTGTGAGGCGATTCTCGGTGCGGATCACCCGGCCCGTACGGTCCACCGCCCAGAGCTCCACCGGGTCGCCGTTCGTCCTCGGCCGGACGAGCCGTTCGAGCAGTTGGCCGGTCGGCTCGCAGCCGATGAGCCGCATCGGCGCCACCTCCGGGGCGGGCCGGTCGGCATACAGGCCCTCGACTCGGCGGCACCGGCCGATCCGGCTGCCCGTCCCGTTGTTGATCCGCACCTCTGCGTCCTTGGGCTCGCGGACCGGGCCCGGACGGTAGGAGGGCTGAGTCGGACCGGTCACCTCGGCCTCGATGAGCACATCGAGCAGCAGCGGATCGGTCGGGGAGGGACGGCTGCCGACAACGAGGACGTGCTCCAAGTCCCAGTAGTGCACCCAGTACCCGCCCCGCGAATCGTCATGGCTGTCCGGGAAGTCGACCGTGACGAACAGATCACCGAGATCGACCGGCTCACGGGCCGACCGCTCGACGGCCTTCAGCAGCCGACCGGTCGGTGCGCAGGCGACGAGGGTCAGCGATTCCCGCCTGGATACGGGGTCCACGAACAGCCGGTCGGTGTTGGAGCACCGCGCCCAGAGCGTCTGCTCGCCGTCCCATTCCTCGCTGACCAGCAGATACCTGAGCGGAATGTTCCGGTTCCACGTCCAGTTGGCGTCCTCGAACTGCACATGGTCCTCTCATTGAGTCACAACCTGGCTCGACGATATGTCGGCCGGAGGGGAGCTGCTGAGAGTTTCAGCGGCGGACCGGCCGGGCGAGAGACAGGCAGGTGCCGGCGAGGCATCCGTCGATGAGGTCGGGCCGCAGTGGGACGTATCGCAGGCCTCGGCGGAGGGTGCGGGTGAGGTGGTCGAGGTCAGGGCCAGGCCGGGCTATGAGGAGGTTCGGGAACGTGGCCGTGAACGTTTCCAGGTGAAGCAACTGCGCGCAGCGATGCGTCGACATCCCGAGGTTGTCGAGCAGTTCATGACAGAGCAGACGAACGCGCAGTCGCGCCGAGACGCTCACGCCACCAGCCAGAGCAGTTGAAGCCTCCATCGCTCCGCGGTGGGGCTTCCTTCTGCCCGGCAGCGACAACGGCTTCGAGGTGCGGTGACCACCGCGCGCATGCAGCACGGCACCAGCCGCTGACAGCCGAGAGACCACAGCCGCGAAGCCTCCCGCGGGGAGGTCGGGAGGGGCGGCGGACCCCGCCAAGTACGCAACTCCTGGCAGAACCCGAAACGGGGCCTCGGCCTGGGGGCTTCGGGGATCCCGCGCGATCAACGATGCACCCGAACCAGCCACGCGCATAGGGGCGTGACTGAAAATGTTGTTCAGCGCCCATGTCCGGGCCGCTCTCAGTACAGCCCCGCCTGCTGCATCTCCTTGATGACCTGCTCCCGGAGCTCGGGGCAGTGGGTGGTGACGCCGAGCATCAGCAGCTCCTCCGCCTCCGGCCTCTCGGTGCCCCACCCAGGTCCGATCGGGTACGCCGACGCGTTGTCTCCGAGCAGGTGGTCGACGCTGTGCCCGTCCTTCAGCTCCAGGCACCACTCCGGCGGCAGCATGAGCAGTTCCTGATCGGTGGGGCCGCTCTTCGCCCAGCTCTCGAACTGGCGGGCGTGGACTTTCGCGAGGAACTTGTCCCCCGCGTCCGGTCCGCTCGGCGACTGCGAGGGTTTCGCGTCGGCGTCGGTGGTCTCGGCCGTGTCGCTGCAGCCGACCGCCGCCAGCGCGAGCGCTCCCACGAGAAGCAAGGTCCCAAGGCGCATGGATCCCCCAAGGTGTGCGGACGATGGAGCGCATCATCCGCCACCTGCGTTGATCGCATATCCAACATGATTGAACGGTGACAGTTCGCCGTGAACTACGGGATCAGGAAATAACGTTCAGCTTCAGTGCTTCAGCCGAAGGTGGCTGGTCACAGCCGTGCCGACGGCATACTGCACGCGACGAGGCCGGGCGCTGGTTGTCAGTAGGCCTGGATCCGGTACCCGGCATGAGCGGCGATCACGACATCGCGTGGATGGACAGTGTGCTCGGCGATGTGGGTCGCACGCTTCCGCGTGTGTAGATGCCGAGCTCAGAAGATCCTCAAGACTTTCGCCTTGGATGCTACGAGCGCCGGGCGGCATGCCATGGTCATCACACGCGAGAACCCGAGCGCGTATCTGCAGGCAATTGCAGCCATTCGACAAGGGAGACGCACGTGTTCGGAGCAATGCCCCTGGGCGCCAAGATCGCTGCTGCTGTCGTGATCATCGCTGTCGTCGGACTAGCCATCGCTGCGATCCGCTGGTTCAAAGCACAGATGCGATAGGCCGGGACCACCTCCGGGCCGTGATCGAACTTACAAGGCACGTGCCGGCGGCGCCGCGCGTGCCAGACCTGTGCCAGATCGATCAGTCACTCACGGTCGATTGGGGTGCGAGGCGGTGCAGGCACGCGCTGACAGACTGGGCGCTGTTGTACGGCTGTTGACCTGCCAAGACCCTGTGGTCGGCGCCAGGCCCACAAAGCAGATGTCGGCGGTTCGAAACGTCCGCGCCCACCAGTCAGAACGCCCCCGCTGCGGGGGCGTTGACGGTAGTAGTTGACGGCAGCTCCTCGGGCGTACCGGGTAAGTGGTGGGCTGCGTGAGTAGAAACCTTCTCTACGGATTCAAGGCTCGCTGCGCTCGCCGGCTGACGAAGTCAGGTCGATCCGTGACCGAAGGCCGCGCACAGCGCGGCGGCCAAATGCAGCACTGGGCGGGATCCACTCCGCCGCACGCCAGTCACTCACTCCGTGTGGCGCTCCTGTCGTACGCGTCCTGGTGGCGTCGGATCTCGGTGTGATGCTCGGAGCTCCAGGCAGCCAGGGGCTCGATGGCCAACAACTACGTCACCGGCCAGATCATCACCGTCGACGGCGGCGAAACCCTCACCTGACTCCGACTCCCACCGCCTGAGCTCAGCATGATGGCAGCGCGGGCACAGGTCTCCCCAATGATCACTGAGCGTCACAACTCCGTGATCACCGAGACCTGTGCCAGTTCTGCCGCCGAGGCCCCCACCACGCCTATCCGCGCGACCACTAAGCCAACCGGCAGTAGCCGACCGGCAGTAACCGTCGACGATCCTCGTCCCCCCTCGCGACCCGCCCAGCAGACCCCAGCGAACCTCCCGCCCATAGGTCGCATCGACACCTCGCCATGCCGTCAGCGAGACTCTTTTCCCGAGTCCCACTGAACTCCATGGCCAGTTCCAGCTGGGACTCGGACTTCTGGTAGAGGTCGTAAGAAGCTCTGAAGCCTTCGGCATAGGCGACGTATGCCGCTTGGCGCGGCTCGCGCATTGATCGCTGATGTTCCGCGCGCAGTTGTAGACGAGCATGTGATCGATTCACCAGGGAACCTCGGGACTGCGTGGCTGCCCCATTGCGGGTTCCAGTCGGTTGCCAGGCGACCATGGACGACCTCATCGCGTTGGCCTGGTCATTGATCGCAGGAAATCTCAGCCAACCATTCCGGGGTGTAGCACTCAGCGAACGACCACTTCTGGTCCGAGTTGCCGTCGTCCGTGCTGTCCGTGTACACCTCAAGCCTGCCTTGCGGCGTCAAGCGGTAGTACTCGCGAATCGGGTCACCTTCCACAGTGGGATAGGTCACCTTCAGTTCTGCGCTCTGGCCACTCTCCAGGGCTCGCCGGAGGCAGACGATTTCCCGCACCGCCTGCTTCTGCATCTCCTCACCCTGAGCCAAGCTCACCTTGCCGCAACTTGAAAACTCAGTTCTGGACTCCCAGCGGTCCTTGACCGGATCGTCCAGCATTCCGCAACTTGCAGCCAGCAGGGACGTGGCCGCTACCGCGACGAGCCGCGCGCGGACCGAAACAGCCGCCACACGGCGACGAGAGCCCGTGATCTGACCTGTCGCCCGCGCCAGGTCCGCCGGCCCCACTCGTCGCAACGGGTCCGACACGTCGTTGTCGGCGTACACGAGCAGCGTCTTCGCTCTCAAAGCCCCTCCCCGAACCCGATGGTTGATCGCGGCCGCACCGTACCAGCAACTCCGACATGAGATACACCAATGCCGCCTCTCCGGGCCGTCCCTGGGCCGTCCTGGGCCGCTCGCCATCACCCAACGGCGACCAGCAACGACCATTTGCCCACGGGCGTACACCACCCCGACCGGAAAAGACCCAGCTCACCAAGACTGGAGACAAGACCGAGGGCAAGAAGACACAGCCGTTTTCGTTGCCACGGTCACCCCGCCAAGAGGTCTGCGACGACTCGCTGGAGCTGCGGATCAGATGTCCTCCGTGCCACAACCGCGCCAGATCGGGCGGGGACTCACAGGGAACTGCGCCCGCTGGCGGAGGCCACAGCCGGCAGCCGCCGAAGTCGGTATCCCGCAGGTCAGACCTCAACTCGCCCCACCTCGCTCCCAAAGCAGTGTTGCCCGTTCACATCCTGCCGGGGAGCCGGCGCACACGTCCCGGCCGGTGGCTTCGTCCATGAGAACGGACAGCACTTCGATACTGATTTGGGAGGCATGAGGCTCCCGAGGCCGGGACGGAATGTTCACGAGTTTCGACAGCACCGTGCTTGCCTCGGGCCGGCTGAGGCACGGTGTCGTCGCTCCTCCGGATCGTTCGCCGCAGCGCGCGCCTTGCCGATCACTCCGGGCCGGCACAGCCCGAAGGAGACGGCCTATAGACGCGATGATCGCGGTATTCACAAACTCCGCCACCGCGCCGATACTGTCAGTAACGGATCGACAAGGGACCACAGGACGGTTCCGCCGGACAAAGGGGGACCCATGATCTTCATTGTTTCCATGGCGGTTGTGCTCGCGACCGTGGCCGGGGTGTGCTTGGTCGTACTGCGGCGCAGAGGCGGCTCGGGGGAAAGCGGGGCACTGCAGCGTGGGGCAGCGGCCCAGGGACTCGCACAAGGGCTGGGCATGACCCCCAGGTCATAACCACAACCGCCTGGAGGCGGAGGCGGCGGTCGCCGTGCTCGTCATCATGGCCGAGGGATGGCAGTCGGAGCCCGCCCCCGTCCGCTCCCGCCCGGACCGGGACGCCGTGCCGGCGGATGCCCGAACCCTGCTCGACCGGTACGGGCCCACCGCGCGCTACTGGACCAACGCGACGGCCGCCGCCTCTGATCCGGCTCCGGACTTCCTCGCAGCAGGCCTCCACGGCACGGAATCCCGTGGTTTCCTCACCTCCGAGTACCTCAACGGCCTCGACTTCTTCGAGGACCTGGGCCTGATCGCGGTGGCCGACGACGAGGTGGGCGTCTTCTGGTCGTTCGGGGCGTACTGACGACGTTCGGAGAAGGCCACCCGGCCACCGTCCACCACCGTCTTGGCACCCGGCGGCCGGGCACCGCCGCCGGTGAGGCGGGCCGTTCCCTGGCCGACCGCCTTGGGGTGCCGTTCCACTTCGCCTCCCCGGACATCCCCGATGACGAGGCCCCGCACCGGCGGACAGCCCAGGGTCTGTCCGGAGGGGCATGATCGGAAGGTGGATCGAGACGACGCTCGGGAGCAAGGCCGGCCGCCGGGTGCTTCCCGTGCGTCTTCCGCGGGATGTGTCAGGCGGAAGAAGCGCGGGGCCACCCGGCAGCGGCTGATGCAGAGGTCTGCTCGTCCCGCCGCGTCCGAGAGGGCGCCTCTCAGCAGGGGATGTCGACGCTGACGGCGGCGCCCTGTCCGGTGTTCTCGGCGAGCGCGGTGCCGCCGTGAGAGGCGGCGACCGCGGCGACGAACGCCAGGCCGAGTCCTGAGCCGGGGCTGGTGCGGCTGGCCTCGGCGCGCGCGAACCGGTCGAAGGCCTTGGGCAGGAAATCGGGTGGGAAGCCGGGTCCCTCGTCCGTGACGGTCAGACGCAGGCGCCCGTCGGCGGCGGTTGCGGTCATGTGGATGTGGCCGCGGCTGTGGCGCAGGGCGTTGTCGATGAGGTTGCCGATGGCCGGGTGGATCCAGTGGGCGTCCACGTCGACGGTGCCGGGTGCCGCGTCGATGCTGATGGTGCGGTGCTCGCGTGTGGCGCCCGCGCGGTAGGGAGCGACCGCGGAGGCGATCAGCTCGGGCAGGTCGATCGGGGAGCGGGTGAGGTGGTCGGTGCCGCCGAGCTGCTCCAGGTCCAGCAGGGCGTTGGTCAGGTCGATGAGGCGCTGCACTTCGCTGTCCACCGAGTGGAGAGTGGCGGTGAGTTCGGCGGCGGGGCGCGGCCGGTGCAGGGCGACATCGAGTTCGGCACGCAGCAGGGACAGCGGGGTGCGCAGTTCGTGGCTGGCGTCCGCGAGGAAGCATCGTTCGCGTTCGGCGGCGGCTTCGAGGCGCTCGAGCATCTCGTTGAGGGTGTGCCCGAGCCGGGTGAGTTCGTCGTCACGGTCCTCGGGAACGGGCAGCCGCACCCCGGAGGTGCCATCGGCCAGGGTTGCGGCGCGGCGGCGGTAGCGCTCCACCGGATCCAGAGCGGCGCGGGCGGTGCGGTAACCGACGTAGGAGGCGGCGACCAGGGTGAGTCCCATGGCGATGGCAAGCTGTGCGAGGAGTTCACGCAGGGCCTCGTCGCGGTGGCCGCGGCGCACGGCGGCGACCGCGATCACGGTGCGGTCAGGCAGCTGGACCCGCTGGGCCTTGAGGCGCAGCGTGTGCGGGTCGAGCGAGGCCAGGCCTCCGATGTCGCGGCGGACCGCGGTGCCGCCGGCGACCGATGTGATGGCTGCTCCGCTCAGCAGGCGCTGGGTCCGGACCAGGTCGCTGGCCTCGATGATCCGTCCCTGGGGGGTGAGGATCTGGTAGGCGCTGCCGTCCGGGCCGCCCAGCTTGCGGCCGGCGAGGACATCGACCCGCAGGTCGTGGGAGTAGGTGCCAAGGTCCGCGTCGAGCTGTTCGTCCAGGGCCTGCTGGACCTGCCAGTACACCAGGCCGCCCGCCCCGCTCAGCACGAGGGACATGGTGACGGCGACGGCGAGGACCAGGCGCAGCACGATGGGCAGTCGCTGCCAGCGGCCCAGACCCCGAGGGCGGTCGGCGGTCTTGGTCGCTGCCTGCGCAGCCGGTGTCATATCTGTGTCTCCAGGCGGTAGCCCGTGCCGCGCAGCGTGGTGATGCTGTTGCGGCCGAAGGGCTTGTCGATCTTTGCGCGGAGCTTGGAGATGTGGACGTCGACGGAGTTGCTGTTCAGGTCCGCCTCGCCGTCCCATGCCTCTTCAAGGAGCCGTGTCCGGCTGACCACCCACCCAGGGGTCTCCATGAGGATCTTCAGGACGGCGAACTCGCGCCGGGACAGGTCCAGTTCGGATCCGGCGCGCCAGGCGCGCTGCTCGTCGGGATCGAGGACCAGGTCGCCGACCTCGAGACGGCTGCCGAGGGCGGGCCGGCGGCGGGAGACCGCGCGCAGCCGGGCGCTGAGTTCCTCCATCGCGAAGGGCTTGACCAGGTAGTCGTCGGCGCCGGCGTCCAGGCCCGCGACGCGTTCCTTGACCGCGCTGCGGGCGGTCAGGAGCACCACGGGCACGTCGTTGGCTTCTCGGCGCAGGGTACGGCACGCCTCCACGCCGTTCATGCCCGGCAGCATCACGTCCATGATCACTGCGTCCACGCGCGGATCGCGGGCGGCGTCGAGCCCGCTCAGCCCGTCATGACGAGCCTCGGCGGTATGCCCGGATTCGCTCAGGTATTGAATGATCAGGCCGGCGAGCCGGGCCTCGTCCTCGACGACCAGAAAGTGCACCCCGGAAGGGTAGCTCTGCGCGCGGGAGGAGTCGTGCGCCCCGTGCTCCGGCGAGGCATGGGCATGGGCATGGGCAAGGCTTCATGGTCTGTTAATGCGACTTCCCTAGCGTGCGTCACCTTGCGGCAGCACCGGCCCCTGACCGCCACAGGCGGCGGCCGCTGCCGGGAACGGAGACCACGACCATGCATCCCCCGATATACCTGCTTGCCGACAAGTCCCTCGCCGCAGCACTGACCGTGGGCGACCTGACGGCCCGCGCCGGCCTGGACGTCCTGGCCATCCTGGTACTGGTCGGCTGGCTGTACCGGCGCCGACGCAGTGTGGCGGAGATGCCGCTCGCCCTGACCGCCCTCAATCTGGGGCTGTTCGCCGCGATGACCGCGATCAGCGCAGGCAAGTTCCCTGCCGGGGTCGGGTTCGGCCTCTTCGGCATCCTCTCCCTTGTCCGGCTGCGCAGCGCCGCTTTCACGGTCAGAGATGTCGCGTACGCGTTCATCGCGCTGGTGATCGCGCTGAGCAACGGCCTGCCGCAGCGCGAGACGTGGATGATCATAGCCATCGACGTGCTGCTGCTCGCCGCGGTGCTGCTGGTCGACGCCCCGTCCTCGTACCGGCCCACCCGCACCATGAAGGTGACCCTCGACCGTGTCTACCGTGACGCCGCCGACCTGCGCACCGATCTGACGACCCGGCTCGGCACCGCGCCCCTCGCCGTCGAGGTCGACGAGATCGACTACGTGCGGGAGACGACCCGCGTCTCCGTCCGCTACGCCGCGGAGGAGAGCACGGAGCTCTTCCTCCCGGCCCAGCGGGATCCACAGGACGCCTTGCCGCTCGCCACCGACCTTCCCGAGGCGGGGAAGTCGCTGTGAGTGTCACCTCCGCCATGTCTGCAGGCCCGGGGGCGGCGGCCGGAACGGGTGAGGGGTTCGCGCGGCTGCTGCGACTGGACGAACTGCGCGGGGTCCCGCTCGCCGAGGTGGACGCCGTGGCCGCACTCCAGCACCGGGTGGACCGCAAATACCTGATACCGGCCGCGTCGGCGGCCCGGCTGGTGGGGGAACTGGCCGGCACCCATCACGTCCTGGACATTCGCGGGCGCCGTACCACGGAGTACCGCAGCACCTATTTCGACACCGCTCACCTGGCCGCCTGGCGCGCACACAATCAGGGGCGCCGCCGCCGGTGGAAGGTGCGCACCCGGCTGTATGCGGAGGACGGGATCTGCCGGATGGAGATCAAGACCAAGGACGGCCGGGGCGCCACGGTCAAGCACGCCCATCGCATCGAGGCGGATGCCTACGGCCGTCTGGAGGCCGGCACCGAGGCCGCCGCCTTCGTCGACAGGGTGATCGAGGCTGCCGGGGTCGATGTCAGGGCTGCCGATCTCGCGGCGGCCGGCGAGGTCCGCTACCGGCGTGCCGCCCTCGCCGACCTCGAAGCCGGCACCCGTCTCACCCTGGACGGCCTGCTCACCTGCCACCGCGACGGCCGAACGGCCGCGCTGAATGACGGCTACGTCCTGGTCGAGACCAAGGGCACGGCCCGGCCCGCCCCCGCCGACCGGGGCCTGCTCGCGCTGGGCGCCCGTCCGGTGTCCATCAGCAAATACGTCATCGGGCTCTCGCTGCTCGTGCCGAATCTGCCCGACAACAACATGCGCCGCCTCGCCCGCACCCGCTTCCGCACGGGCCCGCACCCCACAGCACCCGCCACACGCCCCGAAAGGACCCTCCCCGCATGAACCGCCTCCGCTCCATCAAGTGGCAGTACGCCGTGATCGCGATCATCGCGGCCGCCGCCGCAGCCTTCGGCCTGGTCCACACGGCCGCCACCACGCCGGCAGCCGCGACCACCGCGTCGACGAAGAAGCCCGGAGCGACCGACCGGATCAAGAGCGACCCGCCGCCCGCGCTCTTCGCCGACGCCGATGTCGCCGCGCTCGCCGAGCAGCAGGCCGCGCAGAAGCACACCGCGGACACCCTGTTCGCCACGTGGAAGGCGGCACACGGCTCCGCGCGGGATGACAAGGCCTTCACCGCCTGGGTCGTCCAGCAGGTGCCCGCGCCTCCCGCCAAGGCCGCCCGAACCGGCGAGCTGCACCAGGTGCAGCTGCTCGCCAAGAACCGTTCCGCCGCCGGCAAGAAGGCCGCGACCTGGCTCGAAGTCCACGGCAAGGGCGACATCTGGAAGCTCTACGCCCACGACCAGCGCGAACTGCTCCCCCAGGGCCAGGGAGCCGTGGACAAGATCCAGCTCAAGAGCGCCCTGAAGATGGCCAAGGCGATCACCGAGAAGGTCGCCGCCCGCGACAAGCAGCCCGCCCCCTATGTCCTCGATCCCTCGCTGCGCCCCGACAAGCACGTCACTGCCGGGCAGAAGGGCCCCTACTCCTACCCCTCCCGGCACGCGGCCAAGGCTGCCGCCGCAGTCACCCTCCTCGGCGACTGGGCCCCGCACCGCGCCGAGGACTACCGCGCGATGGCCGCCCAGATCGTCTACTCCCGCATCTACATGGCCGGTCACGTGCCCAGCGACATCACGGCCGGCACCCTGGCCGGCGACCTCGTCGGCGACTACTTCGCCAGCGCTGCCTCCACACCTGGCGCGGGCAAGTAGCCGAGGCGATGAGCCCGGTGATGCTGATCAGGCCGCGCCCCCGCCCCACCCGGGCGGGCGTCGCGGCCGGCAACCTGCTCCCGCTGGCGGGGCTCGCACTCGCCTTCGCCCTGACCCAACTGCTCTTCGTGATCCCCGGGTTGAACCTCAGCTGGGACGAGTCGGTGTACGCCAGCCAGGTCACCCCGCACATCCCGTCCGCGTACTTCAGCGCGCCACGCGCCCGCGGCGTGCCGATACTGCTCGCACCGCTGACCCTCCTCACGTCGTCCACGCTCGCCCTGCGGCTCTATCTCGCTACCCTGTCCGCCACCGGGCTCTTCTTCGCGCTGCGGGTATGGCGACGGCTGCTGCCCCTGCCCGTGGTCACCCTGGCCGGACTGCTCTTCTCCGGCCTGTGGATCACCCAGTTGTACGGCCCGCAGGCGATGCCGAACCTCTGGGTCGCCCTGTGTGCACTGACTGCGGTCGGCTGTTTCCTGCGGGCCGCCGGGGACCGCGGCGACCGCCGCGCCCTGGTGGGACTGTGCCTGGCCCTCGCGGCCGCCGCGCTGCTGCGGCCCTCGGACGCGGTGTGGCTGTCACTGCCGATGGCCACCGCCGGCCTCGTCGTACGCCGGTGGCGGCGCCCGGGGCTGCTCGCAGTCCTGGTCGCCGGGCTCACGCTGGGCGGCGCACCGTGGATCGTCGAGGCCTACCTGTCCTACGGCGGAGTGGCCGCGCGGCTGCACCGTTCCAGTGCCATCGAAGGCGGTATCGGATGGCATCTCGCCATCGGCGACCAGCTGCGCACGCTGGCGGGCGGCCCCGAGCTGTGCCGGCCCTGTTCGGTGCCCTGGAGACACCGCACGAGCGCGATCTGGTGGCTCGCGACTCCGCCTCTCGCCGCGGCTGGTGCCCTGCTCGCCGCCCGCGCCCGACGACCGGCCACGGCCCTGCTGCCCGCCGTGTGCGGCGCATCCGTAGCCGTCCCGTACCTCCTGCTCATCGACTACGCGGCGCCCCGCTTCCTGCTCCCCGCCTACGCGCTGCTCTCCCTGCCCGTCGCGCACGCCGTGACCACTGCCGCCCGCTCAGTACGCCCCCGGCTGCGGCCCGCGGCCACCACCCTCGTCACAGCCCTCGTCGTACTGCAGCTGGTGAGCCAGCACCTCATCCTGGACCGCGCCGTGCACACCGTTGCCGACGTCACCGGCGACTACGCCCGCATCGCGGCCGACCTACGCAGGCACGGAGTACGACCGCCCTGCCTGATCACCGGCCGGCTCGCCACCCCCGTCGGATATCAGGCCCGATGCACCTCCGGGCAGATCACCGGACACAACCGGAACACCACGGTCTCCGAGATCCTCACCACCGCCCGGCAGGAGCCGGTCGTGGTCCTGGTCAAGCCCCACCACAAGCCGCCCGGGTACGCCCGTCACTGGAACTCCCACCGGCTTCCCGGCCTGCTCATCCACCGCGGCTACCGCGTCTACCTCTCACCCTTCAAGTCACAGGCTGAAAAGTAACGGCTGATACATTCTTCGGCGTGACTGCTGACAATCGCAGGGTGCGCTGGCTGGTGCTCGTGATCAGGCTGGCCGCCGAGCCGTCCCGCCACCGGGTGGCCGTGTGGCGGGAGCTGCGCAAGGTCGGGGCCCTCTCCCTGGGCCAGGGAATCTGGGCCGTACCCGATGTTCCGGCCTTCGCCGACGGGGTCCGGCGCGCCATCGCGCTGGCCGAGCGGGCCGAAGGCGAGGCCGTGACCCTGGAAGCGGTGGGGCGCGAACCCGCCGACGCGGCCCGCTTCGAGGCAATGTTCACGGCCGCGCGGCAGGCGGAATGGACCGAGTTCCTGGCCGACTGTGGCAAGTACGAGGCGGAACTGGCCAAGGAGATCCGCCAGGCCAAATTCACCCTGGCGGAGCTGGAAGAAGAGGAACAGAGCCTGGAGCGGCTGCGGCGCTGGCACCGCGACCTCACGGTGCGGGACGTCTTCGGCGCCCCGACCGCCGCCGAGGCCGGCGAACGCCTACGGCAGTGCGCAGGGGCATGCGAGGACTACGCGGAACGGGTCTTCCGGGCCCTGCACGAGACACCCCAGGACAGCCGATGACCACACAGCCCGCACCGCGGCGGCAGATGTGGCCCCTGTACGCGGCCGCCTTCACCACCGCCTTCGGCGCACACGGCATCGCGGCCAACCTCGGCGCCCTCTCCGGCGACGCGGTGACCTCACTCATGGTGCTCGGCGGGCTGCTCGCCCTGTACGACGGGGCGGAGGTACTCCTCAAGCCGGTCTTCGGCACCCTCGCCGACCGCGTCGGAGCCCGCCCGGTCCTCCTCGGCGGACTGATCGCCTTCGCGGCGGCCTCCGCCGTGTATGCGGTGGCGGACAGCCCCGGCTGGCTGTGGGCGGCCCGCCTGGGCCAGGGAGCAGCCGCCTCCGCGTTCTCCCCCTCGGCCTCCGCGCTCGTCGCCCGCCTCAACCCGGCCGCCAAGCACGGCCGCGCGTTCGGCAGTTATGGGTTCTACAAGTCCATCGGCTACACGCTGGGCCCGCTGCTCGGCGGCGTACTGGTGTGGGCTGGCGGGCTGCGCCTGCTGTTCACCGTCCTCGCCCTGCTCGCCGCAGGCGTGGCGGCATGGGCCGGCCTCGTCGTCCCCCCTGTACCGCCGCTGCCGCGCGCGAGGCAGACCCTCGCGGACCTGGCCAGGCGCCTGACCGACCCCGGCTTCCTGCGGCCGACCGCCGCCCTCGCGGGCGCCACCGCCGCGCTCTCCGTCGGCGTCGGCTTCCTGCCCGTCTCCGGCGCGGCAGCCGGGCTCGGCACCGTGGCCACCGGCGCGGCCGTCTCGGTCCTTGCCGCGTGCGCCGCGATCGTTCAGCCCAGGACCGGACGAGCCCTGGACACCGGCCGCCTCACCGCACGCACCGGCATCGGAATCGGTCTGCTGACCACGGCAGCGGGCCTGGCCTGCGCCATGCTGCCGGGGCTGGCCGGGGTGCTGCTCGCCGCGGCACTCATCGGCATCGGCACCGGCCTGATCACACCACTCGGGTTCGCCACCCTGGCCACGACCACACCCCCCGAACGCCTCGGCCAGACCATGGGATCCGCCGAACTCGGACGAGAACTCGGCGACGCCGGCGGCCCCTTGCTCGTTGCCTCCATCGCCACCCTGGCCACCCTCACCTACGGCTACGCCGCACTCGCCCTGCTCCTGGCAGCACGCCCCATTGCCCTCCTGGTCGCCCGGCTACGCACGCCACCCGCACCGATGGGCAAGCCACACACGTAGAGATGTGAGACGGGCGCCGCAGCACTCCGCCGGCGGCGCGGCGCGGCTCCCAGTCGCCTTCGCAGCCCAGGATGAGGCGCACGTCTGAGCTGTGACTCGATGCGGTCCGGCCAAGAACTCGCCAGCTACCAGACAACAGATCCGCCAACCATGAATCTGAACCGTTCCGGGTTCGGTAGAGATCTCAGATGTCGGTTGAGACCTGGGGTTTCGTGGTGGTCAGGTAGTGCGCAAGAGTCAGACCACCTCAGCCGGGACCACCCGATCCTTGCGGGATCCGGTACGAGAAGACTGACAGTCGTACGCGTCTCCGACCGAGCCGATCGACGCTGAGATGCCGGCGGCCGCCAGGTGTTCGGCGAGCGCGAACGACGATGTGGTTCACCCGCGCCGAACGCGATGAGGTGGCGCTGCGTCCAGGGTCTCTCGGTGGTGCGGGGTCAGCCGTATGAGAGGTCGGAGCAGATGCTGCGGTTGGCTGGGCGTGCCTGTGCGGTGACGGTTGAGGGCAGTGCGGCTGTGGGTGCCGGCAAGGTGGTGGTGGGGGTGTTGGCGTAGTCCTGGCCGGTGATGAGATTGATCTGGTTGCCGGGGATGGGGTGGAGCTGGGCGTGGGGGAAGAGTGCGGCGAGGGTCTGTGCTTGTGTTTTGAGGCCGGTGCCGTACTCGATGAGGGTGGTGGTGTGGTTCTGTGAGGTGGCTGTTGCGGTGCTGGAGACGGTGAATTGCTGGGCGCGCAGGAGGTCGGCCGCGCGGGCGGCGAGTCCGCGGGTGGTGGTGCCGTTGTAGACGGCGACGGTGATGCCGGCGCCACTGACCGTGCTGGCGGTGGGGGCCGGGGTGGCCTTCTTCTGCTGGGTGTGCTGTGCGGTGGGTTTGCCGTCGAGGGTGCGGTCTTCTTTGAGGGTGGTCCAGAGATTGTCGGCGTCGGGGTGGACGAGGGCGATGCGGGCCCCGCTGTACCGCCAGGGGACGGTGAGGAACTGGATGTTGGCAAGGTCGATGTTCTTCAGCGACATGGCGAAGGACAGGAGCTTGCCTGCCGAGTCGAGGCCGGGATCGACGGTGAGGGACTTTGTCGCCGCATTGGCGAGCGGGAGCAGGGTGGTGGGGCTGAACCCTTCCTTCTTGACCTGGCCGATGAGGCTGGAGATGAAAGCCTGCTGGCGTTTGGTTCGCCCGATGTCGGAGCCGTCACCGATGCCATGGCGCAGCCGGACGTAGTCGAGGGCGGCCTTGCCGGAGACTTTCTGTTCGCCCTTGCGGTAGACGAGGTTGCCCTGGGTGGGGCGGTTGGGGTTGAGGTCTTTCTGGTGGATGTCCTTGGGCAGGCAGACGGGGACGCCGCCTACCGCTTCGGTCATCGCGGCGAAGCCGGCGAAGTTGACGACGACGGTGTGGTCGACGCGCAGCCCGGTCAGTGCTTCGACGGTGTTCTGGGTGCAGGCAGGGTTGCCGGACGCGGTGCTGCCGAGGGTGAAGGCGGAGTTGAACATGGCGTTGGTGCGCGTCTGTGACCAGGTGCCGTCGGGGAGCAGGCAGGGCGGTATGTCGACCAGGGAGTCGCGGGGTATGGACACGCCGACCGCATGGCGGTGGTCGGCGTAGACATGCAGCAGGATCGTGGTGTCGGAGCGGCCCACCGGGTCTTTGCCGCCGCCGAGTTTCGCGTTGTCGCCGGACCTGCTGTCGGATCCGATGAGCAGGATGTTCTGCGCGTCGCCCGGGGTTTCTTCCGGGCGGTGGTGGCTGAGCCCCTTGCCGTCGAAGGTGTCGATGTTGCCGGACAGCCGCAGATATACGGCGCCGCCTGCCGCGACGGCCAGCACGATGACCGCTGCCGTGGTGGCCAGGAACAGCTTCTTGTGGCTGCGGGGCCTGCGCCGCCGCCGCGCACCGGACGGCTCGGCCGGGCGCTTGCGACGGCGGCCCGGACCCTGTGATGACGGTGATGTGTGGCCGGGTACGGCCGGCCGCTGGGTGGTGTCGTGTATCTGGTGCTCGGCGGTCATGATCACGCATTCGTCCGGGCGCCCAGGGGGTGGGCGCGAGGGAAGCCCCCGCCATGTGCGGGAGCGCGGGTGACGCATGGGGACGCGAAGTCCGGGAAACGCCGTGGCGGCCCTTCCGGGCGACACGGCAAAAGGTGGGGGCCGTCAGGCCAGGATCGGGATGAGTCCCAGGCCGAAGACGACGTAGAAGAGGGCCGTCACGGCCAACCGTCCGGGGGTGAGCTTGTGGGCGCGCATCGTTGCCAGGAGGTAGACGATCGCGGCCATGGTGATCAGCCCGGCCCAGAGGAGGGCGCCGTCGAACTTCCAGCTGGTGAACAGGAGCCCCAGGCCGCTGGGGACGGTCGCCTGGATCATCATGGCGCCGGATATGTTCGCCAGGGCGAGCTTGGTCTTGCCCTGGCGGACCCAGATGATCGCGTTCATGATCTCGGGCAGTTCTGTCGCGATCGGCGAAAGGAGCAGCGCGGTGACCGCAGCCGACAGGCCGAGCATGGGGCCGATCGCGTCGAGCTGTTTCACGAACAGCTGGGACGCGAAGAAGATCACGGCCAACGTGGCCAGGGTCTGGACCACCACCGCCCAGGTGGCCGGGGTGGCGGCCTTGGGCTGGAGCTTCAGCGGCTCCAGCGCCTCGTCCTCCTCACCGTCGTCACCGCTGCGGATCTCGCGCCAGAAGTAGACGGCGTAGGCGCCGAAGAACAGCAAGCCGAGGGCGGGCTTGAAGGCGAAGGCGACCAGGCCGAGAGCGACCTTGACAATGAAGATCGGCAGGAACCACTTCTGATCCTTGGCCAGCCGCTTCATGTCCTTCTCATCACCCAGCGCCTCAACCCCGTCGGGGCCGCTGGCCGGCATGCCGGTGGTGACCAGGACCAGGCTGCGCTCCTTGCGGTGCTTGAGGAGCAGCATCGCGCCGGTCACGCCGTAGGCGACCGTGGCCAGCGCCAGCGGGCCACCCATCGCCGCGCCGACGCCGATGTTCTTGGCCTCGTCGGTGGCGCCCGTGGTAACCGCGACCAGCGTCACCACCGACTCGGGCAGCGCTGTGCCGAACGCGGCCAGGATCGTGCCGACCGCCATCTTCCCGACATTGAGGCGCTGTCCCAGCCACTCGACCGCGTTGACGAACCACTCGCACGAGAGATAGATCGCCACCGCACACACAATGAGCAAAACGAAATGGATCACACTGACCGCCCGGCTTTCCCGCACCGCGGGATCCTGGGCGATACGCGGTAGGAGTCCCGGCGTACGACCTCGGCCCCGCGACGTACGTACATCGTCGACAAAGAGCCGAAGGTCTCGCCCACCCGGCAGATCCTGCACGGGCCCGGCCACCGGGAGCCACAAGGACTCCAGCATGTCGACGACCGGTTTGCGGGGCTACTCCCCTTCGCAGCGGCCCACTGTACACAGACCCAGCACGCCCCGAAAAGGCCCAGCCCCCGCGCATCCGTGGCTGACCGAAGACCAGCCGCGCCCCTGGCCCTGGTCCAGGGAGCGATGCGCCACCCGCTGCCCCGCACCGGAGGCGGTCACTCCTCCTTGCACCTGCTGATAGCGCGCGCACTCCCCCGCTCCAGGGTCGATACCGGCTGCGGAAGGGATAACGCTTGGAACGACTAGCCGACGTCACGTAATTCGATGCGAAAACGACTCGCGACCTGACCGGGGTCCAGCTGGTTTTCTGTCGTCCGGCTGCCTCCCGGCAGTGCCGCGGTACTGCGCATGCGCTCATAGGCGCCGCCGCACAGCCGGTCCTGCCGTGTCCCGGGCGGTCAGTCGGTACCGCCCCGGGGGCATCGGAGCAGAGAGGAAGCCGCCGTGAAGTTCATCAATGAGAAACTGCGTGCCCCGCCCCAGCCAGCGGCCCATGCACCGGCACAGTCTTCGGTCTCCGCCGGCAACTGCGGTCTGCTCCTCATCAGGCTCACCTTCGGCCTCCTCATGGCAGGGCACGGATGCCAAAAGCTCTTCGGAATATTCGGTGGTGAGGGTCTCGCCGCAACAGGCAGGGGATTCGCCGGTCTGGGCTACCACCCCGGAGTGGTCTATGCCGCCATCGGCGGCGGCTCCGAGTTCCTCGGGGGCCTCGGCCTGGCTCTGGGACTGTTCACCCCACTGGCATCGGCTGCCCTGATCGGCGTGATGATCAATGCCATGGTGACTGTCACCGCGGCACATGGCCTGTGGGAGACAGAAGGCGGCGTCGAGTTCAACGTGTGCATCGCGGTCGTGGCGCTGGCCATCGCTGCCATCGGTCCCGGCCGGCTCGCCCTCGACAGACCTTTCCGCTGGGGGCAGGGCGGCTGGCCAGAAGCTGCCTTCGCCCTGTGTGTCGGCGGCATCAGCGCCGCCATCGTGCTGAGCCTTTGAATTCCGGCAGAGGACACTGATGCCGATCACAACGCGGCGAAATCAAGCCGCTTGCTAAGCGTGCCGCAGGAGGGGCCCCGTGGCGCAGTGGATTACAACGCGGACGGCGTCCCCATCCGCGCTGCACCAGCCCGGCGATCGCTTGGACACCATTCCGCCTCCCCCCGCGCCGATCGATCCTGCCGTGACACCCGACCGGCACACGGATCACAAGCACCGACACGGTGAACCTCTGCGGTCACGGCGCGAGTACGGCTTGGTCAGGTTGGGGCTGGTGCGGGTATGGCGCGGTGACAGGCGGGGCAGGCATCGTTCCAAGTGACAAGGAGGGCCTGTAGTTCGCGGACGATCCGGTAGAGGCTCAGGCCGCCGGGTCGTCTTTTGGGGCGCGGACCAGCCGAGAGTGTTGCCTTGATCGGTTGAATCTCAGACGGCTTTCTTCGCGAAGAAGACCCGGTGACGGTGCACCCGTTCATCGAGGTGGAGAAGTGGAGCGGCCACAACGTCAAGCGCGCGTGTGAACTGCTGAAGGTCTCCCGGAACCCCCTTCTACGCCCGCCGAGGATACCGACGAACTCGCGGCCGTTGCTCTCGCACTCAACAACAGGCCCCGCAAGACTCTCGGTTGGAAGACACCCGCCGAAGCCCTCAACGAACATCTACTCTTGGTCCAAGAAGCCGGTGTTGCGACGACCACTTGAGCCCGGGCAGTACACCAGCCAGCAATTCGCCGCCCTGGCCAAGGAGTTCGGCGTTCTTCTCTCAGCCGGCCGCCCGGCTCTTACGTCGTCTTCGCGGTGGGGCTGATCCCCGTCCTCAGCTGATCCCACAGGCTGCGCTCGCGTCACGGGGCGGCCACAGCCCGGAGTGTGGCCCCGCGTCAAAGGGGCAATGGGATGATCTTGCGGGCAACCCGGTACGCCAGGACAGCCCCGGCCCGCCAGGCAGGCCGGGGTGCGGGACGCGTCAGCTGACGATGAAGCTGCCCTTCATGCCCTTGTCGGCGTGGTCGCCGATGCCGCACTTGTAGGTGTAGGTGCCGGGCTTGGCCAGGGTGATGACAGCCTCGCCGGTCGCGCCGGGCTTGACCGGGCTGACCTCGCCGACCTCCTTGCCGTCGGGGCCGAAGATCTCCAGTTCGTGCTCGGCCGTGCCCTCGTTCTCCAGCTTGAACTCGATCTTCTCGCCGGCCTTGGCGGTGAACTTGTCGAGGCCTTCGAGCTTGTATTCCTTGGCCTCGACCTCTACCTCGCGGTCGTACGCCTCCTCGGCCTCGTCGTCCGCCTTGGCGCCCTCGACGGTGATCTTCTGGCGGATGCCGTCGCCGGCCTGGCCGGGCTTGCAGGCGATCTCGTACGTGCCGCCGCCCAGCTTGACCTTCATGTCGCGGGAGGTACCGGGGCCGATGTTCTCGGCCTCGGTGACGACCTTGGTGTAGGTGCCGTCGTGTTCGCCGTAGACGTAGACCTCGGTGGCCTTGTCGCCCTTGTTGGTGACGGCGAAGTGGGCCTCGCCGGCACTCAGTTCGGTCTTGGCGACCTTGCAGGCGGTGTCAGTGGCGGTGACGGCGACCGTGTCGCTGCCGGAGTCAGTGGAGTCCTTGCTGCCGCAGGCGGCCAGGAGGGGAAGGGCGAGCAGTACGGCGCCGAGGACGGGGAGCGTGCGGGACGTGCGCATGGGTGATCTCCGGAGAGGGGGCCGATGAGGTAGTTGGCGAACACGGCGCGGACAATAGATGAGGTAAGCCTTGCCTATCAAGTTCCTGTGCGTCAGATCTCGACCGGGTATCGACGCGGTCACACTTGCCCCACCCGGAGTGGTTGACCTCTCAATACATTGACTCGTGAACGAAAGGCGAGGTAAGCCTTACCTAATTTTTGCTGTGAGTCGTCTGGGAGACATCTGTGTCCGCTCTGCCCTCGGAGTCGTCGGTTACCGCCCTGCCCGCGCCATCGCTGTCCAGCGACGGTCCGGCCCGGCGGCTGGGCCTTTATGACTCCTGGTGGACCATCGTCGCGGCCTCATTGGCCGCATGCATGGCGCTTGTGGCCTGCGCCTGGGTCTCCCTGCACCTGCACGCGGATCCCGCCCTGCACACCGCGGCTCTGTTCGTCCACCTGGCCTCCCTGGTGCTCGGATTCGGCGCCGTCCTGGTGACCGACTACTACGGACTGCTGTGGATAACGGGACGGTGCACCCTGAACGACGCCCTCGGCAGTACCGCCCGCCTGCACGTCCCGATCTGGACCGGGCTCGCTGGGCTCGTCGTCAGCGGCGTAATGCTCCACCCCGACCTGACCTCACCCCTCACCCTTACCAAACTGGCCCTCGTCCTCATCCTCACCCTCAACGGCCTGCAGGCCGGGCTCCTCAACAGACGCACGGCCCATCGGGCATCATCCGCCCCGCTCACCCCGCGCCTCCTGGCCTGGGGCGCCACCACCGCCCTCGTCTCCCAGATCTGCTGGTGGGGTGCCGTAGTAATCGGGTTCCGCAACAGCCAGCACTAAAGACGGTGTCCTATGTGGTGAGTTTGAGGAAGCATTTGTAGCAGGAGGGGGCGGCGGCGAGGCCGAGAAACGCCAGGTGGTTGCGGGGATGGCGTTCCTAGCGGTGGTTGAGTCTGCGGTAGCCGGTCAGCCAGGACATGGTCCGCTCGATCACCCATCGTCGGCGTCCTGATCGTTCGCTGGACTCGATGCCTTTGCGGGCGATGCGCTTGCCCCGCAGCCATTTCCGCAGGTGGGGGACGTCGTAGGCCTTGTCCGCGTGCAGGTGTTGGGCCTTGAAGTACCTGCCGCGGTGGGGGGCGCGTCGCGATTGGTGACCGGCCACCATGGGCTTCAGCCCTTCGCTGTCGTGGGTGTTGGCGGCGGAGAGGCCGCCGACCAGGGGCAGTCCGTTCGCGTCCGACAGGATGTGCATCTTGGAACCCGGCTTGCCTCGGTCCACGGGACTCGGACCTGTAAGTTCGCCCCCTTTTAGCGCGTACGTGGGCGGAGTCGAGGACGACGCGAGAGACGTCGATCAGGCCGGCCTCGTCGAGCTGGTGCAGGACCGCCTCGTACAGCCGGCCCCACACACCGGCCCGCGACCAGATCATGAAACGGCGATGGGCCGTTGACTTCGATATCCCGAAACAGGGCGGCAGAGCCCGCCAGGAACACCCGCTCACCAGCACGTAGATGATCGCCGCGAACAGCGTCTCATCAGGCGTGTTCTGCGTGCCGCCGCCCTGACGCGGCGCACCTCGACTTGATAGGCAAGTGAGCAGTTGCCTATCCTGTGGTCGTGGCCGACGACCTTTTCAAAGCCTTGGCCGACCCCACCCGCCGCACCATCCTCGACGAGCTCACGGAGAAGTCCGGACAGACACTGTTCGAGATCTGCTCGCGACTGAGCATGAAGCATCAGCTCGGCATCTCACGCCAGGCGGTCTCCCAGCACCTCGCCGTGCTGGAGGCCGCCGGGCTCGTCGAGACCAGGCGGGAGGGCCGCTACAAGTTCCACGACCTGAACACGGCCCCGCTGCGGCAGATCGCCGAGCGATGGCTCGTGCCCGATACGTCCGAACCAGAGGAGAGCACCCCATGAAGATTCATCTGACCAGCGTCTTCGTTGACGACCAGGCCAAGGCCCTGCGCTTCTACACCGAGATCCTCGGCTTCGTGAAGAAGCACGACGTCCCGTTGGGCGAGAAAGACCGGTGGCTGACCGTCGTCTCGCCCGACGAGCCCGGCGGCACCGAACTCCTCCTGGAGCCCGCCGGCCACCCGGCCGTCAAGCCCTACCGCGACACCCTCGTCAAGGACGGCATCCCGCTCGCCCAGTTCGCCGTCGACGATGTGAAGGCGGAGTACGAGCGCCTGCACGGCCTCGGAGTCCGCTTCACCCAGGAACCCCTGGAGATGGGCCCCGTCACCACCGCCGTCTTCGACGACACCTGCGGCAACCTGATCCAGATCGCGACAAAGCCGCAGTAGGCGGTCGTCCGCGTGCGGGGCTCGGCCGCGCCGAGCGACCGGACTCTCGCCCTGGGGTTCACCGGCGGTGTGGGCCCGACTCCGGAGTTCCTCGAAAGCTCTCGGCCAGCACGCGCGCCGTCATGCACTCGTCCAGCGGCGGCAAGCCCGTCCACCTCTTCCACCGGCTCTATGACAGCGAGCTGCGCACCGCCTTCGACATCATCTGCGACCCCATCATGGACCTGGGTGAGCCAGGCCGGGAGTTCGAAGAGCGCAAGATCGAAGAGATCAAGCAAATGGCACGCGACAAGAAGTTCGACGCGCTCATACTCTGGATCCGGTCGCGCCTCGGCGGCAACCTCCGCGAGTCCCTTCAGCACCTTGACGCGCTCATGGACTTCATACGCCGACCGGGACGCTTCCCCGGCCTTGATCGCGCCATGCACGGCCGACGGCAGGGTTCAGTGACGACGCTCACCGTTCCGCCGGGACAGTCACATCCACTGGTCGGGGCCGGGGTCGCCGCATTCCGCTCGTGCGGCGAGGCGCTGGACGTAGTGCGTCCAGCCCTCCTCGTGGGCGGCGCATGCCTCGGGGGTGGGCAGTCCGCTGTGGACGAGGCGCAGCAGGGTGCCGTCGGTGACCGGTTCCAGCGTGATCTCCACGGTGGTGGAGCCGGGCGGTACGGGCATGCCGCCCTCGGCCCAGCCCCAGGTGAAGACCAGTCGCTTGGGCGGGTCGACCACGACGAAGCGGCCCTCGGCGACGTTCTCACCTGTGACGTTCGTTCGGTAGGCCCCGCCCGGCTCGAAGGAGAACTCGCCGTCCTTGCCCATCCAGGACAGCCACTTCTCCCGGTCTGTGAAGAAGGAGAACACGGTCTCGGGCCGGGCGGCGATGCGCCGTTCCACCGTGACTACGCCTGTGCTCACCGGGCCGCCCCTCCGGACCTCTCGCTCCGCTCGGCCGCCTCCGCCGCCTCCGCCAGCTCGGCGAGGGTGTCGAGCCTGGTGGCCCACATCGACTGCAGGTAGTCGGCCAGCGGCCCCATGGCTTCGCGCTCCGCGCGGTAGAAGCGCCTCTTGCCGTCCTGGCGCAGCGTAACCAGACCCGAGTCCCTCAGCACCTTGAGGTGCTGCGAGACCGCACCGAAGGTGACGTCGAAGCGCCCGGCGATCTCTCCGGCGGACAGCTCCGCATCCCAGACCAGGCGCAGGATCTCTCGCCGTCTCGGCTCGGCGACCGCCTGTACCGCATCCATGTGCGTCATTTTAGTCGCCACTTCAGTTTGCCAACGCCGAGGGTTTCATTTTAGTGTCGACTAAAGCAAGTCCGGCCAGCCGGCCGGAACCGAACATGAAGGGACACCCCCGTGGCCGACATCGCGCTTCAGATCCGTATCGACGCCGACACCGACACCGTTTACCGGGCGATCTCCACCGCCGATGGCGTGGCCGGCTGGTTCACCACCGGCGCCGAGATCGGCGAGGGCGTCGGCGCCCTGCACCGGCTCTCCTTTCCCGGTGCGCCGATGACCTGGGACTTCCGTATCGAGACGGCGGAGCCGGGCAAGCGCCTGACGCAGACCGTGGTCGCCGGCCCGCCGCAGTGGATCGGCACCGAGATCGTCTACGCCCTGGAGGCACACCCCGAAGGCGGCACGGTGGTGCGGTTCGACCACACCGGCTTCGCCGTGGTCGACGACATGTTCCGCGAGGTCACGATGGGCTGGGCGGGCATGTTTCTGCGCCTGAAGGAGTACGTCGAGACCGGCAGCCCGGTCCCGTACTTCACCGTCTGAACCCCCACCCACCCCGCACCACCAGGAGCACGACCCATGTCCGAGATCGCATTCCAGGTCGACGTCGACGCCGAGCGCACCACTGTTCACGAAGCCCTGAACACCCATGACGGCCTCACTGGCTGGTGGACCACCGGCGTGAACCGCAAGGACGACATCCTCTTCTTCGACTTCCCGCAGATCCCCGAGCCGTTCCAGCTGCGCCGGGACCAGGCCGACGAGAACGAGGTCCGCTGGACGTCCGTCGGTGCCTTCCCGCCGCACTGGTCAGGCACTGTCATCACCTGGCAGCTGACCGACATCCCCGACGCGTCCGGCACCCGGATCCTGTTCCGCCACGCGGGCTGGCCGGACGACGACCCGGGCCTGCCCCCGGCCGCCTACACCTGGGGACAGCTCATGACCCGGCTGAAGCAGTACGCCGAAACCGCCACCGCGCAGCCCCTGTTCACCCTCTGAGGACCGGCATGGCATACGACGAAGGACTTGCCCGGCGCATCCGTGAGCGCCTCGGAGCACAGGACCACATCACCGAGAAGCGCATGTTCGGCGGCCTTTCGTTCCTGTGCCACGGCAACATGGCCATCGGGGTCATCGGGGACGAGATGATCGTCCGAGTCGGCCCCGACAGCACCGAGGCCGCGCTGGCCCGGCCCGGCGCGCGCGCTTTCGACTTCAGCAGCCGCCCGATGCGCGGCTGGGTCACCGTCGCCGCGTCCGCGCTCGCGACGGACGCCACTCTCCTCGCCTGGATCGACGAGGGGCACGGCTGCGCACTCGGTCTTCCGCCCAAGCAGACATGACCAGCAGGCCGTACGAACGCCGACGGCACGGCACAACGCAGGAGAGCGATGACGATCGACGAGACGGCAGAGCGGGTGATCCCGCTCCCGCCGGAGCAGGTCGCGGCCTACGCCATGGACTGGCGCAACGACCCCGAGTGGACCCAGGGCATCCGCGAGGCAGCGCTGACCCGGGAGGCGGACGCGGGCGGGTTCGGCGTCGGCGCCGAGGTGACCCGTACCGCGTACTTCCTCGGCAAGCGCATCGACTACGTGCTGCGCGTCGACACGTACGAACCCGCCAGGCTGCTGGACATGGTGTCAGTGGCCGGCCCGATGCCCATGCACGTCACCTACACCTTCGCCCCGCATCCCCGCGGCACACTCGCCCGGATCCAGGTCCGCGGCGACGCCGGCGGCTACTACCGCCTGGCCGCGCCCGTCATGGCGAGAAAGGTCCGCTCCTCCATCACCAAGGACCTGCGCGACCTGGAGCGCAGGCTGTCGGAGCCGCCACAGTCCACCGACACCCCCTAGCCGCCGATCGCGCTTGTCGTGTGGGCCTGCGGTGTGCCGTTGGTGAGGACGGCCAGGCGGTAGGTGCCGACGCGAAGGGACGTGGTCGGGTGGCTGCGCCGAATGGTGCGGTCGACGGGCGAGCGCGGAGTCGTCTGGGAGAGGAAGTGGAGCCGCCGGCCGTCGGCGGACTCCACGAACGGGGTGAGGGCGTAATGCTGGACCAGCCGCCCGTCGAAAAGCTGTGCCTCCAGGTGAAGGTCGGACGTGAAGGTGAGCGGCTGTCCCGCGGGGGTCGGATCGCCGGTCGGCCGGAGACCGGTGATGCGCGCCGGGCTGTCGGGGCGGGCTCCGATCAGGGCAAAGGCCTCGAGGCTGCCCTTGCGGATCAGCCCGCGCAGGCCGTGGCGCACCACCGCATCGGTGTGCGGCCGGCCTTCGCGTATCCATCGGTGTGCGGTGTGCAGGGCAGTGGCGGGGTGGTCGTGGGCGATGTCCTTGAGATGGTTGGCCACCGAACGCCGCACGCACTCCTCCGGGTCGGCGCGGAGCCGGTCGAGAAGCGGAACGGTCAGTTGGGGTCGGCGAGCAAGGAGACGCGGGCGGCCACCGGCAGGCAAGGGCGTGAGTCCTCCGACGCGAGCCGACGCAGGTGACCGTCGGGCGATTCGGCCCAGAAGTGGAGGCGGGCAAGGGATCGACTGGCCGGTGCGTTGCGCCCGGTGTCAGCTGCCGGGCTTTCCTGTGTGCGAGGGCTTCGGGTTGTAGTCGCTGTTGCCTGGCGCTTCAGCCGGTGCCGTCGTCGGTGCGGTCAGCAACTTCTCGCAGTACGCGGCAACGTTCCGCTCCCCGCCCGCCGCCGCCTCCAGTCGCGACCGGGCCGCCGAGTCCATGGCCTTGCCGTGCCCACTGACCTTTTGGTACGCACGGCACAGCGCCTCGGCGTTCTGCGCAGGTGCGGGAGCATCGGCGAGGTCGTGCTCTCCGCTGTTGCCGCGCGCCGGGCCGTCCGTCGAGGCACTCTGCGATGCCCCCGGATCCGGCTCCGGCCCCTGCGTCCGCTCCGGCCCCTGCGTCCGCTCCGGCTCCGGCTCCGGCTCCGGCGCAGCAGGCCGCTGCTTGGTGCTGCTGCTACTCGAGGGGCCGGGGGACGGCCTGTCGTCGCCCCCTGTCACGAAGGGATCGGGCAGCGCGCCCGCGGCCATCGCGACCCCGCCGAGAGTCACGCTCGCCACCAGTGCCGCTATGGCCGCCCTCAGCGAACGCGCGCCGCCGCGCTGCGGCTTGGGCCTCCAGTCGTCACGGCGCCGCGGCCTGGTATCGGCATGCGCACCGGCGTCGCGCGCCGCCCTGAACGCAGTGACCGCCTGCTCGGCGGCGTCCGGGTCGACGGGACAGGGCCGAGCGGCAGCGACAAGCAGCGCATCAAGCGCGGGCACTGTCTCACGCACATCCCATTCGTCCCGCTCGTCCGGGAAGTCTCGGTTGTTGCTCATCTCGAACCTCCCAGCGCACGGGCTCCAGTATTCGTCACACGTTGTGCGAGACGCTTCAGCCCGCGATGCGCGGCGGTGCGTACCGCACCAGGCCGTTTGCCCAGCACCCGAGCCGTTGCGGGCCCGTCGAGCCCCACCACCACGCGCAGCAGTACGGCTTCCGCCTGGTCCTGCGGCAGCGTGGCCATCAGCTCCAGCGCCCGCTCGGTGGCCAGCGACTCCAGCGCCTCACCGGCAGTGTCCTGAGCGCCCGGCATCTCAAGCAGGTCCTGCTCGTTGAGCGAACCCCGCGGCCGGCTCTTCTGCCGCCGCAGATGGTCGAGCGCGCGGTGCCGCGCGATGGTCGCGGTCCAGCCGCGAAATCCGGCCCCGTCACCCCGGAAGCGCCCCAGATCGCGGGCTATCTCCAACCAGGCATCTGACGCCACATCCTCGGCGTCCTCGCCGACGAGTCCGCGCAGAAAGCCGAGCAGTCCCGGCTGCACGATCCGGTACGCGATCGCGAAGGAGTCCTCGTCACCGGCCTGGGCACGCTCGACGGCAGCCTCCAGCTCGGCGTCGTACGCTCCCGCACGACGGCGCCCCGCAGCCTCGTTCACACGATCCTCTTCACACCGGCACGGCACGGAACACCGTGCCCGCGTCCCCCGTCGATCTCAGCACCGGGCCGCACAAGAATGTAACAGCCGTTCGAAAGAAAGGCTCCGTGCCGCAGGATGTCGTCACGTCAGACGTCCTGCAGCATCCGGTCGTCCGGGACATCGGCGATCTCGGTCGGCGCGGCCGGCCGGGCGTGCACAGGCCTTCCGTACTGCGATAGCCGGACCGTCATCGGCATCCCGTTGCAACCGCCCTTCATCTTCCGGACGTACGGAACGCCCAGGGCCGACACGTACATGGTCACTGTGTTGTCGTCTCCCTCCCGGGACAACGTGCTTGGCGCCCAGCGGGATGACAACACAATCGGTTTCCGTCCCCAGTGCGGCGCGCTGAGGCAGTGAGGTTGCTGTCGCAGTCGGCGATCACAGCTCGCGTTGGCTTGGGTGGGCAGTCCAGTCGGAGACCGGACCGCCCACCGCCCTACCTGCGATGCCTATGCGCAAGCTCGGTTGTTGCCGTGTCACGCGAAAACACGGAACTTGGGGCTCACGGGGCCAGGGCTGTTCCCAGGTGCGCCCCGGCCGGTGTGCCGAGCTGGGTCGATCCGTAGGAGGTGGACGTGGACAGGCCCAGGCCGGTGCTGTTGCTCGGGACGGCCAGGAGTGTGCCGTTGCCCGTGTCTTCACCCGCCGCGCCGATCGTCAGGTCGGCGCGGCCGTAGCCGGAGAGATCCGTGAGGGAGACGGACGAGCCCAGGTTGTCGCCTGTCTCGGTGGAGCCGGGGACACCGGTGGTGTCCTGCGAGATGGCCTGGGCGCCGGTCCCGGTGAGTCCGGTGGGACTGCCCTTGAGGAGGATCGATGTGCCGGCGTCGGACTGGTTCACCGAGTTGCGGGTGATGTCCTCGTTCGGGGCTCCGGTCAGGACATCCGCGTAACCGTCGGCGTTGTAGTCGCCGACCGAGACGGCGGTGCCCATGGCGTCGCCGGACTCGGCCGCGCCCGGCACGCCGGAGGTGTCCTGGTGGATGACCGTTGCGCCGGTGGAGGTCAGGCCCGTGCCGGCGGTGCCGTAGACGGCGGTGACCTGGCCGCCCGCGTGCGCACTGGACTCGGAGGTGTAGGGCTGGCCGACGGCGATGTCGTCGACGCCGTCGCCGTTGATGTCGCCGGCGGCGAGGGAGCGGCCGCCCTTGACGGACAGGACGCCGACCTTGGTGAGGCCGCCGCTGCTGCCCTTGAACCAGACGAGGCGGCCGATGCCGGCGGCGTCACGGTAGGTGAGGGTGACGTCCGCGTAGCCATCGCGGTTGAAGTCGCCGGATGCGGCGTCCTCGTAGGCGAGTTGGGTGGTGGCCGTGGTCAAGGTGCCGTACTGAGTGGTGGAGCCGGTCAGGTGGGCATTCCAGCTGCCGCCGCTGCCGGTGCCCGCGGAGAAGACGTCGGCTTTGCCGTCGGCGTTGAAGTCGCCGACGGTGACGGCGGAACCGAGCTTGGCGCCCGCCGCGGTGGTGCCGACCGTGGTGTACGAGAGGCCTGAGGTGAGGCTGGGGCCGTACAGGACGGTGACGGCGCCGCGGTCGGCGTTGCCGGAGGTGTCGTCCTCGCCGGGTGCTCCGACGGCGAGGTCCGCGTAGCCGTCCCCGTTGATGTCGCCTACTGCCGTGGCGGCGCCGAACGAGTCGCCGCTCTCCGCCGTGCCCGGGACGCCCGAACTGGCCTGGGTCAGCGCCTTCCTGGCGGCTGCAGAGGGTCCCGTGAGCGAGCCGGGGACGACGGTGAGGCTGCCGCTGGCGTTCTTCGGCATGCCGGCGACGAGGTCGCTGACGCCGTCGCGGCCCAGGTCCGCGGTGGGGCGGACGGCGGAGGCTGTGGGTGAGGTGGTCAGTGCGCGCAGGTCGGCGAGCCGGTCGTGCAGGTTGGCACCGGGGCAGGCGGTCGCCATGAGGTCCTGGTGGCTGGTGATGCGGTCGGTCTCGACCTGCTGGCCCGCGGTGTAGCGGCCGTTGTCGAACTCGGCGGTCAGCGTCGTCTTCGACAGCGGGTCCGCGCCGTACAGACCGAGCTTCCACCCGGCGATACGGGAGATCGCGGCGAGCGCGGCCGGAGTGGGCTTGGCGGTCTCCATGTTGCCCAGCAAAGAGATGCCGACCGTGTCGGGGTTGAAGCCGAGGGTGTGCCGGGCCTTGACCGGCTTGTCGACACCGCCCTTGCTGCCCTCGAAGATCTGCCCGCACTTGTCGACGACGAAGTTGTACCCGATGTCGCCCCAGCCCTGGGTCTTGACGTGGAAGGCCTGGATGGACCGGACCATGGCTGCGGACTGCACACAGCTGTAGCTGTTACTGCCCGCCTCGTGATGAACCACGACGGCCTTGACTGCCGGGCTGTAGACGGTCGGGCACTGCACGATCGACTCGTCCGCGCCCCAGGCGGCGCGGGAGATGATCGCCGGCTTGGGGACAGGCCCGGTGGCCGGCGTCGCGGGCGCAGTCGACAGGCCGTCCAGGCAACGCGGCCCGGTCACCGAGGTCGGCGAAGGCGACGGGCTTGCGCTCTCGGCGGTGAACGCGGCGAGCTCGCTGTCCGCGGCGGGGGACCCGCCCGTCCCGGGGTCGACCAGGTCCAGACGCATCGACGCGGGCAGGGACCGTCTGCCGCTCACCCGGGCCTCGATACCGTCCGACGGGCCCACCCACAGCGGCTCGGTACTGCCGCGCATGCCTTTGCCCGAGCCGTCACGCCCCAAGTCGGGCGGCGTGTCAGCGATCTCGAGCCCGCGCCAGCCACTCCAGGTGCTGCTGCCGGCGGCATGCGTGCGGATCTCCACCTCGCCGCTGAGCCGCGCCTTGGCCGAGGGCCAGCTCACGGCCACCATCGAGAAATCCTCGGTGGTGGTCTGCTGCCGCTCACGCGCCGTCGCGGACGAACCCTCCAGGGCCAGGGTGCGGACGGCGGCGGGACGAACCTCGCGCTGCGAGTCCTCGGGCGAGGAAGTGGTGCCGATGGCCAGGGCGGCCAGCGCGCCGGAACCGATCAGCGCCGTGGCGAGGGAGGGCAGCACGATCCTGCGCATTCTTCGCTGCGGCAGCCGACGACTGCCCAACCCTGTATTCCTGCTGTTCGACACAGATTCCCGCCCTGGTATCTCGATGTGCATGGTCTGCACCAACTCCAGCGCACCAGGCGCCACATCTGTCACATCCTGCTGGCGCCGCTCACGGTGGGCATCAGACGCATCCGTGACTGAATGCGGGACTTTAACGCCACATGCCGGGAGGCAACCGTCGCCATGAGGTGACGATTGCCTCCCTGTACTAAGGAGGCGAGAACGCCCTGGACCTCACATGGGCTGAGTCGGAAGGCGGGCCGATGATTGTCGTAGAGGAGTCGCTGAGGCGTCTCTGCAGGTTGCGGGCGGTGGACTGTTTTCGTCCCGCGGCGCGTGCGGCCTCACCCTGCTCGATGCCCTGGCGCTGCACTGGGGCGTGGAGCAGGGTCCCGGCACCAAGACGGTGTGGTGCGAGCTGCCAGGCGGCAACCGCACCTCCCCTGGTGAGCCCTCCGCGGTCATTCGGGTCGATTCGGAAGGAATGTCCGTGGCCGTGATCGCAAGGTGAATGCTGCTGTACAGTCCGCCCGCTACAGGTTCGGTGGTCGTGACGAAGGAATGGGTACGTGCGAAATCGTTTCAGGTGCGCTGTGTTGCTTCTCCCTCTGTCGCTCTCGCTCGCCGCTTGCGGCACCGAGGACGGGCAGTCGGAGTCGGCTGTGCCGAAGAGCCCGGACACGATGGATTCGCCGAAGCCTTCCGCCGCTTCCGTGCCCGAGTCGCCGGAGGATTTCCTCGACCTCGCCGAGAAGGCGATGGCGGAGGAAAGCGTGTGGACGTTCGCCGTGAAGGGGCGGGAAGGGCTGACGCTGCAGGGCCAGGAGAGCGCTGCGTCCTACCGGGCCACGGTCCGGCGTGGCATGGCGCCGGAGGCTCTGCACTCGCAGGGTGTCAGTACCAGCAGCAAGGGGGCCAAGGAGAACGAGGAGATCTACGTCGTCGACGGCACGGCGTACCTCAAGAAGGGGGGCGCACCGTGGAAGGACGCGCCCGCCTCCGATCCCGAGATGCAGAACAAGGTCGAGGACCCAGTTGCGGCCATCGAGGAGTTCCGGGCGTACGCGCGGGCCGCCACCGGTGACGAGGTGACGCTGACCGCGGCGGACGGCACGGTCGAACTCCGCGTCGGCAGCGACAAGCAGAAGCTGACAGCCGTCCGCGACCATGCGTGGGCGAAGAAGGCGGTGCGGGAGTTCGACCCCACTGCCGATCAGCTCCGCACGGCCGGCATCCCGGTGAGCGACGTGCAGCTCACCCTGTCCGGCCTGGAGGAGGTGTTGGTCCTGGACGCGACGACGTACCGCGTCAAGAGCCACCGCTTCGAGTTCGGCTTTCTGATCCCTTACGGCGGACAGAACATCACGTTCGAGCAGGACGTTCAGCAGGAGAACCAGGGCACGTTCAACGGGAAGATCGAGCTTCCTGCCGACGTGCACTGACCTGGTCCGCAGTTCCAGCGATCGGGGCCAACTGCCGGGCGCCGGCCGCCAACGCCGCCGGCCAGGGCGACGACCGCAAGGCCGGACGGCCGCGCGAGGGCCCGCCCTGTTGCAGAGGCTGGCCATCTGCGGCGGCCCCGGGTGCCCGGGCCGACGCGTATTGGGATGGCCTACGACGAGCCGAGACTGGCATGGTTCACGTGGTCCCTCGCCTTCTCGCCACGCGTCCTGACCCCCCACCTGACGGCGGGGATGCGGGAGTTTCCCCGAGTCGTTGCGACGACGGCTCGGGCGCCACTGCCACGTGGAATGCCCGAGCCGCCATACAGGCGCAGGAGCGAGCCGACACGGGGGGACCCAGCCCGCTCCTGCGGTCGGCGCCCGCATACCTCCCCATGAGAGCGGACGCCCCGATCCGCGTGATCGGGTCACCTTGTCCAGCGCGCCGCGCGTCGGAAACATCACCGGCGACGGGGGATGGTCACGGAGTCAACACTCTTGCGAGGAAATCGACTTGAGACCGTCACGACTCAGTCGCCCTCCTTGCACGTATGCCGGTGAGCGCAACGCTTCCCGCAGGGCCGGCGCAACTCGCAACTCGACAACCTGCGCGGTGGGTGTCGTACCGTCCGATTTCGCACGGGCGCCTCCTGGAGGGGGCGTCGGCTCCGAATGCGGCCCTCGCGGGGCAGGTACGCTAAGGCCGCTGCGGCGCCCCCCTTCATCCGTGCTCTCGCGGTGAGTCATGGCCTGCGGCGATCAAGACGTCTTCGGGCATGAGGAAGAGACACAGTGCTGATAGCGGACCGATACCGGCTGCGGGACGCCATCGGGCGCGGAGCGATGGGCGAGGTCTGGCGCGCCTTCGACGAGACACTGGACAGACCGGTAGCCGTGAAACTGATGCTCACCCGGGATGCCGACCCCACCGCGGCCTCCCGCTTCCGCCTGGAGGCGCAGACCGCCGGGCGCCTCAACCACCCGCACGTGGTCGGTGTCCGCGACTTCGGCGAGTACGACAACCGCCTGTTCCTGGTGATGGACCTGATCGAGGGCGACAGCCTCGCCGGGGCGCTCGCCGCCCAGGGAACACTCCCCGCCGAACGGGTCGCCCGTATCGCCGCCGAGGCCGCGGGCGGACTCGCCGCCGCCCACCGTCAGGGCATCGTCCACCGGGACATCAAGCCCGCCAACCTCCTGCTGGACGCCGACGGCACCCTGAAGATCGGCGACTTCGGCATCGCCCGCTTCCTCGACGACCCCGGTAACGCCCTCACCGCCACCGGCCACATCGTCGGCACCAGCCTCTACCTCGCGCCCGAACGCGCCCTGGGCCACGCCGCCGGTCCGGCCTCCGACGTATACTCCCTGGGCTGTGTGCTGTACCAACTTCTCACCGGGAGGCCGCCGTTCCAGGCGGACTCCGCGCTCGCAGTGCTCCATCAGCACCTCGACTCCGTCCCCGTACCGCCCCGGCAACTCGGCGCCAGTCTCCCGCCCGCCTTCGAGAGCTACCTGCTCGGCCTGTTGGCCAAGGATCCCCAGGAACGGCCCACGGCCGACGAAGCGGCGCACTGGTTCGCACACGGGGCTTGGCGCGGAGCCCCGGAACCCCTGCCACAGGAACACCAGGACCACACCCGCCGGGGCGGGCTGCCTGTCACGGGCTCGAGACCCACTGGGCTCGCGACGCCCGCGCACACCGCAGCTACCGGGGGCGTATTCGTCCCGGCGGCGGACACCGAATGGAGGACGAGTGTGCACCGAGCGGTGCCGCGCCGACCTCGCCCGTCGCTCCTGCGCCGTTCCAGACTCGTGACCGCGCTGGGCACCGCCGCCCTGTTCGTCGTGGCGCTCCTCGTCGGCATGGCCTGGTTCTCTCCCGACACCGGCTCGGCGCAGAGACCGCAGGCTGATCCGTCCACGCCGCTGTCCTCCTCTCCTTCCACACCGGCACCCTCCTCCTCTCCGTCACAGCCCGACGCCCAGGAGACACAGAAGCCGGCCGACAACATCAAGCCGAGGCCCGACAAGCACGGCGGCAAGGGCAAGCACTGACGAGAGCCGAGGCAGGGTATTACCCACATAGCCGAAGGCCGCGCCGTAGCTGGCGAAGAGCGCGGCAAAGCCGAGGACGAACAGCGCGGTTCCGGCCACCATGCGGCCCCGGGCCTGCCGGCCCGCCTGGACGTCGGCAGCGGACATGCCGGTGGCGTACGAGAGATAGCCGGGCACCAGCGGCAGACAGCAGGGCGAGAAGAATGACACTCCACCGGCGAACAGCGCCAGTGGCGCCGCCAGCAACAAGGGCCCGCTGGAGACGAGTTCGGACAGAGCAGCACTCGCGGACGGACCTCCGGGCATCAAGGGCGCGCGTCGCGCTGGACACCCCGCGAGATTACTCCTAACTTGGTTAGGTGATGCGGGAGGGGTTCCCTTCCGCCGTACCGGAGGAGCTCGGCATGGCCAAGACGGTCTCGCATCCGCTGTTCGCCCGGCTCTATCCGCGCATCAACGCCTTCGCCGAGGCGCACGGCTCGGTCGAGCACCGTCAGGAACTCCTCGCAGGGGTGCGTGGCCGGGTGATCGAGATCGGGGCGGGTACGGGGGCGAATTTTCGGCACTATCCGCCTGAGGTCGAGCAGGTCGTCGCGGTGGAGCCGGAGCCCAGGCTGCGCGCCTTGGCCGAGCAGGCTGCCGCCGACGCTGCCGTGTCGGTTCAGGTGCTGCCTGATCGGGCCGAAAAGCTTCCCGTGCCGGACGGCTGCTTCGATGTGGCCGTCTTCTCACTCGTGCTGTGCACGATCGCCGACGCGCCGGGCGCGCTCGCCGAGGCCGCGCGCGTCCTCAAGCCGAACGGGGAGCTGCGCTTTTACGAACACGTTCGGTCGCAGAAGCCCCGCGATTTCCGGCTACAACGGGTCTTGAATCCGCCGTGGCGGCTGGTCGGCGGAGGCTGCAACCTCACCCGCGACACGGAGCGCGCGATCATGGACGCGGGGTTCACCGTCGAGGAGATCCACCGCTTCGACTTCCTGATCAACGGCAGGAGCGGTCCGGCCTCCCCCTCGATCATCGGAAACGCTCGCCCGCACGCCGCCACCTAGGCCGCTTAGGATGTCTGGAGTCGTACCGAGACGGGAGGAGCCCGCATGCCGCAGTTCGGGGAGCTGGAGGCCGCGATCATGGACGCGGTGTGGAACGCGGGCGAGCCGCTGCGCGTACGCGAGGTGCTCGACCGGCTCGGCCGCGATCCTGAGCCCGCGTACAACACCGTGCACACCGTGACCGAGATCCTGTACCGCAAGGGCTGGCTGTCGAAGGAGAAGGACGGCCGGGCTTATAAGTACGGCGCGACCCGCACCCGCGAGACGTACGTCGCGGGGCTGATGGGTGAGGCGTTGTCGGTGGCCGGGAATCGGTCCGCGACGTTGGCCCGCTTCGTGCAGGAGGTGATGCAGCCCGGTGAGGCCGAGGAACTGCAGCGCCTACTAGGCGAGGCTGCAGCGCGGGAGTCGTCAAAGTGATCGTCGCCGCCGTGCTGTTCGGCTACACCGCTCTGCTGTCCACGCTGATGCCCCGGCTGCTGCGGGGTGCGCGCTGGGCTGAGCAGGCGCCTCGTCTGGGCATCGCGGTCTGGCAGGCGCTAGGGGTGTCCGCCCTGGCCGGTGCCGTGATGGCAGGACTCGCGCTGACTGTGCCCACGGTGCGCGTGAGTGCCGACCTCGCCTCGATGTTGCAGGCGTGTGTGATGGCACTGACCGCGCAGTACGCCTCGCCAGGCGGGGCTGCGGCGGGCGCGGCGGGCGCCGTGTTGGCGCTGGCAGTCCTCGGGCGTACCGCCTGGTGTGCGGGCGCGGCCATGCTGCGGATCCGGCGGGAGCGTCGCGATCACCGCGAGGTGCTGGACATGGTCGGTCGCCGCGATGCAGCACGCGGCGTGGTCGTTCTGGAGCACGCGGAGGCGGCGGCGTATTGCCTGCCGGGCCGCCACCGCCGCACCGTGATCACTACCGGTGCATTGCAGGCGCTGGACGACGAACAGTTGGCGGCTGTGCTGGCCCACGAGGACGCCCACCAGGCCGAGCGCCACGACGCGGTACTGGCCTGGGCGCAGACACTGGCCCGCGCCTTCCCCCGAGTACCGCTGTGCCGTACGGCCGAGAACGAGATCGCGCGACTGGTCGAGATGCGCGCCGACGATGTCGCCGCCGCTCGCTCCGGGCGGCTGACCACGGCCGCAGCCCTGCTGGCGGTGGCTGGCGGGCACACTCCGGCCGCGGGACTCGCGGCGGGCGGCTCCACTGCCGCCCAGCGGGTGCGCCGCCTGATCGAGCCGCATCGCCCGCTCAACCGGGCCCGCATCGCGGCGGGCTCTCTGACCGCCGCAGCCGCACTCGCCCTCCCGCTGCTGGTCCTCGGCGGCCCGGCGGCAGCCGCGATGCAGCTGAACTACTGTCCCGACGGCACCCCGCCGTCTCAGGTCACGACCATGCGCTGATTTTCCCACAGGCCCGTCCGGCCATGAGCAGTCGCACTGTCTCGGTGGGCATCTCGCTCACTGGTGAGTCCTCAGCAGCGCAAGCCGTCGTTTGTACTCGTCGTCGTCGATCTCCCCGCGGGCATACCGCTCAGCCAGTACATCCTCGGCGCGTGCTTGCCCGCCGACCGGACCGGGCGTATCCGCTTTCCGGGTGCCGCCGACGTAGCGAACGAGCGCGATGATGCCGACGACGATCAGCCCCCAGAACAGAAGCATGGTGATACCCATGCTGAGCCAGTAACCCAAGCCCCAGCCGTACCCCCACATCATCGCGATCACCCTTTCGGCAAGCACAGCCGACCGGTACACGGCCGGGTGGCTGCGTAGTTCCAGTGTGCAGCGGGCCGACCCCACGCGAGGGGGCGGTAGACATCCTCATCCCCATAACCTAATCTCCTTAGGAGTTCAGGTCTTGGAGAGAGGGAAACGTCGGCATGGGGCAGTTGCTGTTCGGCACGACACTGCTGGCGTCGTTCCTCGGCGGGATGGTGGCGCTGCTGGCGCCGTGCTGCGTGTCGGTGATGCTGCCCGCGTATCTGGCCACCGGCTTCCGCCGACGTACGGGCGTGCTGGCCGCCACACTCGTCTTCGCCGCCGGAGTCGCCACCGTGATCGTGCCGATCGGGCTCGGAGCCACGGCCCTGGTCTCACTGGTATCCGGGCACCACCTGCTGGTGTTCTCCCTCGGTGGCATTGCGATGATGGCGGGCGGCCTGGCGCTGTTGGCCGGGTGGAAGCCGCAGCTACCGATGCCGGCGGGCCGGGCGCCGTCCGGGCACGGCTTCGGGTCGGTGTACGGGCTCGGGCTGTTCTCCGGCGCGGCCAGCTCCTGCTGTGCGCCGGTCCTGGCCGGGGTCGCCGTACTCTCGGGAGCCACCGCCTCGTTCCCGGCGGCGCTCGCGGTCTCCCTCACGTACGTCGCAGGGATGGTTGCCCCGCTGTGCCTGCTCGCCCTGGTGTGGGACCGACGCGACTGGGGAGCCTCCCGCCTGCTGCACGGCCGCCGGGTGACCGTGCGGCTGGGCAGGTTCCGCCGCCGCATGGCACTGGGCAGTGCCGCCTCCGGCGTACTGCTCGCAGTGATGGGCGCACTCGCCTTCATACAGGCGTTCACCGGACCGGACATGGCCTCCGGCGGCTGGCGCGTACGCGTCGCTGCCGACCTGCAGCACGCTGCCTCAGTGGTCACCAAGGCGCTTGGATGGCTACCCGGCTGGGGCATCGCACTTCTCCTGGCCGCGGTGGCCGCCTTCCTCGCGCGACAGGCCCGCGCCCATCTGGCCGCCCCCGCCCGGCGTTCCCCCGGCGCCGAGGCGGGGGCTTCCCCACCCCCTTGCCGCGAGGACCCGCACCCCACAGCCACGACCGTCTCCGCCGGAGAGGACCGCCCCGCATGAGCACCACCAGCAAGAGACCACCGTTCAGGCGGCCGGACATCGTGATCGCCACGGCACGGCAGGTCAGACTGCGTCGGGTGACGTGGATCGTCAGCGTGGCCGCCGCCGCGGCTGCGCTCGTCGTTCTCTACGTGATCTTCTCCACCTCACCCGCCAAGAGCACGAGAAGCGGCGGGAGTTCGTACGACACCGGCAGCCCTGGCATCGGCAAGAGCGCTCCCGCCTTCACCCTCAAGTCGAGCACCGGCAAGCCGGTCGGCCTCAAGGACTTCCAAGGCAGAAACGTCCTCCTTTACTTCCAGGAGGGCCTGACCTGCCAGCCCTGCTGGGACCAGCTCACCGACCTGGAGAAATCCTCCGCCGCGCTCAAGGCCGCCGGCATCGACCAGGTCGTGTCGATCACCACCGACCCGGCCGACCTGATCGCCCGCAAGACCCGCGACATGGGCCTGACCACGCCCGTACTGTCCGACCCCGATCTCGCCGTCTCCAAGGCGTACCAGGCCAACAACTACGGGATGATGGGCACTTCGCGCGACGGTCACAGCTTCCTGCTCGTCGGCCCCGACGGCACCATCCGCTGGCGCGCCGACTACGGTGGCGCCCCCGACTACACGATGTACGTCGCGGTCGACAAGCTCCTCGCCGACCTCAAGGCCGGGTCCGCGTCGTGATCACCCTCACTCTGCTCACCCAGGACGACTGCGCCTGGTGCGAACGCGCCAAGCAGCTGCTCGCCGACCTTGCTGCCGACTTCCCGCACCAGCTGGACGAAGTCGCACTCGACACCGTCGGGGGCCGCGAACTCGCCGCCCGGCACCGACTGCTGTTCGCCCCCGGCCTGCTCCACGACGGTCAGCTCATCGCCCACGGACGCCCCTCCGCCCGTGCACTGCGCCGCGAACTGAACCGCATCTCCCACCCCTGACAAGGAGTCCTGCCATGGACAAACTGCTCTACCTCCTGCCCGCCCTCGCCTGCCCGGTAGGCATGGGCGCGATGATGTGGCTCATGATGCGCCCCAAGCGCGACGCCCAGAACGACCCCGCCACCACCGCCGACCGGCAGGAACTGGCCCGGCTGCGCAAGGAAATCGACGCCCTGCGCAGCGATCAGAGCGCGCATCACACCACGGTGCAGGACCGCCCGGCATGAACGGCATCTGGCTCCCTCTCGCAGCGACCGCGCTCGCTGCCACTCTGACCTGGTGGTTCTGCGTACGCCCGATGACCAGGGGCCGCTCCTGCCACGGAGCGCCCGCGGCCGATGAGGAGCTGCGAGAAGAACTCCGCCGCGCCCGCGAAGAGCTGCGGGACCTGCGGGACAAGGCCACCCCGACCGCCGCACGAAACACTGGACCGGAGACCCTTGACCGGTGACACCACTCGCACCGTCCGCCCGGCGCTCCCTCCTGGGCTCCGCCGCCGCGCTCTTCTCGCTTGTCCTGGCCCTGCTGCTGGTCACCGCCGCACCCGCGTCCGCACACGCCACCTTGCTGTTCACCAGCCCGGCGGCGGACGCGACGGTGGCGGACTCGCCCACCGCGCTGGTCCTCGTCTTCGACCAGCCGGTCAGCGTCACCGGCTCCACCGTGCACCTCGCTCCGGCCGCGCAGCTGGGCACTCCGACGCTCAGCCAGGGCGACCGGACCGTCACCATCCCCGTGCGCACCACGCTCACGGAAGGTGTCCAGACCGTCAACTGGCAGGTCACCGCACGCGACGGCGACATCATGATGGGCAGCTACCGCTTCGCCATCGGCCCGCACACCGTCGCTCTCGCCTCAGGCCAGGCCACAGCCGCCAAGGACGCCACCCCCACCACGGTGCTGCGCTGGCTACTGTTCGGCTCCCTCGCCCTGCTGCTCGGCGAGCTGATCGCGGGCCGCCTCGCCCGCCAAATCTCCGACGCTCCTGAGGACCGCCCACGCCGCTGGAGCCTTCCCGCCGCGCTGACCGGCTGCGCAGCCGCCGGCGCCCTGACCGCCCTGGTGATCGGCAACGGATCACCCGGTGCCGCATTCAGTACCCGCCCCGGCGTCCTGTCCCTGATCGAGGTCGCGGGTTTCGCACTCGCTGCCGTGACCGTCCTCGTACGCCGCCCTGCCTGGGCCGCCGTCCCGCTGACCGTTGTCCTGGTGGCCGAGGCCCTGCGTGCACACCCGCAGGCCGACCACCCGCTCGCGGGCCCCCTGCTCACCTTCGTCCATCTGGCTGCCGCCGCTCTGTGGGCCGGCACCCTGATCCAGGTGCTGCGTACGGCCGCCGCCTGGCGCGCCGAGCGTGCTGCTGCCCGCGCGGTCCTGCTCGCCTACGCCCGCCTCGCCGCCTGGCTGTTCGCAGCCGTCGCCGCTAGCGGCCTGGTGTCCGGACTGCTCCTCGTCCCACTCGACGACCTGACCACCAGCACCTACAGCCGGGTCCTGCTCGGCAAACTGGCCCTCGTCGTCATCGTCGCCGCCCTCGCCTTCACCGCCCGCAGGCGGCTTCGCCGCAACGCGGCCGCGCAGCGCCCGGCCCGCGCCGAAGCCTCCGTGCTCGCCGCGGTCCTCGCCCTGTCCGCCACGCTCACCGTGCTGCCGGTCCCCGCCGACGCCAACCGCCCCCTGCCCTTCGCGCCACCCGCCAACGGGCCGATCGTGCCCACCGGAACCCGCGCCGGAGAGATCGGCATCAGCGCCCGCGCCAGCACCGGCCAGCTCGTCATCGACCTCACCACACCGCAAATCGGCGACGGCACGAAGAAGTACGGACTCACGGCCACGGTTGCCGACCCGCACGGCACCGCCCGCCGCCTGAACCTGCGAGGCTGCGGCACCGGCTGCTTCTACTCCCCGATCACCTGGCAGTCCGGCACCAGCCGCCTCACCCTGACCGCCTCAGCCGGCGACGAGTGGGCCGGAGGCCGCGCCGGACTCAGTCTCAGCTGGCCGCCCAGGCCCGACGCCGACCTCCTGCAAAAGACCGTGACCGCCATGAAGGCCATCCCCCACTTCACCCTGCACGAACTGGTTACCAGCAACACGACCCTCGGCCCCGGGATCCGCAAGCAACTCCCCATGACCGGCAAGAAGTTCCTCGCCGCCGATCCCTACGGCAGCGGCGCCGCCCCCGTCACCACCCGCCTGCCCAACGACAACAGTCACCGTCGCATCGCCCTCGCCTACCCCGCCGAGCACACCCAGCTCGAGCTCACGCTCGACGAGGACGGCCGGATCCTCCACGAGACCCTGACCGCCCCCAACCACCTCGTCACCCGTACCTTCGTCTACCCGGAGGCGGGCGAGGAGCATCACGAGCACTGACGGCGGCTACGGCTACGTACCGCTCGGAAAGTCGTACGAGGACGGCACATTCACCTTCGCGCCTACCGGCCCGAAGACGAGCGTGATCTCCCGGTGCCCGGTCAATTCGATCGCTGCCGGGTCACCGGCCACCTTCTTGCCATCCACGTACGCCGACAACTCCTTGCCCCCGCCCGCCTTCAACCCGCCGATCCGACCGGGTTCCAGCTGCACACCCCACTCGTTGAAGAGCTGCCCCAGCACGTAGCGGCGCTTCGCCGGCGCCTCGATGTGCAGCACCCCGCTCGCGTCATGCGTGTGCAGCTCCGACATCGCCTGATCCTGCGCATCGATCCCCAGATTCGCGGGCACCTCCACCGGCTTCCCATCCACAATCACGTCCAGATGCGTGTGGAAGTGGTTAGCGGTCCCTTCCATCGTCGCAACCTTCAACCCCGCCACCTTCGCCCCCGCCTGGGCATTCGCCGGGGCGGACCAGGGCGGCAGAACCGTCGTACTTCCATACGCGACCGGTTTCGGCAGCACCCCCGCAGCCGCGCCACCACCCGAACCGCCATCGGCAGAGACGGCCCACACCACACCCCCGACCACGGCGGCACAGATCACCCCCGTCGCGGAGATGAACGCCACACGCCGCCGGCGCTCCTGCCGCGCCTCTGCAGCCCGCGCGGCCGCCACCCGCTCCCGGGCAGCCACGCGCTGCGCCTGCTTCCCCTCCGTAGCACCACTGATCCTCGTCGGCTTCTTGGCCACTGCTGATCTCCCTGTTCGGTCGCGCTCGGCACGAATCACCGATTCACCTAAGGAGTTTAGGTTATGCGATGTAGTGAGACCTGAGACGTGATGACGACCACAGAGGAGAATCTGGTGGGCCCTGCCGGACGCGGCCTCCTGAGTAATCCTGGCGCCGAGCGGCCGCCGCCTGCTGCGCCACTCGCCCTCACCGCAGGCCTGTCCGCCGCCTTCGCCGCGCAGCCCGTCCTCTGCCCCAGCTGCCGGCTGGTCACGTGTCCGCTCGCAGACTTGCTGGCCGCGAACGCGGACCTGCCTCGCGCCGGCCGGATCGGAGGCCGCGATGATCCTCTGGCCACGCCGGGATCCCGACCAAATCGACCGCGTACGCCCAGAACTGCCGGGAGATCATCCGCGCCTTTCCAGAGCGAGTCCGGCAGGTGCCGGGGGATTCACAGGCACGACTTCGGCATTGGCGGGCAGTTGAGATGCATCACCTGCGGAGATCAGCCTCCTAGCCGCACCTGACACCGGCCCCAGGTGCGAACCCCGGCTGTGGACGAGACGCTGGGGAAACCCGGTAGGGGTATCGTCGGGCGCGTAAAGCACGACGTGCATGAAGGATGACAGGAAGCCATGGCCCGCAGGCGGACGCGTGTGCCGGGGGTGTCCCGGCTGCTCGTGCTGTGTGCCGTCCTGCTCGGGCTGTTCCTGATGCATGGGGCTCCGGCGAACGCCGCCGAAGGCTGCCATGGCTCGATGGGCACGACCTCGCCCATGGCCATGAGCGCGGGTCATGTCGCTCTACCCGGTGAGCACGGTGGTGCCCACATCACCTCCGTCATGACGGGGATGGGCGGCGAGTTGTGCGTGTCCACCGCCGCCCGGGACCGGTTGCCGCTGCCCTCGGTCGGGCTGCTCTCTGCGGTCGGCCTGGTGCCCATGGTCGTTTGGGGGCTCCTGGGGGCTCCTGGGGGCTCGTACGGGCATGCGCGGACCGGCACGGCGGGGCCCGCCGTTCGGCGGCAGAGGTCTCCTCCTACAGGTGTGCATCGCGCGGACGTGACGGGCATCCGCCAACTCCGGCCCTCCGGCCGGACCGGCCAGATGTCCTGCCCATTCGCGCGCCACCGGTGTGGCGCGTCCACCCGGAAAGAACCGTGTGATGTCCGCTTCTCCCTCTGCCGCTGCCCGCCGCCGCACGCTCGCGGCCGCCGGCACCGTCGCCGCCCTCGCCCTGACGCTGGCGGCCTGCGGCTCCTCCGAAGGCTCCAAGTCCAGTGACTCCTCGATGCCCGGCATGAACCACAGCTCGGGCAACAGCACCTCCGCGCCGGCCACCCCGGGCGGCGCGTTCAACGACGCGGACGTGCTGTTCGCGCAGCAGATGATCCCGCACCACCGGCAGGCCATCGAGATGGCCAAGCTCGCTGACGACCGCGCCGCCGACCCGGAGATCAAGGACCTGGCCGCCGCGATCGAGAAGGCCCAGGATCCCGAGATCAACACGATGAAGGGCTGGCTGAAGTCTTGGGACAAGCCGCTGCCGTCACCGTCGTCCTCGATGGGTGACATGCCCGGCATGAACCACGACTCGGGCGGCTCGTCCGGCATGGCCGGGATGATGTCCGATCAGGACATGGCCGACCTCAAGGCCGCCGCGGGCAAGGACTTCGACAAGAAGTTCGCTCAGCTCATGATCGGCCACCACCAGGGCGCGGTCACCATGGCCAAGGACGAGCAGAAGAACGGCAGCAACACCGACGCGAGGAAACTCGCCGACGCCGTCGTCGCGGCCCAGACCGCCGAGATCGAGAAGATGAACAAGATCCTCGACCGGCTCTGATCGCCTGATCGGGTTCCGGGCCTTCGTCCCCTATGAAGGCCCGGAACTCATTTACGTCCCTCCACCTGGAAGGCACGCCCATGGACGCCGTCCGGCACGCACTCGCAATCACCGGCTCCATGACCTGGGAGATCACCTGGGCCCTGATCCTCGGCTTCGCCCTGTCCGCCGTCGTCCAGGCGGTGGTGCGCAAGTCCACGGTCGTCCACCTCCTCGGCGACGACCGCCCCCGCACGCTCGCGCTGGCTGCCGGGCTGGGTGCCGCCTCGTCCTCCTGCTCGTACGCCGCCGTCGCGCTCGCGCGTTCACTGTTCCGCAAGGGCGCGAACTTCACCGCGGCTATGGCCTTCGAGATCGCCTCAACCAACCTGGTCGTCGAACTCGGCGTGATCCTGGCCCTGTTGATGGGCTGGCAGTTCACCGCGGCCGAGTTCATCGGCGGCCCCATCATGATCGTTGTGCTCGCGGTGCTCTTTCGCCTCTCGCTCCGCGACAAGCTGCTGCGCGAGGCGCGCGAGCAGGCCGAGCGTGGCCTTGCAGGCTCGATGGAGGGCCATGCCGCGATGGACATGTCCGTACAGAAGAAAGGTTCGTTCACCAGGCGGTTGCTCTCCCGCGAGGGCTTCACCTCGACGGCGCATGTCTTCGTGATGGAGTGGGCCGCGATCCTGCGCGATCTCGTCGTTGGCCTGCTGATCGCGGGGGCGATCGCCGCGTGGGTGCCGGATTCCTTCTGGCGTACGTTCTTCTTCGACGGCCACCCTCTGGCGTCCAAGCTCTGGGGCCCGCTCATCGGACCGCTCGTCGCAATCGCTTCGTTCGTCTGCTCGATCGGCAACGTGCCGCTGGCGGTGGTGCTGTGGAAGGGCGGCATCAGCTTCGGCGGAGTGGTCGCGTTCATCTTCGCCGACCTGTTGATCCTGCCGATCCTCAACATCTACCGGAAGTACTACGGCGCACGGATGGCCGCATTTCTCCTCGGCACGTTCTATCTGGCCATGGTCGTCGCGGGGTACATCGTGGAGTTCAGCTTCGGCGGCCTCGGTCTCGTCCCCGACCAGGCCGACGCCACCATCCCCATGGAGGGCATCTCCTGGAACTACACGACCTGGCTCAACATCGCTTTCCTCATCCTCGCGGCCGTACTGGTTGTGCGCTTCTTCCGGACCGGCGGGATGGGGATGCTCAAGATGATGGGCGGGGCACCCGGCGGCAACCTTGACCGCCAAGGACACGGAGCAAGCAGCGACAGGCCGGTGGGCCACACCGGGCACGGAGACGAGCACAGGCCCCGGCGGCAAACCCACAAGGACACGGGCTCCAGCCCACATGAGGGACACCACTGAACCAGGATCAATCTCCATACCAGGAAAATCTCGATCGCTGGCTTCGCCTTCTCGCACATGCTCGACTTCAAGCTGATGCCGCGCTTGAAGAACATCGGCTCGGCGAAGCTGTACCGGCCCGCGGCCGGTCAGGACGGGACCTGACCCCACCTCGCCCCGGTGCCGTCCACCCGCACGACCGACTGGGCCCTGATCCGCCAGCAGTACGACCAGATCGTGAAGTACACCACCGCCCTGCGGCTAGGCACCGCCGAGGTGGAGCAGGTCCTGCGCTACTTCGCTGCCAGCCACGTCACAAGCCGAAGGCGCCGCCCTCGATGAGGATGAGCAGGCCGATGGCGATCAGGACCAGGGGCAGCAGGATGTGACCCCAGCGGGCCAGGGCCTTGGCGATGACCGGGCGGGTGGCGAAGAACCGGCCCGCGAAGCACCACACCGCCACCAGCACGAGGAACACCACGGCGTACACGCTCATCCCGCCGACGCCGGCGGTGGCGAAGACGGGCACGTAGACGCCGATGTTGTCGCCGCCGTTGGCGAAGGTGACCGCGGCAACCTCCAGCGAGCTCGGGCCGCTCTCCTTGGCCTGCGCCTCCTCGTCCGCGCCACCCTCGCGATGGCTCTCCCACGCCTGCCATGCGGCCTTAAGGCCCAGCGCGAGCGGCAGCAGACCGAGGTAGGGGATGGCGGACTCAGGCAGGAACGTAGCGCCGAATGCGGCGGCCACCGCCACAGCGAGGATCGCAGCAAAACCCAGGTACTGGCCGAGCACGATGCGGCGCGCGGAACCGCGGTGCCCAGCACCTTGGGCGAAGAACAGCGCCAGGACCAGGATGTCGTCGATGTTGGTGACAGTGAACAGCCCGGCCGCCTGCCCGATGAAGCTCAGGTCCACGAGTAGGTGTTCTCCTTGGTGTCGTCGTCCCGGTGACGCTACCGAGAGCCCGGACCGAGGACCGAACGGGGCCGAAGTTCAGTGCTGTTCCTGCTCATGGGCATCGAACACGACGCCGTCGGAGCGCCTCCCGGAGTGCTGAACAGCTGCTGTCGAAAGTGGAGCAAAGCCAGCTGCGGCCTTCTTCGGGTTCGGCCTGCATTCAGGCCAGACGCAGGAGGGTCTCCTGGAAGGAGACAGCATTCTTGGGGGGCCTGTTGTGGGGGAGCTTGGCCAGGATCGCGGCCATCCCGCAGGTGTTGGTCACGCCCGAGAAGACCAGACCGGCACCCACCGCGCCGGACAGCCAGTGCGCCGGCGGCCAGGCGAACCCGGCGAGGAACCCGGCGACGACCAGCGCCCCGGCGGCCAGACGGACCTGGCGGTCCATCGGCCAGGTGGCGCGGGCTCCGGCGGGTCGCTCCACGGGGTGGCCCGCAGCCGCCCAGGCGGTGGTCCCGCCCTCCAGCGTCGCGGCCTCGATGCCCAGCCCGGCCAGCTGGGCGCAGCCCTTGGCCGAGCGGGCCCCGGAGGCGCACACCAGCAGCAGCGGTGTGCGGGTGGCAGCGTTCTTCAGTGCCCCAGCGGCTTCGTCCAGCCGGTCGAGGGGGACGTTGTGAGCGCCGGGGACGTGGCCGCCAGCGTATTCGCCGGGGGTACGGACGTCGATCACGGTGAACTCTGCGAAACGGACAGAAGCCTGGGACGGAGTGAGAGCGGTGGGGGTGGTCACGGAACAATGCCTTTCGGATAGGGGTTGCCCTCCACATACGATACCCATAGGGGTATATGGAGGAGGTCGCGTGGAACTCGATATGACGGCTGATGAGCTGAAGTCGGCGCTGAACCGGCTGCGGCGTGCGCAGGGCCAGCTCGCCGGTGTGATCAAGATGATCGAAGAAGGCCGGGACTGCGAGGACGTGGTCACACAGCTGGCCGCCGTCTCCCGCGCCCTGGACCGGGCCGGGTTCTCGATCATCGCGACAGGGTTGCAGCAGTGCATGACCAGCGAGGATCCGCAGGTGCGGGACTCAGTCCAGATGCGGGCCCGGCTGGAGAAACTCTTCCTGTCACTGGCCTGAGACGCCGCCCCGTGGGGTGTGTGCCGCCGGCTTCCGGGACCGGATGCAGGCACCCCACACCACGGGGCTTCACAGCACCACGCCGGCGGCCATCGTCACGGCGACGGCCAGCAGGAGACTGCCGAAGACACGCTGGAGCGTGTTCGGGGAGACCTTCGCGGCCAGGCGTTTGCCGTCCCAGGCCCCCAGGACCGCCGTCGCGATGAACGGCACGATGAGGACCCAGTCCAGGGTGACGGCCGTGGCGGCACGGGCGGTGAGGGCGACCAGCGCGTTGGCGATGATGACCAGCAGACTCGTCCCCACGGCGGCGCTCATCGGTACGGCGAGCACGCCCACCAACGCCGGGACGGCAAGGAAGCCCCCGCCCACTCCCAGGAAGCCGGTGATGGCACCCAGTCCGGCTCCAGCTCCCGCCGCCCGCCCCGCTGAGACAGTTCCTGCACCCTGCGGGGTCCTGCGACGGAGCATGCGCAGTGCGGCCAGGACGGCCAGGACGGCGAAGGCCAGGGTGAGCACGATGGCGGGGATGTGCACGGACAGCAGTCCCGCCGCGGCAGCGGGCAGGAGTCCCGCCGCCGCGAACAGCAGCCCCGCACGCCAGCGCACAGCTCCCGCCCGGGCGTGGGCCACGAGGGCGGTCAGTGACGTGACGATGACGATGATCAGGCTGGCTGTCGTCGCCTCCGCCGGGGTGAAGCCGAGCAGGTAGATCAGGGCGGGGACGGTGAGAATGCTGCCACCCGCGCCCAGCGAGCCGAGCGCCAGGCCTACCAGGGCACCGGCGGCCAGCGCCAGCAGGAGCGCGGTCATATGACGCTGCCTGTCGCGCCGTGCGCGTCCTGGACGGTGAGGCCGGCCGCGCTCCAGGCGAGCATGCCGCCCCTCACGTCCGCGCACGGCACACCGCGGCCGGCGAGCAGCCGCGCCGCCTGACAGGAGCGATTGCCGGAGCGGCACACCAGCACGATGCGCCGGTCGCCGTCGGTGCCCGGTACGTCCGCCACACCCGCGCTCAGTCGGGAAAGGGGCACGTGCACCGCCCCAGACGCGTGACCGGCGCGGTACTCGTCGGACTCGCGGACGTCGACCAGCAGGGCCGAACGGTCCTGGACCATCCGGTGGGCCTGCTCGGGGGTGATGCGGCTGTCCCGGGGTCGGGAGAAGATCATTTTGCGTTCCTTACATGCTCCCGCCGCCCGGCCAGTGGCTCGGAGCGGACGGGCAAGTGCAGTCAGTGCTGGTCGGGGACGACGAGGGTGAGGCCCGCGTCCGCGGCGGCGGTGTAGCCGTCGTCGACGGCCACCACGTCCCGTCCGGCGGCGTCCAGCACAGAGGCGGCGATAGCCGCACGCATCCCGCCGGCGCAGTGCACCCACACCGTGCCCCCGGGCACCTCGTGAAGGCGCTGGTGAATCTGATGGATGGGGACGTGGACACTGCCCTCGATCCACCCGCCCGCCCGCTCTCCGTCCCGGCGCACGTCAAGGACCACCGGCTGCTCGCCACGCGCCCGTGCGGCAGCGAGGTCGGCGAACGCCGCACGCGGGAACGACACGGGCGCCTCGCCCTCGGTGATCCAGTCCAACGGCCCGCCGACGGCTGCCGCGGCCGGGCGGTCGATCCCCACCCGGGCCAGCTCCCGTTGGGCCCGGGTGATGTCCTCGGCGCTCTGCGCCAGGAGTGTGACCGGTTTGCCCCACGGGATCATCCACGCCAGGTACGTCGCCAGCTGGCCCTCAACCTCGAAGTTGAACGACCCCGAGACATGCCCCTCGGCGAAGGCGACACGGCTGCGCAGGTCTACGACCCACTCACCGGCGGCCAGGCGGCGCCCGATCTCCGCACCGTCGGCCCGCTGCGGTGCGGTCAGGTCCAGCGGCGCGGGACCCGCCGCATTGGCCGGGCCCATGTGCGCGTAGTAGGCGGGAACGTCATCCAGGCCCGACAGCAGGTCGGCCACGAACGTCTCCACATCCTGGACCAGCGCGGGATTCGACGCCTTCTCCGCGCCGATGGTGCTGTGCTCACCACCTGCCTGCGTGGAGGAACAGAAGCTGCCGAAACCATGCGTCGGCATAACCGCCACAGCATCGCCCAACTGGGAGGCCAGACGGTGGGCGGAGGCGTGCTGCGCACGGGCCAGCTGCTCGGTCAGCCGCGGCTCCACCAGATCGGGTCGCCCCACACTGCCGATCAGCAGCGAACCGCCAGTAAACGCGGCGACCGCCCGCCCGTTCTCCCGAAGGACATAGGCGGTGTGGTGCGGCGTGTGGCCCGGTGTGGCGACCGCCTTCAGCTCGATGCCGTCCTCGATCCGCTCGACATCGCCGTCACTCACCGGCACCCGCTCATAAGCGACCGACGCCCCGGCAGGCACCAGGTACCGCGCGCCCGTCAGCCGGGCCAGCTCCAGGCCCCCGGTCACGTAGTCGTTGTGCACATGCGTCTCGGCGACCGCGACAATCCGCACACCGCGCCCCGCCGCAGCGGCGATCACCCGGTCAATGTCCCTGGGCGGGTCCACGACCACGGCCGCCCGGGCTCCCCCGGCCAGATAACTGCGGTTGCCCAGACCTTCGGTCTCCAGGACGTCAGCGAAGAACACGCCACTCTCCCTCATCACATTTTTACCCCCCGGGGTATCTGTCTTCTACCGTATCAGGGATACCAGGGGGGGTATTTCTGAGGGCCATGCGACGCCCATCACGCAACCGGCACCAGTGAGAGCCGGAAGGTCCTGGCTCGCACGAGCGGTCCCTCACCGGAGCAAGATCAATTGAGCGGCGGGACGCCACTTCGGAGCCCGGATCGGTTCGCGCAACTCGTTCTCGCTCAAGAGCGGGACATACCGGCGAACACGCTGTGGACCCAGGAGCCCGCGGATTGAGCGAGGGGTTCGTCCTGTCCAACGGGCAGCATGACGAGGACCCGGACGAGCACACCCTGCCGATCGGCGAAGCGTTCAGGATCGTGGATCACATCGTCAGCCAGGGATCCTGGCCTCCGGACGCGCGATGGGTGGCCGATCACTGACCAAGCGGGCTATTACCGGGCCCAAATGAGGATGGCGGCGAGGTGGAGTGCGGCTTGGTAGGCGATGGCGAGCCCGTCCTTTCGCATGGCAAGACCGCGCCACTGCTTGAGCCGGTTGATGCATCGTTCGACCGCGTTGCGCTGCTTGTATGCGTCGTCGTCGAAAACCGGTGGGCGACCGCCGGCTCGCCCTCGCCGCAGGCGGTGACCGACCTGGTCGGCGGGCTGAGGAATGACAGCCTGAATGCCGCGCCGGCGCAGATGCGCGCGGATCGCGCGAGACGAATACACACGATCCGCCCGAACGACCTCAGGCCAAGTTCTGGGTCTCCCGAGTCCGCTTCGTGGAACCCGGATCCTGGCCATGACAGCCTCGAAGGCAGGTGCGTCGCCGGCCTGGCCTTCGGTGACGTGGAGGGCCAAGGGTCGTGCTTGGCTGTCGCTGGCACGATGGACTCTTGTGCTCAGGCCGCCGCAGGAACGTCCGAGTGCGTGATCGTCTGGCTCGGCGCGGCCGGAAGCCTCCTTCTTCTGGCTCCGGCGGCATGCTGGTCGGCCCGGCAGACGGTGCGCACTTGCGTGGCTAGGCGTCCGATGGTGATCAGAAATGCGGAGATCCCTCCTGACCTGCAACGATGGGGCCTTTCTTGGGTCCAGGAGACGGTCCGCAAGGCAGCGCTCACCGCGGTGAACGTACGGATTAAACCGCATGGCGGCGGCGTTGTCCGTGGACGGATCCGATTCGTAAAGATGAGAGTCGGGCGGAAGCGGAGGCGTTGCTGTGCACGGTGAGTACAAGGTCCCCGGCGGCAAGCTCGTCGTGGTGGACCTGGATGTCGAGGGCGGCGCGCTGCACAACGTACGGGTGTCTGGGGACTTCTTCCTCGAACCCGACGAGGCCATCCTCGCCATCAACGCCGCCCTGGAAGGCGCCCCGGCCAACACCGACACCGCCGGGCTCACCGCCCGCATCGACGCGGCACTGCCCGCCTCCACCGTGATGCTCGGCCTGACCTCCGAAGGCGTCGCCGTCGCCGTACGCCGGGCCCTCGCGCAGGCCACCGAGTGGAGCGACTACGACTGGCAGCTCATCCACGAGGCCCCACAGTCCCCCGCACTCCACATGGCACTCGACGAGGTCATCACCGCCGAGGTTGCCGCGGGCCGCCGCCCGCCTACGCTCCGGGTCTGGGAATGGGCCTCCCCCGCCGTGATCATCGGCAGCTTCCAGTCCCTGCGCAACGAGGTCGACCCCGCGGGCGCCGAGCGTCACGGCGTCTCCGTCGTGCGCCGTATCTCCGGCGGCGGCGCCATGTTCGTGGAGCCCGGCAACACCATCACGTACTCGCTCTCCGTCCCGGACACCCTCGTCTCCGGCCTCTCCTTCGCGGACAGTTACGCCTACCTCGACGACTGGGTGCTCGCGGCGCTCGGCGACATGGGCATCAAGGCCTGGTACCAACCGCTCAACGACATCGCGACCGACATCGGGAAGATCGCCGGAGCAGCCCAGAAGCGCGTTGTGGGCCCCGGCGGCGGGCCCGGCGCCGTGCTCCATCACGTCACGATGTCCTACGACATCGACGCCGACAAGATGCTCGATGTCCTGCGCATCGGCAAGGAAAAGATGTCCGACAAGGGGACCAGGAGCGCCAAGAAGCGCGTCGATCCCCTCCGTCGGCAGACCGGCCTGCCACGCGAGGCCGTCATCGACAACATGATCGACTCCTTCCGCAAGCGCCACGGTCTCACCCAGGGCGCAGTGACCGCTGAGGAGCTGGCACAGGCGGAAGAACTCGTACGCACCAAGTTCGGCACTGCCGAGTGGACGGCACGGGTGCCGTAGCGGCTGCTGACTCGGACGTCGCGCAGACAGGCGCGATGGGGAGCCCGGCAGCAGCACGGGCACAGGACTTCGTGATCATGGAGTTGCGACGCTCTGTGATCACTGAGGAGACCTGTGCCCGCGCTGCCATCGTGGCTCACCGAACCGCTCCGGGACCAATTCGCGACACTGCTGCCTGAGCGGCCGAAGTACCACCCGGACCATCCACTCCGCTGTCACCGCCCGCGGATCAGCGACCGGATCATCTTCGACAAGCTCCTGCAACTGCTGCGCCTCGGCTGTTCTTACGGGGCGATCGCCGATACAACGTGCTCGGCCACCACGATCCGCCACCGTCGCGACGAGTGGATACGACTCGGCGTCTTCGCCCGGCTCAAACAGATCGCGCTGGAGTCCTACGCCCGGATCATCGGCCTCGTCCTCGACCAGATCGCCGTCGACCGCTCCATCACCAAGGCTCCCGGAGGAGGCGAGGCCGCCGGACGCTCACCGGTCGTCCGTGGCAAACAGGGCCTGAAACGCTCGGGCATGACGGATGGATACGGCATTCCCCTGGGCCGTGTTCTGGCCGACGCCAACCGACACGACTCACCCCTCTGCTCGCACCGACCCTGCACCGCCTGCACGACCTCGGCCCGTTACCCGACGACATCACCGTGCATCTGGACGCCGGCTACGACTCCGAGAGGACCCGCGCTCTCCTCGACGAACGCGGCCTCCACGGAAGCATCGCGCGCGAGGGCGAGAAGGCACCCATCCAGGCCAGTCAGCGTTGGCACGTCGAACGCCCCACGCCTGACAGAATGCTTTTCACCGCCTCGCCCGCTGCTACGAGCGGCGCACGACCGTCCTCGACGCATTCTTCGACCTCGCCAACACGATCATCACCGTGCGTAGCCTGATCCGGCAGGCGTGGACGATCCATCGCTGGGACGAACGCCCGAACCGCCGACCATGACCACGCGCCTATCCGTGCGACCTCCAACTGGCCGCCGTTGAGCTGCCGGAAGAGTGTGGCCGCGTCGATTTCCCCGTCTCCGCCGCATGATCCTCCTGGCGAGAGTATTTCCGGATGAGGGCAGTTGTCTCCATTGAGCGGATCGGAGTGTCATCTATGTGACAAGTCATCTATGCGACAGCGCCTGTGACTTTCGAGCGGTGCGGTTAGGCAATTGAATACGGCGGCGGTCTGATCGGGCCGCGATCGGGCGGGGGACGTCGTCATCGCCCGGTCACCTCCGTTTCAGGAGACTCTTCTTGCGTACAGCCCGTCTCAGACCGAGCGGTGGACGTGGAGGGCGGGCCGCTACCGCGGTTGCCGGCCTCATGTCGGCAGCGCTCGCTCTCATCGGACTCCAAGTGCCCACCGCGGCGCCTGCGGTCGCCGCGTCCTCCGGCAAGACCGCGGTGGTCCGGCAGTGCGGAGACCCCAAGCCCGGGGAGTTCGCCTGTATGGCGATGCGCCGGACCGACGTGCCCGCTCGCACCGGTGTGCAGCGCCAATCCGCGACCCCGGCCGGTTTCGGCGCCGGCGACCTGCAGAACGCCTACACGCTGCCCGCGGACGGCGGCGCCGGCCAGACCGTCGCGATCGTGGACGCCTACGACGACCCGAACGCCGAAGCAGACCTGGCGGTCTACCGCCAGCAGTACGGTCTGCCCGCGTGCACCACGGCCAACGGCTGCTTCACCAAGGTCGACCAGCGCGGCGGCACGAACTACCCGGCCGCCGACCCGGGATGGGCCGGCGAGATATCCCTCGACGTGGACATGGTGTCCGCCGCCGCACCCAACGCCCACATCCTGCTGGTCGAGGCGGACAGCGCGAACTTCGCCGACCTCGGTGCCGCGGTGGACCAGGCGGTCGCACTCGGCGCGAAGTACGTCTCCAACTCCTACGGCACCTTCTACGACAGCACGCCGGGCAGCGGCGAGGACCCGGCGGAACTCACCGCCATGGACCCCTACTACAACCACCCGGGCGTCGCGGTCGTCGCGTCCTCCGGTGACAGCAGCTACGGCGTCAGCTATCCGGCGGCCTCCCAGTACGTCACCTCCGTCGGCGGCACCGCCCTGGTAAGGGACTCCGGTACCAGCCGCGGCTGGAGCGAGTCGGTGTGGCAGGGCGACAGCGGCGGCACCGGTTCGGGCTGTTCGCTCTACGAGCCCAAGCCCGCGTTCCAGACCGACACCGCGTGCGCGAACCGCACCGTCGCCGACGTCTCCGCGGTCGCCGACCCGGCGACCGGCGTCTCGGTCTACCAGACCTACGGCGGCAGCGGCTGGGCGGTGTACGGCGGAACGAGCGCCTCCTCCCCGCTCATCGCGGGCGTCTACGCGGTGGCCGGCACCCCGGCCGCGGGAACGTACCCCAACGCCTACCCGTACGCGAAGGCCGCTGCGCTCAACGACGTGACCACCGGCAACAACGGCACCTGCACCCCGGCGGCGCTGTGCACCGCGGGCCCCGGCTACGACGGCCCCACCGGGCTCGGCACGCCGAACGGTCTCGCCGCGTTCACCACCGGTCCGCACGGTATCGTCACCGGTACCGTCACCGACGCGTCGACGAGAGCACCGGTGGTCGGTGCCACCGTGACGGTCGGCGACTCGAGGGCCATCACCGACACGTCCGGTCATTACAGCGCCTCCGTGCCGGTCGGTACGTACGACGCGACGGCCGCGGAGTACGGGTACGCGAGCAAGAAGCTCAGCGGCGTCACCGTCACCGACGGCGGCTCGGTGACCGAGGACTTCGCGCTCGACCCGCTGCCGACGTCGACGGTGTCCGGCACGGTCACCGACGGCTCGGGCCACCCCTGGCCGCTCTATGCGACGATCACCGTCGACGGCGTACCGGGCGGACCGGTCCACACGGACCCGTACACCGGCCGCTACAGCCTCAAGCTGCTGCAGGGCCAGACGTACACGCTCCACGTGAACCCGAACTACCCGGGCTACCAGGCGGAGACGAAGGACGTGACGGTCGGAACGTCGAACGTCAATACCGACGTCAACGTCCCGGTCGCGGTGTACGACTGCATCGCGCCCGGGTACACGGCCCACAACAAGGGAACGACGCAGACGTTCGATGCCCCGACGACTCCGGCCGGCTGGACCTTGAAAAACACGGCCGCGGGCGCATGGGCGTTCAACGACCCGCCGCTGACGGCTCCCGGTGCGACCCAGGGCAACCACACCGGCGGTAGCGGCAACTTCGCCGTCACCAACACCAACCACACATCGAGCCGTGACCCGTATGACATGTCACTGGTCTCCCCGGTGACGGACTTCTCCGGCGACGCGAACCCGGTCGTGTCGTTCAACACCGACCTCCGGGCATACGGGGGCATCGCGGACGTCGACGTCACCATTGACGGCGGCGCCACGTGGAAGAACGTATGGCACCGTTTGGCGGTCGACGAGCCTGGCCCGGCGCACGTCGACCTGCCGTTGCCGATGTCCGCTCACCAGTCCGCCGTACAGATGCGGTTCCGCCTCACAGGGCCTTTCCCGGGGTGGTGGCAGGTGGACGACGTCTTCCTCGGCAACCGCACGTGTGACCCGATCCAGGGCGGCCTGGTGGCCGGAACGGTCACCGACGCCAATACGGACAAGCCTGTTGTCGGCGCGACCGTCGCGAGCGCCGAGAAGCCGGCCGAGCACGCGACAACCACTGCGACGCCGGACGACCCGAATGTGTCCGACGGCTTCTACGCGGTGTTCTCGTCGCCGACCGGTACGCACGACTTCACGGCGGCGCGGCGGAACTACGCCACGACCACAGCCCACGTCGATGTGGTGGCGGACGCGGTGACCCGGACGCCGCTCACGCTCAAGGCCGGCAGGATCACGATCACGCCCAGGGTCGGCATGACCGTGCCCTGGCAGGGGAAGGCCGGCCAGGCCGTCACCGTCAAGAACACCGGCAGCGCGCCGGCCAAGGTGACGCTCGGCGAGCAGTTCGGCGGCTCCACGCCGTTGACCGCGCACGGCGCGCCCACCGTGCGGATCAAGGGTACGTACTCGCCGCTGTCCCAGATCAAGGACGGCTCGATCCGCAAGGCGACCCGTGCCGCACCGAACAGCTCGGTACCGGCCGACGGGCCGTGGACCTCGATCGCCGACTACCCGGCGGGCACGGTCATGGACAACGCCGCCGTCTCGCTCGGCGGCAAGGTCTACTCAGCGTTCGGGTACGGCGACAACGGTATCTACAACACGATGTACGCCTATGACCCGGCTGCGGGCAGCTGGTCTCAGCGGGCCAACCCCGCCGACAAGCGCGAGAACCCGGTGATGGCGGTACTGAACGGGAAGATCTACGCAACCGGCGGCTGGGGGCTGGACGACCGCGATTGGGGACACCCCGACGGCAAGACCGAGGTGTACGACCCGGCGACGGATGCGTGGACGACCGCGGCAGCCAACCCGCACCCGCTCGCGGCCTCCGGCGTCGCGGTTCTCGACGGCAAGATGTACGTCGTCGGCGGCTGCCACGAATTGGATTGCGGCGCCACGGACGTCATGGAGTACGACCCGGCCACCGACTCCTGGAGCCGCGACGCCGACTACCCCGAGCCGATCGCCTGGGAGTCGTGCGGCGCGATCTCCGGCAAGCTCTACTGCGCCGGCGGCGAGTCCAGCTCCGGCGGCGCGACACGCCACACGTACGTCTACGACCCGCATTCCGACTCGTGGTCGCCGGCGGCCGATATGCCCATCGACATGTACGGATCCGGGTACACGACGGCAGAGGGCCGGTTGCTGGTCTCCGGTGGTGTCACGGAGCACGACACCGTGGTCACCAACCAGGGCTTCGGCTACGACCCGGCCGACGACACCTGGACGCCGATCCCGAACTCGAACAACGCGCTCTACCGCGGTGGTAGCGCATGCGGGTTCTACAAGATCGGTGGTCGCCTGGGTGACCAGGATGGCGGCTTCGACGGCCATACCGTGGCCGGTGCCGAGGTGTTGCCGGGCTTGGCCGACTGCGGTGACACGAACGACGTGAGCTGGCTGTCGCCGAAGTCGAAGACGCTCACGATCGCACCGGGTGCCAGCGCCACGGTCACCGTGACCGTCGACGCGAATGTTCCGAGCATCACGCAGCCCGGCACGTACACGGCGGCTCTCGTGATCGGGACGGATACGCCGTACGCGGTGCCGAACGTCCCCGTGTCGATGACGGTCAACCCGCCGAAGACCTGGGGCAAGATCACCGGCACGGTCACCGGACCGTCCGGGCCGATGCCCGGCGCCACGGTCCAGATCGACACACCGGGCGCGCACTACACACTCAGGACCGACGCGAGTGGCCACTACCAGCTGTGGCTCGATGTCCGGAACAACCCGTTGCAAGTGGTCTGCTCGAACGACGGCTATCAGCCGCAGGGGACGACCGTAAAGATCAGAAAGGGAGAGACGACGGCCCTGAACTTCGCCTTGCAGAAGGCCTAGTTCCGGCCGAGCGAAAGGGCCCGGGCGGTGACACCGCCCGGCCCCTCTCGCGCCGCCCCATCGCGGGCCGTCGTCCAGACGCATGACGTCAACGCTCTGATCGAGCCGCGATCGGGGCGGAGACATCCTCATCACCCGGTCACCTCAGTTTCAGGAGAATCTCCTTGCCTACAATCCGTCTCAGACCGCGCGGTGGACGTGGAGGGCGAGCCGCAACCGCGGTAGCCGGCCTCCTGTCGGCAGCGCTTGCCCTCATCGGACTCCAAGTGCCCACCGCGGCCCCCGCGGTCGCCGCGCCCTCCGGCAAGGCCGCAGCCGTCCGGCAGTGCGCGGACCCCAAGCCAGGGCACGTCACCTGCATGGCGATGCGCCGCACCGACGTGCCCGCTCGCACCGGTGTGCAGCGGCAGTCCGCGACCCCGGCGGGTTTCGGCGCCGGCGACCTGCAGAACGCGTACTCGCTGCCCGCGGACGGCGGTGCCGGGCAGACCGTGGCGATCGTGGACGCCTATGACAACCCGAACGCCGAAGCCGACCTGGCGGTCTACCGCCAGCAGTACGGTCTGCCCGCGTGCACCACGGCCAACGGCTGCTTCCGCAAGGTCGACCAGCGCGGCGGCACGAACTACCCGTCCGCCGACCCGGGATGGGCCGGTGAGATATCCCTCGACGTGGACATGGTGTCCGCCGCCGCCCCCAACGCCCACATCCTGCTGGTCGAAGCAGACAGTTCGACCATCGAGAACATGGGTGCCGCGGTGGACGAGGCGGTCGCGCTCGGCGCGAAGTACGTCTCCAACTCGTACGGCACCGGGTACAACAGCACGCCGGGCACCGGCGAGGACCCGTCCGACGTCACCGAGGCCGACCCGCATTACAACCACCCGGGCGTCGCTGTCGTGGCGTCCAGCGGTGACAGCGCTTTCGGCGTGTCCTACCCGGCCGCGTCGCAGTACGTCACGGCGGTCGGCGGCACGAGTCTCGTCCGGGACTCGAGCGCGCGCGGCTGGAAGGAGTCCGTGTGGAGCGGCGCGGGCAGCGGTTGCTCGCTCTACGAGGCGAAGCCGGCGTGGCAGACCGACAGCGGTTGCTCGGAGCGCTCCGTGGCCGACGTCGCAGCGGTAGCCGACCCGGCCACCGGCGTCGCCGTCTACAACTCCTTCCAGGCGGGCGGCTGGAGCATGTTCGGCGGGACCAGTGCCTCGTCGCCGATCATCGCGGGCGTGTACGCCGCCGCCGGTACCCCGGCCGCGGGCACATACCCCGCCGGCTACCCGTACGCCGGCACGGCGCACCTGAACGATGTGACCGCCGGAAGCAACGGCACGTGCTCGCCGGCGTACCTGTGCACGGCAGGCGCCGGTTATGACGGCCCGACCGGACTCGGCACGCCGAACGGTCTCGCCGCGTTCACCAGCGGCCCGCACGGCGTCGTCACCGGTACCGTCACCGACTCATCGACGAACACGCCGGTGGCCGGCGCCACGGTGACGGTCGGCGACTCGAAGGCCATCACCGACACGTCCGGCCACTACAGAGTCTTCGCGCCGGTGGGCACGTACGACGCGACGACTGCGGCGTACGGATACGCGACCAAGACCATCAACGGTGTCACCGTCACCGAGGGCGGCTCGGTGACCGAGGACTTCGCGCTCGACCCGGTCTCCGCCTCGTCGACGATCTCCGGTACGGTCACCGACGGCTCGGGCCACCCCTGGCCGCTCTATGCGACGATCACCGTCGACGGCGTACCGGGTGGGCCGGTCCAAACCGACCCCTACACCGGCCGCTACAACCTGAAGCTGCTGCAGGGCCAGACGTACACGCTCCACGTGAACCCGAACTACCCGGGCTACCAGGCGGTGACCAAGGACGTGACCGTCGGAACCTCGGACGTCACGGCCGACGTCAGCGTCCCGATCGACGTGTACGACTGCCTTGCACCCGGGTACAAGGCCCACAACACGGGTACGACGGAGACGTTCGACGACACGTCGACTCCGGCCGGTTGGACCTTGAAGAACACCGACGTGGGCGCCTGGCAGTTCGACAACCCGCCGCTGACGGCGTTCGGGTCGAGCCAGAAGAACAACACCGGCGGTAGCGGCAACTTCGCCGTCACCAACACCAACAACTGGGCCTGGAACAACCCGGCGGACATGTCGCTGATCTCCCCGGTGACCGACTTCTCCGATGCCGCGAATCCGGTCCTGTCGTTCGACACCGACTTGGCGGCTCCCGTTTCCGTGTCCGACGCCAACGTCGATGTCACCACGGACGGCGGCGCCACGTGGAAGAGCGCCTGGCACCGGGCGAACGACCTGCGCGGCCCGGCACACGTCGACGTACCGCTGCCGATGGCCGCTCACCAGTCCGCCGTGCAGGTGCGGTTCCACCTCACCAACGGTTATCAAGCGTGGTGGCAGGTGGACGACGTCTTCCTCGGCAACCACACATGTGACCCGATCCCGGGCGGTCTGGTGGCCGGAACGGTCACCGACGCCAATACGGACAAGCCTGTTGTCGGCGCGACCGTCGCGAGCGCCGAGAAACCGGCCGAGCACGCGACAACCGCCGCCACGCCGGACGACCCGAATGTGTCCGACGGCTACTACTGGATGTTCTCGTCGCTGACCGGTACGCACGACTTCACGGCGGCGCGGCGGAACTACGCCACGACCACAGCCCACGTCGATGTGGTGGCGGACGCGGTGACCCGGACGCCGCTCACGCTCAAGGCCGGCAGGATCACCATCACGACGGCCGACATCGGCTTGACCGTGCCCTGGCAGGGGAAGGCCGGCCAGGCCGTCACCGTCAAGAACACCGGCACCGCACCGGCCAAGGTGACGTTCGGCGAGAAGGCCGGCGGCACGACACCGTTGACCGCGCACGGCGCGCCCACCATGCGGATCAAGGGCACGTACTCGCCGCTGTTCCTGCCTGACAAGAACGGCTCGAGCCACACGGCGACCAGTGCAGTACCGAACACCTCGGTACCGGCCGACGCGCCGTGGACCTCGATCGCCGACTACTCGGCGGGACCGGTCACGGACAACGGCGTCGTCTCGCTCGGCGGCAAGATCTACTCGGTGTTCGGGACGTCAGGCGCCGATTTCTACCACGGGATGTACGCCTATGACCCGGCCGCGGGCAGCTGGTCTCGGACGGCGGGCCCCGCGGACGGACGCGCGAAGCCGGCGATGGCGGTACTGAACGGGAAGATCTACGCAACAGGCGGCTGGGGAGGCACCGGAAACCCCGACGGCAAGACCGAGGTCTACGACCCCGCGACGAATGCGTGGACGACCGCGGCGACCAACCCCCACGCGCTCGCGGCCTCCGGTGTCGCGGTTGTCGGCGGCAAGATGTACGTCGTCGGCGGCTGCGCCGCGGATTGTGGCGCCACGGACGTCATGGTGTACGACCCGGCCGGCGACTCGTGGAGCCGCGCCGCCGACTACCCCGAGCCTGTGGCCTGGGAGTCGTGCGGCGCGCTCTCCGGCGAGCTCTACTGCGCCGGCGGCGAAACCTCCACCGGCGGCTCGACGCGCCACACGTACGTCTACGATCCGAATGCCGACTCCTGGTCGCCGGCGGCCGATCTGCCCATCGACCTGTGGGGATCGGGGTACACGACGGCCGAGGGCCGGTTGCTGGTCTCCGGTGGTGTCACGGAGCACGGCGCAGTGGTCACCAACCAGGGCTTCGGCTACGAGCCGGCCAGCGACACCTGGACGACCATCCCGAACTCGAACAACGCGGTGTACCGCGCCGGTAGCGCGTGCGGGTTCTACAAGATCGGTGGTATCTCCAGGAACGAGTTCGGCGATCTCCAGCCGCAGTCCGGCGCCGAGGTGTTGCCGGGCATGGCCGACTGCGACGACACGAAGGACGTGAGCTGGCTGACACCGAACCCGCAGACGCTCACGATCGCGCCGGGTGCCAGCGCCACGGTCACCGTGACCGCCGACGCGAATGTTCCGAGCATCACGCAGCCCGGGACGTACACGGCGGCTTTGGTGATCACGCCGAACACGCCGTACGCGGTGCCGAACATCCCCGTGTCGATGACGGTCAACCCGCCGAAGACCTGGGGCAAGATCACCGGGACGGTCACCGGGCCGTCGGCTCCGATGCCAGGCGCCACGGTCCAGATCACCACGTCGGCGGCGCACTACACACTCAGGACCGATGCGAGCGGCCGCTACCAGCTGTGGCTCGATGCCGGAAACCCGTTGCAGGTGATCTGCGCGAACAACGGCTATCAGTCACAGATGACGACTGTGAAGATCAGAAAGGGAGCGACGACAACGTTGAACTTCGCCTTGCAGAAGGCCTAGTTCCGGCCCACCGAGAGGGTCCGGGCGGTGTCACCGCCCGGACCCTGTCGCGCGCCCCGTCGCGGGCCGCCGTTCAGATCCGGTCGGCAAAGAAGCCCACCCCGCCCTTGCCGGAAACCGCGTCCGCCCAGGTCACGCGGCGTGTTCGTACTCGTGGACGATACTCCCAGGCGTTCACGCCTGCGTACGCAGAGGCGGGCGGCCGGTGCCGACGTGGGAAGCCGGCCGGGCCCGCGTCGGGCGGTCCTCGCTGGAATTGGCCGATGCCCTGCCGGCCAAGTACTCGCAGGTCAGAGCCTCTTGCTGCCGCCGGAGAAGCAATGCGGTGTTCCTCAGTGCGCATCCCGTGGTGCGACGAGACCCGACTCGTAGGCGAAGACCACGAGTTGGGCCCGGTCGCGGGCGCCGAGCTTCGTCATCGCCCGGCTGATGTGGGTCTTCGCGGTGAACGGGCTGATCACCATGTGCGCGGCGATCTCCTCGTTGGTCAGCCCCCGTGCGGCCAGCGCACTGACCTCGCGTTCACGGCGGGTCAGGGTCTCGAAGCCGGGGGCCGTGGCCCGGTCGGGCGGCCGGGAGACGAACTCGCCGATCAGCCGGCGGGTGATGGCGGGCGACAGCAGGGCGTCGCCGCGGGCCGCTACACGGATGGCCTGGAGGAGTTCGGCGGGTTCGGTGTCCTTGAGAAGGAACCCGGCGGCCCCGGCGCGCAGCGCGTCGAAGACGTACGCGTCGAGCCCGTAATTGGTGAGGATGACGACGTGGACACCGGCCAGTAGCGGGTCGGCGGCTATCTCGCGGGTGGCCTCGATGCCGCTCATCAGGGGCATCTGTACGTCGACGAGGGCCACGTCCGGGATGTGGTGGCGGGCCAGTTCCACTCCCTGACGGCCGTCGGCTGCCTCGCCGATCACTTCGATGCCGTCCTCGGCGTCCAGCAGGGCGCGGAACCCGGCACGCATCAGGGCCTGGTCGTCGACGATCAGCACCCGGATCGTGTCCTGATGGTTCATACGGTGGTTCCCGATATCAGCAGGGGCAGTTCGGCACATACGGAGAAGCCGCCGTCCGGGCGTGGTGCCGCGGCGAGGGTGCCACCGAGGGCCCTGACACGTTCGCCCATGCCGGTGAGTCCGGTACCGGCGGTGACGGCGTCGCCGGGAGCACCGGGCCCCTGATCGTCGACGCGTACGGTCAGCACATGTTCGCCGTAGACCAGTTCGATGGTTGTCCTGGCGCGGTCGGCGTGCCGGGCCACGTTGGTGAGTGCTTCCTGCACGATGCGGTACGCGGCCCGGTCGACGTCCGCCGGCAGGGGGCGTTCGACGCCTGCCACGGTGACGGTGAGTTCGATGCCCGCGGTACGGGCCCGCTCGACCAGCTCGTCGATGCGGTCCAGCCCCGTGCCCGGCTCCACCACATCGGTGCGCAGTACCTCCAGTGTCGCCCGCAGCTCCCGCATCGCCTCGCCGCTCGCTTCCTGAATCGCGAGCAGTGCCGGCTCCACCTCGCTGCCCCGCTTGCGCGCCAGGTGGACAGCAACTCCCGCCTGGAGCTTGACGATCGAGATGGAGTGGGTCAGTGAGTCGTGCAGCTCCCGGGCGATCCGCAGCCGCTCCTCACCAGCCCGGCGCAGCGCCGTCTCGTCTCGGTTGCGTTCGGCCTCGAGCGCCCGCTGTTCGGTCTGGCGGAGATACGCCTGCCAGTTCTTGTCGATGAGTCCGGTGACCCCGGCGCAGAGGAACCAGCCGAGCAGCAGCAGCGTCCGCTCGACGGTGTCCTGCGCGCCCGGAGCGGCGACGATCAGGACCGTGAAGTACCCGGCGAGGAAGAGGGTGCCCGCGGCGATACCCCACGCGCGTCGTCCGCCGCGCGCCGCCGTATGCACAGCTGCCAGTACGGGGAACGCCGCCCAGCTGCCGGGGTGCGCGTGCACGACGTACCCCAGCATGGAGACGGTGGTGACGGCGAGCACGGCGCGCGGAGCCCACCGGTGCCCGGCAAGGGCCAGGGTGCCCACTGCGACGAGCAGCAGGTCGAATGGGTCCGGCCTCGATGCGGCACAGGCCGCGGCGAGGACCGCCGCCCCGATGGCGACGGCGAGCGCCGCGTCCAGCAGGCGAATCCGCCGGTCGATGTCCCCCTGCATGAGCCGCACCCTAGCTCCCGCACAACAGGCCCGTCATCATCCTGCTGGACGGGCTCCGCGCTACTCCCGGGGTAGTAGTCGCGGCCGACTCCGGTCGTCCGGCATCACCCTCAACTGCCTTCGGGGGTACGACGACCGAGCACGGTGCGGCGGGCGAGCATCGTCGCCATGACCGAAACCTTCCGATACACCTCACCCGAACCGCCGGGAGCAGCGACCGGAGTGGTCGCCGACGTGTACGCGCAGCTGGCCACCGACTTCGGAATCGATCGCGCCACGACCTTCGTCGTCCTGTCCGCCTCGCCGCCCCTGCTGGCCGGCACCTGGGCCGTCATGCGGGAGTCCCTGCTGGCCGGGCAGGCGTCGCGCACCGGCAAGGAGGTGGTGGCGGCAGGGGTGTCGCTCGCCAACCGGTGCCCGTACTGCGTCACCGCGCACACCGTGCTCCTGCATGCCACCGGCGACCACGCGCTGGCCGAGAGGATCGCTCGCGGCGAGCAGCCCGAGGACCCTGCACACCGTCAACTGCTGGCGTGGGGAAAGGACATGAGTACGTCACAGCCGTTCCCGTCCGGGCAGGCACCGGAGTACATCGGGACGGCGCTCGCCTTCCACTTCATCAACCGAATCGTGTCGTCCCTGCTGACGGAGGACATGCTGCCCGGGGGCGCCCAGAAATACCGCCTGGTACGGAGCGTGGCGGGCCGCTCGCTGGCCCGTACGGTCCGCCGCGAACTCGTTCCCGGCGAGAGCCTCGCCCTGCTGGAGACGGAGGGGGCGGCGCCCGGGTGGGCAGCGGACACCCCGATCGGCACCGCGTTCGGCGCGCTGCGTACGGCGGCTCACCTGGGTGCGGGGCTGCTCGGTGACGAGGACGCGGCGCTGGTACGGACATCGGTGGCGGCCTGGGACGGCGTCGCACCGCTCCCCCTGCAGGGAGAGGGGCTGCCGGACCGGGCGGAGCGGCCGGGTGCACGGCTGGCGCTGCTCGCGGCGCGCGCCCCGTACCGGATCACGGACGAGGATGTGGCGGCCTGGCTGGCGCCGCCGTTCACCGATCACTGTCTGGTTCATCTGATCGCGTTCGGCGCGATCTGTGCCGTCGAGCGCATCGAGGCCACCCTCACCACACGGACCGAGGAGCACGCATGACCGTCACCGACGCGTGGAACGGACAGCTCGGCCGGCACTGGGCCGACCATCCCGACCGCTACAACGCCATGGTGGCCCGCTTCGACGAGCCGCTGTTCGACGCCGCGGCGATCGGCCCGGAGGACCGGGTCGTCGACATCGGCTGCGGCAGCGGATTCTCGACCCGGATCGCGGCGCGGCGCGCCCCACGGGGCCGGGTCACCGGCGTCGACGTCTCCGTGCCGCTCCTCGAACGCGCCAGGGCCCGCACCGACGCCGGAGAGTTCCCCTTCGTCTCCTACGAGTTGGGGGACGCACAGGTCCATCCCTTCGAGCCGGCCGGCTATGACGTGGCGATCAGCCGGGGCGGTGTGATGTTCTTCGCCGACCACATCGCGGCGTTCACCAATATCGCGCGCGCCCTGCGCCCCGGCGGCCGGCTGGCGTTCATCTGCCCGCAGCCCCCGTCGCCGGACGGCGAGGAGCGCAAGGCGCTCGGGCTGCTGGCTTCCCTGCTGGGACAGGAGCACGCGGTGGAGAACACCGTGGCGGTGGCCATGGCCTCGCTCTCCGACCCGGAGCGCGTCCGGAAGGTGCTGGGCGCGGCGGGCTTCGAGGAGATCGGCATCGTCCCCGTGACGGGCACGACCCGCTGGGGGCGGGACGCGGCGGACGCGGTGGACTTCTTCGTCTCCCGTACGCCGGGTCTCACCGTCTCCGACGCCACCCGGGCCTCGATGATGGACACCCTGCTGCCGTACGAGACCGCGGAGGGCGTGCTGTTGAGGGCGGGGGTGTGGGTGGTCGGCGCCCGCCTGCCGCTCTGACCGGCGGTGTGTCAGGAGCCCGCGGAGGCCGGTGGCCGGTGCTCGTACCACCGCTGATCGGCCTCCAGCTGGGCCGCCAGGGAGATCAGCAACTCCTCGCTTCGGGACGGGCCGAGCAACTGGGCGCCGACGGGAAGTCCGTCGGGCGTGAACCCGGCCGGGACATTGATGCCTGGCCAGCCCAGCACGTTCCACGGCCAGGCGTACGGGCACGCCTCGGTGATCGCCATATCGGTACGCCAGGCGCTGAGGCCGTCGAATGCGCCGATCCGGGGTGGGGGCGCGGCGGTCGTCGGGGTCAGCAGCACGTCGTACCCGGCCCCGGCCGGGGAGGTCCGGAAGAGCCTGCCGATCCTGCGGTGCTGGCGCACCTCCCGTGCCCTGGCCGCTCGCACCACCCGGCCACCGAGCCGGGTGCCGGTGCGCAGGGCGCTGCGGGTGCGCGGGTCGAGGAGGGCGGGTTCGGGATGGAGCGCGGCAAGTTCGGCGATCCCGGCGGTGGCGCGGGGAACGAAGCCGAGGCCGATCAGCCCGTAGCGCGGCCTGGCCTCCTCGACATGGTGGCCGAGCCGGGCGAGCGCCTCGGCGAGCGCGGTGACGGCCCGTCGTACGGCCGGGTGGGGGGCCGAGCCGGTGAGGGTGAACGGGGGCCGCCAGGCGAGGGCGATCCGCAGCCTGCCCGGGTCGCGCCCCGCGGCTGCCGAGGCGGCGACGGGCGGAGGCCGGTGCAGGTCGTCGGGGTGCGCTCCGGCGACGGCGTCGAGCAGCAGCGCGGCATCGGCGACGGTCCGGGCCAGCGGGCCGTTGACGGTGAGGCCCTGGAAGGCGTCGTGGTGCGGGTGGACGGAGATCCGGCCGCGCTGCGGTTTGATACCGATGAGATGGGTCCATGCGGCGGGGATCCGGACGGACCCGGCACCGTCCGAACCGAGCGCGGCGGGCACCAGCCCGGCGGCGACGGCCGCCGCCGAACCTCCGGACGAACCGCCGGGGGTGTGCCCGGTGTGCCACGGGTTACGGGTGGCGCCGAAGGCGGGGCCTTCGGTGAAGGGCCACTGGCCGAGCTCGCAGGAGTTGGTCTTCCCGACGATCACGGCCCCGGCGGCGCGCAGTCGGCGCACGACCTCGCTGTCCTCGGCGGCCGCGGGCAGATCACCGCGACAGCCGAAGTGGGTGGGCATCCCCGCGATATCGGTGTCGTCCTTGACCGCGACCGGCACCCCGAGCAACGGCAGCCGCTCACCGGCGGCGAGCCGCCGGTCGGCTTCCGCGGCTTCGGCGAGCGCGGACGTGCCACGCAGATGACGGAAGGCGTTGAGAGTGCTCTGGCTCGCTTCGATCCGTGCGAGGACGGCGGACACCTGCTGTGTCGAGGTGGTCCGGCCGTCGGCCAACGCCCGTGCGGTGTCGACCAGTCCGGTCGAATCGCTCGGCTCGGTGAGTTCCACGGCTTCTGCTGAGGACATGGGGTGCCCGCCTCCCGCATATCGGTGCGCGCCCGCACCTGACGGCCCGTACAGACTTACTGGAGGGTAACGAGTGGGGGCGGTCCACTCAACCGATCCACGCGGAGTGCAGGGCGTGGCGGTGAGTGTCAGTGCCGGTTGCTACGTTCTCCGACAACGGGCCGAGGCGGCGCGCAGCACACAACGGGGCAGGTGGGGCCAGTGGGGACAGTCGTCGAGAGGGCGTTCCGGGGAGAGTTCGAGACGCACCTGACGGTGCGTCCCGATGCCCACACCGTCCGCGGCGCGCGCCTGGAGCGCTGGGCCGATCAGCACGGCCTGAAGCTCACCCGCATCGTCCTGGACCGCGGTGCCATGCCCGACCAGCCCATGCTGACCGAGCACGGCCGGGGCACCCTCACCGAGCAGCGCGCCGCCGCCCGGCTCCGGTCGGCCGAACTGCGGGCGGCGGGCTTCTCGGTCGTACGGGTGAAGATCGAGGCGGCTCCATGGAACGAGGACATACCGCGGACGGCGAACGAGGCGGCCGAGCTGTCGCCGGTCTGCCACTTCGAGCACCACATCAAGCTGCTGCTGTCGGGTGAGCCGGAGGTGGCCTCGGCGCGGGCCGTGGCCGAGCGGCACAGCGCGCACCTCTCCCGCAACGCCCGTCGCACGGCCGGGCACGGGCGCCACGAACGGTTCGTCACCCAGCGCTGCCGGGCGGTCGGCCGCCCGGAGGCCCGTGCCCGGCTCGACGCCCTCCTCGGTGCGCTGGCCGCTGCCGGTCTCGAAGTGATGGAGGTCGAGGAGGAGTTCGTGGTGCACGACGACCATCCGGCAGTGGACGCGGGCTGGATCGACGAACGTACCGAGCGATCGGTCGAGGAACGAGGCGAGCGGCGGCCCGAGGTGACGGTATGAGTGCGGCGGACCGGCCGTTCCCCGGCGAGCCGGCATTCCGCGACCCCACCCTCGCACCGCGCTGGCGGACTGCCCGGCGCACCGTTCAGGATCACCTGCTCCGGGTGATCACCGAGTCGTCGTGGGGCGACGGCCTGATCCTGCGCGGCAGTCTGCCCCTCCAGGCCTGGGTGGGCGCCGCTGCCCGGGAACCGGGCGATCTGGACTGGATCGTGCTGGAGCCGTCGGCGGACGACTTCGTCGACCGCCTCGACCCCTATCCGTACGTCGACGGGATCGACGTCGTCCAGCAGTGGCCCGAAGCCGCGGACGGCGCGGCGGCCCCCGAGCTGTGGACGGACGGCGACTGCCACGCCACCGGCGGGGCCCGGCCCTCGCTCGCACCCGACGGACTGCACTGGCTCGGCTCCGAAGCCCTGGAGCCGAGTCCCGACCCGCAGGACGAGGTCGCCGCAGCGCTCAAGGCGGGTCCGCCGCCGCCAGAGGGCATCCGGATCGATCCGGGCGCGGTGACGTCGGACGGCGTGTGGATGTACCGGACGTACGAGACGCCCGGCGTGCGCGTCGTCGTCCCATGGCAGGCGGACGGGCTGCCGCCGGGCGAGCTGCGGATGGACTTCGCGCAGGACGAGCGGCTGCCCGAAGCCCCGGTGTGGACGGCCTGCCCGCGCATCGACGGCGGGCCGCCCATACCGGTGCGCACGGCGAGTCAGGGGCTCTCGCTCGCCTGGAAGCTGTTGTGGCTCTCCGAGGACCGGCAGGCCGAGGGCCGTTCGGCAGCCAAGGATCTGTACGACGCGGTGCTGCTGGCGGAGCACCCGCGGACCCGGTTGTCGCCGCGGCTGCTGCGCACGGTGCTCGGCCCGCACGCGGCCGGCTTCAGCCCGGAGACGGTGCTGGACTGGCTGGTGGACTGGGCGGCGTTCCACGCGGAACACCGGTGGGTGGACGGCGATCCGGACGGGCTGCGGGCGCGGTTGGCCGGTGCGCTCGCCGCACTCCTGGATCGGGCTCCGGAGTGCTGATGACCCGGTCGTCGGTCGGGGACCGCCTCGGGGCCGGTACCTGCGGCGGCGCACGACATCGGCTACCACAGGTACCGGACGCACCTTACGGCTGGACGCTGATCTCGCCGATCCCGGTGCCGAGGCCGGCGCAGTGCGCGGTGGACTGGCCGGACCGGCCCGGGTTGAGAGTGACGTGTTCGCCGTCCACGTCCGGCGACCAACCGCAGACCAGGTGCACCCAGAAGGTCTGCGCCGTGGTGCCGTTGTTCCGGCACAGCGCGTATCCCGTGTAGTCGTCGATCTCGTGCTTACCGGTCTCGCAGGACAGACCGGGCGGCGTCGCCATGGGCGTGACAGCGGTGGCCGTGGTCGCGGGTACCGCGAGGGCGGCGGTCGCCCCCGCGACCACGGCGCCCCGCAGCACGGCCCTGGACACACTCCCCATGGACATCGACATGAACAGCCTCATGTGTCGTTTTTCCCCTTCGCGGTGACGAACTCGGTGCCCCGACACCGTCCCCCACCGTCCGTGACCAAAAACGAGGCAGGACCTCACCCTGCGTACGCGGATGGAGGTCCCGCGCCGAAATCGCGACCGATCCCGGCGCGGCGTACGCTCAGAAGGTCGGACCGCGGACCTGAACGGTCCGACAGCCCCTGCCGAGGGAGGCGACGTGACCGGCCCACACATCGGCATGCCCGCGACCGCCTGGGCAGCAACCGTCGTGCTCGGTCTCACGAGCGGCGGCGTGCTCGGCGCAGGTACTGCGCAGGCGGACGACCCCATCGACACACTCTCCGCCCGGCAGATCGCCGACCGCTCCAGCGACGCCCTGTTGGGCGCGCGTTCCATGCACCTCAGCACCCGCAGTACGCCGGCCGACGGCGGCGCGCCGACGACCCTGGATCTCACCGTGGACCGGGCCGGCAACTGCACGGGGTCGGTGGGCCTCGGCGGGAAGCAGGGGTCCGTGCGGATCGTGAAGCGGGGCAACACTGTCTGGGTCAAACCGGATGCCGACTTCTGGAAGAACCGGGACCCGAGCGTCGGCTCCGCCCTCGCCGCGATTCTGGCCGGGCGCTATATGAAGGGCTCGGCCTCGGACCCGCGGCTGAGCAGCCTGTCGAGCGCCTGCGACCTGGACACGTTCCAGAAGGTGGTCAGCGACAACGCGAAATCCGACAAGGGGACACTGACCAAGGGAAGGAAGACCACACTCGCGGGCGCTCCTGTCGTCCCGCTGGTCCGGACGTGGCACGGTCAGAAGCTGACGATGTACGTCGCGGCCACGGGCAAGCCGTATCCGTTGAGGATCGATGCGACGGGCGGCTCGCCGAAGGCGGACGCGACCGTGGACTTCTCCGCCTTCGACAAGCCGGTGCCCACGACCACGCCGCCGCCGGACGAAACAGTCGACATCAATGCGCAGATGACCCGTGCGACCTGACGGCCGGCCCGCCGCTGAGCACCACGTACAGCACCAGTGAGGAGGTCAGGCCGACCGCCCAGCCGTAGTCCGCGAGCGGCTTCAGCAACGGGATCAGGCCGTCCGCCGGGAACGGGCCCTTGCCGGGGGCCGAGTGGGAGCCGCCGATCGCGAGGATGCCGCCGACGGCGAAGGCCACGACGGCGCGCCAGTTCCAGCCCTGCGTGTACCAGTAGCGGCCGCCGGGGCGGTAGAGGTCGGCGAGGTCGAGGACGGTGCGTCGGACGATCCAGTAGTCGGCGATCAGGATGCCCGCGACCGTACCGAGCAGGCCTCCGACCAGGCCGAGCCAGGTGAAGATGTACAGCTCGGGGGTCTCGGTGAGCTTCCACGGCATGATCAGGACGCCGACGACACCGGTGACAAGCGCGCCCGTACGGAAGTTGATGAGCTTGGGCGCGAGGTTGGCCAGGTCGTACGCGGGTGACACCACGTTCGCCGCGATGTTGACGGAGATCGTCGCGATCAGCACCGTCACCAGGGCGTAGAGCAGACCGAAGACGTTGTCGGTCCTGGCGACGAGCTGGACCGGGTCCCAGATCGCCTCGCCGTACACGGCCTGCGAGCCGGAGGTGACGAGGACCGAGAGGAGCGCGAAGAGGGTCATCGTGGTCGGCAGGCCCAGCGACTGGCCCCAGACCTGGGCACGTTGGCCGGCGCCGAAGCGGGTGAAGTCGGGAATGTTGAGCGAGAGCGTGGCCCAGAAGGCGATCATGCCCATCAGGGACGGGAAGAAGACCGGCCAGAAGTCCGCGCCCCAGCCGAGCTTCGACGGCTGGTCGAGCAGCGGGCCGAAGCCACCGGCCTTGACGGCGACCCAGATCAGCAGCGCCACGGCGCCGACGATGACGAACGGCGCCGCCCAGTTCTCGAACCGGCGCAGGGTGTCCATCCCCCGGTAGATGATGGCGAGTTCGAGCACCCAGAAGAGGCCGAAGCAGAGCCAGAGCGTCCAGGGCTGCCCGCCGATCTCGGAGGCGCTCGCCCAGCCGCCGAATGCCTTCCCGAGCAGGGTGAAGATGCCGACGCCGCCGATCCAGGTCTGGATGCCGAACCAGGCGCAGGCCACCGCGGCGCGGATCAGCGCGGGCAGATTGGCGCCGCGCAGGCCGAAGGATGCGCGGGCCAGAACGGGGAACGGGATGCCGTACTTGGGGCCGGCGTGGCCGGTGAGCAGCATCGGGCCGAGCACGATCAGGTTGGCCAGCGCGATGGTGAAGACGGCCTGCTTCCAGTCCATGCCGAGGGCGACGAGGCCGGAGGCGAGCAGCCAGGACGGGATGTTGTGGGCCATCCCGACCCAGAGCGCGGCGAAGTTGTACGTCGTCCAGTTGCGCCGTTCCAGGGGAACGGGCAGCAGGTCGTCGTTGGTGAAGCGGTTGTCGGCGGGGAAGGCGCCGGGGGCGAGTTCCACGCGTCCTGACAGGTCGGCTATCAGGTCCTGCGATGGGGGCGGCGGAGTCGGCGGGGTGGGTGGGGTGGGTGGGGCTGTCGATGCCATGGCGGCTGGACCCTTCGCTCGGGAGCGGTGCCGTGCGGGGCTGCGAGGCGCGGGGGGATGGCGACGCGGGGGATACGGAGAGGCGGGTCAGGACAGTGCGGGGATGATCTCGGAGCCGTAGGCGTCGATCGTCGCTTCACGCGCGTCGTGCATGTTGTAGACCGCGAACTGGTCCACGCCCAGGTCGCGCAGTGCCTGAAGCTTCTCGATGTGCGCCTCGGCGGGGCCCAGCAGGCAGAACCGGTCGACGATCTCGTCCGGCACGAAGGCGGTGTCCGGGTTGCCGGTGCGGCCGTGGTGGCTGTAGTCGTAACCGGACCGCCCGGCGATGTACTCGGTGAGGGCCTCCGGGACCAGCCCGGAGTGTGCGCCGTACCGGGACACCAGGTCGGCGACATGATTGCCGACCATTCCGCCGAACCAGCGGCACTGCTCCCGGGCATGGTCGAGGTCGTTGCCGACGTAGGCGGGGGCTGCGACGCAGATGGTCACGGCTTCCGGGTCGCGGCCCGCCTCCGCCGCCGCCTCCCGCACCGCCTTGATCATCCATTCGGTGAGGTACGGGTCGGCGAGCTGGAGGATGAATCCGTCGGCCTTCTGCCCGGCGAGGGCGAGCGCCTTCGGACCGTACGCGGCCATCCAGACAGGCAGTTTGCCGTCCTTGATCCACGGGATCTGGACGCTCTGCCCGTCGACGGTCGCCTCCCGGCCCTCGGCGAGGTCGCGGATGACGTCGATGGCCTCGCCGAGGCGGGCCAGGGTGTTGGGCTTGCGTCCGGCCACCCGCATCGCCGAGTCCCCCCGGCCGATGCCGCAGACGGTGCGGTTGCCGTACATGTCGTTGAGGGTGGCGAAGGTGGAGGCGGTCACCTCCCAGGTGCGGGTGCCCGGGTTGGTGACCATGGGTCCGACGACGAGGCGTTCGGTGTGTTCGAGGATGCGGCTGTAGATGACGAACGGTTCCTGCCAGAGCACCGCCGAGTCGAAGGTCCACCCGTAGCGGAACCCGTTGCGCTCGGCGCGGCGCATCAGGCCGACGACGGCAGAGGCGGGCGGGTCGGTCTGGAGGACGAGTCCGAAGTCCATGACAGGTGCTCCTAGTCCAGATACTGGCTGGTGGCGCGAGGGGTGTACATGCCGTGGCCGGCACGGCCCGTGAACTTCCGCTGGTCGATGACGACTTCGCCGCGCGAGAGGACGGTGTCGACCTGCCCGGTGAGCTGCTTCCCCTCGTACGCCGAGTAGTCGACGTTCATGTGATGGGTCTCGGCCGAGAGGGTCTGCTCGGCGTGCGGATCGTAGATGACGACATCGGCGTCGGCGCCCGGCGCGATGGTGCCCTTCTTCGGGTAGAGACCGAACATCCGGGCCGGGGAGGCGCAGGCGATCTCGATCCAGCGGCGGCGGGAGATCCTGCCTTCCACAACCGCCTGATGCAGCAGGTCCATCCGGTTCTCCACACCAGGCATCCCATTCGGGATCTTGGAGAAGTCGCCACGGCCCATCTCCTTCTGGCCGGAGAAACAGAACGGGCAGTGGTCGGTGGAGACGACCTGGAGCTCGTTGTTCCGCAGGCCCCGCCAGAGCGCCTCCTGGTGCTCCTTGGGCCGCAACGGGGTGGAGCAGACGTACTTGGCGCCCTCGAAGTCCGGCTCGGCGAGGTTGTCGGTGGAGAGGAAGAGGTATTGCGGACAGGTCTCGCCGAAGACCGGAAGTCCCTTGTGGCGGGCGGCCGCCAGTTCGGCGACGGCCTCGTCGGCGGAGACATGCACGACGTACAACGGGGATCCGGCGACGCGGGCGAGCTGGATGGCGCGGTGGGTGGCCTCGGCCTCCAGCGCCACCTTGCGGACGTCGCCGTGGTAGCGCGGGTCGGTGCGGCCCGCGGCCAGCGCCTGCTCGACGAGGACGTCGATAGCGATGCCGTTCTCGGCATGCATCATGATCAGCCCGCCGTTGCCGGCGGCCCGTTGCATGGCCCGCAGAATCTGACCGTCGTCGCTGTAGAAGACACCGGGGTAGGCCATGAACAGCTTGAAGGAGGTGACGCCCTCCGAGACCAGCAGGTCCATCTCCCCCAGCGTGGACTCGTTCACGTCAGAGAGGATCATGTGGAAGGAGTAGTCGATCGCGCAGTTGCCGTCGGCCTTCGCGTACCAGGCGTCGAGCCCCTCACGGACCGCGCGCCCCACGGACTGGATGGCGAAGTCGATGATCGTGGTGGTGCCGCCCCAGGCGGCCGCCCTGGTCCCGGTCTCGAAGGTGTCGGCGGCGTAGGTGCCGCCGAACGGCATCTCCATGTGCGTATGCGCGTCGACGCCGCCGGGGATGACGTACTTGCCGGTGGCGTCGATGGTCCGGTCGGCGGTCCAGCTCTCGGCCGCGTCGGTGCCGTGCGCGGCGAGTGCGGCGATGCGGCCGCCCTCGATGAGTACGTCTGCATGGAGTTCGTCGGACGCGGTGATGACGAGGCCGCCGTGGATGACGGTGCGGCTCATGTACCCCTCCTCACTGTGGCGGAATGGGTCTACGCACGTAGACAAAGTGCGTGGTGAAGAACGTAGAAGCGGGTTACCCACTGTGGCAATACCACTGCGGCTAACCGCTGAAGACGTTTCCGTTTCTGGGCATGGCGTACACCGTCGGCCCAAAGCCGACACCGCGTCACGTCGTATACATCGGTGCGTGGATGTGGCGGCCGGTGAGCCGTCCGGCGCGACCCGGCCGGGTCCGGGTGAGCGAGTCCGCCGTCCCCCACGGGGCGAGGCACGCCGGGGCGCCACGACCGGGAAAGGACGACGGCACCCCCGCTTCGGACCGTGTTCAGAAACGTATTCATCGCCTCGGCCGCGGCGTGCAGCCCCCGGGGGACGCCGGATTCAGGCGTCCCCCTTCGGGGTGTCCGACGGATCGCGGCCGGACACTCGCCGCTCGTGATTCCGGGCCGTGCCGGTCGGTCGGGCACCTCACTCCACCGCGTGCAACGCGTCGGCAAGGATCCTCGCGCCCTCCTCGGCCTCGGCGATGGACAGCGACAGCGGCGGGGCGATCCGCAGCACGCTGGTGTTGTGCCCGCCGCCCTTGCCGATGAGCAGCCCGCCCTCGCGGGCCGCTTCGAGTACGGCGGTCGCCGCCTGCGGGTTGGCCTCGTCGGTGCCGGGCTTCACCAGCTCGATGCCGATCATCAGGCCCCGGCCGCGTACTTCGCGTACGCACTCCACTCCGGCGCCGATCGCCCGTAGCCGCTCGATGAGCAGTCCGCCGACGCGTCGCGCGTTGCGCTGGAGGTCGTGTTCCAGGAGGTACGAAAGGTTAGCCAGGCCCGCCGCCATGGTGACCGGCGAGCCGCCGAACGTCGAAATGGAGTTGGCGTCCAGGCAGTTCATGACGTCGGCGCGGGCCACGACACCGCCGATCGACATGCCGTTGCCGATGCCCTTGGCGAAGGTGAGCATGTCCGGCGGCCCGTTCCGGTCGTGCGCCTGCCAGCCCCAGAAGTGTTCGCCGGTGCGGCCCCAGCCGGTCTGCACCTCGTCGGAGATCCACAGGATGCCGTGCCGGCTGAGCACTTCACGGAACGCCGCGAACAGGCCGTCGGGCGGGGAGGTGAATCCACCGACTCCCTGGATGGGTTCGGCGATCAGCGCGGCGGCGCCACGGGTGTGCCCGAGCAGATCCTCCAGATCGGCCACGCACGCCTTGATGAACTGTGCGTCGCCGAGTTCCGCGTACGGTCCCCGGGTGCGGACGCCGCCGTGGACGTACAGCGTCTGCAGCGGGGACAGACTCGTGGGCGACCAGGCCTTGTTGCCGGTGATGGAGACGGCCGAGAACGACCTGCCGTGGTAGCTGTTGCGCATCGCCAGGATCTGGTTCGAGCTGCGGTACGTGGTGGCGAGCAGCAGGGCCGTGTCGTTGGCCTCGGTGCCGGAGGTGGTGAAGAAGACCCGGGCGTCCGGGATGCCGGAGAGCGTGGCGATGCGCTCGGCGAGTTCGACCATCGGCCGGTTGAGGTAGAGCGTCGAGGAGTGGATCAGCCGCCCGGCCTGCTCGCTGACCGCCTTGGTCACTTCGGGCAGGGCGTGTGCGGTCATCGTGGTGAGGATGCCGCCGAAGAAGTCGAGGTAGCGGTTGCCGTCCGCGTCCCAGACATGGCGGCCCTCGCCGTGGGTGAGCTCCAGGGGGTGCCGGTAGTAGAGCGCGAGCCAGTCGGGGCTGACGGCGAGATGGCGGTGGTGCAGGCTGCTCACGGCTCCACCAGTCCTTCGTACGCGTCGGGGCGGCGGTCCCGGTAGAACGCCCACTGCTGGCGCACCTCCTCGATGAGGCCGAAGTCGAGGTCGCGGACCAGGAGTTCCTCCTCCTTGTCGCTGGCAACCTCCCCGACGAACTGGCCGCGCGGGTCGACGAAGTAGCTGGTTCCGTAGAAGTCGTTGTCGCCGTACTCCTCCTGGCCGACGCGGTTGATCGCGGCGATGAAGTACTCGTTGGCGACGGCGGACGCGGGTTGTTCGAGCTGCCAGAGGTAGCTGGACAGGCCCCGCGAGGTGGCTGACGGGTTGTACACCAACTGGGCCCCGTTGAGTCCGAGTTGACGCCATCCTTCAGGGAAGTGCCGGTCGTAGCAGATATAGACGCCGACCTTGCCGACGGCGGTGTCGAAGACCGGCCAGCCGGCGTTTCCGGGCTTGAAGTAGTACTTCTCCCAGAACCCCTTGACCTGCGGGATGTGGTGCTTGCGGTACTTGCCGAGGTACGAGCCGTCGGCGTCGATCACGGCGGCGGTGTTGAAATAGAAGCCGGACTGCTCGATCTCGAAGACCGGCACGACGATCACCATGCCCGTCTCGCGGGCGAGCTCCTGCATCCGCCGGACGGTCGGCCCGTCCGGGACGGCCTCGGCCCAGCGGTAGTGCTCGGGCTCTTGGACCTGGCAGAAGTAGGGGGCGTTGAACACCTCCTGGAAGCCGATGATCTTCGCCCCCTGCCGGGCGGCCTCGCGAGCATGCTCCTCATGCTTGGCGATCATGGATTCGGTGTCGCCGGTCCAGGTCGCCTGGACGAGTGCGGCGCGTACGACGTGGGACATGAGCTGCTCCTTCGACGCGGCGTCAGAGAGCCTCTACGCGATTTCTACGCACGTAGATTTGGTGCATAGGAGGAGAACGTAAGCCCCGCCACACGGCGGGGCAAGACCATCGCCGTGAACCGGCTGAGTCGATCACGTTTCATACCCGTGCGGTCCACACTTTCCAACACCTCACGCCCCGGGTGCACGCTCAGGCCTCAAGGGCTGCGCCGCGCCGCCACCCCGTGTCCGCACCGCATGACACCACCTCGACGGACCGGGCCTCACCGGATGCCCACTAAGGGGCGTCCGCGATGCCCGCGACGCGCAGGGCGTGCACCAGGTCCCACTCCCGCTCCGGTGACACCGCACGGGCGGCGGCCAGCAGTTGCGGAACGAGTTGGCGCGGATCGCCCGCTGCGATCAGGGCCGCATCCTCCGGGGTGCGTACCCGGACGAAGGCGCCCATCAGCGCCTGCGCCTCCGGTTCGAGACCTGCCCGGTCCAGAGCGAGCACGGCGTCGGCGATCTCCGCCGCGGGCCGCGCCACCCCTTGGCGCAGCAGCTGTCCGCAGTCGTCGGTGCGGCCCGCCGCGGCCAGCGCACCGGCTGCGGCGGCCAGCTCGACGGGCGGCAGCGAGGACACCTCCCACAGCAGGGTCGCCCAGTCGGCCGCCAGACCCGACCTGTTCAGTTCCACGGCGAGCAGGGGCAGCCGGTCTGCGGGCCAGCCGGCCGCCTCGCACAGCACGCCATGGGCCTCGCCGCTGCGGCCCTCCGTACGGAGCCGGACGAGCATGTCCACGGCCTCGGTGGCGGCGCGCAGCGCGACGGGGTCCGGGGCGGGTCGGGCGGACGTACGGCCCCGGGCGTCGGCGTCCGCCGCAGTGGGGGCGCCCCCGAAACGGGCGCCGCGCGGGACGGCTGCGTTTGTCGGCGGGACGGGGAGCACGGGGACGGCGAGGGGGGCGTCGACGCCGGTGTCGTCGTCCACCTCGAGTCCGGCGAAGCGGGCGCCGCGCGGCTTCTTGCGCTTGGGGGCGGGGGGCTGTTGGGGCCGGCCGGGGGCGGCGGACGGCGGCCCGGCGGCAGGGGGCTTCCGGGCCGCGGCGGCCCGCTCGCTCCCGGCTGCAGGACCGGGTGCGGTACGCGGGCCGGGCACCCGTGCACTCGCGGGTTCGGCAGGCGACTCCTCCTCCGCCCGGAACCACCCCTGCGGCACGGTCACGGCCGACAGCCGCTTGCGCAGCTCCGTGCAGCGGGCCGAGGCGCGTGCGTGGTCGTCCTGGGCCCATGCCAGCGTGTCCGGATCCGGCGGCTGCGCACCGTTGTTCACCCCGGCCGCACGCACCCGCTGGGCAGCGTATGCCTGCTCGCGGAGCATCAGCTCCAACCGCTCGACGAGTGCCTGCCGTCCGCCCGGCCGCCGGTCGTGGGCGGCGGCCGATGCGGAGTACAGCGCGGCGGCACGTACCGACTCACGCTCCGCGAACCCCGTGCCGCGCTCGACGGCCAGGTCCTGCAGCAGCGACTCCACCACGTCCCACGGCGGGATCTCCGCCCCGTCGAGGCAGGCCCGCATGCCGGCGGGATCGCGTCGGCAGAACACCCCGTACCAGCCGCGCCCCGGGTCGAGCAGGGCTGTGAGGTTCCGCAGGTATTGCGCGAACTCGGCTACTTCTCCAGCAAGTTGATGCACTGTCATCGTCGCCCTCACCCACCGTCGACTGGAGTACTCCAGTCCGCAGGCATTCGACCGCAGGCGTGTTACGGGACGGCTACGCGCACTTTTCGGCGAGGGTGCGGTCGGCGCACCGCCGCGACCGCACGCCCCCGCAGCAGGCCGGGTCAGAAGGTGACGGCGATCCCGATGTGCGGGCGCTTGCCGAGCCGGACGACGGTCGCCGGCCAGTCGACCAGCCAGAACTTCCAGGTGTACTTGCGGGTGAGCAACTGGCGCACCGCACGCGTCCCCGCCTCGTCGAGCAGCCGCGCCGTTCCCTCGGCGCTCGGCGCGCCCTCCGCGATCCGGCCGCGCACATCGCAGACGGTGACGACGACCCGGCTGTCGTTGCGCAGCCGTTTCACCTTCCACGAGTCGGCGCGGGTCCAGACGAACAGCTCGTCGCCGTCGGCCGCCGCCCACACGGGCGTGGCAACGGCGGTGCCGTTCTTCCGGTACGTGGTCAGGCTGACGTACGCGCTGCGGGCGAAGTCCTGCAAGGTCCGGGAAGTCACGGCGGTGACCCTACGCGCCCCGGCGCCGGGAACGCACCTCCCGCGGGTACCGACCGGTCGACGGGCGCGGGCCGCGCCCCTACGGATCCGCGGTCAGCCGGCCAGCGGGACGGCCACGTCCGGTTCCGGGGCGCAGCGGATCAGCAGCTCGTCCATGGAGAGGCCGAGCGCCCCGGCCAGTGCCGCGACGGTGAAGAACGCAGGGGTCGGGGCGCGCCCCGTCTCGATCTTGCGCAGCGTCTCGGCGGAGATGCCGGCGCTCGCGGCGATCTCGACCATGCTGCGGGCGCCTCGTGCCTCGCGGAGCAGTCGGCCGAGCCGTTCGCCGCGCAGGCGTTCTTCCGGGGTCAGAGGCGTTCGTACCATGCCATCAGTCTAGTACTGCCGTTATTCTCATACCGCCGTTATTCTCATACCGCTTTTACCGGTATAGTAATTGGCATGGTTCAGCTCAAGACGGATACATCCATAGAGGCGATGCGCGAGGCGGGCCGGGTCGTGGCCCAGCTGCTGGCAGCCGTACGGCAGGCGGCGGCGGTCGGTGTGTCGCTGCGCGAGCTCGACGAGGTGGCGCGCGACGTGCTGCGCGGGGCAGGCGCCGGGTCGCCGTTCCTGAACTACAAGCCGCATTTCGCGCCGACCCCGTTCCCCGGCGTGATCTGCGCGTCCGTCAACGATGCGATCGTGCACGGCATCCCGGACGACCAGCGGCTGCGCGACGGCGATCTGGTGAGCATCGACGCGGGCGCGACGCTCGGCGGCTGGGCCGGCGACTCGGCGATCAGCTTCACCGTCGGCCGTGCCCGGCCCGCCGACACCCGGCTGGTCGACACGGCCTTCCAGGCGCTGGAGGCGGGGATCGCGGCGGCGGTCGTCGGCAACCGGATCGGTGACATCGCGCATGCGATCGGCACGGTGTGCCGGACGGCCGGATACGGCATCCCGGAAGGCTTCGGCGGCCATGGTATCGGCCGGTCCATGCACGAGGACCCGGCCGTACCCAACGAGGGACGGCCGGGTCGCGGCATGCCGCTGCGGCACGGGATGGTGCTGGCGATCGAGCCCATGCTGATCGGCAGCGGCCGGGACGCGTTCCACCCCGACCGGGACGGCTGGACGCTGCGCACGTCCGACGGCAGCCGGGCGGCGCACGCCGAGCACACGGTGGCGATCACGGATGCGGGACCCCGCATCCTCACCGCGCTCTGACACCGCCGGACAACGCACCCCGAACCAGCTGCGTCAGACGGACTATTGACGCTCCGTCACGGATTTCCGCTCGGCTTCACGACCATCGCCGAACCACCACCTCGCCGGACCTTCTCCGCCGCGGCGATCCACCGCCCGTCCGGCAGCCGCTGCACACCCGTGGCCGCCCCGATCTCGGGGTTGAGCTTGAAGGTATGCCCCAGCGACTCCAGCTCGCTCCGTAGCGGACTGTTCCACAGCTCCGGTTCGAGCTCCGTCGTCGGCGAGTTGCGCTGACTTGCGCGCGGCGCGGCGATCGCGTCGACCAGCGGAAGGCCCCGGTCGACCGTGCCGATGAGCGACTGGAGCACAGTGGTGATGATCGTGGCACCGCCCGGCGACCCCAGAGCCAGCACCGGCTGTCCGTGCTTCAGCACGATGGTCGGCGAGATCGACGACCGCGGCCGCTTGCCCGGACCCGGCAGGTTCGGGTCGTGCACCGCCGGGTCGGCGGGGGCGAACGAGAAGTCCGTCAGCTCGTTGTTGAGCAGATAGCCGCGTCCCGGCACGGTGAGGGCGCTGCCGCCGGTCTGCTCGATGGTCAGGGTGTACGCGACGACGTTGCCCCACTTGTCGGCGGCCGTCAGATGCGTGGTGTTCTCCCCTTCGTACGTCGTCGGGGCGGCCGTTCCACGGTTCGCGCAGTCGGCCGGGTGGCGCGGGTCACCGGGGGCGAGCGGGCTGGTCAGCACCGCATCGTCCTTGATGAGGCACTCCCGCGAGTCGGCGTACCGCTGACTGAGCAGGTCACGCGTCGGTACGTCCTCGAACGCCGGGTCCCCGACCCACCGCCCGCGATCCGCGAACGCGATCCGGCTCGCCTCGATGTAGCGGTGCAGATACTGCGCCTCGGTTGCCCGCGAAAGGTCCGTGGACTCAAGGATGTTGAGGGCCTCGCCCACACTCGTACCGCCGGACGAGGACGGCGCCATGCCGTACACGTCGAGACCGCGGTAGCCGACCTTCGTCGGCGCCCGGCGCACTGCCCGATAGGACCGCAGGTCCGTCGCCGTGAGGTCGCCGGGGCGCACCACCCGGGTCGCCTCCGGGTCGACGGGCGGGTTGCGCACGGTCCGTACGACATCGTCGGCCAGGTCGCCGCGGTACAGCTCGTCTATGCCCTCGCGGCCCACCTTCTCGTACGTACGGGCAAGGTCGGGATTCTTGAAGACGGAGCCGACCACCGGCAGCTGCCCGCCCGGCAGGAAGAGCTTCGCGGTGTCCGGGAAGTCGGCGAACCTGGCCTGGTTGCCCTCCGTCTGCGAACGGAACGTGGAGTCGACGACGAAACCGTCCCGGGCGAGACGTTCGGCCGGCTTCAGCAGTCTGCCCAGCGACTTGCTGCCCCAGGCGTCGAGTGCGGTGCCCCAGGTGGCCGGGGTGCCGGGCGTGCCCACGCCCAGACCGCTGGTGACGGCGTCCGCGAAGGCAAGGGGCTTCCCGTTCTCCAGGAAGAGGGAGGAGTCCGCGCTGCGCGGAGCGGTCTCGCGGCCGTCGATGGTCTCCACGATGTGCTTCTTGGCGTTGTAGTAGACGAAGTAGCCGCCCCCGCCGATGCCCGCCGAGTACGGCTCGGTCACGCCGAGCGCGGCCGCGGTCGCCACGGCGGCGTCGACGGCGTTGCCGCCCTCGCGGAGCACCTCGATCCCGGCGGCCGTCGCGTCCGCGTCGACGCTGGCGACCGCGCCGCCGTATCCCACCGCGACGGGCGACTTGGGCGGTGGCAAGGCCGTTGGCGACGACGAGGACGGTGCGGCCGCGCCGACCGTGACAACAGCGGCGAGCACACTCAAGAACGACACATTCCGTGCGACTGAACGTCGCATGCGCACCTCCAGTGAAGGATCGTCCGCGCAGGGTAACGCCGCCTCACCTGTCTCGTCAGGACCACCGTGAACATGGTCCGGATGACCGCTGGCATGCGCGCCCATGCCCCCTCGTAGCGTGGACTCCGTTATTGCAGGGGAAGTTGGGGTTCATGGGGTCCAAGCAACGGACATACACGCCTGAGTTGGTCGAGCGTGTGGTCGTGGAAGCCCAGGACGCCCTGCACGTTCCCGGCCACCAGAGAGACGTTGGCGTCGATGGCGGCCGGTTCGGTGAGCAACTCGACGTTGAGGCGGCTGGTGAGCGACCAGTGTGACGCCAGAAGCGAGGAAGATCAGCCGGAGGTGTCAGCGGAGGCTCCGGCTTTGACCCGGTGAGCGTACGCGGGTGGCGGGGCCGCGCGGCGCGCAAGCCGCTTGGAGGAGGAGTTGCCGGAAGCCGACGCCAAGTCAGTACGAGGCGGTGTCGCTCTGGGCGATCTCCACAGTGGTGTGCAGGTCGTCGGCGGCGTGCATGGCCGAGTCAGTGGTGGCGGCGAGACAGACCAGCAACGCGACGGCGATCACGCATCGGGAGCGTCGGCCGGACGGCCCGGTGCCCGAGGGTGACTGGAGCAGTGCGCTGACCCGGAGGGGCACCGGTCCGGACGTGGCGGTCAGGACGGTCCTCGGGTGATCGGCGTCCCGCCGGTTGTGCTGGTGCGCGGCGAGGGCTGCGCGGCCGATGGCACGGGCGGCCGGCCGCCGGTCGCCCACTGCGGTGGCCGCGGCCTCGTCGGCCCAGCGTTCCAGCGCGTAGGCGAGTGGTTCGCGCAGGCCCCGCAGGACCGGGTGCAGCGTGGCGGCAAGGTGGGCCACCCCGAGGAAGAGATGGTGGCGCCCTGTGAGATGGGCGCGCTCGTGGGCGAAGAGGGCTTCGCGTTCTCGGGGGTCGAGTGCGCGCAGCATCGCCGCGCTCACCACGATCCGGCCAGGGCTTCCCCGTCGGCCCGGCAGGGCGTAAGCGTACGGGTGGCTGTCGGGGCTCACGGACAGTCCGCCCGCGCTCTCCGGTCCGCCGGCCGTGCTCCACGCCGTGCGGAGTTCTCGCCAGGTCCGGATGGTGAGGGAGACCGTCTTCACGGTACCGAAGGCGAGCAGGGCCGTGGCCGGCCAGGCAGCCGGAAGGGTCAGCCAGGTGTGATCTCCCAGCCAGTGGGGGACAGGTTCTCCAGTGCTGCGAACGGTGCCAGATGAAGCGCCCCGGTGAGGGCGAGCAGGCCGAGGACGGCAGTGCTGCAAGACGCCAGAACCACCGCGCACACAGCCAGCGTCCAAGCGGCGGCACGGGGTGGCAGGACGCCGACGATACGGCGCGCGGCGGGCACCGCCAGGAGCGGGACCAGCAAGGGCAGCCAGACGGCCTAGATCATCCCGGACCTCCCCTTTCGCCCTCGAACAGTGCCCGCAGCCTCTCCTCGTCCTCATCGCTGAGATCGGAGACGAAGAGCGCCAGCACGCTCTCCCGGTCCGCGCCGCGGTCGAGCTCGGCGTGCATGCGGCGGGCGGTCAGCCTGGAGGCGTCCTGGGCGGGCAGATAGGCGTAGCTCCGGCCGGAGCGGGTGCGGGTGACCAGGCCCTTGGCATGCAGGCGGGTGAGGATCGTGGTCACTGTGGTGCGCGCCAGCTTTTCGCCCATGCTGCGCCGGACGTCTCCTGGCGTCTGTGCTGCTCCTGAGGCCCATAGTGCCGCCAAGACGCTGGCCTCCAGTTCCCCGGCAGGCCTTCGCTCTCCGTGCTCCTCGGTCATGGAACTCATTGTCTCAGAACACCGTCTACAGCGAGGTAGACCAACTACATGACCGTGGACGAAGGGGTCGTGGTCGCATGCCCCCTCGCGGCCGGCTCTGCCGGCCCTCGTCGCCCGGGCCTGTCTGTTCGCAGCCCGTGGCCGTCGCCCGGTCGTGACCTGGTCCCCGGCGGCCTGCGGAATCGCCCTGAGCACCCCCTACCTCTTCCCTGCTGACGTACTCCGCGCCGCGCTTCCTCCTTCCGATCTACGCGCTGTTCAGCCTGATCTGGCCTCGGTGGCTGCAACACACACGATCACGCGTGCTCGTGTACGCGGGCCGGGTCCGGCCGCCCCTTGGTACCGGGGAGGCGTGTGCAGGGCGACGTCGCCGGCGGAGTACAGCTCCACCGCGCCGCGACCGCTGCGGGCTGGGCCACAGCACTTACGTCTACAGCCGTGTAGTCTGTCTACAGCGTGTAGACATAGCGGGCGTTCGCGAGAGCGAGCCCTGTGCCACAGCATGTAGACATAGGGGGCCGTCCGCGAGAGCGAGCCCTGTGCCACGCCGCACCGTGGCCTGCCGCCCCGGCGTGCGCGCCGCCGCAGCCGCGGCCGCCCGCCCCTCCCATCCATTTACGAGGTCATCAGGGGAAACGGTTATGGAAGAAGGCGTACCGGACGTCTCCGTCATCGTCATCGTCTACAACGACGCCGCACGTCTGCCGACGGCTGTCGCCTCGGTGCTGAGACAGTCGCACCGCAACGTCGAAGTCGTGATCGTCGACGACCACAGCGACGACGGATCCTTCCAGGCCGCTCGCCTGTTGGCCGCGAAGAACCCCCGGCGGGTGACGGCTCACCGTCTCCCGCGCAACAGCGGCGGCTGCGGCGCTCCCCGGAACAAGGGCATCGAAAAGGCCCGCGGACGCTACGTGATGTTCCTCGACAGCGATGACGTACTGCAGCGCGACGCCTGCCGGAACATGGTCGAAGCCGCAGACGCGACCAAGGCCGACCTTGTCTCCGGACTGTGCGTGCGTGTCCACGTCGGCTCACGCAACCGCAAGGAGGTCGAGTGGTACCCGTGGCTCTACCGCTCCACGCGGACCCTCGAGTCGATACGTGAGGTCCCGGATCTGCTGGCCTTCGACACCCTGTCGACCAACAAGTGCTATCGCCGCGCGTTCCTGGCCGAGGCGGACCTGACGTTCCCCGTCGGCATCCACTACGAGGACCTGCTGTTCTCCGCCCAGGCGTACACGGCAGCGCGCCGCATCACGCTCATCCCCAACCGCGTCTACTTCTGGAACGTCCACGACAACGCCCCGGTGAGGTCGATCACCCACCGGCGCCACGAGATCTCCAACTTCGCCCACCGTATGGAGATCCACCAGCGGGTCGACCGGCTCCTGTACGAGCAGGGCCTGGACGAGGTCCGGTTGCACAAGGACATCAAGTTCCTCAAACACGACCTCGCCCTCCACCTGCGGGACCTTCCGCTGCTGGACGACACCTACCGCCGGGAGTTCGAGCGGCTGAGCGCGGGATACCTCGCCGGGCTGCACCCCCGTGCCTACGAGGAGGCAGAGCCGATCCAGGCCATCTGTGCCTACCTGCTGGCCCGGGGTGACTGGACGAACCTCCTGCCGGCGGCGGACACCCTCACCAACCGCAAGAAGCTCTCCTCCCCCCTCGCCGAACACCAGGGACGCATCTACTGGTGCTCCGACCACCTGGACGACCCCCTGGGCCGGAAGATCCTCGACGTCACGGACGCGGGCTGGCACACCCGCCCACTCGGCAACCTCATCCTGCGCAACCGGCTCACCCGCTACACGGACGACGGCCATGGCACCGTCAACCTGGCGGGCACCGTGATCAACCCCCTCGGACGCTTCGCACCCGGCAGCCGGATCAGTGGTCACCTCGAACTGCGAGCCCGGCGGCGGAGCCTGCAGACCTTCCGCGTCCCCCTGGATGCAGTGCGGCACCGCGAGGACGGGGTCGAATGGGAGGTGGCGGCAGGACTGTCCGGCACACTGCGTCCGCTCGGCGTCATCGACGCCGTATGGGACGCCCGGGTCGTCCTGGACATCGACGGGACCACCGTGCGCACCCAACTCTCGGTCACCGGCCAGGACATCGAGGGCGCCCGCGCGCTGCGGGTCAGGCCGCGGCTGACAAGGCTGGTGGCCGATCGCCTCACTCCGGAGGTGTCCAGCCGCGGGCACCTGAGCTTCGTCCTGCGCGCCCAGGGGCCATCTGCACGGCGTGTAACGGGGCTGCTGGACGCGGGGCTCGCCAGTCGCGGGGGAACCCTCGCCAAGAGCGCCGTCCGCCGCGCGCGAAGGATCAAGAAGCGGGCGAACTCCCAGCCCACCAAGATCCGGGTGTACCAGCAGGTCCTCAGCAGGCTCCCGGTCCGCAAGGGCCTGGTGGTCTTCGAGAGCCATCTCGGGAAGCAGTACAGCGACAGCCCCAGGGCCATCTACGAGGAGATGCGCCGGCGAGGCCTCGTGTTCCACGCCGTCTGGTCACACGCCGCTCCGCAGCCGACGGGGTTCCCGCAGGACGCCACGCTGGTGCGTCGATGGAGTTGGCGGTACTTGCGGGCGCTGGCCCAGGCGGAGTTCTGGATCGACAACCAGGGCATGCCGCTCAAGCTCACCAAGCGCCCCGGCACCACCTACATTCAGACCTGGCACGGTTCCGCCCTCAAGCGCATGGGCTTCGACGAGCCCGCCCACAAGGCCCGCGGCCGGGCGGAGCGGGCGGCGTACCAGAAGGCGCTGGACCGCTTCGACCACTTTCTCGTCCGCTCCGAGCACGATGTGCGGACTCTCGCCAGGGCCTTCCGGCTCCGCGAGGAGGTGCTGCTGCGCAGTGGGTACCCCCGCAACGACGCCCTCGTCACCGCTCGCCGGCGCGAACAGGAGACCGGCTCCGATGAGCGGGGTGCGCTCGCGACGGAACTCGGCCTCCCGGGTGACCGGACCGTCATCCTCTACGCACCGACGTTCCGCGCGGACGAAGCGGGCCGGGTCCAGCCCCTGGAACTCCTCTTCGACGTGGAGGAGTTCGCCGCGCGCTTCGGTGACCGCGTCACCCTGCTGATCCGCTCCCACTACCTGAACCAGGTCGTCCTGCCACCGTCCGTCCAGGGCGCGGTCGTCGACGTCACCGATCACCACGACATCACCCCGCTGCTGCTGGCGGCCGACGCCCTGATCACGGACTACTCCTCCGTCATGTTCGACTACGCGCTGCTGGACCGGCCCATGCTCTTCTACACGCCCGACCACGACCACTACGTGGGCCCCGGTCGCGGCACCTACTTCGACCTGCGCGCGCAGGCACCGGGCCCGGTGGTCACCACGCAGGAAGCCCTCTTCGACGCCGTCGACGACCTGAAGGCGAACGCCCACGACTTCGCCGCCGCCCGGACCACCTTCGTCGACGCCTACGGCGAGGGGGACCAGGGCAACGCCGCGCGCACCGTCGTCGACACCTTCTTCGCCCCGGGAGGCAACCAATGACCACGATCACCGGCGACGCCGCACAGGACGTCCGCGGCCCCGCCCCCGCCACCACCCGGGACGTCTTCTTCGTGTCCAACAGCGTCGACGAGCTGGGTGGGGTGACCACCTGGTCCCACCAGATGGCGCGGCTCCTGCTGGCCCACGGCCACCGTGTCCACATGGTCGGCATCGCCGCCTCCGACGTACCGCAGGACCTGGGCGGGACACTCCCGTACCCCACCACGACCCTCTACGACACCCCGCCGCCCGAGCCCGCCCCGAGCCGTGGCCTGCGCGGCCGGCTCGACCCCGTGGCACGGCGCCGCAACCGCCTGCGGGCGGCGGGCATGCGCGAGCGGGCGGCCGAACTCACCAGGCTCTTCGCCTCGGCCCGGCCCGGGGCCGTCGTCATCGTCACCCAGGTGTGGGCGATGGAGTGGGTCGCGCTCGCCCGCACCCGCGGGCTGACCGTCATCGGGATGAGCCACGAGTCCTACCTCTACTCCCGCTCCACCTCGCGTTTCGCCCGCGTCAAACGGCACTACGCGGACGTCGACCGGATGCTCGTCCTGACCCGCGAGGACGCCGACCTGTGGATCCGGGCGGGGATGAACAACGTCGGCTTCATGCCCAACCCGCTGCCGTTCCTGCCGTCGGCCCCCTCTCCCCGCGCCCGGCCGGTCGTGCTGTCGGTGGGGCGACTCACGGACCAGAAGGGCATCGACATGCTTCTGGACGCCTGGGCCGAGGTCGCCCCGCACCACCCGGAATGGACCCTCGAAATCCACGGGGAAGGAGAGGAGGAGGAGGCCCTCAAGACCCAGTCCTGTGAGGCCGGCCTCGACGGCAGCGTGCAGTGGTGCGGCCGCACGGCCGACGTGCAGGGCGCCCTCAACGGCGGTTCGATCTTCGTCCAGTCCTCCCGTGGTGAGGGGTTCCCGCTGGCGCTGATGGAGGCCATGGCAGCCGGCCTCCCCAGCGTCGCCTTCGACTGCGCGCCCGGGGTACGGGAGATCGTCAATGACGGCCGGGACGGACTTCTGGCCCCCGTCGGCAGCACGAGGGAACTGGCCGCGCACCTGCGCACCCTGATCTCCGACTCGGCCCTGCGCGACCGGATGGGCGACGCGGCACGCGAAAACATCCGTCGCTTCAGCACCGACCGGGTGGTCCGCAGGTGGGAGGAGCTCTTCGCCTTCCTCGACCAGCGTTGACCGCCGACCCCTGTGCCCCGGTTTCCCGGGACGCCCGAGCCCTCACGAGGACATGGACACATCTCCAGGCAGCTCTCCGGACGGCGACCCCGTCGCCCAGGTCAGCATCATCGTCATAGCTCACAACGAACAGGCTCATGTGCGGGCGGCGGTCTCCTCCGCCCTGTGCCAGGGGCCCACGGTGCACGAGGTGATCGCGGTGGACGACGCCTCCACCGACGCCACGGGGGCGGTGCTGGCCCGTATCGCGGCCACGGACACCCGGCTCCGGGTCCTGCGCCGCGAGCAGAACAGCGGAGGCTGCGGAACGCCGCGTAACGACGGGCTCATCGCGGCGACCGGACGTTACGTGATGTTCCTCGACGGCGACGACGTCCTTGCCGAAGGCGCCGTGGCCAAGCTCCTTGCGGCCGCGCACACCAACGACGCGGACGTCGCGATTGGAGCCTGCGTGCGGCGCGAACTGCCCGAAGGCCGGGATGTTCCCTGGCAGCCCCGGCTCTTCCGCACAGCGCGCACCCTCCCGGACCCGGAGGCCGAACCCGGACTGATACGGGACACCCTGTGCGTCAACAAGCTGTACACCCGTGACTTCCTGACGCAGCACTCCATCCGCTTCCCCGAGGGGGCGTTTCGCTACGAGGACTTCGTCTTCAGCGCCCGTGTCCTGGCCGCCGGCCCTCGCTGCACCCTCATCACCGACACGGTCTACGTGTGGCACGTACGGCGGGAGGCGGCCCGGCCGTCCCTCTCGCTGGACCGGGGAGCGGTCACCAACTGGGAGGCGCGGCTGCGCGCCCACCGCGAGAGCGTCGACGTCCTCGAAGGGGGAGGCCGACCCGTCCTCGCGCGAGCGGCCCGGACCAAGTTCCTCGACCACGACCTGCGGATGTACCTCAGGGAACTGCACACCCGCCACGAGGGGTACCGCAGCGACTGGTGGCGGCTGACCCGGGAGTACCTGTCGTCCTTCTCGGAGCGGGAGATCGAGGCGGCACGCGCTCCGTCCCGCTGGTGCGCGCGTGTCGTGCTGGCGGCGGAGGAACCGACCGACCTCACCCGGCTCACGGAACTGGCGGCCAGGCCGGCACGCCTGATCCCTCCCTACACCCGCAGAGACGGACGTGCGGTCTGGACACCCTCCCTTCCCCAGGTCGAATTGGACGGGATCCTTGCCAAGCCCCTGCACCGGCTTCCGGTGACGGTCACCGCGGAGCCCGAACCAGGGCGCCGGAGCAACCTCGTGATCACGCTCCACGACCTCTACGGGCGTCTCGCCTCCGCCACGCCGCGCTCCGTCGTGGTGGACGTCTTCCGCAGGACGTCGCCGGGCCTCTCCTTCCAGCTCACCGGCGAACTGGTGGCCCGACCGCAGGATGGGACCTGGCGGGCCGATCTGCCGTTCGACGTAAGGGAGTTCGCCGACGGGCCCACCGGCGCCGGGAGATCGGCGGCCTGGGACCTGAGGGTGACCGTACGCTTCGACGACGGACGGAAGGTCAGTGCGGTTCCCCGGCTCCCGGAGCGCAGGATGCCGCGGCGGGTCCTCCTCACCCGCCGCGGTCTGCTTCTCCTCCAGCCCTACCGCACGACCAGCGGCGACCTCGCCATCAGGGTGGCCTGGGGACTGCGAGGCGCGGTCGAGGTCGCCGCCGGCCGGCTTCGCCGCTTCCTTCGCCGGTGACGAAGGCGGCCCGCCGGCTGAGAAGCCCCCCTCCACGAGCGACCGTTCAGCCGGGCCCGTCCTCGGAGCCCCGGTCGGCGACGGCCGGTAACGGTACGGCGGCGGCCTCATCGCCCGGGCTCCGCCTCCCCGTCGTGGCCGTGTGCCGAGGGGGGACGGACAACCAGGCGCGCTCCGCCCAGGCCGCCGTCGCCGGGCGGTGGGTCCTCGTCGGCGTAGGCGGTGCCGCCGTGCGCCGTGACCACCTTGCCGACGATGGCGAGACCGAGGCCCGAACAGCCCGCCTCGCGGAAGCGGGCCTCGTCAAGTCGCGTGAAGCGTTCGAAGACCCGGGTGCGGTCGGCGACCGGGATACCCGCGCCGTCGTCACTGACGGTGAGTTCGAGGGCGCCGGACACCCGGAGGGCCACCCCTACCCGTTCCGCGGCCGTGCCTGCGAGCGTTGTCGAGGAGGTTGCGCACCACACGGCGCAGGGCGTCTCCGAGGGCACCCCTCGGGCCCGGTGACACCACCCCCCAGGTCATGCCTTCCAATGCCGTGACAGGGGGACACAGTCATGCGGGGCCCGGAGGCCAGCGGCCCCGTTGCGGGACCGCGAAAAACCTAACGGCGGCCCGGCGATCAGACGGAGCAGCGGGCCGGCCCGATGGATCCATCGGTTCCGGACACCGTCACTGTCGTGCCCTGCCGGGCGCCGCGCTCGTGCGCGACGGTGCAGATCAGCTGCTGCCGGGCGAGTTCGGAGAGCTGGTTGACTGCGGAAGCGATCCGGACCCGTACCCCCTCCTGACTCGTAGTCACACTCACCTGGTCACTACTCATGGGGAGTTCGGTCCGCAGGCCTGCCTCCCTCTCCGCCGGGGAAGGCCCCTTGAACAGCATGGCGAGCTGCTTGCCCCGGCTCGGCCCGTCATCCCCTGTTCCCGAGGACGATGTGGTCGACGGAATGTCGACCTGCCGTACGACGGGGAGCAGTCCGCCCGGGGACGACGGCGAGATGAAGTACAGCACCGTGCCCTGCCGGGCGCCCGGGGCCACCTCCACGGATGCCGGATCACCGACCTGGACCACGTCCGTGGACCGGATTCCGCACCCGGTTGCCAGCAGCACGAAGGGCAGCAGAGCGCCGAGGACCCGCCCTCGCCTCATGCCCCCTCCAACGGAAGCTCGACTGTGAACACAGCGCCGCCGCCTGGCCTGTTGGCGCCGTGGACGGTGCCGCCGTGCAATCGTACGTTCTCCTGCGTGATCGCCAGTCCGAGCCCGCTGCCCGCCGACCGGGTCCGCGCCTCGTCGGCCTTGTAGAACCGGTCGAAGATGTGCGGCAGGACGGCCGGGTCGATCCCGGGGCCGCTGTCCTCGACCTCCGTCACCAGCCAGTCCTCCCCGTCCCGCCGCTCGGTCCGCAGCCGTACCCGGACGGGCTGTGCGCCGTGCCGCAGGGCATTGCCGACCAGGTTGGCCAGGATCACATCGAAGCGGGGCGGGTCGAGCGCCCCCCTTATCCCGTCCTGGAGTTCGGTGGCGACCTGTCCCTCCCAGCGTCTGGCCTGCAGGGTCTTGCGGATCGTCTCGGCGACGTCGACCTCGTCCAGGTGGAGGCCCGCGGCCTTCGCGTCGAAGCGGGAGATCTCCATCAGGTCGTCGACGAGCGTGGCCAGCTTCCCCGTCTCCGCACTGATCAGCCGGACGGCCGCCGCGGTGTCGGCGTTCAGATGGGCCGCATCCTCGTCGAGGACTTCGGTGACGGCCAGCATCCCGGCGAGCGGGGTGCGCAGTTCGTGCGAGACGTCGGAGGCAAAGCGCCGGGCCCGCGCCTCGGCCCGTTGGAGCTCCTCCACGGACTGCTGGAGCTTGGTGGACGATTCGTTGAACGTCCAGGCCAGTTCGGCGAGTTCGTCGGATCCCTTCACCTCGATACGGGTGTCGAGCTCGCCCCGTCCGATTCCGGCGGCGGCCCGGCGCAGGTCACGGACCGGGCGCAGCACGCTGCGGGCGGCCAGCAGGGCCGGCACCAGCGCGATGAGGAGAGCGGGCAGGGCGCCGTCGCGGGCCGCGGTGACCATGGCGTTGACATTGGCCTCCTCGGGGTGGAGCGGCATCACCGCGAAGAGGACGAGACCGGTGCGCTGCGGGCCGCTACCCCGGTCGAACATGGCGGGCATCCCGATCGTCAGCCAGGGCTCGTCGTTCTTGACGACCCGCTGGAACGAGGCGTGCGCGTCGGTGCGGGCAGCGGCGCGCAGTTCGGGTGTGATCACGTTCGAGGTGGACCGGTCCGACGACGAGACCCGCAGGTCCGCATATTCGGCGAAGACGATCCAGGTGTGCGGCTTGCCTTCCCGGGCGAGGGTCTGACACACCTGCTGCAGCTGGGCCGCGTCCAAAGGGAGGGTCACCGTCTGCGCGGTGACCCGGTCCCGGAACTGGGCGACCGCGGTGTCCTGCGCCTGCTGAAGGATCGCGGACCGGGCCTCGCGGTAGGTCAGTGTCGCAGTAGTGATCGCGCTGATCGCCGCCACGAGAAGAAATGCCGATATGAGACGGGTCCGCAGACCGAACCGGGCGCCGAGAAGCTTCATACGAGCGGCCCGAACCGGTAGCCGAAACCGCGGACGGTCTGGATGTACCGGGGGCTGCCCGCCACATCCTCGACCTTCTGCCGCAACCGCCGTACACACGCGTCGACCAGTCGCGCGTCGCCGTGGTAGCTGTGCTCCCAGACGTACTCGAGGAGCTGCTGCCTGCTGAAGACCTGCTCGGGAGAGGCTGACAGATGCAGCAGCAGCTTCAGTTCGGACGGGGCGAGCAGAATCCGCTCCCCCGCCTTGGCGACGGACAACCCGGCACGGTCCACGGCCAGTTCACCGTGGAACTCGATGCCGCTGCGCCCGGCGGGTTCGACGAGCCGCCGCAGCACGGCCCGGATCCTGGCCTCGATCACTTCGGTACGGGCGGGCTTGACTATGTAGTCGTCCGCGCCGGCCTCCAGCCCGACCACCACATCGAAGTCGTCCCCGCGGGCGGTCAGCATGATGATCGGCAGCTGGCTGGACTCCCGTATGCGACGGCAGACCTGGACGCCGTTCATGCCGGGCAGCATCAGGTCGAGGAGGACGAGATCGGGCCGGAACTCCGCCAGCGCGCCGAGTCCCGCCTCGCCGGTCTCCACGGCCCGGAGCTCATGACCGCGCCTTCGCAGCCCGAGCTCGACCCCTTCACGTACGGAGGGGTCGTCTTCGATCAACAGCACACGCGGCATGACACCAGTATCCCAACGATCACTATCAAGCCAACCGGCACAGCCGAGCCGTCCGGCACCATCAAGGACAGAGCGGCCACCGGACGACCCCGGCGCCCCCTACCGCCGCAACCGCCCCCGCCCCGCGGCCAGCACGGCACTGACCTCGGCGAGCCGCAGCGGCCGGGCCAGCGCCCCCACCACCCCCAGAAGCACCATCACCCCCGCTGCCGCTGCCACCACGTCTCCGGCCCCGTCGCATGCGCGAGCCGCCCCGTAACCGAGCGCCCCCGCGGGCACACACGCCACCACCAGCCGCACATGCGCCCACAGTCCGGGCGACCGCCACAACGCAGACCGCCGCTCGCCGGATCCGCCCGACACCCTGCGATGCAGCACATACGCGGTGACCGCGAACCCCGCGAACAGCGCCACCGAGTACGCCGCGGCCATCCCCGTCACCGCCCACCGCGCGGGCAGCAACAGATACGCGACCCCGGACAGCCCCGCGTTGAACGCCGCGATCACCAGGTTCAGAAGGAACGGCGTACGGGTGTCGCCCATCGCGTAGAAGCCCCGGGACAGCACGTACTGCCCGGAGAACGCAATCAGTCCCGGCGCGAAGGCCATCATCATCCCCGCCATCACCGTGATGTCGGCGGCGCCGGTACGTCCGTACCCGAACACGGTCCCCATCACCCACGGCGCGAGCGCGAACAGCGCACCCGCGGCGGGCACCACCACCGCGGCCGTCGTCCGCAGCGCGTACGACACATCGCGACGCACCCCGGCCAGATCGCCGTCGGCCGCCGCCCGGCTCATCCGCGGCATCAGCGCGGTGACGAGCGAGACGGTCACGATGCCCTGCGGCACCACCCACAGCTGGTAGGCGTAGCTGTACGCGGTGTAGCCCGCGCCGCCCGCCACGCCCTGGTCCGCGGCGTGCTGCCCGGTAAGGGTGGAGAGCCGGGTCACCACCCAGTAGGCAACCTGGTTCGTCAGTACCAGCATCACGAGCCAGCCGGCCGACCGCAGTGGCCGGGTGAGACCGCTCCCCCGCCAGTCGAACCGGGGCCGCCAGCGGAACTTCGCGGCCCGCAGCGCGGGCACCAGGGCCAGCGTCTGCACGGCGATCCCGGCCGTCGTCCCCCACCCCAGCAACTGGGCGTGCGCGGGGGTCAGCGTGCCGTCGGAGCCTGTCGCGACGCCCAGATACAGCCCGAACACCGCGATGATCACAAGGTTGTTGAGGACCGGGGTCCACATCATCGCGCCGAACCGGTTGCGGGCATTCAGTACTTGACCGAGGAGCGTGAACAGCCCGTAGAAGAGGATCTGCGGCAGGCAGTAGCGGGCCAGCGCGATCGTGAGCTCCGCCCGCTCACCCGAGTAGGGGGTGTAGACAGCGACGATGAGCGGGGCGCCGGCGACAGCGAGCCCGGTGAGGGCGACGAGGCCGACCGCACAGGCGGTGAGCAGCCGGTCGGTGTACGCGGCGCCTCCGTCGGCGTGTTCCTTGGCGGCCCGCACCAGTTCGGGGACGAACACCGCGTTGAGGGCGCCGCCGATGAGGAGCATGTAGAGGATGTTGGGGACGGTGTTGGCGACCGTGTACCCGTCGGCCTGGAGTCCGGTGCCGAGCGCGGCGACGACGACCGCCGAGCGTATGAACCCGGTGGCCCGCGAGACGACCGAGCCGGCTGCCATGACGACGCCGCTGCGCAGCACCGGCCTCGACCTGTCCGTCGCCTTCCGCTGCTCGTCCTCTGCGACCTCTCCGGCCGCCTCGGTGGCGGTCACCGGCGCGCCAAGTACGCCTGAAACGCGCGGTACAGCGTGTTGTTGGCGGCTCCGCCCACTGATGTCTCCCACTCTCCGAGGGTCTCGACGACCTGTCCGCCGGTACCGAGCTTCCAGCGCAGCAGTCCGAAGGAGCGGTCGTCGGGGTCGAGGGTGGAGGGTACCCCGCGCATGTCGTACTCCTCGGCGCCGAGAGCCAGAGCATCGAGCATCATCTGCCACTGGAGGGCGTTGCTGGGGCGGACCTCGCGGCGGTGGTCGGCGGACGCGCCCGTCTGGTACCAGACCCGCCGCCCGGCGCTGATCATGGTGTGTGCGGCAAGGATCTCGCCTTCGTGGACGGCGAGGCGGAGCTGCATCCGGCCGGGCTGTTCGGCGTTGAGCACGGCGTACTGCCGCTGGTAGTAGGCGAGGGAGCGGCCGAGGCGGAAGCCGTCCCGCTCCTCGGTGATCCGCAGCAGCCGGTGGAACTCGGGCAGTTCGGCCGCACCGCCGACAACGATCCGGACGCCGCACTTCTGGGCCTTGCGGACGTTGCGGCGCCACTCCTGGTTGAGCCCCGCCCACAGGTCGTCGGGGGTGCGTCCGGCGAGCGGCACCTGGAAGACGTAGCGCGGCTGGGCGTCGGCGTCGTTCCCGGCGTCGCCGTCCCCGCCGCACCGGTGCCAGCCGCGTGCCCGGAGCCGTTCGGCGACAACGGTGCCGAGCGGGTCCACCTCGGTCGCCAGGACGTCGCCGACCTTCCGGCGGGGCCCGGTGGCTGCCTTGAGCCGGGCGGTGTCCCAGCGGCGGTACGCCGGCGACGGGCCGATCCGTACGGCGAAGGCACCGGCCTTCCGTAGATGCGCCATCAATGGCAGCAGCCAGCGGTCGATTTCGGGATCGGCCCAGTCGGCCACCGGTCCTTCCGGCAGATAGGCGAAGTATTTCCGGGTGCCGGGGAATTGCCGGTAGAGCACGAGAGCGCTGCCGGCCAATTCACCGCTGTCGCCGTTCCATCCGACCATTTCCGACTTCCATTGATCCTTCACGCCGGCCCAGGACGGATACTGAAGAAAGCTCGCCCCGGCGCGCGCGGTCACACATGCCCGGTGCTCGGCAGCGGTGAGACTGCGTATCCGTAGCCCCTGTTCACCTCTGCGGTCACCGGTCGCGAGCAGCGCTGACATGTCCGTGGCCCTCCCCTGGTTCCGCCCGGCCGACGGCTCGGCGGGCTGCACAGGATGCTCACAGCGGCCTATGACGGGTCCGCGCGGCGAATGTGACCGGACGATGACCGTTGCGCTGCGTTCCTTGTCACACAAGGGAATCCATGGTTTTCCCGGTATTTGCGGAATCTATGGTCGAGTTCATGCCTCTCACCGATGAGAAGCACTGCCATGGAGGTTCTTCCGTTGATCTCTGCATGCCGGCGCATACGCCGCACCGCCTTGTTCGCCCGCCCGGCCCGGCTGACTCTGATCGCAGGCACGGCGGTGTTCGGCGCCGCCCTCACCGCCTGCTCGGGCGCCGCCGCATCGGACTCGGGTTCCGGGTCCGGTCATGATGCCGGGCCCGCCAGGACTCCGGACACCAGGATCACGGTGAACCTCCAGGGCACGAAGGCCGCCGCGGGCAAGCCGGTGACGGTGACGCTGGCCGACGGGAAGCTGAAGACGGTGAACGTGACCGCCGCCGAGGGTGACGCGCTCACCGGCCGGATATCCGGCGACGGCCGGACCTGGACGTCGGACCGGGTCGCCGCACCGGGTACCGAGTACAGCGTCGAGGCCACGGACACCGGGGGCGGCACCGACCGCGCGGGGTTCTCGACCGCCGCGGCCGACAAGGTCAACAAGCTGACGCTCGCCCCCGGCAAGAACACCACGGTCGGCATCGCCCAGCCGCTGTCGATCGTCTTCGACAACCCGGTGAAGGACAAGGCCGCGGTCGAGAGGGGGCTGAAGGTCACCACGTCGAACAACACCGAGGGGTCCTGGGGCTGGCTGCAGGACTACTCCGGCAAGGACAGGATCGACTGGCGGCCCAAGGAGTACTGGAAGTCCGGTACGCGCGTCACGCTCGACGCCGATCTGAACGGCATCGACTCGGGCCCGGCCGGCGGCTGGTTCGTGCGCGACTACGCGACGACGTTCACGATCGGCCGCAACCAGGTGGTCAAGGTCGACCTCGACCGGCACCGGCTGGCGTTGCACCGGGACGGAGAGGCGATCATGGACGTGCCCATGTCGGCGGGCACCCCGGGCGGGGACAAGGCGTCCTGGCGGGGCACGGCCGTACTGATGGCGAAGGAGGGCACGATCAACATGCGCTCCGAGACGGTCGGCCTGGGCGACGCGTACGACAAGATGGTCGACTCGTCGATGCGGCTGACCTGGTCGGGGATGTACGCCCATGCCGCGCCGTGGAACGCCGCGTACTTCGGGGTCGCCAACCACAGTTCCGGCTGTGTGGGGATGAGCGACGCGAACGCCGCGGAGCTGTACCAAAAGGCGCAGGTCGGCGACCCGTTCGAGATCACCGGCGCGGACGCCAAGGGCACGGTCGCAGAGGGCAACGGCTACGGGGCGTGGAATGTGTCCTGGTCCGACTGGCAGGCGAAGAGCGCCCTCAACTGATCCGCGAGTCCGCGACACCTCTGACGCCTCCGACGCCCTGACCTCGCGTCACCGCTGACACCACGTCCAACAATTGTTACGCTCACGAAACTTACCGGGGAGTTACCAACGGTAAATGGCCAGGGTTACCGTCGGGTCACTTTGCACTGACACGCGTGAGGAGTGACCCGTGGGACGTCCGTATCCGGCTCTGCGCACCACCGCATCCATCGGAACCGCCGCCGTCCTGATCGCCGGAGCCGCCCTCGGCGCGGCTCCGGCGGCCGTCGCCCAGCCCCTCGCCGCACCCGCGGCGGCGTCGGCCCCGAGCCTGAAGTTCTACGACATCCCCGGCTCCGGCGGGATCAGGCTCAAGGGCAATGTCTTCACACCCGCCGGTGCGGAGCCGGGCGACAGGCACCCGCTGATCGTGCTGCCCTCCAGCTGGGCGACGCCGCAGATCGAGTATCTCGCGCAGGCACAGCAACTGGCCGACTCCGGCTATGTGGTGGTCAGTTACACCTCACGCGGCTTCTGGCTCTCCGGCGGGAGGATCGAGGTCGCCGGGCCGCCGGACATCGCGGATGTCTCCGCCGTCATCGACTGGGCCCTCGCCCACACCCCCGCCGACCCGCAGCGCATCGGCATGGGCGGTGTGTCGTACGGAGCGGGCATCAGCCTGCTCGCGGCCGGCCACGACAAGCGGATCAAGGCCGTGGTCGCGCTGAGCGGTTGGGCCGACCTCATCGACTCCATCTACAGCGGCCGCACCCAGCACCTCCAGGCCGCCGCACTGCTCGGTGGGGCCGGCCTGCTCACCGGCCGCCCGAGCGACGAACTGAACACGACGCTCGCCGACTTCCTCGGGTCCAACCTGGCCAAGGAGGCGGACATGATCGCCTGGGGGAAGAAGCGCTCCCCCGCCACGTATCTGGACGAGATCAACGCCAACGGCGCCGCGGTCATGATGGGCAACGCGTGGGGCGACACCATCTTCCCACCCAACCAGTACGCCTCGTTCTACGAGAAGCTCAGCGGCCCCAAGCGCCTGGAGTTCCGTCCCGGCGACCACGCCACCGCCGAAGCCACCGGTCTGCTCGGCCTGCCCAACGACACCTGGACCGACGCCCACCGCTGGTTCGACCGCTACCTCAAGGGCGTGCGCAACGGCATCGACCAGGAACAGCCGGTCCAGCTCAAGTCCCGTACGGACAGCGGCTACGAGGGCTACCCGGACTGGAGGTCGGTCGGCGCTGACCGGAAGCGGATCGCGCTGAGCGGTACGAAGAAGATCTACGCGAACGTCGACTCGGGCGCCGACGGCGGCATCGTGATGCTGTCGAACGCCCTCGACCAGTTCGTGAAGCTGCCTCCGGTCGCCTCGATCCCCCTGCTGCCGCGCACCTTCGCAGGCGTCTGGCAGTCCGAACGGTACGGCTCCGCACAGCGCATCCGCGGCACGGCGAAGCTCCACACCACGGTCACCAGCAACAAGGAGAGCGGCACCCTCGTCGCCTATCTCTACGACGAGGGGCCGCTCGGCCTCGGCAAGCTGGTCAGTAACGCCCCCTATACCTTCCACGGACAGACGCCGGGGCGGCCGTTCGGCGTGGACCTGGAGCTGTTCTCCACGGCCTACGACATTCCGGCCGGTCACCGACTTGCCCTGGTCGTCGACACAGTCGACCCGCTCTATATCGAGCACAACCCGGCCGGATCACAGCTGACCTTCTCCTCGCCGGACACGGACCCCTCGTACCTGTCCGTTCCGTTGCGCCAGAAGTGATCACCGGCTGCTGCCGGGCGGGCACCGCTCCTCCAGACCGCTGTACGGCCGGTCTGGGCTACTGCACTCCCGGCAGCAGCGTCTCTGGTTCGGCCGGTGCGACTTCCACGGCCTTCGTCTTCGGGTTGCGCCGCTCCCGCTTGGCCACCCAGGTGGCGAACCAGGAGAGCAGCATGCACATCCCGATGTAGATCGGCGAGATCACCATCACCACGGGGATGAAGGGAAGATCGTAGTCGAGGTTGGACGCGATGAGTTTGCCGGCGTGGAGGAATTCCTCGTACGTGATCAAGTACCCGAGCGAGGTGTCCTTCAACGCCACCACCAGCTGGCTGATGATGGCGGGCAGCATGGCGCGCACCGCCTGCGGGGCCAGCACGAAGCTCATGACCTGCGTCTTGCGCATGCCGAGGGCGTACGCGGCCTCGCGCTGGCCGCGATCCACCGAGTTGATGCCGGTACGGAACACCTCGGCGAGCACCGAGCCGTTGTAGAGGGTCAGTCCGGCGACCAGCGCGGGCAACGGCTGCACCTTCAGCGCCACGAAGATGAAGAAGATCATTACCAGCACGGGCATGGCCCGGAAGAACTCGACGACGAGCGTGGCGAGCCAGCGCACCGCCCGGTGTTCGGAGAGCCGCCCGACGGCCAGGACCGCCCCGAGTGCCAGCGAGAGCACCGCGGCGTACGCGAACGCCTTCAGCGTGTTGCCGAGTCCGCGCAGCAGCAGTTCCTGGATGCCCTTGTACTCGAAGGGTGACCACTTGGCGCTGGTGAACTGCTCGGTGGCGAAGAGCAGATAGATGATCCAGCCGACCAGGGCGAGGATCAGGACCGTGGAGACGATCCCGTACACCCTGTGCCGTTTGCGGGTGACCGGGCCCGGGATGTCGTACAGCGCGGTGGCTTCGGGGGCGTGGGTGGTCATCGGGCGACTCCCCAGCGCTTCTCCATCACATTGAAGAGCGCACTGATGGACAGGGTGATGATCAGGTAGCCGACGGCGATCCAGACGAAGGTCCAAATGATGTTGTAGCCCAGCTCGTTGAGCGTCTTGTAGGTGCCGAGCAGCTCGGTGACGCTGAACGCCCCGGCGATCGCCGAGTTCTTGGCAAGGGCGATGAGCGTCGAGCCGACCGGCGGGATCACCGAGCGGAACGCCTGTGGCAGCACCACGGAGCCCAGCGTCTGTCCGAAGGTCATACCGAGGCTGCGGGCGGCCTCACCCTGGCCTTGCGGCACGGTGTTGATGCCGGAGCGCAGCGCCTCGCAGATGAACGCGGAGGTGTAGCAGCCGAGCGCGAGGACCGCGAAGACCTTGAACGGCAGGACCAGGCCGAAGCGCGGCAGGCCGAGGAGGACGGCGAAGAAGAGCAGGGTCAGCGGGGTGTTGCGCAGCACCATCACCCAGACGGTGCCGAACACCCGGAGCGAGCCGACGGGCGCCACCCGGAACGAGGCCATCACGAAGCCGAGCACCAGCGCCAGGATCGAGGCGAAGACGGTGAGTTCGAGGGTGCCGAGGAACCCTTCGGCGTAGGTCGAGAAGTTCTCTGTCAGTACGTCCATGGTGTGGCCCGTCCCCTCAGGTCGCCGGGTAGCGGTCGATGGGCGGCGGAGTCGGTGTGGGCACTCCGGACAGGCCGAGGGTGGCCTCGAACGCCTTCTTCCAGTTGCCGTTCTTCTCGTTGGCCTCAAGAGCGTCGTTGAGTGCGAACCGCAGCGCGTTGTCGCTGCGCGGTACCCCGATCCCGTACGGCTCCTCGGAGAACGGCTTGCCGACCACCTTCAACTCCTTGGGCGCCTTGGCGGCGAAGCCCAGCAGGATGGCGTCGTCGGTGGTGACGGCGTCGACCTGGTAGGTCAGCAGGTTGTCGACACAGATCGAGTACGTGTCGTAGGCGACCAGGATCGCCTTCGGGTAGTCGGCCGCGATCCGCTGGTACGGGGTCGAGCCGGCCGCCGAGCAGACCGTCCTGCCGGCCAGGTCCTGCGGGCCGTTGATGTCGTGCTCGTCCGTGCGGACGAGGAGCGACTGCCCGGCCATGAAGTACGGTCCGGCGAAGCCGACGAGCTTCTTGCGCATCTCGTTGATGGTGTAGGTGCCGACGTAGTAGTCGATCTGGCCGTTCTGCAGCGCGGTCTCGCGGTTGGCGGAGGCGATCGTCTTGAAGCGGATCGTCTTCGGGTCGAAGCCGAGCGAGGCGGCCATCATCCTGGCGATCTCGATGTCGAAGCCGGAGTAGAGGCCGGTGGCCGGGTCCTTCTCGCCCAGGTACGGCTGGTCCTCCTTGGCCCCGACCCGGAGGTAGCCGCGCTTCTTCGCCTTCGTCCAGGTTTTCGACTCGGGCAGCCGGAAGCCGGTGTCGACCTTGTACACGGGCAGCTGCGCCGGCTTCGGCCCCTTCACCGGAGGGCTGCCTTCCTTGCCGCAGCCGACTGCAACGACGGCCAGCAGGATCCCCGCACAGGCGGCCAGCACTTTTCTCGTACGCAACTGGGGGCCTCCCGTCAGTGCTTGAGGATCTTGGACAGGAAGTCCTTGGCGCGGTCGCTCTCCGGGGCGGTGAAGAACGCCTCCGGGGTGCGGTCCTCGACGATGCGACCGTCCGCCATGAAGACCACGCGATTGGCAGCGGACCTGGCGAACCCCATCTCGTGCGTGACGACGACCATGGTCATGCCATCCCTGGCGAGCTGTTGCATGACCTCAAGCACCTCATTGATCATCTCCGGGTCGAGCGCCGAGGTCGGTTCGTCGAAGAGGAGGGCCTTGGGGTCCATGGCCAGGGCGCGGGCGATGGCCACCCGCTGCTGCTGGCCTCCGGAGAGCTGGGCGGGGTACTTGTCGGCCTGCGAGGCGAGCCCGACCCGCTCCAGGAGCTCCCGGGACCGCGCGTCGCATTCGTCCTTCTTGCGTTTGCGGACCTTGAGCTGGGCGAGCGAGACGTTGGCCAGCACGGTCTTGTGCGCGAACAGATTGAACGACTGGAACACCATGCCGACTTCGGCGCGCAGTTGCGCGAGTCCCTTCCCCTCCTCCGGGAGGGGTCTGCCGTCGATCGCGATATGACCCGACTCGATCGTCTCAAGCCTGTTGATGGTTCGGCAGAGCGTTGATTTGCCGGAGCCTGAGGGGCCGATGACCACCACCACCTCCCCGCGGCCGACGGTGAGATTGATGTCCTGCAGTACGTGCAATGCTCCGTAGTGCTTATTGACGTCCCGCAGCTCGATCAACGGATCGACGGCCATACGCTGCCCTACCCACTTATCGCTGTGTCGAGTTCAGCGCAAACTATCCATCCCGATAAGGGACTTCGCACCCGACACGCATAAATAGTGCATAAGGCGTTTTATTTGGTTTTGGTGGTGGACTATCCTTCGGCTGACTCTGCGTACACCTGTGAGAGCTCGGGGCTGCCGGTCATCGCCCAGTCGAGCCCCGCCTCGACGACATCGATCTCCCGCCCGGAGGTGAGCCGCACCACGGGCTGACCGCTCGGCCAGATGTGCCAGGCCGCGCCCGGGACGTTGCGCACGAGGACGGTGCCGAGATACAGCCCGGCGTCGTTGCCCAGCCAGGGCAGCTCCTCGGGGTCGTCGCGCCAGCGCGGCGGCAGCTGGTCGAGCGCCGTCAACGAGGCCGGTGTGTCGTCGAGTTCCAGTCCGCGCTGCCCCACTCGGACACGCAGCAGCTCACACTCGGCGAGCAGCTCGGCGACGCCCTCCGGGTCGACCTCGACGGCGGCCGCGAGGCCCGCCCCGCGCCTACCGTCGTGACGCTTACGCCAGTTGTCCAAGAAAGGGATGTTCATATCACTCAGGGTCGCATCCCGGCCGGGATACGCACCACAGGGCGCGCGGCCTGTCGTTCGAGGACTGAACCCGGTGCACGCACCCGGCCGCGCGCCGCCGCACGCGCCGTCCGCACGCCCCGCCCGGCGCTGAACGGGCGGGGCGCGGTCCGAGTCTTCGCAAGCAGCCAGCAAGCGGGACAATGACAGGAACCACCGTATCGGCGGCCACTGACAGCACCGCCCGCCCGGGCTCCGGCCGGGCCGGTTAGGATCCACCCCACGCCTACGCGAACGGGGGACCCGCATGGCCGAGGACCACGACGGCATGGTCGTCTACTGGCGGCCCGGCTGCCCGTACTGCATGAAGCTGCGTCTGCGGCTGCGGTTCAGCCGCCTCACCTACACCGAGGTGAACATCTGGCGGGACCCCGAGGCGGCGGCGTTCGTCCGCTCGGTCGCCGACGGGAACGAGACCGTGCCGACGGTGTCCGTGGCCGGCCACTCGATGGTCAACCCGTCCAAGCGGCAGGTGCTGGCCGCGGTCCGGACCCACGCGCCGCACCTCGAGGCGTCGTAGGTCCTCTCGTTCGGATCATGCCGGGTGGCTCGGTCAGGGGCTGGGCGAGGGCGGGTCGCTGACCGTCACCTTCATACCGCCCAGCTCGTCCTCCAGGTCCTTGGCGGCCTCTTTCGTCGCGTCGCCGATATGGGCGTTGAACATGTCCTCGACGAAGCCGGCCAGGACCTTGTTGTCGATGCCCTTGCACTCCGGCGGGACGGTGCCGTCGGCGGTGTTCTCCACGAACCGCTTCTCCATGACGGCCCTGCAGGCCTTCGGATCGGCCTTGGCGGGCTCGTCGCCGCAGCCGGTGAGGACGAGGAGCAGGGCGGCGGCACCGGTGGCGGCTGCGGCGGTGCGGGTACGGCTGTGCATGGTCCCCCCAGGACTTTGCATGATCAGGGCGTCATTCTGCGCCAGGATCAGGCCGTTCGTCACCGGCCGACGGGTCACAGCTCCAGGTCGACGACCACCGGCGCGTGGTCGGACGCGCCCTTGCCCTTGCGCTCCTCGCGGTCCACGTAGCTGTCCTTGACCGCCACCGTGAACGGGCCGTTGCCGTAGACCAGGTCGATCCGCATGCCCTTGTTCTTCGGGAAGCGCAGCTCGCGGTAGTCCCAGAAGGTGTACGCGCGGTCGTACTTGAGCGGGCGCGGCATGACGTCCGACAGGCCCTCCTGGCGCAGTGCGGCGAGGGCGGCGCGCTCGGCGGGGGTGACATGGGTGGCGCCCTCGAACAGGGCCGGGTCCCAGACGTCCTCGTCGGTCGGGGCCACGTTGAAATCGCCCAGCACCGCGAACGGCTGCGAGCCCGCGGCGTCCGCGGCCACCGCCTTCTCCAGGGCCTCGAACCAGCGCAGCTTGTACGCGTAGTGCGGGTGCTCGATCTCGCGCCCGTTCGGCACGTACACCGACCAGAGGCGGACCGGGCCACAGGTCGCGGAGATCGCCCGGGGCTCCTGCACTCCGTCGTAGTCGGGCCCGTCGGGCAGCCCCATCACGACGTCGGACAGGCCGGCCCGGGAGACCAGCGCCACCCCGTTCCACCGGCCCGTGGCGTTGACCGCGGACTCGTAGCCGAGCTCGCGCAGCTCGTCCGCCGGGAACTGCTCGGCCGTGCACTTGGTCTCCTGGATGCACAGCACGTCCGTGCCGGTGCTCTCCAGCCAGGCCAGCAGCCGCGGGAGGCGGGCGGTGATCGAATTGACGTTCCACGTGGCGATGCGCATGTACGTAAACCTAGCGGCTCCCACTGACAGTCGCCGGACCGGCGCCGGTCACAGGCCGGTCGAGTCCCCGGGGGTCAGCCGGCCGTGGTCGGCGCCGCCGAGGCTGCCGATCTGCCGGTCGTAGATCGGGCGGGCGAGATCCGTGAGCAGCGCGTCGTGGATGTCGATCGCCCGGCGCGGTTTGACCTCGCGCACGTAGTCGATGACCTCGGAGATCTTGTTCCAGGGGGCCATCACCGGGAGCATCAGCGTGTCGACGGGGTGGTCGGGGACGGTGAGCGCGTCCCCCGGGTGGAAGAGCGAACCGTCCACCAGGAAGCCGATGTTGGTGATCCGCGGGATGTCGGGGTGGATCACCGCGTGCAGTTCACCGTGCACCTGTACGTCGAATCCTGCGGCGGTGAACGTGTCGCCGTGACCGACGGTGTGCACCCGGCCGGGGAAGGCCGCGGAGAGCTGTTCCGCGACGCTGCGCAGGGTCCAGATCTCTGCGGCCGGGTTGGCCTCCAGGCCGGCCCGCAGCCGGCCCTCGTCGAAGTGGTCGGCGTGCTCGTGGGTCACGAGCATCGCGTCGGCGCCGAGTGCCGCGTCCTGCTCCGAGAAGCCGCCCGGGTCGATGACGAGCGTCCGCCCGTCCTTCTCCAGCCGGATGCAGGAGTGCGTCTTCTTGGTCAGGGTCAGGTGCACAGGGTTCGCAGCGTTCATGGTGCTCATCCTGCTACGGCCGGGGCGTGGTTTCTTCCTGAATCACCGACTGGGCGATGGTGAAGGCGGCGCCCGCAGCCGGTATGCCGCAGTACACGGCGGTCTGCAGCAATACTTCCTTGATCTCGGCGGGGGTCAGCCCGTTGCGCAGGGCGGCCCTGATATGCGAGGCGAGGCCCTCCAGATGGCCGGAGGTGACCAGTGCGGTGAGCGTGACGCAGCTGCGGGTACGGCGGTCCAGGCCCTCCCGGGTCCAGGTCTCGCCCCAGGCGTAGCGCGTGACGAGCTCCTGGAACTCGCCGGTGAAGTCGTCGGACGCGGCCAGGACCCGGTCGACGTGGGCATCGCCGAGCACTTCGCGGCGGACCTTCATCCCCGGGTCGTACGGGTCCGGGCGGCCAGAGGTCACGGTGTCGGGCGCGGCCGCGGCGGGGGCGATCTCCGCGACGGGCAGCACGCGAGCGGAGAGTGCAGGGCCGGTGCCCGGGACGGGGATGGCGGCGAGGGTGTCCTGCCAGCTCGTCAAGAAGTGGGTGACGAGCAGGTCGGTGACGGCGGCGGGCTGCTCGACCGGGGCGAGGTGCGAGGCCCCGGGGACGAGGGCGAGTCGGGCGTCGGGGATGCCCGCGACCAGGGTCCGGGCCTCGGCGGGCCCGGTGACCTGGTCCTCGGCGCCGACCAGTACGAGGGTCGGGACGCCGATGCGGCTGAGTTCGGTACGGATATCGAAGGCGGCGAGCGCTTCGCAGGCGGCGATGTAACAACCGGGGTCGGTGGTGCGGACCATCTGGACGGCCCACTCGACGATGGCGGCCTGGGCGGCGGCGAAGCCGGGGGTGAACCAGCGCTCCGGCGCGCTGCGGGCGATCGGCTCCAGGCCGTTGGTGCGGACGACCACCCCGCGCTGCCGGAACTCGTCGGCGCTGCCGAATCGGGGCGAGGCGGCGACCAGGGCCAGCGAGGCGACCCGGTGCGGATGGCGCAGCGCGAGGTCGGCGCCGATCGCGCCGCCGATGGAGCAGCCCGCGTACCCGAAGCGCTGGACACCGAGACCATCGAGGGTGGCCAGCAGCCGGTCGGAGAGCTCACCGACGGCGGTGACCGGGTGGGCTAGGGCACCGCCGTGGCCCGGCAGGTCGAAGCGGAAGATCCGCCAGTGCTGGGAGAGCTCCGGTATCTGCCGGTCCCACATGTGCCATGTGGTACCGAGTGAGGGACCGATCACCAGGATCGGTGCGTCTTCTGGCCCGTCAAAGCGGTATTGCAGGGTGTTCGATGGTGTCTTGCTCACCCGTCAGACCCTCTCATGCCTCACGAGATCTCACATTGCCGGGGCGAACCCAGCGGCTCTCGTCCCTCTCGGCACGACAGGTGTGGAGGACGGTGTTCGCGCTGTTCCAGTTCTCCACCACCTGGAGCCCGCCGTGGATCTCCCGCCGCAGATCGGGGCCGGTCAGATAGTCGCAGGAAGATCGTGCGCACGGCCCGGCCGAGTTCTTCGTGGGCCTGGTAGGTGGGAACAGCAGGTGGCCGGCCGGGCGGGCCGCCCGTTGCGGGAGACCGCCCGGCCGGACCGTGTGGTTACCGGACGTCGTAGGCGCGGGTGATGGTCTGGGTGACCGCGTTGCCGTTGGCGTCGGTGAAGGTGGCCTTCGTCATGACCTGCTTGCCGGCGGCGCCGGTGTGGTCGAGGACCGCCGTCCACTTGCCGTCCTGCTGCTCGGTCGGCGCCTGGGTCCAGGTGGTGCCGCCGTCGTAGGAGTAGGACAGCGAGGCCGCTGTGATCGCGCCCGCGGTGTACCCGGCGTGACCCTCGACCGACAGGCCGACCTTGATGCCGCTCTGCGCGGGCAGGGTGTTCATGCCGTCCACCGGCAGGTCGTACGCCGGGTGGAGGAGCGGCAGGCCGCGGGAGTAGACGTCGGACTCCCGGTGGGAGCGGAAGCTCCAGGTGGTGTCGGCAGCGGTGGAACGCAGCCAGTTGCGGTCGCCGGTGTAGATCTTCTCCAGGTGCTGGGTGAGCTCGTACGCGGAGTCCTCGTCCGGTACCTCGAACACGCCGTACGGATAGGTGATTCTGCCGATCTCCTCACCGTTGCGCTTCAGCGACATCTTGCCGATGTCGCCGAACGACCCGCCGTAGGTCCAGTGGTCGCCGGAGCCGTCGACCCAGAGCGCGTTCTGGATGCCGAACAGGTTGCCCTGCCGCTCGGCGGCCAGCATCAGGTTGCCGTCGGCGTCGCGCGCCGCGCCCGGCCGCAGGGGGCCGCCGTACCACTCCTCGGCGCTCCGCTGTCCGGCCTTGTAGGTGCGATCGTGGTCCGACATGAACGCGGCAAACGGGAAGCTGGTCATCGCGCCGTGGTACCAGGCGTCGTCGCCGGTCGTGTAATAGGCGGTGCGGGTACCAGGCACGTGGACCGTCTGGAACAGGCTCACGGGAATCCGGGTGTCGCTGCTCCCGGAGGGACGGAGGAACAGCGCGTCGATGTAGTCGGCCTCCTTGCCCATGGCATGCCACGTCTCGGTGACCTGGGCCAGCCGGGAGTCATTCGGCTGGTAGGCCTGGTCGGAGTGCAGCGGGCCCTCGGTCGGGAACGACAGGTTGTAGACGTAGGACGAGCCGTCCTCGGAGCCGGTCGCGCGCCAGGTGGGCCGGAACTCGAAGGTGCCCTTCTGGGCGCGCCCGTCGATGTCCGCGTAGAACTTCTGCACGGCGCTGCCGGCCGTGAGTGTTCCGCTGAGCTGCCAGGTGTCGTCCCACGTGCGGGCGTAGTTCAACGTGGTGCCCCGCAGCGTCGAGGGGCGGTCGGTGTGCAGGCTCAGCTGGTGGGCCTTGCGGGCGTCGAGGACGACGGTGGTGTCCTTGGTGATCCGCATCTGCGGGTGGGCGAGGTAGCTGACCGATTCGGGCTTGTTGCTCGCGTCGGGCGTCGCTACGAAGCTGCTGAGGGCGTAGTCGCCCGGGCGCACACGGTAGGTCTGCTCGGGCGCACCCGCGTTGGTGCGGCGCTCGCCCTCGTCGGAGTCGATGCTGGCGACGTCCAGGGAGGAGGTGCCGGTCGCGGGCTTGCCGTTGCGGTCGACGACCTTGACCCGGAGGGTGACCGTCTCCGGCTGGACGTAGAGGGTGACGGGCACGGAGACGTGCACATCGCCGTCGGTGGCCAGGATCCGGCCGGTGACCGCACCGTACTGGGCGTCCTTCAGACGGGCGGTGGGGTCGATCTGCAGCGGCACCTGAGCGGTGGCCCCCGCCGGGACCGTCACCTTGTTCTCCTCCGGCTTGATGATTCCGGAGGTGACGTCGCTGCCGTCGTTGCCGTGCACACCGCTGAGCTTCAGATGGAGCGTCAGGTCGCTGTCGCTGGTGTTGGTGAAGGGCACCTGCACGGTGGTGCGGTCCGACGCGTCCTGCGGCCAGTTGTAGCTGCCGGCCTGGACAGCCGGCGCGGAGAGCGCCTTCTGGTTCACCGCGCCGAACACGTCAAGCACCCCACCGCCGGTCTGGTCGGCGCCGGCGACCTTGCCGCCGGTGCGGGCGGAGGAGACCAGGGCAGCCTTGATCTGCTGCGCGGTCCAGTCCGGGTGCGCCTGGCGGACGACGGCCGCAGCGCCCGCGACATGCGGGGTGGCCATGGAGGTGCCCGACATCGTCCGGTAGGCATAGACGCCGCGGCCGCCCGCGGCCGCCGCCGAGATATCGACGCCGGGGGCGGCGATCTCGGGCTTGAGGGTGTGGGTGACGGCCACCGGACCGCGGCTGGAGAACTGCGCGGTGGTGTCGTCGCGGTCGACGGCGCCCACGGTCAGCACGCCGGGCACACAGCCGGGCGAGGAAACGGTCTCGGCGCCCGGGCCGGAGTTGCCGGCGGCGACGACGAACAGGGTGTGCTTGCTCTTCGACAGCTCCTGCGTGGCCTGGGCCATCGGGTCGGCGCAGTCGCCGATCCTGGGGTTGCCCAGGCTCATGGAGACGACGTCGGCCTTCTGGTCGACGGCCCACTGCATACCCGCGATGATCCAGGAGTCCAGGCCGTAGCCTGCGTCGTTGAGGACCTTGCCGACGAGCAGGGAGGAACCGGGGGCGACGCCCTTCTTCCGGCCGTCACTGGCCGCTCCGGAACCGCCGACCGTGGAGGCAGTGTGGGTGCCGTGACCCTGCCGGTCGTCGGTGGTCTTGGAATCCGTGAAGTTCTTGGACGCGGCGACCCGGTTCACCAGGTCCGGGTGCTCGGCGTCCACGCCCGTGTCCAGCACGGCGACCTTGGTGCCCTTGCCGTCGTAGCCGGCCGCCCAGGCCTCCGGCGCGTGCACCTGCTTGGTGGACTGGTCCAGCGTGGCCTCGACCTTGCCGTCCAGCCACAGCTTCTTCAGCGTGGAGCCAGAACGTGAGCGGGTGTTGGTGATGTCCTGCCAGAAGGCGGCGGCGGTGTCCTTGCCTGCCTTGAGCGCGACGCCGTCCACAGCGGGGAGGCTCAGGCCCCGCTCGGACCCGCGAGGGGCCGCCGGCGCGCTGTCGGCGACGTTCACACTGTTCCGGTAGGTGGCGATGAGCGGCAGCGTGTCGGTGTGTGTGTCGTCGTATCCCTGGCGGATGAGCCCAGTGACGTTGAACAGCTGCTCGTCGACCTTGCCCTCGGCGATCGCCTGGGAGGCGCCCTCGGGGTAGACGTAGAGGTCCTTGCCCCTCTGATAGGTCTGGACTATCGGCTGCGTGCCGTCCTCGCGGGGCAGCACCGCCGCCGAGCTGTGACCCGACCTGTCCGTGGTCACCAGCACCTTGTCGCCGGTGACGAGCGTGACCGTCACCTGCTTGCCACCCGTTGTTGCGGTCCCGCCGCCGATGATGGGCTTCCCCGAGGCACCGTCAGGCGGTGTATCCGCCGCCCCGGAAGGCGTGACCACCGTGACGGCCAGGACTGCGGCGGTCGCCGTGCCCAAGGCCATACGCGTTATGGAACGCATGAATCTCCCTATTCGAGCCATGAACGTCTGCCAAACTGCGGCTGCAGCCTGGCAGACGTGTGGCTTGAGTGGGGATGCCTCGCGTGACGGGTTTCCCGCATGGCGGATTTCCGTCACGCGGTTACTTCCATCGGCTCGGTGGGACTTCGGACCTGACCGGTGGGGTTCGCCCGGCCGGAACGGCGATCCCGGTCGGGGACTGCCGGCCCGCCCGCGCCCTGCACCCCGTCGAGGTCACCGCCAACCGGTCGCCGGCGTCGTCAGCGGGCTCACCGTCGTCGTACCCGCGCCGCCGCACCCGTGCATGTCTTCAGTCAGAATCACGTCCCACCGGCGGTGAAGCAGTAACCCGCCAGGAGTTGGCGGCCGCCCTCGCTCGGCGACCATCAAGAGACAAAGGCTCCCCGGCCCTCAGGCCGAGGAGGAGGTCAAAGCCAGCCCGCACGTGCGGCGTGCCATCCGAGTTGCAGGCGCGAATCCGCTCCGGCCAGATCCATCAGACGGCGTGTCCGCCGCTCCACGGTACGTATGGACAGGCCGAGTTGGGAGGCCGCCCGCCGGTCGGAGATCCCTGCCAGCAGCAAAGCGAGAACCTCCAGTTCCCCCTCGGTCGGCTGCTGATCGCCTGCCGGCTCCGCACGCACACCCGTGACGGTGGTGTACAGCGGCCGGGCCTGGGCCCATTCCTTCTCGAACAGATGGACCAGGGCAGTCAGCAGGCCGCTGCGGTGCACCACGATCGCGCTCGGCTCGCCGCCGGAGTCCGCCATGTCCAGTGGCACCATGGCGCGCTCCCGGTCCGACACGACCATCTTCAGCGGCAGCGAGTCGACCAGGCGAAGCTCGATGCCCGCCGTGATGCCCGCCCGCGCATCCTTCGCCATGCCGGGACCGTCGAGATAGTCCTTGGCAGCCACGACCCGGAAGTCGACTCCGCGGTCCAGCGCGGAACTCTCCGACATGTCGGCGTCCTCGCGCGGCACCGCTATGGGCTCGCCGACGAGGAACACCAGCAACTCCCGCTGGGCGCCGCGCTGCAGTTGGTGAAAGCGGTGCGCCACCTGCTCCACGCCGACGACCACCTCCACGACGCTGCCCGCAGGGTGCGCGGCGGTACTGCGGTACTGCTCGGTCAGCATCGAGAACGCGGTCTCGGCCCGGTGCAGTGCGTTGCGCTGCTCGACAAGGAACGGGGCCAGGGCCACTGACGGGGGTGTGAGCCGGTAGCGGGCGAGCCGGCGACCGGCCTCACAGTCAGCCGAGTCAGGTGTCCCGCTCCCGGCCTCGCCGGCGACCGCCACCAGGCCACGTGTCGTCAGGTCGAGCAGGATGCGGGTGATCTCGGCCTTCTCGAGTCCGGTCTGCCGGGCGAGGTCCTGCGCAGAGGCTGTCGGGCGGGCCAGCAGTGCTGTGTAGATGGCCTCTTCAGCCGGTCCCAGTCCCAATGCCTGCAGCATCCAGCTCCCCCTCGGGCGGCCGCCGTGTCTGGACCTTGGCGCAGCTCGGGTGCACCGAGCAGGTTCTTCCCGGCCGAACCGTATCCCACTGTCAGGATGTCGGGCTGCTGCCTGTTGTGCACGTCATCTGGGACACCCGGACCGGCCTCCCGGGTATGAGACACCTCGCACGGAGGCTTCCGCGACATGGCCCGTCCGCACCCAGCGACATCGAATGCGACCGGGTCGAAGGAGTGCACGGGCCACGCACCCTGCACGTAGTGCTGGTCACCGCACACGCGACATCGTCCGGCGGGGCGCAGCTCACCCACGGCCGGGCCTGCCTAACGTACGCGGAGTACACCACCTGCCCGGGAGGTCCCGTGCCCCATAAGCGCCCGAAGACACTCGCGCGTCCCTTCGAGACCATCGAACCACCGCGCAACGCCGAAGTAATGATCCGCGTGGCGTCAGTGACCTTCCTGGTGCTGCTCCTCGGTGCCCTGTCCGAGTCCCCGGTGTGGCTTCTCGGGCTCCTTGTATTCCTGCCGGGGACGGCGTCCGCGCTGTGCACCGTACGCCAGACGAAGTTCGTGTCTGCATGGATCACGCTTGTGGTCATCGTCACCATGCTGGTCCGGCACGGTGACGGGCGGTCGTGGCTCGACAGGACCCTCATGATGCTGCTCACCCTCGCCCTGGGCGCGGCCTCCGTCTACGCCTGCCACCGTCGCATCCGCCGCGAGCACGAGATGCTGCGGCTGCGCTCCACCGCTGCAGCAATGCAGCGCCACATCCTGCGCCCTCTGCCTCTGCTCACCGACGACGTCCTGGTCGACGGCGTGTACGAGCCCGTACAGGAGGACCGGCTCATTGGCGGCGACATCTACGACGTCGTCGTCTCTCCGTGGGGAACCCGGGTTCTGATCGGCGATGTCCAGGGCAAGGGCCTACCCGCGGTCGGCGCCGCGTTCGCCGTCATCGGCGCCTTCCGTGAGGCGGCCCATCGAGAGCCCACCCTGACCGCGCTCGTCGATGCCCTCGATGCCTCTGTCGTACGGCACAACTCCTACGCCGCACAGACCGGCGACGACGAACGGTTCGTCACAGCGCTCATCGTCAACATCGACGCACACGACGAGGTACAAGTCATCAACTGCGGACACATTCCGCCGCAGTTGCTGCACAACACCACAGTCATCACGCCGTCCCTCGGCTCCGGCGTCCCCCTCGGTCTCGCCGAGCTCGCCGCCGAACCCGCAACCGTCGACTGGTTCACCTTCCCACCCGGCGCGACGCTGCTGCTGACCACCGATGGGCTCACCGAGACCCGCGACGCCGATGGCACGTTCTACCCCGTCACCGAACGCCTCACCGAGCGCGTATCTCTCTCCCCCACCGACCTGCCGCACGCCCTCTACGACGACGCGCGCGGGTTCGCCGGAGAGGGCGGCCAGCACGACGACGTCGCGATCCTGTCCGTCCGACGGTCACCGTTCCGCTGAGTGCATCACGGAGCGCATCACGCAATCGACCGTTACGCCCGCGGCCTACGGGACGCGCTGCGAACCAGGCCAGCATCTCAGGTTGGGTGATGGCATCCTCGGCGCTCACATCAGCGACATGAGCCCCTGGAGTGGGCGCACGGCTCCTCCCGCCCAGAAGCGGGCAGGAGGGAGTGCGAGAAGAGCGCGGCCGGGCGTCAGACGGACACGTCGGACAGGACTCAGCTGAGCTCGCGGATGAACTCTTCCGCCCGAGGCCATTCGCCGTAGCCGGATGCAGGGTTGAGGTGTCCGACCGGGCCGAGATCCACGAGACTGCTCCCCCATGCCCGGGCGAGATCGGCGACGCGATTGAAATCGGCCAGGGGGTCGTTCGTACTCGCCGCGACGATACTGGGGAAGGGCAGGGTTGTCCGCGGCGCAGGCAACCAGCCGTTTTCACGCAGGGCCTCCGGAGTGGGGTAGCCCTCGGGCAGCGGCGTGCCGAAGTCCGGCGGCGCCGCCAGCAGCGCGCCCTTGACCGGACGCCGGTGTCGTTGTGCCCAGTGCGCGGTGGTCATCACTCCGGCGCTGTGGGCGACCACTACGACCGGCCCGGAGATGTCCGCGTTCGAGGGCTGAGAGCGCCCTGTAGACCTCCGGTCAGGGGGTCGCCGCAGATACGACATATACGACAGGAGATGCCGGATCGGTCATGTCGACGGTGATGTCCTGGGTGGGGCGCGGGTCCTTGTTGGTGTGGGTGGTGCCCGCCCAGTCGACGCCCTGGCCGAAGTGCCAGCCCGCGATCTTGGTGTCGCGGGCGCCGACGGTGACGTCGCCGTCGGTCAGGGCCGCGCGGCTGGAGCCCAGACGGGACAGGAAGCGGTCGAGCCCGGAGGACGACGTACGGAACTGCACGTACATCCGGCTGGCCTTCCAGTTGTTCGTCTCGTAGTACTGGACGTCCACCGCGTCGCCGGGAATCGGCACCTCGAAGATCCGGCGCTGCATCCGGGACGGCCAGCCCTCGCGGAGCCCCTGCGCGGAGGCCTCGGCCTCCTTGTCCTGTCCGGAGCGACGGCTCTGGCCGGCGGAGATCAGCAGATAGCCGGCCGGGACGCCGATCAACAGGACGATGATGGTCGCCGTGATCAGGCGTCGCCGGATCATCCGGCGCCGGTCCTCCGGGGGCCGTCCGCCGCCCTCGTCGGGCGGCGAGGACTGGCGCGGCAGGACGGGACGCTCTGCTGTGGTCATGTTCTGGGGATCCCTAGGAGGTGCGGGTGTTGCGGGTCGACCGGATGGTGCTCGCAGCCTGGTCGTAGATCTGCGCGTACCGCTCGTACCGCTCGACACGACGGCGGTTGGTGCGGCGGAACCGGCGGGCGACCAGCCGGGCCAGGTCCGCGGCGCCGACCATACCTGCCTCCGGGCCGAGTTCCGCCTTCGCGATCCGGGCCTCGGGGCGGTAGCCACGGCCGGTGAGGTGGCGCTTGAAGGCATCCCTGGCGGGACCGATCAGCAGGTCGTCGGCGGCGCTGACACCGCCTCCGATGACGAAGCAGGAGGGGTCGAGCGCGGCGGCCAGATTGGCGATGCCGACACCGAGCCACTGGCCGATGTCCTGGAGGAGCTCGATGCACATCGCATCGCCCTCGCGGGCCAGTTCGGTGATGAGCGGCCCGGTGATGTCGGGGATGTTCCCCTTGACCCGCTCGATGATGCCGTGGGCGACGGGCGAGTCGGCGGCGGCCAGCTCCCTGGCCTCGCGGACGAGGGCGTTGCCGGAGCTGTACTGCTCCCAGCAGCCGCGGTTGCCGCACGGACAGCGGTGCCCTCCGGGCACCACCTGCATGTGGCCGAACTCACCGGCGACCCCGTACTTGCCGCGCTTGACCTGACCGTCCTCCAGAATCGCGCCGCCGATGCCGGTACCGAGCGTGATCATGACGAGATGGTCCTCGCCGCGGCCCGCGCCGAACCGCCATTCCGCCCACGCCGCGGTGTTCGCGTCGTTGTCCACCATGACGGGGACGACCAGGCGGGAGGCGAGGGCGTCACGGAGGGGTTCGTCGCGCCAGGCGAGATGCGGGGCGAACAGCACCTTGGAGCGGTCGGCGTCGACCCAGCCCGCCGCGCCGATGCCGACGGCGTGCACATCGTGCCGGTCGGAGAGGTCGAGGACCAGCTCGACGATGGTGTCCTCGACGACCCTGGGGCTCTTGGACTTGTCCGGCGTCTCGGTGCGCAGCTGCTCCAGGATGTTCCCGTCGGCGTCGACGACGCCGGCCATCACCTTCGTGCCCCCGATGTCGATGCCGACGGTGGGTACCCGTGGCGCCGTGAGGTGCGAGCGCCGCTCGCGGGTGCCGACGGTCCGCAGGACGGTGGCGCGGGCGGAGCCGCGGTGTGTGAAGTCGCGGTACGTGCTCATCGTCCCTGCATTGTCTGGGGGGACCGGGTGGTGACAGCTCCCGGCGGCGGACGGCGCCCGTCGGGCTCGATTCTGCCACTGCCGGAGCTTCGGGGCGGGCGGTCGGGGTCTGCGGCGCCCCGCCCGCGCTTTCTCCTACGGGGTGTCGTCGGTGACCGAATGGCCGCCCAGGTGGGTCGGCGAGGGGGCCCGCTCGAGCTCGTGGCTGAGCTCCTCGAGCTCGCTGCCACCGGCCATCTGGCGGGTCAGCTCGTCCAGGGTGATGGAGTCCTTGGTGTGGCTGCCGGACATGGCGCCCCGCTTGAGCAGCACGAACCGGTCGCCGACCAGATAGGCGTGGTGCGGGTTGTGCGTGATGAGAACCACGCCGAGCCCGGCGTCCCGGGCGGCCGCCACATACTTCAGCACGACCCCGGACTGCTTGACGCCGAGCGCCGCGGTGGGCTCGTCCAGGACGAGGACCTTGGCGCCGAAGTAGACGGCCCGCGCGATGGCGACGCACTGGCGCTCGCCGCCGGACAGGGTGCCGATCGGCTGGTCGACGTCGCGCAGGTCGATGCCCATGCGCAGCAGCTCGGAGCGGGTCGTCTCGCGCATCATCCGGACGTCGAGCCGCTTGAACGGGCCGGCGCCCGTCGTCGGCTCGGAGCCGAGGAAGAAGTTTCGCCAGACGGGCATCAGCGGAACGACGGCCAGGTCCTGGTAGACCGTGGCGATGCCCCGGTCCAGAGCCTCGCGCGGGTTGGCCAGAGCGGTCTCCTCGCCGTCGACGAGGAACCGGCCTGCGTCGTGCCGGTGCAGCCCTGCGATGATCTTGATGAGGGTGGACTTGCCTGCGCCGTTGTCGCCGAGGACGCAGGAGATCTCGCCCGAGTGGACCTCCAGCGAGACGTCCTGGAGGGCTTTGATGTTCCCGTAGAACTTGCTGACGTGGTCGAGCTCGATCAGCGCCCGGGGGGTCGCGGTCGTCATTTCGTCGCCTCCGCGCGCTTGCGTACCCATGCGTTGAGCAGGGTGGCCAGGAGCAGCATGGCTCCGAGGAAGAACTTGAACCAGTCCGGGTTCCACTCGGCGTACACGATGCCCTTGCTGGTCATGCCGAAGATGAAAGCGCCGATCGCCGAGCCGATCGCCGAGCCGTAGCCGCCGGTGATCAGGCAGCCGCCGATGACGGCCGCGATGATGTACGTCAGCTCGTTGCCGACGCCCTCGCCGGACTGCACCACGTCGAACGAGAACAGCAGGTGCTGCCCGGAGACCCAGGCGGCGAAGGCGACGCCGAGGTAGAGCCCGACCTTGGTGCGGATCACCGGAACACCGACGGCGCGGGCCGCGTCGGCCTCGCCGCCGACCGCGAAGATCCAGTTGCCGAAGCGGGTACGGAGCAGGATCCAGGTGGCGATCGCGACGAGCACCGCCCACCAGAGAATGGTGATCTTGAGCTCGACCCCGCCGACGGTCCACTGCGAGGCGAAGACCTTGCGGGCCGAGTCGAAGCCTTCCATGTCGGCGATGGACTTCGTCGACACGGTTCCGCTGATCAGCTTGGTGAAGCCGAGATTGAGACCGGTCAGCATCAGGAACGTACCGAGCGTGATGATGAAGCTCGGGAGTTTGGTACGGGTCAGCATGAGCCCGTTGAACGCGCCGACGGCCAGCGTCACCAGCAGCGACACGAAGACGCCGACCCAGATGTTGGCCGTCATCTGGTAGCTGAACATCGACGAGACCAGTGCGGAGCTGGTGACCAGGACACCGGCGGACAGGTCGAACTCACCGCCGATCATCAGCAGCGCCACCGGCGCCGCCATGATCCCGATGGTGGACGCCGCGTACAGCACCGTGCCGAAGCTGGAGGCGCGCAGAAAGCTGTCGGCGACGATCGAGAAGAAGATGAAGACGGCTGCGGCGCCCACGACCGAACCGAGTTCGGGGCGGCCGAGCAGCCTGCGCAGCGCCGAGGTGTGCAGCAGCCGCTCGTCGGACCCGGCCGCCGGGGCCGGTGGTTGCTCCGTCGTGGTCATCGGGTCCCCCGCTTCGTGTACTCCGCCAGCTCTGCGGCGTCCTTCGAGGTGATGATCTGCGGGCCGGTGAGGACGGGGCGCCCGCCGCCGAGCACATTGCGGTTGTAGCGGTAGAGCCAGAGCAGGTCGACGGCCTCGTACCCCTGGAGGTACGGCTGCTGGTCGACGGCGAAGCCCAGGGTCTTGTCCTGCAGTGCGGTGGCGACCTTCGCGTTCAGGTCGAACGTGTCGATCTCGGCCTTGGAGCCCGCGGTCCGCTTCGCCTTCACGGCGGCGTCCGCGAACGGTGCGCCGAGCGTGACGACCGCGTCGATGCTCTTGTCCGCCTGGAGCTTCGCCTCGATGGACGCCTGGACGTCGGGCATGTTGGTGCCCTCGACGTACAGGTTCTGCATCTGCCCGTCGAATGCCTTCTTCGCCCCGGCGCAGCGCTGCTCGTGGCCGACATTGCCCTGCTCGTGCAGGATGCACAGAGCCTTCTTGCGGCCGCGCGCGTTGAGCTCGTCCCCGACGGCCTCGCCGGCGATGGACTCGTCCTGGCCGATGTGGGTGAGCGCGCCGAACGCCTTGGACTCCGCGGAGCCCGAGTTCACCGTGATCACCGGGATCCCGGCCCTGGTGGCCTTGGCGACGACGTCCTTCATCGCGTCGGGCTTGGCGAGCGAGACGATCAGCCCGTCGACCTTCTGGTCGATCGCGGCCTGGACCAGCTGGGCCTGCTGCTGCGCCTCGTCGTTGTGCGAGTACAGGAACTTGATGTTGTCCTTGACGGCCGCCTGTTCGGCGCCCCGCTGGACGATGTCCCAGAAGGTGTCGCCGTCGCCCGAGTGCGTGACCATGGCGAAGGTCCAGCGGGGTGTGTTCACCGCGGACCGGCCCTCGGCGGCGGCCCGGGCCGCGCGCTCCTCCGCCCGCTTGCCACCGGTGCTGCTGCATCCCACGAGGGATGCCCCGAGCACCGCCGCAAGCACGGCACCCATCGCACGTACCCCTGTCCGAACCCTTGCCACGACGCCGTGCCCTTCTTGTGCTGCTCGCTGTACTGCTTGGTGCCGCCTGGGGGTATTGCCTCCCGGTCCGGCCGGCCAAGTATCCCCGAGCCCGAGTCGGCGCCGCCCGGCAGGGGCGGGACGTGTGTGTCGGAAGGGGGTGTGCACGGTGGTGTGCGCGGTGGCGCGTACGGCGGTCATCGGGTGCCGCGCGCGGTGTACTCCTCCAGCTGCGGGACGTCGTCGGCGGTGACGATCGCCGGGCCGGTGAGCACCGGTTTGCCGCCGCCGATGACATTGCCGTTCGTCTTGTTGAGCCACAGTTCGTCGACGGCGAGGTAGCCCTGGAGGTACGGCTGCTGGTCGACGGCGAAGCCGACCTCCGCGGCCTTGAGGCGTTTGACGACCTCCGCGTTCAGATCGAATGTGTCGACCTCGGCCTTGGAGCCGGAGCCCTCCTTGGCCTTGACGGAGGCGGCGGCGAACGGCGCGCCGAGGGTGACGATCGTGTCGATGCCGTGGTCGGCCTGGAGCTTCGCCTCGATGGAGGAGGTGGAGGCGGGCATGTTGGTGCCCTCGACGTTGAGGTTCTCGACCGCGCCCTTGAAGGTCTTCTTCACCCCGGCGCACCGCTCCTCGAGCGACACATTGCCCTGTTCGTGGATGACGCAGACGGCCTTCTTGCGGCCGCGCTCGTTGAGTTCCTCACCGACGGCCTCGCCGGCGACCTTCTCGTCCTGCCCGATGTGGCCGAGCGCGCCGACCTCCGCGGAGAACTGCGCGCCCGAGTTGATCGTGACGACGGGGATGCCGGCCTTCACCGCCTTGGCGACGACCTCCTTGACGGCTTCCGGTTTGGCGAGCGTGACGACGATGCCGTCGACCTTCTGGTCGATGGCGGCCTGGACGAGCTGGGCCTGCTCCTTGCCCTCCTTGTCGGCGGAGTACAGGAACTCGACGTTGTCCTTGGCCGCGGCCTGCTTCGCACCGCTGCGGACGATGTCCCAGAAGGTGTCGCCCTCCCCCGCATGTGTGACCATGGCGATCTTCATCCGGGGTGTGGAGACGCCTTTGACGCCCTGCCCGCTGCCGCTCCCGGGCTTGTCCTCCGAGCTCTTGCCGCCGGAGCTGCTGCATCCGGTTAAGGCGGTGAGCGCGAGGCCGATGGTGCATATGGCGATCAGGGTTGCTGTCCTGCGAGGGGTACGCATGGTGGGTCCGCCTTCTCTCCCGGCCGCCCGAGTGCGGCTTGGGGAGTTCTAGCGGGGTGCGTCGGCGTCGTCAACGGGGCCGCCGGAGCGCTCGTCAGCGTACGAGGAGCTGGAAGTCGAAGGCGTAGCGCGAGGCCCGGTAGACATGGGAGGCGAATTCGACCGCCCGCCCGGTGTCGTCGTACGTGGTGCGCTCCATCGTCAGCAGCGGCGCACCCTCGGACTCGGCGAGCTGGGCGGCCTCCTCGGCCGTGGCGAGGCGGGCGCCGACGCTCTGGCGCGCGCTGTGCAGGGTGATACCGGCGGCCCGCATGATCCGGTAGAGACCGGTGGCCTCCAGTCGTTCGGTGCCCAGGTCGACCAGGCCGGCCGGCACGTGGTTGCGCAGCAGGGCCATCGGTTCGTCGTGCGCGGACCGCAGCCGCTCCACGAGGTGGACGTCGGTGCCTTCCGGGACGCCGAGGGCGGCGGCGATCCTGGCAGTGGCGGGCTCGATCCGGTTGCCCAGGACGCGGGTGGCGGGGCGCTGGCCGGCCGCCTCGAGATCGTCGTACAGGCTGCTCAGTTCGAGGGGCCGCTTGACCTGGCTGTGGACGACCTGGGTGCCCACCCCGCGGCGTCGGACCATCAGACCCTTGTCGACGAGCGACTGAATGGCCTGGCGGACGGTGGGCCGCGACAGGCCGAGCCGGGCCGCGAGCTCGATCTCGTTGCCGAGAAGGCTGCCGGGGGCGAGCCGGCCCTGCTCGATGGCCGCCTCCAGCTGCTGGGACAGCTGGTAGTAGAGCGGGACCGGGCTGGTGCGGTCCACACCGAGTTCGAGGGCGGCGGGGTCGGCGACGGGTTTGGGCACGGCAGGAGCGTAGTCCTCATGTCAGGACCACCGGTAGTCAGGTCGTCCCGTTGTCCGGTTGTCCTGACAACCCGCTGCCCAGGAGATGCGATACGCCCGCCGACCCACCCGGTCGCGGGCGGGTCGGCGGGCGACCTGGACGGGGTGATCGTAGTCTGCGGGTGGGGTGCTCAGGGGGCGCGCCACCGGTGCCGTACGACGCGTCGACGTGAGGGAGAGCAGATGTCCAAGCCACCGTTGCCGGACGAAGCCGTGGCCATGCTGAAGAAGGCGAACCCGGCCGTCATCACCACGCTCCGCCCGGACGGCCAGCCGGTGTCCACCCCGACCTGGTACCTCTGGGACGACGGCCGGGTCCTGGTGAACATGGACGAGGGCCGCAAGCGGCTGGAGCACATCCGCCGCGACCCGCGCGTCACTCTCACCGTGCTGGACGAGGCGGGCTGGTACACGCACATCAGCATCATCGGCCGCGTCGCCGAGACACGCCCGGACGAGGGCCTCGCCGACATCGACAAGCTGGCCCGCCAGTACATGGGCAACGACTACCCCATGCGCGACCGCGACCGGGTGAGCGCCTGGATCGAGATCGACCGCTGGCACGGCTGGGGCACTCTGAAGGACAACAGCCAACCGGGCTGACCACCCCCGGGGCGCCGGCCCCGCTACCTCTGGCCGGGAAGCGAAGGCCCGCGGGCCTTCGCACACGTGCCGGTCGGCTGCCGCGGACCGGTTCAGACCCGGAACGCCTGCCGTACCGAGCCGCCGACGACGGCGCACCACGTGCTCTTCCCGACCTTGCCGTCGGGAACGAGGCCGTGCAGTCGCTGAATGCCCTGGACGGCTTTCATGGTCGCGTCGTCATACGTGCCCGTCGGTGCGGCATCGGCGTACCCCTTGCGGACGAGCATCTCCTGAAGGGCCACGACGGGCAGGCCGGTGGCATGCTTGGCGAGGGTGGGTACGAGCGCGTCCCAGGTGGCACCGTCGAAGGTGCAGTCCGGGTCGACCGGTATGCCGTTCCTCGCCTGGAAGTCGTTCACGACCGGGTTCATGTCCTGGCCGAAGACGCCGTCGGCGGCCAGTTCGTATCCGAGGTCGGCGAGCAGGTGCTGCGCCACCTTGACGACCGGGCCGCCGACGAACCGCCAGATGTCCGGACACCGGCGCTCCGGTATCGCGTCGGCCGGCGTGCCCAGCGTGGGAGCAAGTCGCCGCACCCCTCCCTTTCCGAACCCCTGGCATTCACGACGATTTGACGAGCTGTCGGATCACCTGGACACGGCCACACCGCCGGAGGGCCGGGCATCGAACGACGAGCCGCCAGAGACGGGGCACGGGAGCCCTTCCCCCTGAGGTCCGAGGCTCCGAACACACTCTCGTTTGTCAGGACATATAGTTGACAGCGCAGCCGGTGGGCGGCACGTTGGGTCCATGCGTATCGGACTCATCGGCACCGGCCGGATCGGTTCCTTCCATGCGGGTGTGCTGGCCCGCCACCCCGCGGTGGACACGCTGGTGGTGACGGACACCGACGGGGCAAGGGCGGCCGCGGTCGCGGCCCGGACGGGCGCCGCAGCCGCCGGGTCCGTGGCCGAAGTGCTGCGCGCGGGGGTGGACGCCGTCGTGATCGCCTCGGCCACGTCGACGCACGCTGAGTTGATCGGGACGGCCGCTCGTGCGGGGCTGCCCGCATTCTGCGAGAAGCCGATCGCGCTGGACCCCGCGGGGACCTTGAACGCGCTGCGCGAGGTCGAGCGGGCCGGGAGCGTGCTCCAGCTGGGCTTCATGCGCCGGTTCGACGCCGGGTACGCTGCGGCGCGCACCGCCGTGCGGGGCGGGGTGCTGGGCAGGCTGCACACCGTGCGGGCCGTGACCTCCGATCCGGCGCCGCCGCCCGCCGCTTATCTGCCGCACTCCGGCGGTCTGTTCCGGGACTGTCTGGTCCATGACTTCGACATCCTGCGGTGGGTGACGGGCCGTGAGGTGGTGGAGGTGTACGCCACCGGATCGGATGCCGGGCCCGCGATGTTCCGTGCGGCGGGCGATGTCGACACGGCGGCGGCCCTGCTGACCCTCGACGACGCCACGCTGGCCACGGCGACGGCGACCCGGTGCAACGGCGCCGGGTACGACGTACGGATGGAGCTGGCGGGCGAGCTCGGCCAGATCGCGGTCGGTCTCGACGAGCGCACCCCGCTGACCTCGGTGGAGCCACAGGGCCCCACCGCCCCGGCCAAGCCCTGGCCGGGGTTCCTGGAGCGGTTCGCCCCGGCGTACGAGGCGGAACTGGACGCGTTCGTACGGGTGGTGCGGGGCGAGGCGGCCAACCCGTGCGACGGCCGGGAAGCTCTGCACGCACTGCGGATCGCGGAGGCGTGCGAGCTGTCCCGGCGCGAGCACCGGCCGGTGGCGGTGGCGGAGATCCCGGCCGACTGAGGTGGAACTGCCCCTTCAGCGCCGGGCGGAGAGCACGGTCCCCTGGGCCACGGCGCACAGGGTTTCCGTGCCGTCGTCCGCGGCGGCGAACAGATCACAGCGGACGACGGCCTGGCGGCGGCCGGTGTGGGCGACGAGGGCGCGGGCGATCAGGGTGCGGCCGGTGGCGGGCCGGATGTACTGGATCGAGAAGCCGCCGGTGAGTACGGCCGGTCCGAGGGTCGTCCCGGCGGCGAACGTGATCGAGTTGTCGGCGGCGTAGGACAGCACCCCGCCGTGCACAAAGCCGTTCTGCTGCTGGAGTTCCGGACGGATGTCCACTTCGAGGATGGCCGCACCGTCCCCGAAAGCGGTGATCCGTGCCCCGACGAGCCGGCTGAAAGGCTGGCTGTCGAGGACCTTCTGTGCCATCTGCAAATCAAGTCCGGTCATGACACGCTTTCCTACCTCACCAGCGCACCGGCAGCCGTCGCACCCCTCGGATCAGCATCCCGGGCAGCCAGTCGAGCTCCCCGGTGTCCGGGGCGAGTTCGAGATCCGGGCACCGCTCCAGCAGCGCGCGGATCGCGATCCGGCCCTCCATACGGGCCAGCGGCGCCCCCATGCAGAAGTGGATGCCGTGTCCGAACGCCAGGTGCCCCTGGGTGTCGCGGCGGATGTCGAAGCGGTCCGGTTCCGGATAGCGGGCGGGGTCGCGGTCGGCTCCGGCCAGGGCGATCAGGACCGCTTCGCCGGCCGGAATGACCCGGGAGCCGATCCCGACCGGTTCACGGGTGAAGCGGAAGGTGGCGGTCTCCACCGGCCCGTCGTACCGGAGCATCTCCTCGACCGCACCGTCGATCAAGCCGAAATCGGCGCGGAGCGCAGCCAGTTGATCGGGGTGGGCGAGCAGTGCGCGTACCCCGTTGGAGATCAGGTTGACCGTGGTCTCATGACCGGCGACGAGCAGCAGGAAGGCCATCCCGACGAGTTCGTCGGACGACAGTCCGTCGCCCTCCTCGTCGCGCGCCCGGATCAGCGCACTCAGCAGATCGTCGCCGGGCGAGCACCGCTTGTCCTCGATGAGCTCGACCAGATAGGCGCCCATCGAGCGGACCGCCTCGCCCTCCTCCTGCGCCGTCTTCGGGGCGACGATGCCGTTCGACAGCCGGCGGAACTCGTTGCGGTCCAGGTCCGGCACACCGATCAGCTCGCAGATGACCGTCATGGGCAGCGGGAAGGCAAGCGCGTCGACGAGGTCGCCGTGCCCGGCGGGCACCATCGCGTCGAGGAGTTGCCCGGTGATCTGCTGGACGCGCGGCCGCAGCGACTCGATCCTGCGGGCGGTGAACTCGCGGGCGACGAGCTTGCGCAGCCGGGTGTGGTGGGGCGCGTCCATCTCCAGCATGTTGGCGTTGATCGGATCGCCCGCGCCCGTCGCGTACTGCGTCGTCCGCCAGTCCTTGCCGAGCCGCTGGTCGGCGAGGGCGGCGCGGCCCTCCTCGTAACCGACGATCAGCCAGACCCGCTCGAAGTCGTCGGTACGGATGGTGTGTACCGGTCCCTCGGCGCGCATCTTCGCGTAGTACGGATACGGATTCGCGGTGAAGTCCTGGATCCCGCGAAGATCGACGTCCACTGCGGACACGGTCCGCCCCCTCCCGGCCGGTTCGGTCGATCTGCTCGGATCGACCCCCATCAGCCTACGTCGCCGGTGGAGTCGCCCTCCTCGTCGAGCAGACCCGCGTCGTGCACCAACAGCGCAATCTGAACGCGGTTGTTGAAGCCGAACCTCGCGAGAATGCGCGACACATGGGTCTTGACGGTGGCCACGCTGAGATACAGGGTCGCGGCGATCTCCGCGTTGGACCGGCCTCGTCCGACGGCGACCGCGACCTCGCGCTCCCGCTCGGCGAGGGAGGCGATCCGCTGCCGGGCCCGCTCGGCCCGGGCCCGCCGGCCGTCGGCGCCCCCGCGGCACGAGCCATGAGCTGCCGGGTGACGGCGGGCGACAGCACGGGGTCACCGGCCGCGACCCGTCGCACCGAGTCGACGATCTGCGCGGGCCGGGTGTCCTTCAGAACGAATCCTGCGGCTCCGGCGCGGATGGCCCGCAGCACCTGCTCGTCGGCGTGGAACGTGGTGAGGACGACGACCTCGGGCGCGTCGGGTCTGCTGCGCAGCGCCTCGGTCGCGGTCAGCCCGTCCATGGTCGGCATCCTGATGTCCATCAGCACCACATCGGGGGGTGCCGGTCGACGAGATCCGCGACCTCGGAGCCGTCCGCACCCTCCCCCACGACGGTGATGTCGTCGACGCCGCCGAGCATGAGCGTCAGCCCGGCCCGTACGAGCGGGGCGTCGTCGACGATGAGCAGCCGGACGGGGGGCGCCACGGGATCCCTGGGGGTGGTCATGAGGACCACGTTGGCTTCCGCTCCCCGGGCCAAGGCCCGGGGATTCCTACCACGGTCGTGTGTCCGTCTCGGTGGGTTCCTGCTTCACCGCGCTGCGCCGGGACGAGTCCCGGTCTTACCTGCGCTCGACAGGCTGACACCGCCAGTCCGGCGGCCTTGGCGACGTTGACCGCCGCGTTGATGTCCCGGTTCCGGTAGCCGGCTCAAGGACCGGCTGGGGCCGCCGCGCGGCGGCCCCAGCCGGTCCCGGCGAGGACGAGCACCGCGCCCAGTACGCCGAGGGCGGAGAGCCGTTCGCCGCCGATCGCGATGCCCGCGGCGGCTGCCCACAGCGGTTCCGTACCGAGCAGCAGACTGACCCGGGACGGCGAGGTGCGGCGTACCGACCACATCTGCACGAAGAAGGCGAACAGCGTGCAGAAGACGGAGAGGAACAGCAGCCCGCCCCATTCCCGGACGCCGAACCCCGCGGCCACCGTCCAGGGCGACGCCCCGGTGCCGGGAACGGCGGCGAGCACGGCGAACACGGCGACCGCGCTGCCGAGCTGCACGGTGGTCAACGACAGCGAGTCCGCCGCCTGGACGGACTTGATGCGGGCCATCAGCAGCACATGGAGAGTACGGGCGAGCGCGGCCACCAGCATCAGCAGATCGCCCACCGACGGACTGGTGAAACCGCCGCCCTGGGTCAGCAGCACGACACCGGCGACGGACAGTGCGGCGGCGGCGAGGAACGCTCTGGGCGGCCGGACCCTGGTCACCGCGGCCTCGGCGAGCGGCGTGATGATCATGGTGAGACTGATGATGAGCCCGGCGTTGGTCGCCGAGGTGTGCACCACGCCGTACGTCTCCACCAGGAAGATCCCGCTGAGGACCAGTCCCAGCAGACCCGCGCCGCGCCACTGCGCCGCGCTGAGCGCCCGCAGCCTGCGCCACCCGGCGACGGCGAGGACGGGCAGCACGATGACGAAGCGCAGGACAAGGACCGCGACGACGGTGGACGTCGTGGTGATGCCCTTGGCCGCGAGATAGCTGGCGCCCCAGACGACCGCGACGAGCAGCACCGGCAGATCGGTGAGCCACGCCCGGCGCGGCGGTGCGAGGGCGGGCAGGGCGACAGCGGACACCTGACTCTCCTGATTCTCCACAGCGGGAACGATGTGGAGACCTCACCGGCTCACACGCGGAACGATCACGGTACCGGGCGGGACCCGGCTGCGGGAACACCTGTCTCATCGGCCGGGCGAGGCCGCCCTCCTGGTCCTGTGTCTCCTGCTGACACCCAGGCGGTCACCCGATCGGCCCGGCGGCCGCGCGCTCCGTGGGCGTCGGCCTGCCGCCCGTGACCGGCCCGGCAGGTGATCCACCGTCGTCCGTCCTACCCTGGCCAGGAAGGTTTCCGAACGTAAGGGAGATCATGATCGAGACCCCGGCTCGCCCCCTCAACGACGGCCGCACCATTCCCGCCGTCGGGCTCGGCACCTGGCCGATGGACGACGACGCGGCCGAGCAGGCCGTCGCCGGGGCGCTGGGCCTCGGATGCCGGCTCGTCGACACCGCGCTCAACTACCGCAACGAGACCGGCACCGGCCGGGGGATCGCCCGCAGCGGTGTGCCGCGCGAGGACGTCTTCGTCACCACCAAGGTCCCGGGCCGGCACCACGGATACGAGAAGACGCTGGCGTCGTTCGAGGAGTCCCGGCGCAATCTCGGGCTCGACTACGTGGACCTGTATCTCATCCACTGGCCGCTGCCCCGGGTCGATCTGTACGTCGACACCTGGAAAGCCATGATCCAGCTCCGCAAGGACGGTCTGGTGCGGTCGATCGGTGTCTCCAACTTCACCGCGGCCCATGTCGAACGGCTGGAGCAGGAGACCGGGGTGCTGCCCGCCGTCAACCAGATCGAGATGCATCCGCGCTTCCCGCAGGAGGAGCTACGGGCCGTGCACGAGGCGAAGGACATCGTCACCGAGAGCTGGAGCCCGCTGGGCCGGGGACATCGGCTGCTGGCGGACCCGGAGATCGTCGCCGTCGCCGAGGCACACGGTGTGACACCTGGTCAGGCCGTGCTGCGCTGGCACACCCAGCTCGGTGCGGTGCCGATCCCGAAGTCCGCCGATCCAGGGCGGCAGCGCGAGAACCTGGATCTGTTCGGCTTCGAGCTGACGGCGGACGAACTGGCCCGGATCTCCGCGGGCCCACGGCGGCGGTTCGGCGGAGACCCGGAGTCCCACGAGGAGTTCTGACCGGCGGCGACTCACCGGCCGGGATTCGCCCGTGGGATCTCACCCTTCGCAGCCCACCGGCTGGACCTCACCGTTCCTGCGTCACTCACCGCGGGGCGTGAGCTCCGCCATCAGGGACCAACCGTCGCCCGGGACCTCGACGTTGATGATCTCCGGGGTCCGGGCGAGGAGGTCCGCCATCCCGTCCATCGCCGCCGCGAAATGCTCGGACTTCACATGCGCCTCGCCCGCTTCGGGGGACGCGAAGGCCTCCAGGAGCACGAACTGGTCCGGATTCTCGACGCTGTACGACCACTCGAAGAACAGATTGCCCGGTTCCTGGCGAGTGGCGAGGGTGAAGGGCTCGACGGCCGGAAGCCAGTTGTCGCGCTCGGCGCTGCGGACGGTGAACTTGACGGCGATGAAGATCATGGCGACTCGACTCCTGCTCGGGACATGCGATCCGCCCAGAGTCCCATAAGCCCTGGATCGCGACGCGTCGGGCACACCAGGAGGGAGCCGGAGTCACCCGTCCTCGTCAGCTGCCCAGCTCGCGGTGGCGGGCGGCCAGTCGCGTCGCGCCCTCCGCCGTCAGTGAGCCGAACAGCCGCAGCCGCGAGATGCCGCCGTCCGGGTAGATGTCGATCCGGACATGGGTGGCCCGTACGGCTTCCGGCAGGACGAAGCGGTGGTTCGTGTCGGGCTGCAGCCGGGTCCGGGGCAGGAGCTCGGCCCAGTCCCCGCCGTTCCCGTCGGCGCTTTCCCCGTCCCGCACCGAAAGGCTCGCCCAGCCTGCCGAGTTGCCCTTGAGGTACGCGGTGTCGATCTCGACGGCCCGGATCTCCGACTGCTCGGCGAGCCGGTAACGGATCCAGTCGTTGCCCTTGTCGCGCCGACGGCGGGTCTCCCAGCCGTCGTCCATCTGCCGGGAGCGGCCGGGCTGGATCGTGTTGGTGGCCGGGGAGTAGAAGCGGTCGGAGGCGTCCTCGACCTGACCGCCGTTCTCCAGCGCCGCGAGGTCGAAGGTCGACAGGGCTGCCAGCCAGGCAGGGTCCGGGACGACCTCTCCGTAAGCCCGCAGACGGGCGATCCCGCCGTCGGGGTGCTGGTTGACCCGCAGATGGGTGACGCGCTGTTCGACGTCGATCGCGAACCCGTTGGCCGCGTGGCCGCCAACGGCCGTACGGGGTACGAGCGTTGTCCACTTCACGTCCGGCGCAAGGAGTTCCTCGGGCGACGGGGAGCCGGGGACGGAGGCCGCCTCGACGGAAACGGCCTGCGGGTAGTTGCCGCGGAAGTGGGCGGTGTCGACGACGATGCCGCGTACGACGCCGGGCGCGCCGAGCCGCACCAGCGCCCAGTCGTGGTCCTCGTCCGTGGGGTGCGGCTGCGCGGCGCTGACGCCACGGCGGCGGCGCGTCTCCCAGCCGTCCATGATCTTGCCCTTGTGCCCGAAGTGCTCCGGGTCGAACTCGGCGGGCCCGGGCTTCAGCAGGTTCTCGCGCTCGGCGAAGAACTCGTCGTTGGCGGCGATCACGCCCGCGCCGAGCCGCCGGTCGGCGAGGTCGACGAGGTGGGTGAAGGGGAAGTCGGCGGTGCGGTAGTCGGCGTACGGGTCGCCGCCGCCGTACGGGTTGGCGTCGCCGGTGAAGTGCGCTGTCGCCGTCATGGTCAGTGGTTCCTTACGAGGAGGCGGCCGGTGGGTTCGGTGAGGACGCCGGCCGCCGCGATCCGCCGGCCGCGCAGCCAGGTCGACTTCACCACGCCGTGCAGGGTCCGTCCCGCGTAGGCGGTGACCTGGTTGCGGTGGAACAGCTCGGCCGGGTCGACGGTGAAGGTCTCGTCGGGGGCGAGGACCGCGATGTCGGCGTCTCGGCCGGCCTCGATGGCGCCCTTGCGGGTCAGCCCGGCCAGCGCGGCGGGGGCGGCGGACATCCAGCGGGCCACGTCGTCGAGCGAGTGGCCGCGCCGGCGCGCTTCGGTCCAGATGGCGGGCAGGCCGAGCTGGAGGGAGGAGATGCCGCCCCAGGCGGAGGCGAAGTCCGGCGTCTTGAGGTCGGTGGTGCAGGGCGAGTGGTCGGAGACGATGCAGTCGATCGTGCCGTCGGCGAGCCCGTCCCAGAGCGCGTCCTGGTTGGCGGCTTCACGGATCGGCGGACAGCACTTGAACTCTGTTGCGCCATCCGGGACTTCCTCGGCGGTGAGGGTGAGGAAGTGCGGGCAGGACTCGACGGTGACGCGCACGCCGTCGCGCTTGGCGGCCGCGATCAGCGGCAGCGCGTCGCCGGACGACAGATGCAGGACATGGACGCGCGCGTTCAGCCGCCTGGCGTGGGCGATGAGGCCCTCGATGGCGGTGTTCTCGGCGTCGCGCGGCCGGGAGGCCAGGAAGTCGGCGTACGCGGGTCCGCTGCGCTGCGGCGCGGCCGCCAGATGGCGCGGATCCTCGGCGTGCACGATCAGCAGCCCGCCGAAGCCGGCGATCTCGGCCATGGAGCGGGCCAGCTGCTCCTGATCGAGCTCGGGGAACTCCTCGACGCCGGAGGGCGACAGGAAGCACTTGAAGCCGAAGACCCCGGCCTCGTACAGCGGCCGCAGATCCTTGACGTTGGCCGGGACGGCACCGCCCCAGAAGCCGGTGTCGACGTGCGCCTTGGTGGCCGCCACCTGCCGTTTGGTCCGCAGATGGTCGACGGTGGTGGTCGGCGGGAGAGAGTTGAGCGGCATGTCGAGCAGGGTGGTGATGCCGCCCGCCGCGGCGGCGCGGGTGGCGGTCCAGAAGCCTTCCCACTCGGTGCGGCCGGGGTCGTTCACATGGACATGGGTGTCGACGAGGCCGGGCAGCAGGACGTCGTCGCCGAAGTCCTCCAGCCGGGCGCCGGCCGGCACCTCGGTGTCGTACGCCAGGACGGCGTCGATCCTCCCGCCGGCGACCGCCACCGCTGCGGGGCGCGTCCCCTCGGGGGTGACGACGCGCGTCGAGCGCAGTACCAGGTTCACGTCCGCACCGGACACCCGTGCTCCTCACTTCCGGCCTCTCGGCGGCCTGAGGCCGCCGAAGAAATTCAACGAACTGTTGAAGGAGTCTTCACGTGGGATTCCAGCCCGTCAAGACCACACCTTCCCCGCCGGACGGCAAGCCGACCACTCACATGGGTGACTGCAGATTTCCACAAAGTAAAAGAGTAATTTCGGAGAGCGGAACGTAGGATGGGCCAGGTACGGCTTCGCAGAACCGTCCCGCGGATCGCGGACACCCGGACAAACAGGCCCTGACCGGCCAGGACGCCGTGCCGGAGCAGTGGGCCGATCGGGAACCTCCCGGTAGGCTGCTGCCTTGCCCTTCCGCCTCGAAAGGACCGTTGACGTGCCGCCGTCCCACGCCAGCACATCAGACTCCAAGCCCGCCGGTTCCAGCGGCGGCGTGCAGTCACTTGAGCGCGCCTTCGACCTGCTGGAGCGGATGGCCGACGCCGGGGGCGAGGTCGGGCTGAGCGAACTCTCCGCGAGCAGCGGACTCCCGCTGCCCACCATTCACCGGCTGATGCGCACACTGGTCGTCTGCGGCTATGTGCGCCAGCAGCCCAACCGGCGCTATGCGCTCGGCCCGCGCCTGATCCGGCTCGGCGAGTCCGCGTCCCGGCTGCTCGGGACCTGGGCCCGACCGTATCTGGCGCGGCTGGTCGAGGAGACCGGCGAGACCGCGAACATGGCGCTGCTCGACGGCGACGAGGTCGTGTACGTCGCGCAGGTGCCGTCGAAGCACTCGATGCGGATGTTCACCGAGGTGGGCCGGCGGGTACTCCCTCACTCCACGGGGGTGGGCAAGGCGCTCCTCGCGCACACCTCGCCGGATGAGGTACGGGCGCTGCTGGCCCGCACCGGAATGCCGGCCGCCACCGAGAAGACGATCACCACCCCGGACAGCTTCCTGGACGCGCTGGACCAGGTCCGCCGTGCGGGATACGCGGTGGACGACAACGAGCAGGAGATAGGGGTCCGCTGCCTGGCGGTCTCCGTACCGAACTCCCCCACCTCGGCCGCGATTTCGATCTCGGGCCCGGCGGGACGGGTCACGGAGGCGGCGACGGAGCGGATCGTGCCGATCCTGCAGCAGGTCGCGAAGGAGCTGTCGCAGGCGCTGGCCAGCAGCGGCCCCACCGGCTGAGCCGGCTCGGACGTGACAGTGCCCGCCGGGCAGGGACCAGGCGGGCACTGTCATGTTCGGTGGCAGCCGACGCGCGCGTTCCGTCAGCGGCGCGGTGGCTCGCCGAAGAGGTCCACGGCGATACGTACATCCCTGAGTGCGGATGCCAGTGCGCTCACCGAGCCGATCGCCCCCGCGATCAGCAGCAGTGAGCGGCGCAGCCGCGGGATCTCGGGCACACCGGTGACGGCCATGGCGTCCAGTGCGGCCAGCTCGACCTCGGCGATCCCCCGGTCGGGGAACTCCGCAGGATGCCCCGCCAGCTCTCGACGGAGCCGGGAGACGGCCGTACGCAGCTCCGTCACCCTCGGGTCCTCGTCACTGCTGGTCACCCTCGTCTGCCCCACGCTTCGCAACAAAGCACTCCCCCTCGCACATCCTTGTGCCGGTGTTTCGACCACGTCCCGAGCCGTGGTCAAGTGCCCGGGGGTGTGCGCAAGTTAACGCCATGACAGGTGCCGCGCGCCACTCCATGGACAGAAATCAGGGTGACCACCGGGGGACGCAGCGTACTGGCCGGTCCGGTAGGAAATCACCGGTGCGGTGAGGTATTCAGGGCCTCATGGCTCATACACCCCACACCCTGTCCACTTCCGGAGCTCCGCAATCGTCCCGTCCCTCCGACGGGGGACAGCAGCCGGTGATCGCCGGTCTGCTGCTCGCCGCGGGCGGCGGCCGCCGGCTCGGCGGCCGGCCGAAAGCCCTGCTCGAACACCGCGGGCGGCCGCTCGTCGAACATGCGCTGCGTGCACTGCGGAACGGCGGTTGCGGCCCCGTCCATGTGGTGCTCGGCGCCGCGGCGGAGACGGTACGGGCACGGGCCGACCTCTCCGGCTGCATGGTGACCGTCAATGCGCAGTGGCCGGAAGGCATGGGTTCGTCGCTGCGGGCGGGTCTGGGCGCGCTCGCCGGCACGGGGGCGGATGCGGCACTCGTCCTGCTGGTGGACCAGCCGGGCATCGGTGCCCAGGCGGTGGCACGGGTGCGGTCGGCATACCGCTCGAGGGTAAGTCTGGCGGCGGCCTCGTACGACGGGGAACGCGGTCATCCGGTGCTGTTCGGGGCCGAACGGTGGGCGGATGTCGCGGCGGGCGCGGTCGGTGACCAGGGTGCCCGGACGTACCTGCGGGCGCACCGCGATGCGATCACGCTCGTCGAGTGTTCCGATGTGGCGGAGGCCTACGACATCGACACGGCGGAGGACCTGACGCACCTCGAATGAACGGGTTGTGCGCGCAATGGCACGCTGCGCCAGCCCCGCCCCACTTCTGTCGACCCGGAGAATCTCGACATCAACAAACCATTGAACTTCCACTATGAGGAAACTACTATCCACTGGTCAGAAGCGCTCTGTATCCCAGACGGCGCCCACGGCCACATTCCGGAGCCCTGGCACGCCGTGCCATTTCTGGCGACCCGCCGGCCGTAGACACGCCGCCCGCACCGCCCGCTGAAGGAGTGACAGCTCATGTCCGCACCAGCGCCGTCCCCGCTGGCCATCGTCGATGCCGAGCCCCTGCCCCGGCAGGATGAGGTCCTGACCGACGCGGCCCTCGCGTTCGTGGCCGAGCTGCACCGGCAGTTCACGCCCCGCCGTGACGAGCTGCTCGCCCGCCGCGGCGAGCGCCGCGCCGAGATCGCCCGCACCTCCACGCTGGACTTCCTGCCCGAGACGGCGGCGATCCGCGCGGACGACTCCTGGAAGGTCGCGCCGGCCCCGGCCGCGCTGAACGACCGCCGGGTGGAGATCACCGGTCCGACCGACCGCAAGATGACCATCAACGCCCTGAACTCGGGCGCCAAGGTCTGGCTCGCCGACTTCGAGGACGCGTCCGCCCCCACATGGGAGAACGTCATCCTCGGCCAGCTCAATCTGATCGACGCCTACGAGCGCCGCATCGACTTCACCGACCCCACGTCGGGCAAGTCCTACGCGCTGAAGCCCGCCGACGAACTCGCCACGGTGGTCACCCGCCCCCGCGGCTGGCACCTGAACGAACGTCACATCCAGCTCGACGGCACCCCGGTGCCCGGTGCGCTGGTCGACTTCGGCCTCTACTTCTTCCACAACGCCCAGCGTCTGATCGACCTCGGCAAGGGCCCGTACTTCTACCTCCCGAAGACGGAGTCGCACCTGGAGGCCCGCCTCTGGAACGACATCTTCGTCTTCGCCCAGGACTACGTCGGCATCCCGCAGGGCACCGTCCGCGCGACCGTCCTGATCGAGACGATCACCGCCGCGTACGAGATGGAGGAGATCCTGTACGAGCTCCGCGACCACGCCTCCGGGCTGAACGCGGGCCGCTGGGACTACCTCTTCTCCATCGTCAAGAACTTCCGCGACGGCGGCTCGAAGTTCGTCCTGCCGGACCGCAACGCGGTGACGATGACCGCCCCGTTCATGCGCGCGTACACCGAACTCCTCGTCCGCACCTGCCACAAGCGCGGCGCACACGCGATCGGCGGCATGGCGGCGTTCATCCCGTCGCGCCGTGACGCCGAGGTCAACAAGGTCGCCTTCGAGAAGGTCAAGGCGGACAAGGACCGCGAGGCGAACGACGGCTTCGACGGCTCCTGGGTCGCCCACCCGGATCTCGTCCCGATCGCGATGGCCTCGTTCGACGCGGTCCTCGGCGAGAAGCCGAACCAGAAGGAACGCCTGCGCGAGGAGGTCTCCGTGGCGGCGGGCGACCTGATCGCAATCGACACCCTGGACGCCAAGCCCACGTACGACGGCCTGCGCAACGCCGTTGCGGTCGGCATCCGCTACATCGAGGCGTGGCTGCGCGGCATGGGCGCGGTCGCCATCTTCAACCTGATGGAGGACGCGGCCACGGCGGAGATCTCCCGCTCGCAGATCTGGCAGTGGATCAACGCGGACGTGGTCTTCGAGAACGGCGCACACGCCACGGCGGACCTGGCCCGCAAGGTCGCGGCCGAGGAACTCGCCGCGATCCGGGCGGAGGTCGGCGAGGAGGCGTTCGCGTCCGGCAAGTGGCAGCAGGCCCACGACCTGCTGCTCCAGGTGTCGCTGGACCAGGACTACGCGGACTTCCTGACGCTGCCGGCGTACGAGCAGCTGGTCTGAGTCCGTCCGATCCCGTAGCACCTCGCGCCCCCGGTACCGCACAGCACCGGGGGCGCGGTTGCGTGCGGCCCCGTCACCGTGCGGCCCCGTCACCGAGTGCTCAGGAACTGTTCCCCGCCCGGTACGCCTCCGCGTACTCGCGCAGGAACGCGGCTTCGGCGACGACCGCCGAGCGCAGCTCCGAGAAGAGCACCCGCTCGTTCGGGGCGTGCAGATTGCACATGCTGTCCTGGGCGCCGAAGAGCAGCACCTCGGCGCCCGGCACCGCCTTGGACAATCCGTTGACCAGCGGGATCGAGCCGCCACTGGCGACGAATTCCGGGTCCTTGCCCCAGCCCTCGCGCAGCGCGATGCGGGCTGCGCGGTAGGCCGGGCCCTCGGTGGCGGGCTCGAATCCGGGGCCGGTGTCACCCGAGGTGACGGTGAGCGGGATTCCGAACGGGCGCATTGACTGCAAATGGGTGACCAACAGGCCCTGTGCCTCCTCCGGGTCCTGCTGCGGGTGGAAGCGGAGGTTCAGCTTGGCCCTGGCGTAGGGGACGACCGCGGACGCGGCGTGGTCGACGCCCGGGGCATCGATACCGATGACGGTGATCGCCGGCCCGCTCCACAACCGTTCGCCGAGGCTTCCCGTACCCATCAGCGGCAGGCCGTCCCGGACCCCGGCAAGGGAGCGGAACTCCTCCTGCGTATACGCGGTACCGGTCCACTCCTCGCGGCGCAGCCCCTCGACGGCGACATCGCCGTGCACGTCGTGGAGGGTACCGAGGGCCGTGAGCAGGACGAGCAGGGCGTCGGGGGCGGCGCCGCCGAACTCGCCGCTGTGGCGGGCTTCGTCCCAGGGTCCGCACCTCGACGACGACCTCCGAGGCGCCACGCAGACCGGCGGTGAGGGTCGGGCTGCCGGGGCGGATGTTGCCCGTGTCGGCGATGACCATGGCGTCGCAGGCGAAACGGTCGGGGTCCGTCGGCGGGTAGTCGTCGAACGCGCTCCCGTACTCCTCCTGCCCCTCCAGGATGATCTTGAGGCCGACCGGGGGCTTTCCCTCGTAGGCCCGCAGCTCGCAACCCCTCTTCCTCATCCTGCTGATCCATGAGGTTTCCGGGATCAATGGACCATACGGTGCGACTCCCCGCACGCCATGCCTGTCGGCACGATCTCCCGTCAGTCGCCGAGGACGACCGTGCGCCGGGCGGAGAAGTCGCCCCACTTCCCGTCCGGCAGTTTGGCGCGGATCTTCATCGAGTAGCGGGTCCCGCGGGAGTCACCGACGGTGAGCCGGTAGTTCGCCCGGCCCGCCGGCGGCTTGCCGCCCCACACGATCGTGGTGGTGAGCCGGCCGTCGAGGAAGAGCTGGTACGCGGGGATCTCACCGCCGGTGTCGGGCTGCTTCCAGTCCAGGTCGATCGCGTACTCCTTGCCCTGGGCCCTGGTCGTGATCCGTAGATCGGTGGGGGCGGTACCGGCCGGCGCGCCCGGGGCGGAGGGCGTGGTGACGTCAAGGGCGTTGCTGTGCGGCGAGGACGTGTCGGCGGCGTCCCGGGCCCGGACCGTGAAGGTGTAGACGGTGCCGGGGCGCAGTCCGGCCAGACGGGCCGTGGTCTGCGTGCCGGGCACGCTGTGGATGCGGAAGTCCTCCTGGTAGATGTCGTACGAGGTGACACCCACGTCGTCCGTCGAGCCGCTCCAGGACAGGGTTGCCGCCCGGTTGCCGTCCGCCTTGCCGCGCAGCCTGACCGGGCGGGTCGGCGGCTCGTGGTCGGCTGGTGTCGGCGCGGGTGTGGTGACGGCGACGGCCTGGCTCGGCGCGGAAAGGTTCCCGGCGGCGTCCCGGGCCCGGACGGTGAAGGTGTAGGCGGTGGAGGGGGTCAGCCCGTCGATGTCGATCATCTGCCGGGCCGCCGTGACGGACTCGACCTGCGTGCCCTTGCGGTACACCTGGTAGCCGGTGATCGCCTTGTTGTCGGAGGCCGGGTCCCACATGACGTGGACGGAGGTGGCGCTGCTCGCCTGCGCCGTCACCCCGCCCGGGGCGGTCGGTTTCTGCGTGTCGGCGGCGTCGGCGGTGTCGGCGCATGCGGTGAGCGTGCCGAGGAGCAGGGCGGCGGAGGTGGCCAACGCGGCGTGTGCGTGGGGGCGTTGCACGGTTTTGCCTTCCGTCCGGCAGCAATGGTCTGGACCTGTATGCCACGGCCGGCGGGCACCCGACAAGAGCGTGGAGCAGCGCCTTCCGCGATATGCAGGTCTGCGCTGCGGATGCGTTGTGCGCAGAGCGATGAGTTCGGACCGCCACAGCGGTCTGAAGAATATGGATACACAGAACGAAACGACGCCCACGCTCGATCTCGAACCTGCGGCACGGCAGATCGCCGGACTGCTCGACGGTATCGAGGACCGCTCTCTGACCGGCCCGACGCCCTGCCCCGACTATGCGGTACGGGAACTGCTCGCCCACCTGCTCGGGCTGGCCACGGCCTTCTGCGACGCAGGCCGCAAGAACCTCGGACCGACGACCGACACCTCTCCGGATGCCGCGCTTCCGGTCCTGTCGGAAGGCTGGCGCAAGGCACTGCCGCCCCTGCTGGACGAGCTGGTGGCCGCCTGGCGCGACCCCGCCGCCCGGCAGGGAATGACCAGGGCCGGTGGCGTGGATCTGCCGGGCGAGGTGGCCGCGATGGTCGCTCTGAACGAGCTGGTGATCCACGGCTGGGACCTGGCCAGGTCGACCGGCCAGAAGTACGAGGCGGACGAGGCGAGCCTGCGGGTCTCCCTGGCCCTGATGACACCGAGCGACGACAGCCCCCGGCTGGGACAGCCCTTCGGGCCGCCGGTCCCGGTGCCGGCGGACGCGCCCCTCGTCGACCGGGCGGTCGCGATGAGCGGCCGGCGCCCGGACTGGCAGCCGGGCGGCTGACGCGTCCGGCGTCGGCCGGCTCATGGCCCGCCGCTGCCCTCGGCGGATCCGGCGGACGGCTCATGGCATCCCTCGACACCACGCCGGCCTGCCGCGCCGCCACCGGTGCGGCACGCGCGGTCGGCGCGGTCAGCGCGGTCGCAGCGTACGCACCGCCTCGCGCGCCCGGTCGCGGAGTCGTTCGTCGGCCGGGGCGATGCCTGATTCGAGTCCTGACGCCGTCACCCGCAGGTCCCGCTCGGCGAGTGCGGTCAGCCGGCTCAGATGGTCGTCGGTGAGTGCGGTCGGGCCGAGGGCAACCAGGGCTTCGATGGCGGTGACCGGTTCGGCGTCCGCCTCCGCGGAGTCCAGGAGCAGGCCGGCCAGCCGGGGGGCGTCGAGGGATTCGGGTGCGATCGCGTGCAGGGCGAGTACTGCGGCCGGGGTCTGTTGCCGGTCAGCCAGCAGGCCCTCCAGCGCGGGGACCAGCGGGCGGGCCGGCTCTCCGATGAGGGCCGCCGCTCGCGCGGCACGGATGAACGTCCAGCGCATCCAGGCCGGTTCGACCGCCGCGAGCACTCCGGCGAGCACAGGAACCGCTTCCTTCGCGTCACCGGTGATCCGCCACAGGGCGGTGGCGATCTCGACGTCGCCGTCCAGCTGCGGGACGGTGCGGTTCGCTCCGGGAGCAGTGAGCGCGGACCGCAGGGCGGGCACCAGATCGGCTGCCTCCGGGCCCAGCTCACCGGCGACGCCCGCAGCCTCCCGTACATCGAAACCGCCCGCGGCGAGCTGCACGGCCGTCGCCTCCAGGAGTGGGGCGGTGTCTCCGGTCAGCTCGTACAGCGCCCTGGCCGCCGCGAGCCTGCCCGCCTTCGGTCCGGAACGGGCCGCGGCGGTCAGCAGTTCCGCCGTCTTCGCGCGGTGTTCCGGCGGGCACACCGCCGCCAGCGCCTTCGGTACGACCTTCGGAAATCTCGGCAGCGCGGACCGGAGCTCGGGCAGGGCGGAGGACGCCCGGCTCCCCCAGGCGCCGAGCAGGACCGTGAGCCAGATCGGCTCGTTCCCTTCGAGATCGCCGGCTCCGAGGCGGATACGGATCGCGTCCAGCAGTTCGGGGTCGTACGGGAACGAGGGGGCGACCGCCGCCCGGACCGGGAAGCCGCATGCGGCACCGAGTGCGCGCGGGCGCTGCCCCAGGTCGCGGGCGAGGAACGGCGCGGCCTGCGCGGGTGCCACCGCGACGAGGGCTTCGAGAGCCCGGTCCGCCGGATCGCCCTCCCCTGCGGCAAGTCGGGCCAGTACGGGAGCGGCCGCCGCTCCATGCGCGCCCAGCTTCTTGAGGAGCGGGTACGCCGCGGGCACGGCGGCCGGGTCGGTGATCAGTGCGCGCACCGGTGCGGCCAGCCGTTCGGGGGCGCTGCGCGAGAGCCGGCAGGCGCTCTCGGCCGCCCCCAGCGCCTCGGTACGGGCGTCGGGCTCGGGACTGCGCAGTGCGGCGTCGAGCAGGGCGTACGCCGCTTCACGGTCCGCAGGGGCGTCCCGGAGCAGCAGCGATTCGACCACATACTGCAGCGGTTCGTTGCGCTCCTGGTCGAGGCGGCTTGCGACAAGCCCGTCCGCCGGGAGGAGAGCCAGCATCGCGTCGTGGTGTGCGGGGGTCCAGGGCCGGCCGGCGTCGACACCGGCCAGCAGGGCCGCGATCCTCACCTCGCCCGGCTCGCCCGCCCCCATGGCTTCAGTCGCCTCGGCGGCGCTCCCTGCCGGATCCAGATGAGCGATGGCGCCGAGGAGTTCGGCCCGGACGAGGGGATCCGTCTCCTGCGCCCAGCGCCTCCGGAGCACCGGCAGCACCTGGCCGGACGCCCCCGTCATGGCCGCGGTCCACGCGGCGGCCTGCCGCAACCCGGGATTCTCGTCGGCAATCCAGCCCAGGACCAACGGCAGTTGGCCGACGACGGCCGCCCGGCAGGCGGCTTCGTCCGTCTCCCCCCGGTCCTCGCCGCCCTCCGCGATCCCGCCGAGCATCACCAGCAGGTCCTCGGTGCGGTGACCGGCCTCCGCGAGCCGTGCCAGATACGGCACCGCGCGGGCCGTCGCCTCGTAGACCGATCCCTGATGCAGGATGCTGCCGTACAGCTCGGAGAGCGCCTCGGACGCCTCGTCCTCGTCCCCGGCAAGCGCCCGCAGGCGGTCGGGCACATCAGCGGCGCTTCCGTACGCATGCTGCAGCTCGGCCCAGGGCTGGGCGTCGACCTCGGCGAAGAACAGTGCGAGTTCCATGGGAAAGATCTTTTCACCCGGTACTGACAATGCCCCGGCAGCGGCCGCCCCGGCCGCACGGGTCAGCTGGTGAAGAACTCGGTGATCTGCTGGGCGACCTGGTCGGCGTGGATCTCGTGGACCCGGTGGCCGCCGCCGAGTGTGATCAGTCGGCAGTCCGGGATCAGGGATGCCATGTCGGCCAGCCGGCCCTGCGGCATGGTGCTCTCCGGGCCGCCGGCGATCATCAGCGTGGGTGCGACGATCTCGCCGAGACCTTCCGCCCACTGCGGGTCGGGGTCGGCGATCCGGGCCCGGATGGGTGCGACGACGTTCCAGTCGTAGTCGACCGGCCCTTCGGGCTCCGCGACGGGCCTCGGCTCACCGGGGAACGGCGGCGGGGTCTCCACCAGCACCAGCCGCTCCACCCGGTCCGCGTGCTCCTGGGCGAGCAGGTGGGCGACGACGCCGCCCATGGAGTGGCCCACCAGGCCGACGCGGTCGAGTTCGCACTCGTCGAGGAAGCCGAGGACGTCGTCCCGCATCAGCTCGAAGGAGTACTCGTCGGGCCAGTCGCTCTCCCCGTGCCCGCGCAGATCGAGGGCGTACACCCGCCATTCCTCACCGAGCAGGCTCCCGACCGCTTCCCAGCTCGCGGCGGAACCGCCGAGGCCGTGCAGCAGCACGACGGGCGAGCCGAACGGGTCACCCCAGGTCCGGTACGCCAGCCGCACATCACCGACATCCACAACAGACTGATCTTCCATACCCGTGACGCTACAGCCGAATCGACCAAGATCCTTCTCCGCGCCTGGCAGGCTGGCGGAGTGAAGTTCGTTCCGCATTCCCGCCTCGCCCCCGCCAGGGCCTTCGTCACCGCTCTCGTGACGGCTCTCGTGACGGCTCTCGTCGCGCTGTCCGGATGCTCCGCGTCCGGGGCCGGTTCCGGAAGCGACCCCGCGGGGCCCGGGCTCGACGATCCGGCGAAGAAGGAGATCGCCATGCAGCTGGTCTCCAGCGCGGAGAACTCCACCCTCGACTGGAAGGGCCAGTACAAGTACATCCAGGACATCGGCGACGGCCGCGGCTACACCGCGGGCATCATCGGATTCTGCTCCGGCACCGGCGACATGCTGAAGGTCGTCGAGCGGTACGCGGCGACCCGCCCCGGCAATCCGCTGGAACGGTTCCTGCCCGCTCTGCGAGCCGTCAAGGGCAGCGATGCGCACGACGGTCTCGGCCGCCCGTTCACCGACGCGTGGGCGAAGGCGGCCGCCGACGCCGCGTTCCGGTCGGCGCAGGACGCGGAGCGGGACCACTCGTACTTCGATCCGGCGGTGCGCCAGGCCAAGGACGACGGGCTGGGAGCTCTTGGACAGTTCATTTACTACGACGCCTATGTGATGCACGGTGCGGCCGACTCGGGGGGCACGGTCGGGTTCCGTACGATGCGCCGCGAGGCTCTCGCCGCGGCCGAACCGCCGTCGCGGGGCGGTGACGAGACGACGTATCTGAACGCCCTCCTCGACGCCCGCGTCACCGCGATCCGCAAGGAGCCGTCGCACTCCGACGTCAGTCGCATCGAGACGGCGCAACGGGTCTTCGTACGCGAGGGAAGATTTCGGCTGGAGACGCCGCTGAAGTGGAAGGTGTACGGCGACAGCTACCGTATCGACGGACCCTGAACCCGCGATTGGCGGTCTGCACGGTCGACGAAGACGGGGTCAAAATCTCAACGGCCGTGCCCAGTAGGGGCATTGGGCCATGGGCGACCTGCAGGGTGGCCCCACGGGCGTTTGGATCCACGTGCCTACCCCGACTGCTGACAGCCATCGGCCAGAGGGGGTCCGCCCCTGATCCGCAGGCCGCCCCGTACGGCCCCGCACCGCGCGTCCGGCGCGTGGTGCGGGGCCTTTCCGTAGCCGGAGCCGGACTCAACTCGCTTACGCCGAAGGAGTGCATGGCTCTCACTCCACCACGACTCTCACTCCACTCTGATAGGAAAGCTTCCTAGCGGATCCGGAACGACGAACTCCCTTTGGAGGAATGGTGCCCGCTCCCCATCGGCACGCCGCACGTCGCGACACTCGCCCCGTACGGCTCGCGCTGGTCGCATTCGGGGTGACCCTCACGGCGTCACCCACCACCGCCAACGCCGGTACCCACACGCATCCGGTCGTGCGCCAGGAGGTCTCCGCCACCCGGCAGGCGGCTGCCGCCACCGGGCTGGACGATCCGGCGAAGAAGGAGATCGCCATGCAGCTGATCTCCAGCGCGGAGAACTCCTCACTCAACTGGAAGGCGCAGTACAGGTACATCGAGGACGTGGGCGACGGCTGCGGCTACACCGCGGGCATCATCGGCTTCTGCTCCGGCACCGGCGACATGCTCGACCTCGTCGAGCTGTACACCCAGCGCAAGCCGGGCAACGTCCTCGCGAAGTATCTGCCCGCTCTGCGGGAGGTGAACGGCACCGACTCGCACGACGGCCTCGACCCGAACTTCGCCGAGGACTGGGCGACCGCGGCGTCGGACCCGGCCTTCAAGCAGGCGCAGAACGACGAACGGGACCGGGTGTACTTCAACCCGGCGGTCGGTCGGGGGAAGGCCGACGGCATCGGCACGCTCGGCCAGTTCGCGTACTACGACGCCATCGTCATGCACGGCGACGGCGACGACAGCACCAGCTTCGGCTCCATCCGCAAGCGCGCGCTCGCCAGGGCGAAGCCGCCGTCGCAGGGCGGCAACGAGGTGACCTACCTCAACGCCTTCCTGGACGCGCGGGTCTGGGCGATGCGGCAGGAGGAGGCCCACTCGGACACCAGCCGGGTGGACACCGCCCAGCGGGTCTTCCTGAGGAAGGGCAATCTGAACCTGAATCCGCCGCTCGACTGGAAGGTGTACGGCGACAGCTACCACATCGGCTGAGTCCCGCCCGGACCTGCCCGGAACACGTCTGTGGCGCGTACGGCTCCCGCCGTGCGTGCCACAGCGCCGTGCCGGACACGCTCAGTGCGCGCCCACCGGAGCCGCTGCCGGGACGGAGCGCTCCTCCTCGTTCGCCTCCTCGGGTTTCCTGCCCAGGTGGTTGAAGACCAGATTGAGGACGATCGCCACGACGCACCCGGTGGAGATCCCCGAGTCCAGCACGACGAGGAGATCCTTGGGGAACGCGTGGTAGAAATCCGGCGCGGCGATCGGGATCAGGCCGATACCGACGGCGGCCGCGACGATCAGCGCGTTCTCGCCCTTCTCCAAAGCCGCGCCGGCCAGCGTCTGGATGCCGCTCGCGGCGACCGAGCCGAAGAGCACGATGCCCGCACCACCGAGCACCGGCAGCGGCACGAGCGCGATGACGGACGCGCCGACCGGTACCAGGCCGAGCACGATGAGGATGCCACCGCCTGTGGCGACGACGAACCGGCTGCGTACCTTGGTCATCGCCACGAGGCCGATGTTCTGCGCGAAGGCGCTGCACATGAAGCCGTTGAAGAGCGGGCTGATGGCGCTGCCCAGGGTGTCGGCGCGCAGACCGCCCTCGATGGTCCGCTCGTCCGCCGGACGGCCGACGATCTTGCCGAGTGCCAGCATGTCCGCGGTGGACTCGGTCATGCAGACCAGCATCACGATGCACATGGAGACGATGGCGGCGATCTCGAACTGCGGCGCCCCGAAGTGGAACGGGGTCGGGAAGCCGATCAGGTCGGCGTCCTTGATCGCGCCGAAGTCGGTGATGCCGACCGGGATCGCGATCAGGGTGCCGGCGACCAGTCCGAGCAGGATCGCGATCTGCTGGAGGAAGCCGCGCAGCAGTTTGCGCAGCGCGAGGACGATCACCAGGGTGAGGGCCGCCATGGCGATATTGGTCGTCGACCCGTATCCGTCGGCCGTGGCGTTGCCGCCCTGGGACCAGTTGAAGGCGACCGGCAACAGGGAGACGCCGATCAGGGTGATGACGGTGCCGGTGACGACGGGCGGGAAGAAGCGGACCAGTTTGCAGAAGTAGGGGGCGAGGACGAAGCCGAGCAGGCCGGCCACGATGATCGCGCCGAAGATGACGGCGATGCCGTCGTGTCCGCGGTCCTTGCCGATCGCGATCATCGGTGTCACACCGGCGAACGAGACGCCGTTGACGAACGGCAGCCGGGCGCCGATGCGCCAGAAGCCGAGGGTCTGGAGCAGGGTGGCGATGCCGGCGGTGAAGAGGCTCGCCCCCATCAGGAAGGCGGTCTCCTTGGGGGTGAGGCCCACGGCGGGTCCCACGATCATGGGCGGGGCCACCACGCCCGCGTACATCGCGGCCACGTGCTGCAGTCCGCTGGTGAACATCTTCAGTGGGGGGAGAGTCTCGTCGACCGGATGGTTGCCGTCGGCGACCTGCGGGTCGTCCCGTATCGGCTCCTGGTCGGGTCCTGCGACTGCGTCGTTGCGAAACCTGGGCTGTGCTGCCACGGCGGTTCCTCCGGTCGGTTACACGTCAAAGCGACGCGGGTGTCTGGGAGGTGGTGCGTTGGTGCAGGTGGGGCAGGTCGTGCAGCTGATGCGGCAGCTTCGGTCACCGGTCCGGCGGGCGCGTACGTCTGCGTACGTGCCCGCCGGACCGGCTGCCGTGGACCCCGCTCGGGCCCACGGCGGCCGGCCAAGGGCCGTCCCCCTTCGGCCGGCCGTTCTCGGGGGCGCCCCGGAGCGTCAGGCTCCGGCGGCGATCTGCGCGAGGCGGCGGGCCTCGTCGCGGGTGGAGCGCGCGATGGCGTCCTCGTCCACGGTGGTGAGGTGGTTGCTCTCGACGACCGTCTTCCCGTCGACGAGGGAGAGAGTGACGGGGGCCGCCGCGCCGAACACGAGCGCGGTGACCGGGTCGGCGATGGAGGAGTGGGCGAGCGTGTCCAGCTTCCAGAGCACCAGGTCGGCGAGCTTGCCGACCTCCAGGGAGCCGATCTGGTCGGCGCGGCCGAGTACCTGGGCGCCCCCGTACGTGCCCAGGCGCAGCGCCTGACGGGCATTCAGGGCCCGTTCGCGGTGAGCGCCGAGGCGGTTGATGAGGAGGGCGTTGCGCAGTTCGGTGTGGAGCTCACCGGACTCGTTGGATGCGGTGCCGTCGACGCCGAGGCCCACCGGGACACCCGCGGCGAGCATGTCGGGGACCCTGGCGATGCCTGCGGCGAGGCGGGCATTGGAGGACGGGCAGTGCGCGACGCCCGTTCCGGTACGGGCGAACGCGGCGATGTCGGAGTCGTTCATATGGACGCAGTGCGCCATCCACACGTCGTTGCCGAGCCAGCCCGTCGACTCGAAGTAGTCGGTCGGGCCCATGCCGAACAGCTCGTGGCAGAACTTCTCCTCCTCCACGGTCTCCGAGCCGTGGGTGTGCATCCGGACGCCGCGGCGGCGGGCCAGCTCGGCGCCCTGACGCAGCAGTTCGGTGGAGATGGAGAAGGGCGAGCAGGGCGCGACGGCGATCTGGGTCATGGAGTCGAATGATCCGTCGTGGTGCGCGTCGATGGTCGCCTCGGTGGCGGCGAGCGCACCGTCGAGCGTCTCGACGGCGAAGTCCGGCGGCAGTCCGCCGTCCTTCTGGCTGCGGTCCATGGAGCCGCGGGCGAGGGTGAACCGTACGCCCATGTCGCGGGCCGCCCCGATGACGGCGCCGGACAGGTCGCCGGAGCCCTGCGGGTAGACGTAGTGGTGGTCCATGGCGGTGGTGACGCCGCCGCGGACCATCATCGCGAGCGAGCCCTGCGCGGCCGCGCGGACCATCGGCTCGTCGATGCGCGCCCATGTCGGATAGAGCGCGACCAGCCAGTCGAAGAGGTTGTGGTCGGTCGCCAGGCCCCTGGTGATCCACTGGTAGAAGTGGTGGTGGGTGTTGATCAGGCCGGGAGTGACGAGGTGCCCGGCGCCGTCGATGCGTCGTACGACATTCTCCAGGCCCTCGGGGGCCCGGCCGGCGCCGACGTGCTCGATGCGGTTGCCCGCGACGACCACATGGCCCGAGGCGTACTCGGTGTCGTCGGCGTCGACGGTCGCGATCGAACAGTTCTCGATGACGATGCGTTCCACACGATCAGGGGCTGCCATGGCGCTTCCTTCTTCTCGCTGCAGGGACGTGGGCACGGCAGGACCCTAGGAGGATTTGAGTGCCACAGCCGTGCGGCCGTGGGTGCCGAGATGATGGAGGAACAGGTTGAGCGGGACGGCGACGAGCGCTCCCGTACCGATCCCGGAGCGCGGCACGGTCCGCGCCGAGGACGGGGATCCGGCGTGGAGGCCGGGCCCGGCGGGCGTCAGCAGGACGGTGGCGGGTCCGGCGGTCAGCGGGCCGGCCGGATGGGCGGAGCTCTCCGGTGGTGCGGTGCACGGGCCTTCTGCTGCCGGCCCCGTTGCGTGCAGTGCCATGGGGGGTTCCCTCCGGTCCGGCCGGTCCCCGTCCGTCGGCGGACGGGGACCGGCTCGGTGCCGCGTCAGAGGTTGGTCATGTCGACCGGGATCTGCGGCTCTGTGCCGTCGCGCAGCACGGTGGCCTCGATCAGGCCGTACGGGCGGTCCGCGGCGAAGTAGACCTCGTTGTCGTTCTTGAGGCCGAACGGTTCCAGGTCCACCAGGAAGTGGTGCTTGTTCGGGAGCGAGAAGCGGATCTCGTCCACCTCGCTGCGGCTGTTGATGATGCGCGAACCCATCTGGTAGAGGGTCTGCTGCAGCGAGAGGGAGTACGTCTCGGCGAAGGCCTGGAGCATGTGCTTGCGCGTCTGCTCGTAGGACTTCTCCCAGTTCGGCATGCGCGCGTCGTCGCTGGTCCAGTTGTACCGCCACTTGGCGGACACCTCGGTCGCGAGGATGCGGTCGTACGCCTCCTTGAGCGTCGTGTACTTGTCCTTGACGTAGCCCCAGAACTCGGAGCTGGTGGAGTTCATCACCACGAGGTCCTTGAGGCCCGAGATGACCTGCCACTTCTCGCCGTCGAAGGTGATCTGCGTGGTGCGCGTCTCCTGGCCCTTGCGGACGAAGGAGTGCTTGACCTCGTCGGCGCCGATGAACTGCGAGTTGCCGTCGGAGGTGGCGATGCGCTCCCAGGCGTACTCCTCGATCCGGATCCGCGCCGTCCTGATCGGCTCCTGCGACGTCACGAAGTGACGGGCGAGGTGGATGCCGAACTGCTCGGCGGACTCGATGCCGTGCTCCTTGGCGAACGCGTACACCGTGTTCTTGGTGGTGTCGGTCGGCAGGACGTTGGCGTTGGAGCCGGAGTAGTGGACGTCGTCCATGTCGCCGGAGAGAGCGACCGAGACGTTCAGGTCCTTGATGTGGTGGGTGTCGCCGTCCCGCGTGATCCTGACGACGCGGTTCTCTGCTTTGCCGTACTGGTTCTGGCCGAGAATCGTGGGCATGTCGGTGCTAGCTCCCTCGGTAAACGGAGTAGCCGAACGGGTTGAGCAGCAGCGGTACGTGATAGTGCTCGCCCGGTACGACGGCGAAGGTGATCGCCACCTCCGGGAAGAACGCGCCGCTGTCCCTTACGCGGGGGGCGTCCTGCTGCGCCTCGGCTTGCTTCTTGGAACTGTGCTCATTGGAGAAGTACGTCTCGGTGTCGAAGTCGAGCCGTACGTGGGCGGTGCCCTCCGGCAGCGCCGGCAGGTCCTTGCATCGCCCGTCCGCATCGGTCGCGGAGCCGCCGAGCGTCACCCACTGCGCGTCGCTGCCGCTGCGGACGGCGAGCGAGACGGGGACGGCCTCGGCGGGGCGGCCGATGCTGGTGTCCAGGATGTGTGTGGACACCGATGCGGTGGTGTCGGTGCGCAAGACCGTCACTCTCCTTCTGTTACGAGACGGGTCAGCCGGATGCGGTTGATCTTGCCCAGCTCGGTGCGCACGATCTCGCGCTCCTGGTCGGGCGAGTTCCCGATCCGGGACTTCACCGCGTCACGCATCTGCTCACCGGTGGCGCCGGTGGCGCAGATCAGGAAGACGTGTCCGAACCGCTCCTGGTAGGCGAGGTTCAGTTCGAACATCTCGGCCTTGAGCTCCTCGGTGGCGCCGGCCATCCCCCGCTGTTCGCGTGAGGAGGTGGGGTCCCCGGGCTTCGGGCGGCCGATCGGGGGGTGTCCGGCCATCGCGTCGGCGAGCTCGTCCTCGGTCAGCTCGGCCGTGGCGGCGTCACTGGCGGAGAGAAGGGCTTCTGCGGTGGCGTACGGGCGCCGGGAGAGGATCGCTCTTCCCCATGCCCCGCTGGCACACACCTCGTGCAACGCGGTGATGGCCTCGTCGTCCGCCAGGATGTTGAACCGGGCGAGGCCCGGTGTGGAACTCGAAGTCACGGGAGCCTCCGTGGCTGTTCTTCGCTGTGCGTCGGTCGGGCTGCGGATAGCTAACGCCTTCCGCAACACCACGTCAACACTTTGTTGAAATTACCCGAACAGAAAAGGCCGTCGCCGGGCGATCCGGACAACGGCCTTCCATGGTGCTTGTGCACCTCTTCATTCAACTACTCACCTTTGGCGGCGTTTTCCCGGTTGAGATAGTTGTAGACGGTGAAGCGGCTGACACCCAGGGCCCCGGCCACCGTCTCCACCCCGTGCCGTACGGAGAAGGCACCGCGTGCCTCCAGGGTCCGCACGACCGCCTGTTTCGTCTTCCGGTCCAGGTCGGCGAGTGGCATCCCGTGCTGTCGCTCCATGGCGGCCAGGATGTGGTCGAGCGAGTCCGACAGCTGCGGCAGGCGTACGGCTATGACGTCCTCACCCTCCCAGGCCAGCACCACGTCGTCGGCCCGCGCCTGCTCCGGCCCGATCAGCTCGGCGCCCATGGCGTCGACGAGCGGCTTGACCGCGGTGACGAGGGGGTGGTCCGCAGGTTCGGTCACTTCGAGTCCTCCCCGACGACGTTGACCTGGAGCGATATCCGGGTGGCACCCGACTCCAGGGCCTTGCGCAGCAGGGAGTCCACCGCGGTGAGCACCGCGTCCGCGCCGCCCTCCGCCGTATTGCCGAAGGGGCCGACGTCCACGGCGTCCAGTTCGGCCGACTGGATGACCTCGCGGGCCACCACCGCGTGTGCGGGTGCCTCGTCGAGATCGAACGGCTCGGTGGTGAACTCCACTCTCAAGCGCACTGTGCCTCCCTCGTGTGCTCGCCGTGCGCCCAGGGGCCCGCGGCTCGGCCCCGACCCTAACGGACCTCCGCCGGGCCCGGCGGCGGGAGCGGCAGCACACAGGCGGCCATCGGGGCGGCGAACGGGGTTCCGGTGCGGCGCAGGCCGCCGTCCGCCCGGTCGACGTCGAAGACCGTCACCGTGCCGGACCGCTGATTGGCGGCGAGGAGCAGCGCCCCGTCCGGCGAGAAGGCGATCTGCCGGGGGAAGTCACCGCCCACCGGCACCGTGTCGATCAGCCGCAGCGCGGCCCCGCCCGCCTCGACGGCGTAGCGGGTCAGGCTGTTGTGGCCGCGGTTGGCGAGGTAGGCGAAGCGGCCGTCGCCGGTGACCAGGAGCTGGGCGGGATAGCTGGTGCCGGGGCCGGTTCCGGTGGACTGCCCGGCCCCCGGGGTCACGGCGCCGGTGGCGGGGTCGTAACCGCAGACGACGACGGTGTTGTCGACCTCGCAGGCGAGGTAGGCGAAGCGGCCGCTCGGGTGGAAGGTGAGGTGGCGCGGGCCGGCGCCAGGTCGCAGCGCGGCATAGGAGAGCCGGCGGAGCGTGCCCCGGCGCGTGTCGAGCCGGTACGTGTAGACGGTGTCGTTGCCCAGGTCGACGGCGAGGACATGGCCGCCGTCGGGGGCGGTGACGATCTGGTGGGCGTGCGGCCCGTCCTGGCCGGGGCCGGGGGCCGGGGCCGTATGGACGACCAGGTCGGTGCGCTCCCCCAGCGAACCGTCGGCTGCGATCGGGTGCACGGCGACGCTGCCCGAGGTGTAGTTGGCGCTCAGCAGCCACCGGCCACTCGGGTGGACCGAGAGATGGCAGGGGCCGGCGCCGCCGGTGGAGCGGGTGCCGAGCACCCGGAACGTTCCGTCCGGGGCGAGCGCCACGGCCGTCACGCCGCCTTGCTCCTGCTCGTCGACGGTGTACAGCGTGGCGCCCGAGGGGTGCAGGGCGAGGTACGAGGGGTTGTCGACGCCGGTGATCGTCGTTCGTCCGGTGATCGCACCGGTCGCCGGGGCGTACCCGGCGACCCCGATCCCCGTACCCCCTCCGGCGGTCGAGGTGTACGTCCCCAGGAAGAGCGTCCCGGTCCTTCGGTCGCGGGCGGCCGGTGCGTCCGGCCCGGCCGTCGGTCCGGACGGCGCGGGCGGGGCGGGCGAGAAGGAGACTGCGGCGCCCGCCAGGAGCGCTCCGAGAAGCGTGCGTCGGCTGGTGCGGGTCGTCATGCGCGGCACCTCGGGGTCGGCTGCGTCGGACATGTCAGCCACACTCTCCCGCCCCGACCGAAGCCGCAAGTGGCGCAATTTCGGTTGCATCCTCCGCAACCACCATGCACGGGGCCGCGCGCGCCGCTCCCGGCGGCCCGGTGTGCGGACCCCCTCTTGACAGCTCTCCCATCAGCCATGCAATCTTCCGTTAAGCAGAAACTAACTTCCGCAATACGGAAGGAGCGCCTGACCTCATGGGACACCCGGACCAGCGCTTCGATGTGAACCTTTCGATCCTCTTCACGGAACTCCCGCTCCTGGAGCGCCCCGCGGCGGCCGCCGCCGCGGGCTTCACGGCGGTCGAGCTGTGGTGGCCCTGGATCGAGACCCCCGCCCCGCCGCAGACCGAACTCGACGCTCTCAAGAAGGCGCTCGACGACGCGGGCACGCAGCTGGTGGGGCTGAACTTCTACGCCGGACAGCTGCCCGGCCCCGACCGCGGTGCGCTCTCCGTACCCGGCGCGGAGTCGGACCGGTTCCGCGCCAATATCGACGTGGCGGCCGGCTTCGCCGCCTCGGTCGGCTGCAAGGCGCTGAACGCGCTCTACGGCAACCGCGTCGACGGCGTGGACCCGGCGGTGCAGGACGAACTCGCCCTGGAGAACCTGGTCCTGGCCGCCCGCGCGGCCGACCGGATCGGGGCGGTCCTGCTCATCGAGACCCTGAACAAGCCGGAGTCGCCGCGCTACCCGCTAGTGAGCGCACCGGCCGGGATCGAAGTCGTCGACAAGGTCAACTCCGCGACGGGCCTCGGCAACGCCAGGTTCCTGCTGGACCTGTACCACCTGTCGATGAACGGCGAGGACCTCAGCCAGGTGATCGCCGCGTACGCCGGGAAGACCGGCCACGTCCAGATCGCGGACAACCCGGGGCGCGGCGCGCCCGGCACCGGCTCACTGCCGCTCGAGCAACTCCTCGACGAGCTGACGAAGGCCGGTTACGACGGCTGGGTCGGCCTGGAGTACAAGCCGGGCGACCGACCGAGTTCCGAGTCCTTCGCCTGGCTTCCCGCCGAGGCGCGCGCGGCCCGCTGAGGGCGTCGGACCCCCCTCGTACACACGTTTTCAGGAAGGCACCCTCATGAGCAACAACCTCCCCAAGGTTGCGTGGATCGGACTCGGCATCATGGGCTCCCCCATGTCCGAGAACCTGATCAAGGCCGGTTACGACGTCACCGGTTACACCCTGGAGCAGGACAAGATCGACCGGCTGGTCGCCGCCGGCGGGAACGGCGCGGGCTCGATCGCCGAGGCGGTCAGGGACGCCGATGTCGTGATCACGATGGTGCCGGCCTCCCCGCAGGTCGAGGCCATTGCGTACGGCCCCGACGGCATCCTGGAGAACGCGAGGCCCGGGGCCCTGCTGGTCGACATGTCCTCGATCACCCCGCAGACCTCCGTGGACCTCGCGAAGAACGCGAAGGACCGGGGCATCCGCGTGCTGGACGCCCCGGTGTCGGGCGGCGAGGCCGGTGCGATCGAAGCGGTTCTGTCGATCATGGTCGGCGGCGAGCAGGCCGATTTCGACGCCGCGCAGCCGATCCTCCAGGCACTCGGCAGGACCATCGTGCTCTGCGGCCCGCACGGCTCCGGCCAGACGGTGAAGGCCGCCAACCAGCTGATCGTCGCGGTCAACATCCAGGCCTGTGCCGAGGCCGTCGTCTTCCTGGAGAAGTCCGGGGTGGACCTCTCCGCCGCGCTCGACGTGCTGAACGGCGGGCTGGCCGGCTCGACCGTGCTGACCCGCAAGAAGGACAACTTCCTCAAGCGGGACTTCGCGCCGGGCTTCCGGATCGATCTGCACCACAAGGACATGGGCATCGTCACCGACGCCGCCCGCAATGTCGGGGCCGCGCTGCCCGTCGGCGCCGTGGTCGCGCAACTCGTCGCCTCACTGCGCGCGCAGGGCGACGGCGGCCTGGACCACTCGGCGCTGCTGCGCGCGGTCGAGCGCCTCTCGGGTCAGCCCGTCCAGGCCTGACCGGCCTGCCCCCAGACTTCCGGATGGTGTCGGCGCCGACACCTGTCCTGTCGCGCCCAGGCGTCGGCACCATCCGGAACACCCCACTCTCAATTTCAACAAACTGTTGACGTTCGGTTCGGAGCGTACTTACGCTCCTGGAGCCCCCAGGGCGTCGCAGTTCAGCAGCTCCCGTACGGAAGGTCGCCCCCCGACACCATGACGCAGCGTGTGCTTACGACCGAGTCAGGCGCCCCGGTCGCCGACAACCAGAACTCCGCCACCGCCGGCGTCGGTGGCCCGATCCTCCTCCAGGACCAGCACCTGCTGGAGAAGCTCGCGCGCTTCAATCGGGAGCGCATTCCGGAGCGCGTGGTCCACGCCCGCGGCTCCGGCGCGTACGGCTACTTCGAGGTCACCGACGACGTCACCGGCTTCACCCGTGCCGACTTCCTCTCCGCCGTCGGCAAGCGCACCGAGACGTTCATCCGGTTCTCGACGGTCGCCGACTCGCTCGGCGGCGCCGACGCCGTACGCGATCCACGCGGCTTCGCCCTCAAGTTCTACACGGACGAAGGCAATTACGACCTGGTCGGCAACAACACCCCGGTGTTCTTCATCAAGGACCCGATCAAGTTCCCCGACTTCATCCACTCGCAGAAGCGCGACCCGTTCACGGGCCGTCAGGAGCCGGAGAATGTCTGGGACTTCTGGGCACACGCCCCGGAGGCGACCCACCAGGTGACCTGGCTGATGGGCGACCGCGGCATCCCGGCCTCGTACCGTCACATGAACGGCTACGGCTCGCACACCTACCAGTGGACGAACACCGAGGGCGAGGCCTTCTTCGTCAAGTACCACTTCAAGACGAACCAGGGTGTGCGCTCCCTCTCCAGCGAGCAGGCCGCCGAACTCGCGGGCAGGGACGGCAACTCGCACCAGACGGACCTGCTGCAGGCCATCGAGCGGGGCGTGAACCCGTCCTGGACCCTGTACGTGCAGGTCATGCCGGCCGCCGAGGCCGCGGACTACCGCTTCAACCCGTTCGACCTCACCAAGGTGTGGCCGCACAGCGACTACCCGCTGCAGCGGGTGGGCCGACTGGTCCTGGACCGCAACCCGGACAATGTCTTCGCCGAGGTCGAGCAGGCCGCCTTCTCCCCGAACAACTTCGTGCCCGGCATCGGCCCGTCCCCGGACAAGATGCTGCAGGGCCGTCTGTTCGCCTACGCCGACGCGCACCGCTACCGGCTCGGCGTCAACCACACCCAGCTCCCGGTGAACGCGCCGCGGACCGCCGTCGTCGACAACTACGGTCGCGACGGCCTGCACGCCACCCGCAACGGTGCGCGGCACGACAAGAACTACGAGCCCAACTCGTACGCGGGCCCCGCCCAGACCGACGCGGCGCCCTCCGCCCCGCTCGCCGTCCACGGCTGGACCGGCACCCACGCGGCGCCCGCCCACACCAAGGACGACGACTTCTTCCAGGCGGGCGAGCTCTACCGGCTGATGTCCGAGGACGAGAAGGGCCGCCTGGTGGCCAACATCGCCGGAGGCCTCTCCCAGGTCACCCGCGACGACGTGATCGAGAAGAACCTCGCTCACTTCCACGCCGCGGACGCCGAGTACGGCAAGCGCGTCGAGGAAGCGGTCCGCGCCCTGCGCGAGGACTAGAACACCGGGACCGCGCAGAGGATATGACGTGAGGTCATTTCCTTTGTGCTGTCCGTCCGGCCGGCCCTGAGGGGTGCCCGGCGGGACGGACGTGACTGAGGACTGCGGCGGCGTGCGAGCCAGTGCGGTGGTGAAGGCAACCGACGGCCGCTCTCGACCTGACAGAGAGGGGACCCGGCCGCCCATCGCCCGTCGCCGCGGTCCCGGCACAACCTGCACCCAGGACTCCGCCCGGCGGCGCGAACGAAACGGTCACGCCGGCCTCTCGCCGTCGGGCGGTCACCACCCTCATGCAAGGGCGGGGAGTACGGACGGTCCCCCGCTCCCCGCCCTTGCGTGCGCGTCAGTAGCCGGCCGGGCGGACCAGGCCCGTCTCGTACGCGAAGACCGCCGCCTGGGTCCGGTCGCGCAGCCCCAACTTGGCCAGGATCCGGCTCACATGGGTCTTCGCCGTCTGCTCCGCCACCACCAGGCGCGTGGCGATCTCCGCGTTCGACAGGCCCTGCGCGATCAGGGAAAGCACCTCGGTCTCACGCTCCGTCAGATCACCGACTCGGTCCATGAGCGGGGCCCGAGGCTCCGCCGTCATCCGGGAGAACTCGGCGATCAGCCGCTTGGTGATGTTCGGGGCGAGCAGCGCGTCACCTGCTGCCACCACCCGTACTGCGTGGACCAGTTCCTCTACCGAAGCGTCCTTGAGCAGAAAGCCGGACGCACCCGCGCGCAGCGCCTCGTACACGTACTCGTCGAGATCGAAGGTGGTCAGGATGAGCACCTTGATCCGGGCGTCGTGGGGTGACGTGATGCGGCGGGTCGCCTCGATGCCGCCGAGCACGGGCATCCGGACATCCATCAGGACGACATCCGGGACGAGTTCTGCGACCTTGGAGACGGCGTCGAGGCCGTCCACCGCCTGACCGACGACCTCGATGCCGGGTTCTGCGTCGAGCAGCACCGTAAATCCCTGGCGGACCATCACCTGGTCGTCGGCGATCAGTACGCGGATGGTCGTCACAGTGTGTCCTCAGCAGGTAAGGCGGCCGGGTCAGGGGCGCTCACCGGCAGGATAGCCGTGACTTCGTAGCCGCCGTCCGGGGTCCGTCCAGTGACGAGTTCGCCGCCCAGCATCGCGGCGCGTTCGCGCATTCCGAGCAGTCCGTGCCCCATGCCCCGCGATGGCGCCGCGGGTCCGCCCGGCGCGGTGTTGGTGATCCGGACGGTGAGCCCGGCCGCCCCGTAGGCCGTCTCCACCCGCACCTGGGCACCGGGCGCGTGCCGCATCGCGTTGCTGAGCGCCTCCTGGACGATCCGGAACGCCGACAGTTCGACACTCGGCGGCAGCGGGCGCGGCGTGCCGATGGTGGCGGTGGTGACCACGAGCCCGGCGCCGCGCACATTGGCCAGCAGTTCGTCCAGGCGGTCGAGAGTGGGCTGCGGGGCGTGTCTCGCCCCCATCGAGAGAGCGTCCTCGGAGCGCAGTACGCCGAGCACATGCCGCAGCTCGGTGAGCGCCTCGACGGCGTTCTGCCGGATGCCCGCGAGGTTCTCCCTGAGCTCGTCGGACGGGTTGTCGACCAGGTGAGGGGCGACCTGCGCCTGGATGGAGATCACCGACATGTGGTGGGCGACCACGTCGTGCAGCTCGCGGGCGATCCGGTTGCGCTCCTCCAGCAGGGTGCGCCGGGCCCGCTCCCCGGCGGTGAGTTCCTCCTGGACGACCAGCTGGGTGCGGGCCACCCGCAGGCCGCGCAGCGAGGCGCCGATCACCACGGCGGCGATCAGGACCGGAGTGCCGCGGTCGAGGACGTAGTGGTGTGCCCGGGTGGTGGCGACAGTGCAGGCCAGTGCCGCGAGGAGGCTGATCACCAGCGCCCCGGCCGCCCGGCGGGGCCGGACCCGCAGTGCCAGCAGGAACAGCACCCCGCACTGGAGCAAGAGCCCTGAAACGGTCCAGGGGAAGAATGCGTCCGGGCTCAACCCGGGCTCCGTGATCCGCGAGGTGACGACCATGAGGACCGTCGACGCCCACCAGGCGGACACCGGGCGGAACATGCCGACGATCAGCGCCGCCGCCTGGCCGATGCCGAACAGCACCGCGTACCCGGGGATGGCGCCGCCGTCGACCGGTGCCAGTTCCTTCACCTGCACCACGGCGAGGGCCACGGCACAGAAGACCAGCACCATCCCGAACACCGGCCGCCAGACCGGCCATCCGGGATGTCCCATGGCGGGCAGCGGATCGGCGGGCGCCGTCAGATCCTCGAACAGGGCGCGCGGCGCCCTCCGCAGCGCGGTCCTCAACCGCTGTCCGTCCCCCACCACCGACCCCCTCATCCGGTCCAGACTAGGCACGGCGCACCACCGACTTCCGGGCAGGACGCCCCTCGCGGACGATACGGCCGCCTTTCCGCGGCCGCCCTTCCTCGTACTTACGGAACGCCGCCCAGCACACCAGCAGCGCCACGGCGAACACCGGCAGCCAGGCCAGCCGTGCGAACACCCAGCCGTAGTCCCCGGGCACGGTGTGCAGACCGGGCAGCGACTCACCTGCAAGCAGGCCGACGGCAGTGACCGCCATCATCGCGGTCTGGTGCCAGAGGAAGACGGTCATCGCGAAGAGGTTGACCAGCGCCACCGCCGCCCAGGCCGCGGGGCGTCGAAGGACTCGCCGCAGCGGGCCGATCAGCAGCCGGGCCGCGCCGCACTGGGCGAGGCCGAAGGTGACAACCGCGAGCGTGGGCGGGTCGAGGTTGGAGATCCTGGAGCCGGGCACCCCGACCATGGACGCCGGGTAGCCGGCCCACAGGACGAGTCCGGCGGTGGCGGCGGCGCCGACGAGCAGCAGGGCCCATCCGGTCGACCGGCTCCGCAGGCCGCCGCGGGCCCAGCTCGCACCCAGGCAGTACGGGACCAGCCAGCCGGCCGCCACATTGATCCAGCCGAGCCGGGCGGGACCACCCAGCCCGAACCGGATCAGGTCGACATGCAGCACGACGGCGAGCGGCCACAGCGGATGAAGCTTCGCGACCAGCGGGGTCGCCGCTGTCAGCGCTGCGAAGACCAGCAGGAACCAGAGCGGTGACAGCACCAGTTTGAGCAGCGCGTGCACGGTCTCCGTGCCCACCCCGGAGGCGAGCAGCGCGCCCGCAATCACGGTCCACACCACCAGCACGGCGGCGACCGGCCTGAACAGCCGGCCCGTACGGGCGCCGAGCCACTGCCCGTACGTGGTGCCGCGAGTGCGGGCGGAGGCGTAACTCTTCGCCCCGACCTGACCACCCACCAGGAAGAACACCGACAGCGTCTGGAACAGCCAGGAAACCGGGGTCAGTTGGGGCATGTGTTGCAGGGGGCTCGCGGCGCGCACGGTGCCGGTGTCGGCGATCAGGGCGGTCACCAGCCAGTGGCCGAGCACCACGCCCAGAATGGCGAGGGCGCGCAGTGCGTCGACGGCGCGGTCGCGGTCGGGCGGGGTGGCGGCGTCGATCCGCCGGACGAGTTCACGCATGACGGCCCTCCTCGGCAGGGGTCCGGCCGGAGACGATCCGGGCGATGTTCTCCAGCGATAGGGAGCCGGGCTTCAGGTAGTCGCTGTGGCCGCCGTCGCCCGCCGCGAAGTGCCGGGCACCGAACTCCGGGGAGACCGGGTCCGTTCCGAACCCAAGGGTGACGAACGGCAGTCGGAGCTGTACGTGCGGCACCTCGGCGATCCAGTCGTCGCCGCCCCGGCCTGCCCAGACGGTGGCCGGGGTGTGGAGTGCTGCGACGTTTTCGACGCCGGTGCCGGGGCTGCCGTACAGGACGATGTCCGAGACCGCCATCCCTGGGGCTGCCTCGGCACAGACGACGGATCCGTAGGAGTGGCACAGCAGCGACGTCCGGGCGGTTGGCTCGGCTCGCTGCAACTCGGCCAGGAATGTGCGCAGTTCCGTCGCGGCACCCTTGGCCCGGCCTGTGGTCACCGACGCCCGGCTCACCGTGTCCGGCGTTTCGTAGCCAAGCCAGGCGATGACCGCCGTCCCCTCGCCCGTCTCCCGGCGCAGGTCGACGGCGGCGGCCCGCAGCCGCCAGTACCGGTCGAGGCTGATGCCCGCCCCCGGGACCAGCACGGCGATCCGGCGGGCGCCGGAGAGGTCGCCGAACACCTCGACGCTGCGGCCGCCGTCGCGGCCGTCGAAGGAGAAGAAGTGGCGCGCCGGGTCGGCGAGACCGCGCAGGGCTGCGGCCCGCTTACCGTCGCCGTGGCGGCTGGCCATCCGCTCGGCCGCGAGGACGGAGCCGCGGTTGACGGCGTACCGGTCGGCAAGGGCGGCGGGGGTCGCAGCACGCAGCGGAGCAAGGGCGGCCGGGGCCGGCGCCGGGACGGCCGAGGGGCAGGCCGCACCCGCCATGGGCACGGCGACCGCGGCGATGACGAGGGCGGCGAGCAGCGTCCGGACAGCGCGCGGAAGGTTCCTGCGCGGATGGCTCCTGGGCGGGCTGGGCGCCATAAGAGATGGTCCTTCCGTACCGGATGTCCGTCGAGATGGTCGGTAGTGCTTCCGGTACAGAAGTTAGGGAGCCGGCCTTGTGGTCGGCGTCCACCCGGGGAGGGCACCTTCCGGGTAGCCCTGAAGTACTACGGGTAGGGGGAGTTGGCGCTTTCACGGGGCCCGGACACACGTGTGGGGGCGGACCACCGGGTTCCGGTGGTCCGCCCCCACACAGGCGACAGAAGAGAAGAGAGGGTCGTCAGCTCGCGACGAACGGGCGGATCGAGGTCGGGGCGTGACCCGGCTCGGTGGCGATGTCCTCCCACTCGTTGATGGCGTCGATACCCGCGGCGCCCATCGAGATGTTGGTGACGCGCTCCAGGATCGCCTCGACGACCACCGGGACGCGGAACTCGGCGGCCAGCTTCTTGGCCTCCTCGAACGCGGGCAGCAGCTGGTCCGGCTCGGTGACCCGGATCGCCTTGCAGCCCAGGCCCTCGACGACCTTGACGTGGTCGACGCCGTAGGCGCCCAGCTCCGGGGAGTTGATGTTCTCGAACTCCAGGTTGACCTGGAAGTTGATGTCCAGGTTGCGCTGCGCCTGGCGGATCAGCCCCAGATAGGAGTTGTTCACCAGGACATGGACGTACGGGATGTTGTGCTGTGCGCCGACCGCCAGCTCCTCCAGCATGAACTGGAAGTCGTAGTCGCCGGAGAGCGCGACCACCTGACCCTCGGGGTCGGCGGTGGCGACGCCCAGCGCGGCCGGAATGGTCCAGCCGAGCGGACCGGCCTGGCCGCAGTTGATCCAGTGGCGCGGCCTGTAGACGTGCAGCATCTGCGCGCCGGCGATCTGGGAGAGGCCGATCGTGGTGACGTAGCGCGTCTCCGGTCCGAAGGCGCGGTTCATCTCCTCGTACACGCGCTGCGGCTTCAGCGGCACGTTGTCGAAGTGGGTACGGCGCTGCAGCCGGGCCTTGCGCTCCTGGGTGGAAGCGCCCCAGGCGCTGCGGTCCGGCAGCCGGCCGGCCGCCTTGAGCTCCTTCGCCACTTCGACGAAGAGCTCCAGCGCGGCCTTGGCGTCGGAGGCGATACCCAGGTCCGGCGCGAAGATCCTGCCGAGCTGGGTGGGCTCGATGTCGACGTGGACGAACGTGCGGCCCTTGGTGTAGACGGCCAGGTCCCCGGTGTGCCGGTTGGCCCAGCGGTTGCCGATGCCCAGGACGAAGTCCGACTCCAGGAAGTTCGCGTTGCCGTAGCGGTGCGAGGTCTGCAGGCCGACCATGCCGGCGTTCAGCTCGTGGTCGTCGGCGAGGATGCCCCAGCCCATCAGGGTCGGGATGACCGGGGTGCCCGTCAGCTCGGCGAACTCGACGAGGAGTTCGCAGGCGTCGGCGTTGATGATGCCGCCACCGGCGACGATCACCGGGCGCTCGGATGCGAGCAGGAGCCCGATCGCCTTCTCGATCTGGGCGCGGGACGCGGCCGGCTTGTAGACGGGCAGCGGCTGGTACGTCTCCGGGTCGAATTCGATCTCCGTCAGCTGGACGTCGATCGGCAGATCGATGAGGACCGGGCCGGGGCGGCCCGACCGCATCAGATGGAAGGCCTGCTGAAAGACGCCGGGCACCTGCGCGGCCTCCAGGACGGTCGTCGCGGCCTTGGTCACCGGCTTGGCGATCGAGGCGATGTCGACGGCCTGGAAGTCCTCCTTGTGAAGCTTGGCCACCGGTGCCTGGCCGGTGATGCAGAGGATCGGAACGGAGTCGGCGATCGCCGAGTAGAGCCCGGTGATCATGTCGGTCCCGGCGGGCCCCGACGTACCGATGCAGACGCCGATGTTCCCTGCCCTGCTCCGGGTGTAGCCCTCGGCCATGTGGGACGCGCCCTCGACATGGCGGGCGAGCGTGTGGTCGATGCCACCGCCGGCCTTGAGCGCCGCGTAGAACGGGTTGATCGCTGCGCCCGGCACGCCGAACGCGTTGGTGACGCCTTCCAGCTTGAGGATCTCAACTGCCGCTCGGGCAGCGGTCATTCGAGGCATGGAGTACTCCTGCTCGGACGGGTGGAGTCGGGCTCTGTCGCGCCACCTGAGAGCACCTATTCCGCATTACGAAAGTTTGTTTCTGCTATACGGAAGCAATCTAAGCTGCGGCCGAGTGGCCGTCAAGACCGGTGAATCCCCCAAGTCGCTCCCCCGCGCCTCACTCTTGGTGGACCATGGGGACGGAGCACAGGGGACACGGGGCGCGGAGGCCCCGGGGCGGCGCCGGGGGCGCCGGAGGGAGACCACAGTGGAGTCCGTGCCGGTAAGCTGCCCGGCCTGCGGCCGCGATCACGCCTACCTCACACCGGTCTACCCGTGCCCGTGCGGGACTCCCATCGCCCCGCCCGTGCTGCGCGGCGGAGCGGTCGAACCGATCACCCACCGCACCTGGAACGAGGACTGGGTCACCGTGCGCTGCCGCACCTGCGGACGCCACGACCAGTGGCCGCAGCCGGAGCTGTGCTGTCCGTGCGGGACCGTGCTGCGGATCCCGGTCCGCCCGGCCACGGAGTCCGCGCCCGGCCCGGACGCCGGGACCCTGCCCACCCACATCCCCCTGCCGCGGACGGCGGCGGCGCCCCGCCCGGCGTTCCGGCCGATGACGATCCGCACCGGCCGCGACGCGGTCACCGCCGCCGCGATGTACCTGCGGTGGCTGGGCTACCGCAACGTCGTACAGCCGGCGGAACGCCCCGCCTCCCGGATCGATCTGCGCGCCGCCGGGCTGATCGCCCAGGTCGACTCGACCACCCGGCCGACCACCCTGCGCGATGTCGAATGTCTCTGGCTGAACGGCTTGAACGCCTCGGTGACCAGCGTCTTCTTCTCACTGGCGGGCTATGCGCAGGACGCCAGGGAGCGGGCGGACGGTCTCTGCATCCCGCTCTTCGTGATGGACCTCACCGGGACCCCGCAGCCGGTCAATGGCCCGGCCGACGAGCTGCTCTCCACGGGTCACTAGGTCCTGCCCCCGCGATCTTCGTGGATCGGCCCGCGGCGTCTGACGCGGTGCGTCGCAAGGCGGAGGATCGTCGTCGTGCCGGACGTACTCGGGCGACTTCCGACCACACGGCAAGGTGCCGTACCAGGCGTTCCGGGCCCACGAAGACCGCCAGGACAGTGCCCAAGGGCTGTCCCGGCGGCCGATACGGCGGAAGTGAGCGCCGCGCAGGCCACGCTCCACCGACTGGACCGACTGGACCGACTGGACCGCCTGGACCGCCTGGGACAGCGCAGGCAAGCCGATGGAGCGCGCTCCTGCGGACACGGCGGACCGGGTCAGAGATGCACGACGACCAGGGCGGTGTCGTCGGTGACGCCGCCGAGCGGGAGCAGGTCGGCCAGCAGGGCGTCCGCAAGGGTTTCGGGGTCGGCCGCCCAGTGGCGGGCCAGGGAGTCGGCGAGCCGCGCGAGGCCGGTGTCGATGTCCTCGCCGCGGCGTTCGACCAGGCCGTCGGTGTACAGCAGGAGGACGGACCCCTCGGTGAAGGCCACGGTGGCCTGCACCCGAGGGCCGTGTTCAGGGCGGGCGCCGAGCGGGGGGTCGGTGGCCTGGTCCAGGAACTCGACGGTTCCGTCCCTCCGCAGGAGGGCCGGCGGGGGGTGGCCGGCGCTGCTGTAGGTGATGGTGTGGGTGCTCCAGTCGATGAACGTGTTGGCCACGGTGGTGTTCTCGGCCCCGTCGACCGAGCGGGCGTACAGACCGAGGGCTTCCAGGGCACGGGCGGGGCCGTCGGTGACGCGGGAGGTGGCGCTGAGCGCGCTGCGCAGTTGTCCCATGACTTGGGCCGCAGACAGGCCGTGGCCGACGACGTCGCCGACGGCGACCGCGGTGCGGTCGCCGGGCAGGTCGACCAGGTCGTACCAGTCACCGCACACGTCCAGCGCGTCGATGGCGGGCCGGTAGCGTACGGCCGACGGGTGGCGACCGACCGGGCCGAGCGCGGGCAGCATCGCCTCCTGGAGGCTCAGCGCGACTACGCGGGCGTGGATGAGTTCGGTGACCTCCTCCACCCGGTGCAGCAGCAGCGCCACCCGTCCGTCCGAACCGAGGACGGGAATGTTGATCATGGTCCAGTAGCGCTCGTCCCGCACCCCGGACCGGCCGGGACCCGCCATGTCGTCGTAGCGCTGCAGCTCCATGGTGTCGCGCTCACCGGTTTCCATCACCCGACGCAGTGACGCCTCGACGTTGCGCACCACGGTCGCACCGGGACTGTTCGGGCTTTCGGCAAAATCGTCGCGCAGGTAGCGGCCGACAACTTGCCCGCGGGTGCGGCCCACCACACGCAGGAACTCCTCGTTGGCGTCCGCGTAGACCAGCTGCGGGGTCAGGAGCGCGACCGCACCGGGCAGGGCCTGGAACACTGCCGCATAGTCCACCTTCGGTTCGGTCACGTCCGTCCCGTCTCGACGCCGCCCCTCGTGTGTCATTCCACGATAGGCACGGCAAGCCGGGGCAGCGGTACTCCTCACGCCGTGAAGCTGGGCAGGTCAGCCAGGTGCTCGGCCGACAGGGATGCTCAAACCGCCCTCCCCATGGAAGGAGTTTCACGCTGTCCGTTGTCCGCGAGAACGTGGCTGAGTCCCCCCAAGGAGGGTCCCAGCCACAAGGTGTCAGCGCGTGGCTGACGGACTCCCGTGAAGGCTCAGAGGGTGTGGGGTTCCCAGACGGGCAGCCAGACGTCGTTGGTCGCACCCTGGGCGGTGCAGTCGTACTGGACAAGGGGGCGTCCGGCGCCTACTCCGCCCGCGACGTTGAGGCACTTGTTGCTGGACTTGACGACGATCTGGTAGCCGATGCCCTTGGGGACGAGCCTCCACAGTGCGTTGTCGGCGTTGCCGCCGCAGGTGTACTGGATGACCTGGGTGCCGTTGGCGGTACCGCCTCCGTTGACGTTGAGACATTTGCCGCTGCTGACGGACTTGAACCGGTAGTAGGCACCCGCGACCGCATTCGCTTCCCAGCGTTCGTTGGCCGTCCCGGCCCACGGGTACTGGATGACCGGGACACCGTTGCCTTGGCCCGCTCCCCATACATTGGCGACCTGGCCCGGATTGCCGGCCAGTCTCAGGGTCAACTGCTTGGCGACGACGGACCGTGGGGCCGCTCCCGCGGAGTCGCTGGCGACGGCCGGACTGAATGAGCCCGACATCAGCCCGGTACTGACCGCGACGGCTCCCAGGCCCACAGCCCACCGCTTGCAGGATTTCACGTTCATCTCTCCGATCCCGCTGTCGCGCACACCGACCCCAATGTCGCTGTGCGCGATCAACTTGCTACAGAAGGTAGCCAATCGGTCGCATGCGTCACAGATGACATTGGGGTCGCGCGGGAATCGACAAGCGCCTCCGCACGCCCCCTCAATACCAGCAGCATCACTCCTGGGGGCGTTTGCCCTGATTGACCACCGCGAGGGAGCCCTGCGCGGCTCGGGTCCGGCCCACCCACGGCGGAACCCGGGCGCGGCGTGGGCCGCGCCCGGCCGGCGGACCGTCGCCCAGCCGGTCCCGAACCGCGGGTCGGCAATACGGGGGTCCCCGCACCGGCCGCCGACGCCATACTGGCGGCATGCGCATCCGTCCCGCCCGCCGCTCCGATCTCCCACTGCTCCAGGACATCGAGCGCGCCGCCGGCGAACCGTTCCGCACCCTCGGCATGTCCGCCGTCGCGGACGACGACCCGCCGCCCCTCGATCTGCTGGACGAGTACCGCGGGGCCGACCGCGCCTGGGTGGCCGCGGATCCCGACGACCGCCCCGTCGCCTATCTGATCGCCGATCCGGTCGACGGCGCCGCCCATGTCGAGCAGGTCTCGGTCCATCCGTCCGCCGCCCGGCGCGGTGTGGGCAGCGCGCTCATCGACCACCTCGCCGACTGGGCGGGCGACCGGCGGCTGGGCGCCCTCACCCTGACGACGTTCTCGCACGTCCCGTGGAACGCTCCGTACTACACGCGCCTCGGCTTCCGCACACTCACGGAGGCCGAACTCACCGACGGACTACGGAAGATCAGGGCGGAGGAGGCGGAACACGGCCTGGACCGCTGGCCGAGGGTCTGCATGCGACGCGAACTGTGACAGTGCGTTCACCCCTTCCAGCACTGCCTCACGAGGTCCGGCACCACAGCGGAACCGGCCGACAACAGCGAGTGCAATCGGTCACGTTCGGTCCAGGGGCCACAAATGTTCGGCCTCTGTCAGCGGCCGGCCTTAGAGTGGGGCGCATGGTCTTAATTCCACGGCTCTCACCACCTTCCGCCCCGCCGCACGCCGCACAGCCCACGCACCCGTCCGCCGTCGAGGCGAACGAGGCAATACGTGCGCTCGTGGACGCGCGAGCCGGGCAGGACTGGTCCTCCGTGGAGTCCGCGGCGTACGAGATACTGCTCATCGAGTGGGCCGCCGCGACGCGGGGCGCCGCCGACGACATCATCGAAGCCGCCTGACAGCGCCCGCGGGCACCACTTCCCACCGACCGGTACCCGTAACTACCCGTAGTTCTCCCGCAGTTCGATCTTCCGGACCTTCCCGCTGACCGTCATCGGGAAGGTCTCGAGGATCTGCAGCCGTCGCGGGATCTTGTAGTGCGCCAGCTGCTCGCGGCAGTACTCCGTCACCTCATCCAGGGTGGGCGGCTGCGCCGGGTCCCGGGGGATGACGCAGGCCAGGATCTCCTCGCCGTACGTCTCGTCCGGTACGCCCACCACCTGCACGTCGGCAATCTTCGGATGGCCGTAGAGGAACTCCTCGATCTCCCGCGGGTACACGTTCTCGCCTCCGCGGATGATCATGTCCTTGATCCGGCCGACGATCTGTACGTAGCCGTCCTCGCGCATCACCGCGAGGTCACCGGTGTGCATCCAGCGCCCCGCGTCGATCACTTCCGCGGTCCGCTCGGGCTGCTCCCAGTAGCCGAGCATCACGCTGTAGCCACGGGTGCAGAGCTCGCCCGCCGCGCCGCGCTCCAGGGTCACGCCCGTCGCCGGGTCGACGACCTTCACCTCGATGTGCGGCATCACCCGGCCGACCGTGCCGGTGCGGCGCTCCAGGTCGTCGTCGCGGCGGGTCTGGGTGGACACCGGGGAGGTCTCCGTCATGCCGTAGCAGATGGACACCTCGTCCATGTGCATCTCGGCGACGACCCGCTTCATCACCTCGACCGGGCAGGGTGATCCGGCCATGATCCCGGTGCGCAGCGAGGAGAGGTCGTACGAGGCGAAGTCCGGATGGTTCAGCTCCGCGATGAACATGGTGGGGACGCCGTAGAGCGAGGTGCAGCGCTCCGTCTGGACCGCCGCGAGGACGGCGGCGGGCTCGAAGGCGGGAGCCGGGATCACGATGCAGGCGCCGTGCGAGGTGATGCCGAGGTTGCCCATCACCATGCCGAAGCAGTGGTAGAAGGGAACGGGCAGACAGACCCGGTCCTGTTCCGTGTAGGCGACCATCTCCCCCACGAAATAGCCGTTGTTGAGGATGTTGTGGTGCGAGAGGGTGGCGCCCTTGGGGAAGCCCGTCGTGCCCGAGGTGTACTGGATGTTGATCGGGTCGTCGCAGGACAGCTCGGCCTCTCTGGCCGCCAGTTGTCCGGCGGTGACGGCTGCGGCCGCTGCCGTCAGCTCGTCCCAGGACGGATCGCCGATGTAGTGCACGGCCCGCAGGGCGGGGCAATTGGCCCGGACCTGGCCGACGAGGGCGCGGTAGTCGCTGGTGCGGTGGGCGAGCGAGGAGATCAGGAGGGAGATCCCGGCCTGGCCGAGCACATACTCCAGCTCGTGCGCCCGGTAGGCCGGGTTGATGTTGACCATGACGGCGCCGATGCGGGCGGTGGCGTACTGGACGAGCACCCACTCGGGGCAGTTGATCGCCCAGATGCCGACGCGGTCGCCCTTCGCCACTCCGGAGCCCATCAGGGCGCGCGCCAGCTCGTCGACGGCGGCGCCGAATTCCGCGTACGTCCAGCGTCGCCCCGAGGCGACGTCGACAAGCGCCTCGCGCTCCGGGTACGCCTCGATCGCCCGGTCGAGATTGCGCCCGATGGTGTCGCCGAGCAGGGCCGTGGTGCCGGTGCCGTGCGCGTAGGAAAGGCCGGTCCGTCCGCTCATCGCAGGTCCCCCTCGTCGTATTCGGTGCCGACGCCCTCGGCCGTACGCTCGCGCAGCTCGATCCGGCGGATCTTGCCGGACACGGTCTTCGGCAGTTCGGAGAATTCCAGCCGGCGGATCCGCTTGTACGGGGCCAGCACCGCCCTCGAGTGCGCGAACAGCACCTTCGCGGTGTCCGGGCCGGGCTCCCAGCCCTCCGCGAGCACGACGTACGCCTTCGGGACCGCGAGCCGGACCGGGTCGGGCGCGGGCACGACCGCAGCCTCGGCGACCGCCTCGTGCTCCAGCAGGGCGCTCTCCAGTTCGAACGGCGAGATCTTGTAGTCGGATGCCTTGAAGACGTCGTCGGCGCGGCCGACATAGGTGATGTAGCCGTCCTCGTCGCGGGAGCCGATGTCGCCGGTGCGGTAGTAGCCGCCCGCCATCGCCTCGGCGGTACGGTCCGGGTCGCCGTGGTATCCGGTCATCAGGCCGACCGGACGGTCCGACAGATCGAGGGAGATCTCGCCCTCAGTTGCCCCGGGCCGGCCGGTGACCGGGTCCAGGAGCTCGACCTTGAAGCCTGGACTCGGCCGCCCCATGGAACCGGACTTCAGCAGCTGGCCGGGGGTGTTGGCGACCTGGACGGCGGTCTCGGTCTGGCCGAAGCCGTCCCGGATGGTGACGCCCCACGCGCGCCGGACCGTCTCGATGACCTCGGGGTTCAGCGGCTCGCCCGCCGCGACGACCTCGCGTGGCGGGGTCCTCAGCTGGGAGAGGTCGGCCTGGATCAGCATCCGCCAGACGGTGGGCGGGGCGCAGAAGCTGGTGACGCCCGAGCGGTCCATCTCGGCCATCAGCCGGCCCGCGTCGAACCGGGTGTAGTTGAAGATGAAGACGGTCGCCTCGGCGCTCCATGGCGCGAAGAGGTTCGACCAGGCGTGCTTGGCCCAGCCCGGCGAGGAGATGTTGAGGTGGACGTCTCCGGGCCTGAGGCCGATCCAGTACATCGTCGACAGGTGGCCCACCGGGTACGAGACATGGGTGTGCTCGACCAGCTTGGGGCTGGCGGTCGTACCGGATGTGAAGTACAGCATCAGCGGTTCGTCGGCGTCGGTCTCGCGGTCCGCCTCGAAGCTCTCCGGCTGCTCGTCGGCGCCGGTGTACGAATGCCAGCCCTCGACCTCGTCGCCGACGGCGAGCCGGGTGTAGTCACCGGGCACCTCGTCGAACTTGGCGGCGTCCGCGTCCCGCACGATCACATGCCGGACCCGGCCGCGGTCCACCCGGTCGCGCAGATCGACGGGGCCGAGGAGCGGCGTGGCGGGGATGACGACGGCGCGCAGCTTCATCGCGGCGAGGGCCGTCTCCCACAGCTCGATCTGGTTGCCGAGCATGACGAGGATCCGGTCCCCGGCGCGTACCCCCTGGGCACGCAGCCAATTCGCCGCCTGGTTGGAGCGGGCGGACATCCGGGCGAAGGACGCCTCGGTGCGCCGGCCGTCCTCCTCCACGATGTGCAGGGCGGTGCGGTCGTTGTTCTCGGCGATGACGTCGAACCAGTCCAGCGCCCAGTTGAAATGGTCGGCCCGGGGCCAGCGGAAGCCCTCGTAGGCCGCCGCGTAGTCCTCGCGGTGCTGCAGCAGAAAGTCCCGGGCGGCCCGAAACGTTTCCGTCGCGTTCGTTGCCGACATGTGCCCTCCTCATTGCGGACCGGACCGGTCACTTAACATCATGAAAACAGTGACCCAGGTCTCACCACCCCCGAACGGGGGTACAGAGGGCGGGGCGGAGAGGCGACAGCGTGCCGGAACCGGTCGATACGGTCGAGATGCAAGCGGCCCTGCTGCGGCTGCGCCGGACGAGCGGACTGCCCGTCGCGTTCGGCGGACTGCTCTCGGACCCGCGCCACGCCAGGATCGTGGAGCTCAACGGGGCGCAGACCACCGCGCTGCGCGGGCTCGTCATAACGGCCGGCAGCGGGCTCGGCGGCAAGTCGATCGCCCTGTCGCGGCCGTGCGCGGTGACCGACTACCCCTCGTCGCGGCACATCAGCCACGAGTACGACACCGCGGTCGCCGCGGAGGGCCTGCGCTCGGTGGTCGCGGTGCCCGTCGTCGTACGCCGGAGGGTACGGGGCGTGCTGTACGGGGCGCTGCGTGAGCCGCTCGCCCTCGGGGACCGTACGTTCGACGCGGCAGTCGCGGCGGCCCGCGACGTGGAACAGGCCCTTGTCGTACGGGACGAGGTGCAGCAGCTCCTGTCCGTCACCCGGGACCAGGTGACGGACCCCCGGGCCGCTCCGGGGGCCTGGGAGGACGTCCGCGAGGCGCACCGCGAACTGCGCGCGCTCGCCCCCAAGGTGGCCGACCCGGCGCTGCGCGAGGAGCTGCTCTCGGTGTGCGCGCGGCTGGCCTCGGCGTCCGGGGCACAGGAGCCACGCGGCCGTGAGGTGCTGCTGGCGCCGCGCGAGGTCGATGTCCTCGCCTGTGTGGCGGCGGGTGCGACCAACGCGGTGGCGGCCGGCCGACTGGGGCTTCGACCGGAGACGGTGAAGGGGTATCTGCGCTCGGCGATGCGAAAGCTGGGGGCGCACACCCGGCTGGAAGCGGTGGTGGCGGCGCGCCGGGCGGGACTGCTGCCGTAACTCGCGCACCTGACGTCAGCCGTGGCCACTGGCGGTGAATCCGGCGGGTGCGGCGTATCCGGTCTTCCTGGGGGTTCACAACTGCTGGGCGCTCAAGCCGATTTGGCGAAGATGGTCCCGGTCAGTCCCCGAAGTCCACGAAGGGGGCGAACCGGATGTCGTGCGCGGGCTCCTGGGTGGGCGCCATCGTGGCCAGCATCCGCAGCCCCTCCTCCGTGACGGCGTCGCGCTCGGCCCGGCTGAGCCTTCCCAGCGCCTGCACGGTGACGATCCCTTCGCCGCCGGGCTTCCCGCCGGATTTCGTGCCGGGCGCGCCGAGTCGCCAGATCGCGGCGAGGAACCCGTCGACCAGCACGGTTCCGTACGCCTGGTTGCCGTTCCCGTTGCGTCCCCGGTACTGGGGCGGGATGACGCGCGTACGGTCGGCGTGGCCGAGCAGCACGTTGTCGAACTCGGGCAGGAAGCGCGGCGGGGCGGGGGTGTCCGCGTCGGGGCGCGGGGCGTCCGGCAGGTCGAAGAGCTCGACGCCGTTCTCGTCGCGGAAGGTGATCAGCTGCGGCCTCAGCCGTTCGAAGGCTTCCCGCAGCCGGGTCAGCCCCGCCCACATCTGCATGTCCTTCACGGAGGCGGGGCCGAACGCCCCGAGGTAGCGCAGCACGGTCGCGTCGGGTGTGGGCGTCGGCTCCGCCGGCCGGCCGAGCCAGTGCTCCGCGGTGGTCAGCGCGACCTGGCCGCTGCGGCCCCACACCCCGCGCGGGGTGACCTGGACCAGGGGCAGGACGCAGCGGGCTGCCACGGTCAGGGCCTGCGGGTCGGCGTCCGGCCACTCGGCGAGCAGCGCCTCGCGGATCTCCTTCGGGGTACGGGGCCATTCCTCGACTAGCTCCCTGCCGAGCGCCGCGAGCCGGTCCGGATCCACACCGACGAGTCCGTTGCGGAACATTTTCAGCTCCCGGTCGCGGGCCGGCTGGACCAGGGGGCGCAGGGTGAGTGCGTCGGCGGCGGTGTGGGTGTGGATGGTGGACCGCAGGGTCACGATACGGACCACCTCGCGGGACTCCATCAGCCCGGAGAGTTCGGCGGGGTCGAAGCCTTCGAGCCGGGCGAAGAGCTGGTAGTAGGGCGGCTTGGTGTTCTGTGCCTGGAGCCCGACGAGGTGCCCGACGGCGTCCTTCGCGGACATCGGGCTCCGGTGCAGGAGCAGTTGGCGTGCCAGGGTGGCACGGCCCAGTGCGCGGGGCGGGAGCACGGGGGGCGAGGCGGGTGCGGCGGGGTTCGTCTTCGCGGCCATGAACGGCACGCTACGCGGGCTTGCGGACATCTTCGGTCCGCAACTGCGCATCCCTCCTCTCCCGGGCCGCCGCACCCGAGGAGGGCAGGACCCGGGATTGTGGGCGGGCCGCCCGCATCATGGTCCGGTGATCAGTGTCCTGTTCGCCATCCTGACCGCACTCAGCAACGGCGCCGCCTCTGTGCTGCAACGCCGCGCCGCCCGCTCGGTACCCGACACCGAGGCGATGCATCTGTCGCTGATCGGCCATCTGGTGCGCCAGAAGGTGTGGCTGGCCGGAATCGGCCTGGTGATCGTTGCCGCCGTCTGCCAGGCCACTGCGCTGGCCACCGGGCCGATCTCGGTGGTCCAGCCGATCTTCGTCATCGAACTGCCGGCGACGCTGCTGCTGGCCGGGTTCGTGATGCGGGTCCGGGTGCCCCGTGAGGTCTGGTACGGGGTGGCTGCCGTGACATTCGGTCTGGCCCTCGGCATGGTCTCCGCCGCGCCGGGCGGCGGCAGTTCCTCGGTAGAGGGCGCGACGTGGATCCCGGCGCTGGTCATGACCGCGATCTTCGAGGCGGCGCTGATCGGCGGAGCGCTGTCCACCCGCGGCAACCCCCGTGGGGCGCTGCTCGGTCTGGCCGCCGCGTGCGGGTACGCGCTCACCGCCGCCCTGATGAAGGACGCCATGGCGCAGCTCGGCGACGGCGGCGGGGCAGCCGCGCTCATGACGTCCTGGCAGCTGTACGCCACCGCCGCCGCCGGGGTGGGTTCGCTGTTCCTCCTTCAGAACGCCCTGCAGGCGGGCACCCTGGTCGCCGTACAGCCGATGCTGACCCTGGGCGACGCGGTGATCAGCATCCTGTACGGCGTGACCCTGTTCGGCGAGCATCTGCGTACCGGCTGGTGGCTGCTGCCCGAACTGGTCGCGCTCAGCCTGATCGCCCTGGGCTGCGTCGAACTGGCCCGCTCGCCGCTGGCATCCGGCAGCGCCGTACCGGCGTCGCGCGCCACCCGCGTGAAGTGACGGCCCGCCCGCCGGGAGGCCCCCTGAGCACTGTCCCGTATTCCCTGGCGGACGCACGACCACAGCTACGGCACCTGACCGCGTCGTCGCAACACCCGAATGCGCCCAGTATCCGGCTTCGACGCTCTGCTCGCCTACTTCCTCGACCGGCTCGTGCCCGTGTGCACCCAGCTGCTCGAAGCAGCAGCCGTCGCCGGCGAGATCCGCTCCGACATGGATGCCTACGAACTCATGCGCCGCGTCGGGAACCTTTGCACCGGCGCGGACAGCGATCCCCACTACGACGCACGTCGACTGGTCGAGCCCCTCATCGCAGGACTACGCCGACCGCACCAACTATCGGCCGGGCAGCTGATGCAGACCGGCCACCCCGGCCGCGATCAGCGCGAAGCACGGACCCTCGGCAGCCCCGCTCAGGAGCGCGGTCACCCGGCCGGCGTCGAACTCTGATGGGCCGTCAGCTTCGGCAGGTCGGAGAAAGGAAGGCTCTCCGCCAACGCTGCAAGGGATTGCCACAGCTCCGGACGAGCTGGCGCGCAGGACCCCAGGTCGGTGGGACGGCGGGGGCGCCACCGGAGTCGGCGCGGCCGGCCGCGCCCGTGGGGACGCCCCGGAGGGACTACTCCGTGCCAAGAGCTCCGCCTGAAGGCTGTGCATGGCCCTCGCGCCGAGTGGCAAGGGGCACGCTCAGGATGATGGTGGTGCCCTTCCCGGGAATGCTGCGGAGCGTGAGCTGGGCGTCGATGAGGTCTGCGCGCTCGTGCATGGCGGAGAGCCCCACTCCCCGCACGGTGGAGGCCGGGGGTGTGGCGACGCGCAGGACCGGCCAGCGTCTGGAATCCGGGGGCTGTGGCATTCCGTGCCCGTCGTCGGCAACGGTCAGCGTCATCACACGGCGGTCAGCCTCCATACCGACAGTGATCCGAGTGGGCTGGGCGTGTTTCACCGCGTTGGTCAATGCCTCCTGGACGATGCGGTACACGTGGGCCTGCGCTTCTGGAGTCAGCCGGTCGCTGATGTCGGTGTCCTGCGGATCGATCCGGAGATCGACGCGGATACCGAAGGTCTCCGAGGTGCGTCGGCACAGCGCCTCCAAGGCCACGCGCAGTCCCAGTTCGTCCAGGACCAAGGGACGCAGATCCGTGATCAGGTGGCGCAGCGAGGTGATCTGGTTGCCCACCAGGGAGCGTGCCTGCTCGATGGCGCTGTGCATGGCCTCGGGGCGGCCGTCGGCGACGGCGGAGGAGAGCACCACCTGCACGGCGCCGAGTTCCTGGAGGGTGTCGTCGTGCAGTTCCCGGGCCCAGCGGCGGCGTTCGCGCTCTGCGCCGTCGTGGCGGGCTCGGACACGTTCACGTTGGAGGCCTCGGTCTCGGTGGGTTGCACTGCGGACGGTGGAGGCCGTGTACGCAACCAGGAGAAGCGGGAGCACGTGCAGGGTGTTCATCAGCGGTTGCTCGGTGATGCGGACCAGGCTGGCCACGGCGAGCATGAGCGCGAGGGCACCGGCCACCACCATCCAGGTCCGGCGTCCCGCGGTGTACAGCGGCGCTGCCGCGAGATACGGGGTGGCCGCGGCAAGGGAGAGGGCCAGCTCGGAGGGCAGCGGCTGGTCGGTGACCTCCAGAGCCACCGCGGCCGCGAGCAGACAGGTTCCCGCCGCCTGCAGGGCAAGGCCCCATCGGAACCGGCGCGGTCCCCTCATGGCACCAGGCCGCGCTCGCGGGCCGCGGCGATGAGCTCCGCCCGGGTGTCCTTGCCGAGCTTGTCCCGGATCCGGGCACGATGGGTCTCCACCGTCCGGACCGAGACGTAGAGACGCTGCGCGATCTCCTGATTGGTGTGGCCCAGCGCCAGCAACGACAGGACCTCGGCCTCGCGTGCGGTCAGTGACTCCTGGTCGGCAGGTCCCGGCATCTCGACGGCGAGCCTGGCTCCCAGTACCGGCTGGACGTACGTCGCACCGCTGGCGACCTGGTGTGCGGCGGCCAGCAGTTCCTCGGCGGCTGCCTCCTTGAGCAGGTAGCCGGCCGCGCCGGTGCGTAGCGCCTCGCGGGCGAACGCCGGATCCTCCTGCATCGTGAGGATCAGGATCCGCGTGCCGGGTGATGCGGTGAGCAGCGCGGGAATCATGGGCAGGCTCGACTGGCCGGCCATGGTCAGGTCCAGGACCAGCACCCGCGGATGGGTCCGGTGCACGGCCTCGAGGGTGTCGGGGACCGTGGCGCTCTCGGCGACAATCCGGAATGCCGGGTCCTGGGCCAGCAGCAGCCGCATTCCGGCCCGGACCACCAGATGATCGTCGGCCAGTACGACGGTGGTCCTCGGGGGCCCTTGCCGGGACGGGGTGGAGCTGGGGGCGTCCATAGCTGCAACGGTAGATCCGCTGTGGCGGTCAGGCAGCCGCTGTCGGCTCGCGTGCGGGAAACCCGCAGGAAGGTGCGCGGGGATGGCGCAGCCGCGGACGGACATACCTGCGGTGCAGGTGCAGGGTCCTACGGATGCGCAGTGCGGGTCGGCACCGATGTGCCCGACGTCGTCGGGGCGGATGCTCAAAGGGATTGATTCGTGCATCCCCGCTCCCTTGAGGCAGTCCCTCATGACCCGATCCGCTCTCCCGCTCCCCCGGGCCGGCACCGGCCTCCGCAGGGCGAAGCGTCCAGCCGCTCAGGTGGGTACCGGCGGCCCCCGCGGGTGGCAGCTGTGGCACTTCCCGTGCCGCCTGCCGGCGGGCGGCGTCCTCACTCAGGCTGCGGTCCCGGTCGCGCTGATCATCGCCATCACTCTGGGCGCCACCTTCGCCCCTATGACCATCCATCTGTCCCCTCTCCTGGTCGCTGCCCCCACCTCCATGGCGGCGTTCGCCGGCTCCCGTTTCATCGCGGGTACCGCCCTGGCCGCCAGCGCGGCAATGCTTGTCATCGACCGCCATGACGGCCTGCTGCATTCGCCACTCCTGCCGATCCACATCGGCGCCCTGCTGGTGGTGTCGGGTTTCGTCGTCGCCGCCCGGGCGCTGCACGACCGCGACCTGAGGGAACTGACCCAGGTACGCGCGGTGGCCGAGGTGGCCCAGCGGGTCGTGCTGCGCCCCCTGCCCCGGCAGCTGGGTCCGCTGCGTGTCGCCTGTACGTACCGGGCGGCCGCGGCACACGCCCTGGTGGGCGGCGACCTGTACGCCGCCGCCCGGACCGGCCGGGCGACCCGGTTCCTCATCGGCGATGTCCGTGGCAAGGGCCTGCCCGCCGTCGAGGACGCCTCCGCCGTTCTCGGCGCCTTCCGCGAGGCCGCTTACCAGCACGCCACCCTTCCTGAACTGGCTGCCGCCCTGGAGAGCAGCGTCCGCAGGCACTTGGCGCAGCTCACCGACAGCGACCCCGAGAGCAGCGAGCGCTTCATCACCGCGCTCCTGGTGGAAATCCCCGACGAGGCTCCTCTCGTCCAGGTCATCAGCTGCGGGCACCCCTCACCCCTGTGGGGCCACTGCGGCAAGGTGGCCGCCCTGCCCATGCCTCATCCCGCACCACCCCTTGGGCTGGCGAGCACCTTTCCCGACACGTACCACGTCGACACCTTCGAGTTCGGCCCCGCAGACACCCTGCTGCTCTACACCGACGGCGTCATCGAAGCCCGCAACATCACCGGCGGCTTCTATCCGATCCTCGAGAGGGCCTCCACCTGGCCTTGGGATTGCCCGCACAGCCTGCTGCGGCACATCAACCACGACGTGGACACCCACACCGGCGGACGCCTGCAGGACGACCTCGCCCTGGTGGCCGTCCAGCGCACCTCCGCGCCGGACACCGGCCAGGGACCGGACTTCCCCCAGCCACCCCACTGCACGGAGGCCCACCCGTGACGCGCCTGCTGCTCCCGGAACGACACGCCATCCATGGAAAGGCGATGACGACGATGACCGTCACTCGACTGAACGCGGGGCTGTGTGCGCTGCTCATCGTCTACATCGGTGCGTCGTGCGCCGTGCAGCTCCAGGATTCCGCAGGCGGCCTTGTCCGCTGGTCGGGGTTCTCCGTGCTCATCCCCGTCGCGGCCGCCGCCCTTCTGCCTCCGCGGCGCTCCCTGATCATCGGAGTCTCCACGCTGGCTGCCACCATCGCCGTCTACGGCTTCGCCATCCACGGGGTATCGGCAGGCGGCCGGACGGTCGTCATCACCGCAGTCGCGCTGTCCTTCGCCTTCGGCCTCGTCCTCTGCTGGGCGCGGCCGCATCTGCTGCACACGCCCGCCACAGCCACGCGGAACCCGCCCAGCCTGCCGTGCCCGGACGGCAAGCAGGCCGGTAGCGCCCCCGACACACCGCGTGCGGTTCCGGCCTCAGCACGCAGCATCCTTCCCGAAGCGTTGCCGCAACCCGCGGTGGTAGAGCTGGCCAGCCAATACCGGACCGGGTCCGGCCAGCTTGGCATGCGTGCCCATTGGCTCGACGCCATCCCGTTGTCCGGCACCCGGGTCGGACTCGTCGCCGGCGCCGTGGCCGGGCCGGGCGCCGACGCCACCGCCACCGAACTCCGCACGGCGGTACGCACCCTGGCCGACATCGACCTGCAGCCCGAGGAACTGCTCACCCATCTCAACGATGTCCTGGCCCGGCTCCGCCCCGACAACCGTCCCAGTCACGACACCCGGACCACCAGCACCGTCAGCGCCCAATGCCTGTACGCGGTCTACGATCCCGCCTCCTGCCGCTGCACACTCGCCGGCGCCGGAAGCCCCTCACCCGCCGTCATCACACCCGACGGCACGGTCACAGTCATCGACCTGCCCGAAGGCCCACCCCTGGGACAGACAGACCTGCCCTTCGAAGCCACCGAGATAGACCTACCCGAAGGCAGCCTGCTCCTGCTGTACACCAACACCGGCACCGGCACCAGCGCGCATGAACCCGGCGGCGAGGAGCTGCTCGGCGCACTCGCCCGGCCCCAGTCCTGCCTGGACGCCACCTGCCGAGCCGCCCTCGATGCCCTGCTCCACGCTCCCCACACCCAGGTAGCTGTCCTCGCCGTCCGCACCCACGCCCTGGACACCCGCACCGTCGCCACCTGGGACCTGCCGGCCGACCCGGCCGCCGTCTCCCACGCCCGCACCCACATCGCGGAAAAACTGACCGCCTGGGGCCTGACGGACGCCGCCCCCACCACCGAACTCATCGTCAGCGAACTGGTCACCAACGCCATCCGCCACGCCCAACCCCCCATCCAGCTGCGCCTGATCCACCACGCCGGCAGCCTGGTCTGCGAGGTCGCCGACGGCAGCAGCACCTCGCCGCACCTGCGCCGGGCCCGCACCTTCGACGAAAACGGGCGCGGACTGTTCATCGTCGCTCAACTCGCCGAACGCTGGGGAACCCGCCACAACCACCACGGCAAGACCATCTGGGCCGAGCACACACCCGCACCTGACCGGCCCACCACAACGGCCTGAGCTTGTCCTACCTTCGGGGTGCGGCAGGTCCACCTCGCCGCCTCCGCAGCGCGCTCATCGACCTGAGGGGGACGTTGCGGCCTCGTCAGGAATGTTGAGCAGTTCGTTGCAGTGGTCTCGTGCAGCCAGTCCACCCTCGTCGCCCGCGTCGGCTGACTGCAGTCCGTAAGTGAGGACGCCCCTCCGCCTTCCGATGCACCACATCCGACGCCGCGCGCTGATCCACCAGAAATTACGAAGCAGCCCTCAGGCCGTCCGCCCGGATCCCGACCCTGTACCGGAAGCGGCCTTGATGCCCTTCGTGATCTCGTCCATCACCGAGAGCGCGGGCGCCTTGGAGCTGATGTCGAAGCCGGAGCGTACGACGACCAGCATGTCGGTGGAGTGCGGGGACGGGAGGGCCAGCGACTGCACGTACCCGTCGTCGCCCTTCTTCGTGACCACCTTCCAGCGCACCAGATAGCCCTTCTGGCCCGCGACGGTGACCGGCTCGGACTTGAGCTGCTGGTGCGAGCTGATGGCGCCGTAGGCCTTGCCGCCGTACGACTCCTTGGCGTTGACGACGATGTCCGCCTTGGCTGCCGCCTCCGCCGTCCTCGCCGTGATCTTCAGCGCCTGGGCCGGGGCGGTGAACACTCCGCCGCGCTCGCACTTCTGCGAGGGGTCGGCCGGGCAGGTGTACGTGCCGGTGCTCACCGACGCACCGATCGTGGCCGACTGCCCCTTCCAGCCGTCCGGCACCGGAAGGCTGACGCCGCTCATCACGTCCGTCACATAGCCGTCCTCGGACGGCGGCTGCTGCGGTTGCTGCTGGTCGGGCGCCGGGCTCCGGCCACCGCCGCCAGTACCACCCTGGCCGCCCCGGCCGTTCTGCCCGCCGGGGAGACTGGGCGCGGGCGACGCGGCGTCGGAGGAGGTGTTCTTCGTACGGCCGGAGTCGTCGGTCAGCATCAGGACGCCACCCGCGATCGCGGCGAGCACCACCACGCCGGCGGTGACGCCGACCCCGATCCGGATCCGGCGGCGCCGGACGGCCGCGGGCGGCATGCGGAGCTGATCGGTCCACCGGCTCCCGTCCCACCAGCGTTCCTGGACGGGGCCTGTTCCTGTATACCCGGGGTCCGTATGCCAGCCGGGAGGGCTCATCTCGGTCACGACGTCCACCGTAGAGGCCCTCCGTGAAAATCAGATGAAACCGCTTCGCCGAATTCGGCCACGCCCCTCTCGCCCGGGACTCCCGCCCGAGGGCCGTCCGACCGTGACCGGGGAGGTGTCGACCATGACCTGAGAGGTAATCGACGCATTTTCCCCCGTCGGACATCGTGTTCCTCACGAGCAGCACAGGAGCTCGGCCGCACTGCCGGGACATGACGAGAGGACAGCACGATGACCGCATACGAGGACGCCGTCCAGCGCTACTTCGTCGCCTGGAACGCAGCGACCCCCGAGGAGCTCGCCAAGGCCGTCGCCGCCGCGTTCACCGAGGACGCCACCTACACCGACCCGCTGGCCGACGTGCGCGGCCACGACGGGCTCGCCGCCGCGATCAGTGGTGCCCGTCAGCAGTTCCCCGGCTTCGAGTTCAAGCTGACCGGTACCCCCGACGGGCACCACGACATCGTCCGTTTCAGCTGGGACCTGGTCTCCACCGACGACGGTTCGGCGCCCGCCGCCGGGTCCGACGTCATCACCCTCGACGACGACGGGCGCATCAGCTCCGTCAGCGGCTTCCTGGACCGGGTCCCCGGCGCCTGAACGGGCGTTACACGGACCGGGCGGACCGGCGGCGCAGCGCGGGGTCGGTCAGCGCGACCGGTTGGTCACCGGCGTCGCGGGCCGACAGGTTGGTGCCGGGCGGCACGATCTTGTCGATCTGGTCGAGGACGTCCCGGCTCAGCCGCACCCGGTCCGCGCCGAGCTGGCCCGCCAGCTGTTCCTGCTCGCGGAGATCGGCCAGACACTCCGCGATGCGGCCCGCACCGGGTTCGACCACGACGAGTACCTCGGGGTCGAACACGTCCAGGAGCAGCGCCGCAGCCCGACCCACCAGCCGGGCCCTGCGCCGGAACAGCGCCACCGCCCGTGCTTCCCCGGCCAGGGCCTGGTTCAGCAGCTCCCTGAACGAGGCGACCAGCAGCCCCTGTTCGGCCGCGCGCCGCACCATGGCCCGCTCGCGCGTGGCGAACGGTGCGTTCAGCACCCTTACGCGGACACGTCCCGGCCCTGGCCGGAGACGAACCTGCCACCCTCCAGCAGGGTCTTGAGCGTCGAGAGGATCATGATCCAGCCGCCGCTGACACCCTCCAGCATCTTGCTGTCCGGGCTGTCGAAGCCATCGTGCGTAATGGTCAGCTTGACGCCCATCGCGGCCTCCTCGGCGGGCTCGATGTCGAACGTGACCTTCGACCGCTCCTTGACCGCCTCGGCCCACTCCTCGTCCGACATGAGACCGAACATCTCGCGGTGCATGGGCTGCAGGGTGTGCCAGGTGTACGCGAGGCGCTTGCCGGGCTCCGCCTCAAGGACCCGCTGGCCCACCTCTTCGAACTCGCCCTCCGGGTCCATCTTCCAGCGGACCGGCGCGCCGACCTCCCAGGTCGACTCGGGACCATAACCGCCCATGTAGATCTTGATGAGCTCGGGGTCGATCAGCGCCTGGTAGAGCTTCTCCGCCGTGGTCTGGATGTACGTGACGTAGACGAACTCGGGCTTGTCCATGACCGGACTTCCTTCCAGTGTGCGTTTGAGATGGGACAGGGCTGCCATACGGCCGCGCTCGTACCGGCCGATCCAGCGGTCGGCGACCTCCTGGACGGTCACCGGGTTGAGGTGGTGGAGCTTCTCGCGGCCCCTGCGGACGGTGGTGACCAGTAGGGCGGACTCCAGGACCGCCAGATGTTTGCTCACCGCCTGCCGGCTCATGGCGAGCCCTTCGCTCAGCTCGCGCAGAGTCTGCCCGCCGCGCGCGTCGAGCCGGTCGAGGAGCTGCCGACGGCTCGGATCGGCGAGCGCCTTGAATATCGCGTCCATCGCCACCGCGGTCGCCATCGCCTCTCCGATCTCCTGGCCCCCGTCGCACTATAGGCAACCTTTTGGTTGCCCATCGAGTGACGGGCGGACGATCGGACACCAGGGCGGTGGAACGATTTCTGGAATTAACCTCTGATGCCTTGTCATCACCGGTTCTACGCGCATAGCTTGTGGCCTCTCATCACACTCTGAGGGGCAGCTGACCGTGCACATATCCAGACCGCGTTCCGTCCTGCTGGCCGGCGCGGTCGCCGTGACCCTCTCGGCGACCGCTCTGCCTGCCGCCTTCGCGGCACCGTCCTCGACCGCCGTGATCTCCGAGGTGTACGGCGGCGGGGGCAACTCGGGTGCGACGCTCACCCGCGACTTCATCGAGCTGGCCAACGCCGGCTCCTCCGCATACGACCTGTCCGGCTTCAGCGTCCAGTACCTGCCGGGCTCGCCGTCCGCCGGTTCCCTGTGGCAGGTCTCCGCGCTGACCGGATCCGTCGCCCCCGGCGGCCGCTACCTGGTCGCCCAGGCCGCGGGCACCGGCGGCACCGTCGCTCTGCCGACCCCGGACGCCACCGGCACCGTCGCGATGTCCGCGACCAGCGGCACCGTCGCCCTCGTCTCGGGCACCACCCCGCTGACCTGCAAAACCGCGGCCGACTGCGCAGCCGACACCCGCATCGTGGACCTCGTCGGCTACGGCTCCGCGGTCGTACGCGAGGGCAGCGGGCCGGTGACGGGTACCTCCGCCACCGCCTCCGTGGCGCGCGCCGCGTCGCTCGCCGACACCGACGACAATGCGGCCGACCTGTCCGCGGGGGCCCCGACACCGGTCAACGCGGCCGGTGAGACGTCCGGCGGTGCGGGACCGGGCGACCCGGGCAACCCGACCGAGCCCGGCACCGTGCGGGTGCACGACATCCAGGGCACCACCCGCGTCTCGCCGCTGGACGGCCAGTCGGTGACCGGCGTCCCCGGCATCGTCACCGGTGTGCGGACCAGCGGTTCGCGCGGCTTCTGGATCCAGGACGCCACGCCGGACGCGGACCCCCGTACGGGCGAGGGGGTCTTCGTCTTCACCGGATCCGCCGCACCGGCCGTCGCCGTGGGCGACTCGGTGCTGGTCAGCGGCAAGGTGGACGAGTACTACCCGTCGACCACCACCCAGTCGATCACCGAGATCACCGCCCCCAGAGTCACGGTCCTGTCGTCGGGCAACGCACTGCCCGCGCCGGTCGTGCTCGACGCCGCCTCGGTACCGGACGCATACGTCCCCTCGGCGGACGGCGGATCGATCGACGCGCTGGCCCTCGACCCGGCAACGTACGCCCTCGACCTCTACGAGTCGCTCGAAGGCACCCGCGTCGAGATCGCCGACACCCGGGTCACGGGCGCGACGACCGCGTACCACGAGGTCTGGGTGACCATCAAGCCGAACGAGAACCCGACCCTGCGCGGCGGCACGCTGTACTCCTCGTACACCGACCAGAACACCGGCCGCATCAAGGTGATGTCCCTCGACGCCACCCGCCCGATCCCCGTCGCGAACGTGGGCGACGCGCTGTCCGGCACCACCACCGGCGTCCTGGACTACGACTCCTTCGGCGGCTACAACCTCCAGGCCACCGAGCTCGGCACGCTCACCGACCACCACCTGCGGCGCGAGGTCACCCGGAAGCAGATGGGCAAGGAGCTCGCGGTCGCCACGTACAACGTGGAGAACCTGGACGCGCTCGACGAGCAGGGCAAGTTCGACACCCTCGCCGCGGGTGTCGCGGTCAACCTCTCCTCGCCCGACATCGTGTCGCTGGAGGAGATCCAGGACGACAACGGTGCGGTGAACGACGGCACGGTCGGCTCCGACACGACGCTCAAGCGGTTCACCGACGCGATCGTCGCGGCGGGCGGCCCGCAGTACGCGTGGCGCTACATCGCCCCCGAGAACGGCAAGGACGGCGGCGAGCCCGGCGGCAACATCCGTAACGTCTTCCTCTTCAACCCCGAGCGGGTCGACTTCGTGGACCGCCCGGGCGGCGACGCGACCACTGCGGTGACAGCCGTGAAGACGGAGAACGGCGTCACCCTGTCGGCCTCGCCCGGCCGGATCGCCCCGACCAGCGACGCCTGGAACGACAGCCGCAAGCCGCTGGTCGGCGAGTTCCGCTTCCACGGGAAGCCGGTGTTCGTCATCGGCAACCACTTCGCCTCCAAGGGCGGCGACCAGCCCCTGCACGGCCGCTACCAGGAGCCGACGCGCAGCTCGGAGACGAAGCGCGTGAAGCAGGCGACGGAGGTCAACACCTTCGTCAAGTCGCTGCTGGCGGCGGACAAGTCGGCGCGGGTCATCACTCTCGGCGACCTCAACGACTTCGCGTTCTCGCCGACGATGGCCGCGCTGACCGGCGGCGGGACGCTCAAGCCGCTGATCACGACACTGCCGGAGAACGAGCAGTACAGCTATGTGTACGAGGGCAACTCGCAGACGCTCGACCACATCCTGATCAGCCCCGGTGTCCGCCGCTTCGACTACGACGTGGTGCACATCAACGCGGAGTTCGCCGACCAGGCGAGCGACCACGACCCGCAGATCGTGCGCGTGGACGTGAACGCCCCGGACCAGGGTCACCACTGACCTGACCGGCCCGCCCGACGGGTGTCGGGAGCGATGCGGGCGGCAGGAGCCGGGCGGCCCCGCACAGCTCTCCGCCGGCTCGGCCGCAGCGTCCGAGGATCCGACGATGCGGTCGAGCCGGGAGCCGCGAGATCACCGGCCGGTTCAACACTTCGGGGCGAGCCCGGGGGCCGTCGCGCCATGCCCCGCCCGACGCGGGCGCGGCAGTGCGGCGAGCCCCGGGGCGGTGTCGAGGGGGCGGTCGGTGAAGAAGCGGGCCACGAGATCCGATACATCATCGGGCCGTTCGAGGACGACCCAGTGGTCGGATTCCGTGAGGGTGAAGAACCGGCTTCCCTCGATGGTGGCGGCGAACTCCCGCTGCTTCGCCGGGGAGCTCACCGTGTCATGCTCCCCGGCGAAGACCAGAGCGGGCACGCCGGCAAGGCCGCCGGAGAAGTCCGGTGGATCTCCCAGCACCCGGCACACCGAGTCCGCAGCATGCGGTGAACGGCACAGCGCGTGCAGGAGCGAACGGCGTACGTAGCGAAGCGCCAGCTCCCTGCGGTGGACCGTGCGGTCCGGGTCGAGGCACATCAGCCCCTCGGCGGCGAGGGTCGCGGCGCCCTCGAGGTCACCGGCCTTCAACCGGTCCTCGGCCCGTCGCCAGTGGGCGCGTTGACCGTCGTCGATGTAGGACGGCACACCGCCGAGGATCAGCCGGGCGATGCGGCCCGGGTTGCGCTGAGCGCACTGGAGAGCGATCGAGGTGCCGTAGGAGTACCCGAAGAGATTGACCTTCTCCACACCCAGGTCGTCGATGATCCGGGTGAGGGCGGAGCGCATGATCCCGGCACTGGGGACGGCCGGAAGGGCGTCGGCCCCGCCCATCCCGGGCAGGTCGGCGGTGACGACATCGGCGACTGCCCCCACGTGGTTGTCCATCTGGGGCCAGCCGAACATTCCCTGGAGCGCCCCGCCGAGGATGACGACCGGTTCGGTGCGTGGTGCGGGCTGCTGCAGGAGCCGGTAGCCGTACCGCAGTCCGTACACCGACAGCGTCCGGAGAGTCTCCTCGGGCATGCGGGGTCTTCCGTTTCTGCATCAGGCCCTGGTGAGGACGAGTGCGGCGTTGTGGCCGCCGAAGCCGAGCGAGGTCTTGACAGCGACGTCGAACACGCCCGGTCGGGCCTCCTTGCTGACCACGTCGATGGGGATCGCCGGGTCGGGCGCGTCGAGATTGACCGTGGGCGGCACGAGTTGGCACTGGAGCGCGAGCACGGTCAGTGCCGTCTCGATGCCGCCCGCGGCACCGAGGGTGTGTCCGGTCATCGCCTTGGTCGAGGTGACGAGGGGATGGTCGCCGAGGACCCGGCGGAGCATCGTGCCCTCGATGAGGTCGTTGGCCACCGTCGAGGTGCCGTGGGCGTTGACATGGCCGACGTCCGCTCCGTCGACCCCGGCGTCGGCGAGCGCGGTGCGCAGCGCCCGTTCGATGCCGAGCCCTTCGGGGTCGGGGGCGACGGCGGAGTACGCGTCGCTGGCCGCCCCGTATCCGGCGATGCGGGCGCGGACCGTGGCGCCGCGGGCGCGGGCGTGCTCCGGGCGTTCGAGCACCAGGAGGCCGGCGCCCTCGCCGACGACGAAGCCGTCGCGGTGGGTGTCGAACGGGCGACAGGCCGCCTCGGGGTCGTCACGGCGGGTGGAGACGGCCTTCAGCTGGCAGGCGCTGGCGATCAGCAGCCGGGAGCAGACCGATTCGGCGCCGCCCGCGATGACGATGTCGCAGGCGCCGGTGCGCAGCATCTGGTGGGCGGTGCCGATCGCGACGGTGCCGGAGGAGCAGGCGGTGGAGACGGCCTGGCTGGGGCCGCGGGCACCGAGGTCCGTGGCGACGCTGCTGGCGGCGCCGTTGACGGCCGTCAGCGGGGCGAGCTTCGGGGAGACCCGGCGCGCACCGCGCCCGGCGAGGGTGGCGTGCTGCTCGTCGTAGAAAGGCAGTCCGCCGTGTGCGGAGCCGATGACGACAGCGACCCGTTCGCTGTCCCAGACCGAGGGGTCGAGCCCGGCGTCGGCGACGGCTTCGCGGGCCGCGATGACGGCGAGCTGCGAGAAGCGGTCCATCAGCCGGTGCGTTCCCACACCGAGGACGGCCTTCGTGTCGAGGCCGGTGATCGTGTACATGAAGTCGCAGGGCAGATCGGTGAGTTCGGGCCGCCGCAGGACGGAGGGCGCGGTGACTGCCTCGGACACGGTGCGCCAGGTGGCATCGGTGCCGACGCCGGCGGAGGTGACCAGACCGATTCCGGTGACGGCAGCGCTGAACGGCTCCAAACGCTGCGGCGGGTTCCGACGCGCGGCTACCGGACGGGCCGCCGGGCTCTCGCCGGCCGGCCGGGCCATCACGTTCTCGTCGCCCGGACGGGCCACCAAGCTCTCGGTGGCCGGGCGCGTTGTCACGCGGCCACCTTGCCGTGGATCGTCTCGACCAGTTGGCCCCAGGTGTCCCGCGAGGTCAGCTGGACATTGTCCAGATCGACCCCCATCCGGTCCTCGATCAGGAGCCGCAACTCCTCCAGAGCCAGTGAGTCCAGGCGGAGCTGATGGAGCGGCACCTCGGGCCCGATCGCCAGGGGATCGGTGCCGAAATTCGACACCAGCAAGGTACTGATCTCTTCCGCTGTGCTCATGGGGGCACTCCTCCGCTGTCGTACACGGTGACGCCTGCCGCGCGAGGTGCACGTGCCATCGGGGGACGCCGGCCGGTTCCGGGTGGACTCTTTATACGCCTTCGCGGTGAGGTGTCCGGTCCGCTGTCCCTCGTGCGGTGGTTGACCGTCCAGGTGTACGAATCCACAGTTCCGCGCGGAAGGGCCCCGATCTGTCGGCCAACCCCATTGGAGTGAAAGGGAGTTCGACACGCCTGAAGATCATTGTCATGCCCTGGACACATGAATACCTTGGGCGGGCTTTGTGGCCCCCGGCCCACCCCACTAGGGTCCGGGGGCCGTTCGTTCTTCTCTCCCCCCACAGAGCAGGAGCAGGTATGCCCAGACGAGCCGCAGCCCACACCGGGCGTCGCGCATCCGTCCTCGCGGCCCTCGCCGTCACCGCACTCAGCGCGACCGGCACACCGGCCGCCGCCGCCACGGCCGCACACCTTCCGGCGACACCCGCCGACGGCCGACACACCATGAACCAGGCGTTCGTGCAGGCGGCCGGAAGGTTCGACGTACCGCGTGATCTGCTCGCCGCCGTCGGCTACGGCGAGACCCATCTCGACGGCCACACCGGGCAACCCAGTCAGGCAAACGGGTACGGCGTGATGCACCTGGCGAGCAACCCCGCGAACCGGTCGCTGGAGAAGGCTGCCGCCATCACCGGCGAGCCGCTGTCCCGGCTGCGGCGGGACACCGCGGCCAACATCCTGGGCGGTGCGGCCGTGCTGCGTTCCTACGCGGACCGGCTGGGCCTGGACGGCGGCGAACGCGACGACATCGACGCCTGGTACCCGGCCGTCGCGCAGTTCAGCGGCACGACCGGCCGCGCCGCCGCCCGCTACGCCGACACCGTCTACGCATTCCTGGCACACGGGTTCGCCGCCGCCGTCCCCGGTGGCGAGCGGATCTCGGTCACCGCACGCCCCGTCGCGCCGGAGAAGGGCACCCTCTCCGCCACCGCCGGACGCGGCCCGATCACCCCTTACCCGTCGGCACTGTGGGTCCCGGCCGACTCGCACAACTTCACCGTCGGCCGGACGGCAAAGATCGACAAAGTGATCATCCATGTCACGCAGGGCTCGTACGCGGGCTCCATCAAGTGGTTCCAGGACCCGACGGCCGAGGTGAGCGCCCATTACGTGGTCCGCTCCTCCGACGGGCAGATCACCCAGACGGTGCGCGACAGCGACACCGCGTTCCACGCGAAGGAGGCCAACGCATCGGCGCTCGGCATCGAGCACGAGGGGTACATCGACGACCCGTCCTGGTTCACGGACACGATGTACCGCGCCTCGGCCGCGCTGACCAGGGCGCTGTGCGACAAGTACGGGATCCCGAAGGACCGGGCCCACATCATCGGGCACAGCGAGGTGCCGGGCACCGACCACACCGACCCGGGACGGTACTGGGACTGGAACCGCTACATGGGCTTCGTCGAGGGCAACAGCGGGGGCGGGAACGGCGGGAGCAACAGCAACGGGAGCAGCGGGAGCAGCACCAGCGGCAGCAGCGACGGGCTGGGGTTCGCCTCGTACCCGCTCCTGCAGAGCGGAGCGTCGGGCGCCCAGGTCACGGCGGTGCAGCAGTTGCTGAACACGCAGGGCTTCGCCGCGGGCGCCGCGGACGGGAGCTTCGGCGCGGCCACGTTGAGCGCGGTGAAGGCGTACCAGACGACCCACGGGCTGCCCGCGGGGGGCATCGTCGGCCCGAAGACCTGGACCGCGCTGCTGTCGGCCGGCTCCACGCCGACGCTGCGGCAGGGCGACTCGGGCGCCGATGTGAAGCGGCTCCAGCGGTCGCTGACCGCGGCGCTCGGCACGACCGTGGACGCCGTCGGGACCTTCGGTCCCGTCACGGCGACGGCGGTTCGCACCTACCAGACCCGCCAGGGGCTGGCGGTCACCGGGATCGTGAGCAGCAACACGTGGGCAGCGCTGCACGCGGGACGCTGACCCTGCATGCCGGAACGCAGCCGCTGAACGGCGGCCACGACGCGATGGTGCGCCGGAGGCCGTCTCGGCAAGCCATCGGATGGACCGTCAGGTGTCCTACACATCTCTTCTGTTGGGCACCTGACTCTGCTCCCGCACAACGGCTGCGGCCCGGCAGCCCTCCGCCCGGCGCGCCGGCGCATAGCCCGCCGCGGCCCGCCCGGACACTCGACCGCTCACCCTCGCAGGACCCGGAGGACACTGGAGACGACCGCAGACATGTGTGGGCCACGGGATGTCACCGAGGAGAGCCGTTGTGAGAGTCGGAGCCGCCCGATCCGCCGCAACCCAGTGGGTCGCCGAGCACGCCCGGACCGATCCCGGGTTCCGTGGTGCGTACTTCAGTGGTTCGACGGTCGGCCTGCCGGGCGACGCCGAGCTGTCACCGTCCTCCGACGTCGACATCGTGGTCGTCAGGGCCGAGGACAGTCCTCCGGCCAAGCCCGGCAAGCTCCGCTTCCGCGACACGCTCCTGGAGGTCAGCCATCTGCCGTGGGCCGAGCTCTCCTCGGCGGACGCCGTCCTCTCCTCGTACCACCTGGCCGGGAGCTTCCGCAGGGACACGATCATCGACGATCCGACCGGCCGGCTGCGCGCCCTGCACGCGGACGTCTCGCGCCGGTTCGCCGAACCCGCCTGGGTCCGCCGCCGGTGCGAGGACGCCCGCCACCGCGTCGAATCCCGCCTCGCCGCGTTCGACTCCTCCGCACCGTTCCACGAGCAGGTGACCGGCTGGCTGTTCCCGACCGGAGTGACCACCCACGTCCTGCTGGTCGCCGCGCTGCGCAACCCCACCGTGCGCCTGCGCTACGTCGCGGCCCGCGAGGTTCTCACCGCGTACGGGCACGACCATCTCTACCCCGAGCTGCTGGAACTCCTGGGCTGCGCACGGATCCCCGCCCCCGTCGTACGGCACCATCTGGACGAGCTGGCCAACACCTTCGACACCACCGCCCGGGTGGCCAGGACGCCGTTCCTCTTCAGCAGCGACATCACCGTGCAGGCACGGCCGATCGCCATCGACGGGAGCCGGTCGCTCATCGACCGGGGCGACCACCGCGAGGCGGTCTTCTGGATCGTCGCCACGTTCGCCCGCTGTCACACCATCCTGGCCGCCGACGCCCCGGAGCTGCACGCCGCGCGCACCCCGGCCTTCCGGGCGGCGGTCGCCGATCTCGGCATCACGTCCACGGACGATCTTCTCCGCCGCGCCGAGGACGTGGACCGGTTCCTGCCCCGGCTGTGGCGGACCGCCGAGGAGATCCTGGACAAGTCGGTGGGCGGACCGGCCGTTTGAGGGCACCGGCAGACACCTTCTGCGGGGTGTCCGCACCGACCGGTCGCCTGCTACGTTGCACGCATGTTCCTCCCCCGTGCCTAGGACCCCGCACCGACCGCACCCTGCAACACCGGGTGCGGCACTCCGGCGTCCCTGTACACGCACAGCGCGTGACTCCGCGCTGCCTTCCCGAGGAACAGTCCTCATGCTTTCGCCTTCGCACGCTCCCTCGTACGCAACCGTCCTGCGCACCCGTCATGCCTGCCGCACCTTCGGCGCCGCACTGCTGGGACGGCTCTCGTACGGGATGGTCTCCCTCGCCCTGATGCTGGCGGTCAAGGATGCCACCGGCTCGTACTCCGTGGCGGGCGCCGTCATGGCGCTGTTCGGCGCGACCAGTGTCTTCCTCTCACCCGTCCGTGCCGCGCTGATCGACCGGTACGGGCCACGCCGCGCGCTGCCGCCCATGGGGGCCGCCTACGCACTGCTCCTCTCCGCTCTGGCGTATGCCACCTGGCAGCCCGGCGTCTCGGGGCTCCGGCTGGGGGCGCTGGCCGTCGCGGCCGGTGCCTGCACCCCACCGCTCGGGCCCGTGATGCGGACCGTGTGGAGCAGCCTCGTACCCGACCGGGAACTGCTGCAGCGCGCCTACAGCCTGGACGGGGTGGCCGAGGAGCTGCTGTTCGTCACCGGGCCGTTGCTGGTGGGTCTGCTCGTGAGGTTCGCCGAGCCGGCGGCCGGTGTGGCTGTCAGCGCCGCTCTCGTACTCGTCGGCGCGTCGGCGCTGGTGTCGTCCCCGGCGCTGCGCGGTACGGGCGGCCGCCCGTCCGGGGCGACACCCCTGCCGACTTCCGGACCGTCCGGGAAACGGCTGCTCGGTAACGTCGGGCTGCGTCACGCCGCCGTGGTCTCGGCCGGCGTGGGACTGTGCCTGGGCGCCCTCGACCTGCTCCTGGTGGCCTTCACCGAAGAGCGTCATCAGGGTGCCTCGGTGGCCTGGGTGCTGGCGGCGCTCTCCGCGGGGAGCGCGGTCGGCGGTCTGGCGTACGGCGCCGTCTCGTGGCGCATGCCGAGTCGGCTTCGGCTGACGGTACTTGGCACGGCCCTCGGGGTTTCCTCGGTCGTGGCGGGGGTGTCGCCGAACGTGTACGTCCTGGTGGCCGTGGTCGCCGCAGCCGGGCTGTTCGTCGCGCCGGCCATCACCACCGCCTATCTGATTGCGGACGAGTCCGTCGGCGCGGGCAGCCGTACGCAGGCCGGCGCCTGGGTCAACACCGCGCTCAATGCAGGGTCTTCCGGCGGTACGGCCGCGGTCGGTCTGCTGGTGGGCCGGCTGCCGCTCACGGTGTGTTTCACGCTCGCGGCGGCGGCCCCGGTGCTGCTCTGCGCGGCGTTCGCCTTCAGCCGGGACCGGCGGTGATGTTCTCGCTGCCCGCACTCGACACGGTGGCGGACGCGGACGGGCGTGCCCGGCCGTCCCGTGGGACGAACGGCTCGGGCCGGTGGTGCGCGACATGAGGAGGTAACACCCTCCACCGCACCGTCCCTCCGGAACGCGAAGAGGCGGCTCCGCTCCCCGGCAGGGAGTGCGGAGCCGCCTCGAGCAACGTGCTCAGCAGGCCACTTCGGCCGAGGTCACTTCAGACCGAACGCCCGGATGATCTCCTGGTCGATCCCGAGCCCGTTTCCGGCCTCGCTGTGCGCCTTGACCGAGACGAAGCCGCCGGCCTTCTCGGGCGTCTTGAACCGGGCGGTCCAGTTGCCTTCGGAGGTCTTGCGCAACTCCGTAGCACTCCAGGTCCTGCCGTCGTCGTAGCTGACCGACAGCGAGGCCTTCTTGGCCTTCACCGCGCCGTCCAGCCACTCCTGCGTGCCGGAGGCGAGGCCGATCTCGGTCCACCGGCCGGACTTGACGTCCCCGGCGAGGTCGGTGTCGACGTCGTAGTCCAGCTGCAGCATCGGGATGTTCACCTGCCAGGGACCGTTCTCGTCCAGCGCGCCCGAGACGAAGTTCCACTCGGTGTGCGTGCGGGTGGACGTCTTCCAGTTCTCCGCGTCACGAGAGGCATCGAGCACCAGGCGGTACGGGAGCTTCTCCGGCGACACATCCTGTGCGTACGCGTCACGTCCGGGAGATTTCAGGATCAGCGTGTCGCTCTGGTAAAGGGCGATGGTGCCGGTGTCGTACTCCATGTCGGGCATCGAGCCGGAGTGGCCCTTTCCGGAGTCCGTCCACGGAGTCATGTTGAACTGCATGCCGTTGTAGATGCTGCGGGCCGGACCCCAGTAGCCGGTACCGAGCCGCGGGTGGCTGACCGGTGCGAACCAGTCGTCGGCGTAGGTGCGGCCGGCCGTGTAGTCCAGCTCGCCGCTCCGCATCTCGTAGGAGGTGTTCGTTGCGGTGGCGTCGAAGACCGAGTGGTTCTCGGACCAGTGCGACCCGCCGGGCAGCGGGGTGACCCATTCGGTGCGGGTACCGGGGAACTTCTCGTACTCCTCGAAACCGATACCCGTGCCGTAGTCCGGGACGTCGTAGCGGTAGCCGGCGCCGAGCGCCTCCCGCTGGCCGTAGAAGGTGTTCTCCACCTTCGCCAGCTGAGGCGTCGACGGGGCGAAGGCCAGATCGCGGTCCGGGACGGCGCCGTCGTGGCGGTCGACCAGGTCATACAGATAGCTCGCGAACCGCTGCTGATCGATCGTCAGCTGCCTGCCACGCTGGGCAGCCTTGATCAGCGTTTCGCCCGCGAGGCGCTGGACCGAGGCAACCGGGATGGCAGCTGTGGATCCGTATGCGGCGTACCACTCCATCAGCACACCGCGACCGTCATTGACGACGAACAGCGCCTTGGCACCCGCGGCGACCGCATTGGCGATCCGGTCTGCGGGGGCGACCGCGTCGCTGCGGCGGATCACGACGGCCTTGCCCTTGACGTTCAGGCCCTGGTAGTCGGCCGCGGCACCGTTGCCCGCGAAGACACCGGTCAGCTTCTGGCTGCTGTCCTCGGCGACGAGGGAACCGCCCTGCGCGGTCACCGGGACATCATGGCCGTCGGCCGACAGATCGATCTGCTTCTCGCCCTGACGCCAGCGGGTCAAGAAGCTGAAGCTTCCCTGGGTGACCTTCTTGGTCGGGCTCACCCACAGCTGGTCGTACATGACCGGAATCTGGAATGCGTCGCGCTGGACGGTGCCGTCCGGCGCGGTGCGTGCCATGTCATAGCGCAGCTGGCGGGTCTCGGTCGCCTTCGGCGTCTTCACGCTGACCTTGCGGGCCTTGGAGGCGTCGAGGGTGACCGTCATGGGCTTGTCGAGGATCGTCTCGGGGGCCGCCAGGAAGGCGACGGCCTTCGAGTCTGCGCGGTCACCGGCGATGTCGACGGAGGCCCAGGCGGCGTAGGTGCCCGGCGGCAGACGCAACGTGGTGTCTCCCGACACCTGGACGACGTCCAGATACTGGTCGCCGAGCTTGGCAAAGACGACGTAGCCGTCCATCGGCTTGCTCTCACGATCACGGAGTCGGAGCGTGAGGTCGTAGAGTTCCCGCTCCTTGTGCACGGCGAAGCCGGTGTGAGCGACCGTAGCGCCGGCCGTGTTCCTGGCGATGACCTGGCCGGAGAACTGCGTATCGACGGGTACCTTCGCCGGGTCCACGGTGAGCAAGACGTCGGCGGTGGAACCCGCCGGGACGGTCAGCTCCGACATGGAGAGCGTGTACGCGGCCGAGTCCGTGTCGGTGGCCAGGTCCAGGGTGACGTCCTGCGTACCGGTGTTGCGGTACGTGATCTTCCGCTCGGCGACCGGGTCGGACGCGCTGTGCGGCCAGTCGTACGAAGCGACGGCGACGGAGCCGGTGGCCTCGATCGTCGTGTCGATTGCCGCCTTCACGTCGAGCCGGCCGGTGCCCTGCTCGTACGGCGTGTAGTCGGGCAGCTGCTTCGACGAGGTCATCAGCGCGCCCTTGATGCGCTGACCGGACCAGTCGGGGTGACGCTGCTTCAGGATCGCTGCGGCGCCCGCGACGTGCGGGGTCGCCATCGACGTACCGGACATCTGCTGGTACATGCCGCTGATGCCGGGGACCGCCTGCGAGGCGGCGGCGTTGATGTCGACGCCGGGGGCGGACAGGTCGGGCTTCAGGCCGAACGACCTGACCAGGGGCCCCATTGAGGAGAAGTCCGCGCGGCCGTCCTGCTTGTCGACGGCCGCGACGGTGAGCGCCTTCTCCGCCGAGCCGGGCGAACCGATGGTTCCTGCGCCGTACGCGTTGCCGGCGGCGATCACGTACAGCGGACCGCCGTCCGCCGAGAGGGCGTCGACCGCCTGCGACATCGGGTCGTTGCCGTCGTCCGGGATGCTGGAGCCGAGGCTCATGGAGACGACGTCAGCGCCCTCGGCCTTCGCCCACTCCATCGCGGCGATGATCCCGGAGTCCTCGCCGGAGCCCCCGTTGCCGAGGACCTTGCCGATGATCAGGTCCGCGCCCGGGGCGACCCCCTTGTTGACGCCGTCCGACGCGGCACCGGAGCCCGCGATGGTGGAGGCGACGTGCGTGCCGTGGCCGTTCTTGTCGAGGACCTCCTCACCGGGAACGAAGCTCTTGGACTCGAGAATGCGGTCCTTGACGTCCGGGTGGGTCGGGTCGATGCCGGTGTCGAGAACGGCGACCTTGGTGCCCTTGCCGTCATATCCCTCGGCCCACGCCTGCGGGGCATTGATCTGCGGCACGGAGTCCTTGAGCGTGGCCTTCGCGCGGCCGTCGAGCCACAGCTTGGCGATGCCGTCGTCCAGCGAACGGGCTTTGGACGGACGCGCGATGTCCTTCCAGAAGGAACGGGCGGTGTCCTTGTCGGCCTTCAGCGCGGCTCCGTGGATGCTGTCGAGCAGGCGGACCGTCTTGGCACCACTGGGGGTGACGGGCAGCGAACGGGACCGGCCCGCCGAGTAGGTGGCGATCAGCGGGATGCCACCGGTCCGCTTGTCGTCGTAGCCCATCTTGGCGAGGGCCGTGACATTGAACAGCCGGCGGTCCAGCTTTCCGGCTGCCAGCAAGGGGGTCGCCTCGTCGGGCAGGACGTAGACGTCGTCTCCCGCCTGCTGCACATGCACACCACCGACCGCACCGTCGGGCCGGTCCACCGTGACGGTGTCCTGCTTGCCGACGCCGTCCGCGTAGTGGACGACGTCGCCCGTGAGCAGGGTGATGTCGTACTGATGGATCGGGGTCCGGGAGTGTCCGGTGGCCTCGGGGGCGGCCTGCGCCGCCGAGGCGACACCTGCCGCGGGCAGCAGGGCGCCACTCACAAGAGCGACGGAGGTCGCTATGAGCAGGGCCCTGCGTCCCGCACGCGCGGGTCTCGCCCGGCCGGAAGCGGAGGAGGGGGTGAATGTCATGGGGTTGATCTAGCGGCAAATTCGCACCCCCGTCTGCGCCCATGGCAGGCGGGATGCCGCCGTGGCGGCATTCCGCCCTTTCGGGAGTTCCGGCGGACACCCCCTCAACTACACCTGATTCAGCCGGTTTCACCCGCGACGGCTCATGCCCACTCGGCGGCGTCGCGCCGCGTTCCGGTGAGCCCGCACGCCCGGTCGCCGGATTCCGTGTCGCAGTCCGGGAGCCGGTCAGGCCACCGAGGAGATCCGTCCGGCCACCGGCTGCCCGCTTTCGTGATGGATCGGGGTGTGCGCGCCGGTGAGCGGGACTCCGCTGCCGCCGCGCCGCTCGGCGACGATCTCGGCGGCGATCGACAGGGCGGTCTCCTCCGGGGTGCGTGCGCCGAGATCGAGACCGATCGGCGAGTGCAGCCCGGCCAGTTCGAGTTCGGTGACGCCGACCTCGCGGAGCCGCTCGTTGCGCTCCAGATGGGTGCGGCGCGAGCCCATCGCCCCGACGTACGCGACCGGCAGCTTCAACGCCGTCTCCAGCAGCGGGACGTCGAATTTCGCGTCGTGGGTCAGCACGCACAGGGCCGTGCGCGCATCCACTGCGGTGGCCGCCAGATAGCGGTGCGGCCAGTCGACGACCACCTCGTCGGCGTCCGGGAAGCGGGCCTCGGTCGCGAAGACCGGCCGGGCGTCGCACACGGTGACGTGGTACCCGAGGAATTTGCCGACCCGGACCAGGGCGGCGGCGAAGTCGATGGCCCCGAAGACGATCAACCTGGGCGGTGGGACGCTCGACTCGACGAGCAGCCCGAGCGGCCGGCCGCAGCGCGATCCCTCGGCGCCGATCGTGAGAGGGCCGGTCCGGCCCACGTCCAGCATCGCGCGGGCCTCGGCCGCCGCCGTGCGGTCCAGCTCCGGATGTCCGCCGAGCCCGCCCTCGTACGAACCGTCGGGATGGACGAGGAGGGGGCTGCCGAGGAGTTCGGCAGGCCCGTCCGTGATCCGTACGACCGCCGCCGCCTCCCCTGCCACCGCGGCGGCGAGCGCGGCGGCGAACACCGGGCGTGCGGGGTCGTCCGCACGGACCGGTGTCACCAGGATGTCGATGACACCGCCGCAGGTCAGACCCACGGCGAAGGCGTCCTCGTCGCTGTAGCCGAACCGCTCCCGTACGGTGGTGCCGTCGTCAAGGGCCTGTTGGCACAGCTCGTACACCGCGCCCTCCACACACCCGCCGGAGACCGATCCGATCGCCGTGCCGTCGCGGTCGACGGCGAGGGCGGCCCCCGGCTGCCGGGGCGCGCTCCCACCGACCTCCACGACGGTGGCGACGGCGAATTCGCGTCCCTGCTTGACCCACCGGTGGAGCTCTTCGGCGATGTCCAGCATGGCGTGTCTCCTTAAGCGTGGTGTTCAGGGGCGGGTGTCAGTTGACACCCAGCCAGCTCTCGATCGGATGCAGTGCGAAGTAGACGACGAAGGTGACCGTCAGCACCCACATGAAACCGCCGATCTCACGGATCTTGCCCTGTGCCACCTTGATCGCGACATAGGAGATCACACCGGCGGCAACACCCGGGGTGATGCTGTACGTGAACGGCATCAGCACGACGGTCAGGAAGACCGGGACGGCGATCGCGCGGTCGCTCCAGTCGACGTGCTTGGCGTTCTGCATCATCATCGCCCCGATGACGACCAGGGCCGCGGAGGCTACCTGGGGCGGCACGATCGCGGTGAGCGGGGTGAAGAAGAGGCAGGCCGCGAAGAACAGGCCGGTGACCACGGAGGCGAGACCGGTCCGTGCGCCTTCGCCGACGCCGGTCGCCGACTCGACGAACACGGTCTGGCCGGAGCCGCCCGCGACACCGCCGATCGCACCGCCCGCGCCGTCGATGAACAGCGCCTTGGACAGGCCCGGCATCCGGCCCTTGTCGTCGGCCAGCTCGGCCTCCGTACCGACACCGATGATGGTGGCCATCGCGTCGAAGAAGCCGGCCAGCACCAGGGTGAAGACGATGAAGCCGACGGTCATCGCGCCGACGTCGCCCCAGCCGCCGAATTCGACCTTCCCGAAGAGGGAGAAGTCCGGGGCGGAGACCGCGCTGCCGCCCAGTTCCGGCGGCGACATGTTCCATGCCTTGGCGTCGAGACCGGCCGCCTTGTGGACGACGACCGCGATCACGGTGCCCACGACGATGCCGATCAGGATCGCGCCGGGGACGGCGCGGGCCTGCAGCATGAAGATCATCAGGAGGGTGACGCAGAAGATCAGGACGGGCCAGCCGGCGAGCTCGCCGTTGATGCCGAGGGTGACGGGCGGTCCGGTCGGCGAGCCCTTGCCGACGAACCCCGCCTTGTACAGACCGATCAGGGCGATGAAGAGCCCGATGCCCATGGTGATGCCGTGCTTCAGCGGGAGCGGGATCGCGTTCATGATCAGCTCGCGCAGGCCGGTGACCACCAGGAGGCAGATCACCAGGCCGTACATCACGCACATGCCCATGGCCTGGGGCCAGGTCATGGCGGGGGCGACCTGCGACGAGAGAACGCCGGAGACGCTGAGACCGGCGGCGAGCGCCAGGGGCACCTTGCCGACGAAGCCCATCAGCAGGGTGGTCGCGGCCGCGGCGAGCGCGGTGGCGGTGATCAGTCCCGGCTGGCTGAGCAGATGTCCTTCGACGTCCTTGCCGCCGAGGATGAGCGGATTGAGCAGCAGGATGTACGCCATGGCCATGAAGGTCGTGACGCCGCCGCGCACTTCGCGCGCGACGGTGGATCCACGCTCGGATATGTGAAAGTACCGGTCGAGCCAGGATCTGCCGGCGGGGATGCGCGAGCCGGGGCCCGCCTCCTCCGCGATGGTCCTGGGCTCCACTGACTGCTGGGTCATGATGCCTGACTCCCAAGGTTCACAGGGACACCCGCGATGGAGATTCGGAATGCGGGATTTGGGATGACTGCTTGGCTGCACGACCCGGGGGACGGCCCGAGACGAACTGTTCATGCAGAGTGGATGTGCGGGTACTGCTCGGTGGTGCGGGTGTTTCCGGCACAGCGGTACTGCGGATACTGCTGGGTGGTGCCGAGGACCGCGAGCGGTGCGGTACCCCGGGTCTCCGGGCGGTGCCGGCGGCGGAAGTGTGACGTTCCCGGCAGGCACGCACCGCCCGGAGAGTTCGGCGGGAGCCGCTCTCAGAGCCTGTCGGGTGACCTTCGATCGGAAAGCGGACGCGGCATGGTGCGTGCGATTCCAAGGCGCCGAGATGTCCTCGTAGCGGAGCTACTAGGGTATTTCGGCAATGCCGGAAGCGTGCGCGCCAGGGCCTGGCCGCCCGGTCAGAGGTCACCCGACAGGCTCTCAGGTGCCGGTGAGGTGCTCGGGGCGCACCGGCGTCCTGTTCAGCTCCAGGCCCGTCGCGTTCCGGATCGCCGCGAGGACGGCCGGGGTCGACGACAGGGTCGGGGCCTCACCGATGCCACGGAGCCCGTACGGGGCGTGGTCGTCGGCGAGTTCGAGCACATCGACCGGGATGGTCGGCGTGTCGAGGATGGTGGGGATCAGATAGTCCGTGAAGGACGGGTTGAGCACCTTCGCGGTCTTCGGGTCGACGATGATCTCCTCCATGACCGCGACACCCAGTCCCTGGGTGGTGCCGCCCTGGATCTGGCCGACGACGGACAGCGGGTTGAGCGCCTTGCCGACGTCCTGGGCACAGGCCAGTTCGATGACCTTGACCAGGCCGAGCTCGGTGTCGACCTCGACGACTGCGCGGTGCGCGGCGAAGGAGTACTGGACGTGGCCGTTGCCCTGTCCGGTGCGCAGGTCGAACGCCTCGGTGGGCCGGTGGCGCCACTCCAGCTCGATGTCGACCGCCTCGTCCTCCAGTACGTCGACCAGATCGGCCAGCACCTCGCCGCCGTCGGTGACGACCTTGCCGCCTTCGAGGAGCAGATCGGCGGTGGCCCAGGCGGGGTGGTACGTACCGAATTTGCGGCGGCCGATCTCCAGGACCTTCTCGCGGACGGCCTCGCAGGAGTGCTTCACGGCGCCGCCGGTGACGTATGTCTGCCGGGAGGCGGAGGTGGATCCGGCCGAGCCGACCCGGGTGTCGGCCGGTTGGATGGTGACCTGGGCGACGCCCAGCTCGGTGCGGGCGATCTGGGCGTGGACGGTGACGCCGCCCTGCCCGACCTCCGCCATCGCCGTGTGCACGGTGGCGACCGGTACACCGCCGACGACCTCCATCCGGACCCGGGCGGTGGAGTAGTCGTCGAAGCCCTCGGAGAAGCCGACGTTCTTGAGGCCGACCGCGTAGCCGATGCCTCGTACGACGCCTTCGCCGTGGGTGGTGTTGGACAGACCGCCGGGCAGGGCCCGCACGTCGGCCTCCTCGCCGGCGACCTCCCACTGGCGCTCGGGCGGCAGCGGCCGGGCCTTGACCCGGCGCAACAGCTCGGCGACCGGGGCGGGCGAGTCGACGACCTGCCCGGTCGGCAGGAGGGAGCCCTGCTCCATGGCGTTGAGCTGCCTGAACTCGACGGGGTCCATACCCAGTTCGGCGGCGAGCTTGTCCATCTGCGCCTCGTAGGCGAAGCACGCCTGGACCGCGCCGAAGCCGCGCATGGCGCCGCACGGCGGGTTGTTGGTGTAGAGCGCGATCGCTTCGATGTCGACGTCGTCGATGACGTACGGGCCGACGGAGAGCGAGGAGGCGTTGCCGACGACGGCCGGGGAGGCCGAAGCGTAGGCGCCGCCGTCCAGCACGATGCGGCACTTCATGTGGGTGAGCTTGCCGTCGCGGGTGGCGCCGTGCTCGTACCAGAGCTTCGCGGGGTGACGGTGGACGTGTCCGAAGAAGGACTCGAACCGGTTATAGACGATCTTGACCGGCTTGCCGGTACGGAGCGCCAGCAGGCAGGCGTGGATCTGCATCGACAGGTCCTCGCGGCCGCCGAAGGCGCCGCCGACGCCGGAGAGCGTCATGCGGACCTTGTCCTCGGGCAGGCCGAGCACGGGGGCGATCTGGCGGAGGTCCGAGTGCAGCCACTGCGTGGCGACGTACAGATCGACGCCGCCGTCCTCGGCGGGGACCGCCAGGCCGGACTCGGGACCGAGGAAGGCCTGGTCCTGCATGCCGAAGACGTACTCGCCGCTGACAATGACATCGGCGCGGGCCGCTGCCGCGTCCGCGTCGCCGCGGACGATGGGCTGGCGGTGGACGATGTTCGGGTGCGGGACGTGCCCGGCGTGGTGGTCGTTGCGTCCCTCATGGATGAGGATCGCGTCGGGGGCGGTGGCGGAAGCCTCGTCGGTGATGACGGGCAGCTCGCGGTAGTCGATCCTGATCTTCGCGGCGGCGCGGCGGGCCGTCTCCGGGTGGTCGGCGGCGACGAGCGCCACCGGTTCGCCGTGGTGACGGACCTTGCCGTGGGCGAGGACGGGGGTGTCCTGGATCTCCAGGCCGTAGTTCTTCACCGAGGTCGGCAGGTCGTCGTAGGTGAGTACGGCGTGGACGCCGGGGGTGGCGAGCGCCTCGGAGACGTCGATCGAGACGATCTCGGCGTGCGCCACCGTGGAGCGCAGCGTGTGGCCCCAGAGCATGTCCTCGTGCCACATGTCCGAGGAGTACGCGAACTCGCCGGTGACCTTCAGGATGCCGTCGGGGCGGAGCGTGGACTCGCCGATGCCGCCCTTGGTGCGGGTGCCCTGGTGGATGTTCGTGGGGGAGCCGGTAACGCCCATCGTCACACCGTCTCTTCCGCGCGGGCGGCCGCGAGGCGGACCGCGTCGAGGATCTTCTCGTAGCCGGTGCAACGGCAGAGGTTGCCGGAGAGCGCCTCGCGGATGTCCGCGTCGGACGGCTCCGGATTGCGTTCCAGCAGCTCGTCGGCGGCGACCAGCAGGCCGGGGGTGCAGAAGCCGCACTGGACGGCACCGGCGTCGATGAACGCCTGCTGGATCGGGGAGAGTTCGCCGGTGTTCCGGAACTGTTCGGCGGCCGGCTTGGCCTCCCACCGGCGGGCCTGGTCGAGCGAGGTGCCGCAGGCGCCGGAGGCGCAGCCACTGCCGGGGTGTGCCTCGGACCGGTGGGCGGCGAAGTCGGCGAGGCCCTCCACGGTGACGACCTCGCGGCCCTCCACCTGGCCTGCGGCGACCAGGCAGGAGCACACCGGGACGCCGTCGAGGCGGACCGTGCAGGAGCCGCACTCGCCCTGCTCGCAGGCGTTCTTGGAACCGGGCAGGCCCATCCGCTCGCGCAGCACGTAGAGGAGGGACTCGCCCTCCCAGACGTCGTCGGCCTCGTGCCTACGGCCGTTGACCGTGAAATTGACGCGCATGATCAGGCAGCTCCTTCGGTGCTGCGGCCGTTGCCGCGGTACGACTCCCAGGTCCAGCCGAGGGTGCGGCGGGCCATGATTCCCACCGCGTGCCTGCGGTAGCTCGCGGTGCCGCGCACATCGTCGATCGGGTTGCAGGCGCCGGCGGCGAGCGTGGCGAACTGCGCGGCGATGGACGGCGTGATGATCGTGCGGCTGTCCCAGAACCCGCCCTCTTCGAGCGCGGCGTTCAGGAATTCCTCCGCCTCCTTCGCCCGGACGGGTGTCGGGGCGGCGGAGCCGATGCCGGTACGGACCGTGCGGGTCTCGGGGTGCAGGGCCAGGCCGAAGGCACAGACGGCGATGACCATCGCGTTGCGGGTGCCGACCTTGGAGTACTGCTGGGGCCCGTCGGCCTTCTTGATGTGCACGGCCCGGATCAGCTCGTCCGGTTCGAGGGCGTTGCGCTTGACGCCGGTGTAGAAGGCGTCGATCGGGATCATCCGGGTGCCGCGCACGGACTCGGCCTCGACCTCGGCGCCCGCGGCGAGCAGTGCCGGGTGCGCGTCACCGGCGGGCGACGCGGTGCCGAGGTTGCCGCCGACGCCGCCGCGATTGCGGATCTGCGGCGATGCGACGGTGTGCGAGGCGAGCGCCAGACCGGGCAGCTCGGCCCGCAGGTGCTCCATGATGTGGCTGTACGGCACGGAGGCGCCGAGCCGCACGTTCTCCTGGCCCACCTCCCACTCGGACAGCTCACCGATGCGGTTCAGGTCCAGGAGGTACTCGGGCCGCCGGTGGTCGAAGTTGATCTCGACCATCACATCGGTGCCGCCCGCGATGGGCACGGCCGTCGGGTGCTCGGCCTTGGCGGCGAGCGCCTCCTCCCAGCTGGCGGGGCGAAGGAAGTCCATGAGTGGCTCTCTTCTTCTCAATCGGGTCGTTCGCTGGGGCTGGGGACGGCCGGCCCTCGATTGGCTTGTTCATGTGCTGTTAACGCGGTGTGTGGCCCAGTACACAACCGGGACTCCACGCGGTGCAGTCACCGAAACCATGAAGGAGTTGGCTGGTCTCCGTCCTCGTCTTGTAGATTCGAACGAATGGCGGGGCTCAGTAACCTCACCGCAATACCCAGTTTTCACCCGCCCCAACGAAAGAGATCGGCGGCAACGACATGCGGCTGCGCGCACTGCTGGAAACCGATGCGCTGGGCCTGCGGCTGCTCGGCGGAGAGGACGAACTCGACCGGTCCGTCCGCGGCGTCATGACCACCGACCTGCGGGACCCGAGCCGCTACCTGGCCGGCGGCGAACTGGTCCTGACCGGCCTGGCCTGGCGCCGGGACGCGACGGACTCGGAGCCGTTCGTACGGATCCTCGCGGGCGCCGGGGTCGCCGGACTCGCGGCGGGCGAGGCGGAGCTCGGCGAGATCCCGGGCGATCTGATCGAGGCGTGCGAGCGCCATCACCTGCCGCTCTTCGCCGTCCACGAGACCGTCGCGTTCGCAACGATCACCGAGTACGTGGTGCGTCAGGTCTCCGGGGAGCGGGCGGGCGATCTGGCGGCGGTCGTCGACCGGCACCGCAGGCTGATGACCTCGGGTCCGGCCGGTGGCGGCCCCGAGGTGGTCCTCGACCTGCTCGGCTCCGACCTCGACCTGCACGCCTGGGTGCTCTCCCCCACCGGCCGGCAGATCGCGGGCGCCGGTGCGCCGGTGCCCGGACCGGTGGGCGCGACGCTGGCGGGCCACCATCTGGCCGCCACCCGCACCGGCCGGCGGAGTCCGCACCAGGCCACGGTCGACGGCGTCACGTATTCGCTGTTCCCGATCCGCAACACCGGCCGGGGCGCTGCTCCCGCCTCCCGCGACGTCCGCGAGTCGGTGCTCTCCGACTGGCTGCTCGCCGTCGAGGCCGACGCGAGCGACTGGCCGGCCGCCCGGCTGGACCTGCTCCAGGGCGTCACCCAGCTGATCGCGGTCGAACGGGACCGGCGCGACGCGGCCCGTACGGTACGCCGCAGGCTCGCCCAGGAAGTCCTCGAACTGGTCCAGACGGGCGCCGCGCCCGCCGAGATCGCGGCCAGGCTGCGGGTGGCCGCCCCGGTCCTGCTGCCCGGCCTGGGTACCGCCCCGCACTGGCAGGTCGTGGTGGCCCGCGTCGACTGGGGCGCGGAGGGCGCGCCGGGCCCCACGGGCGGTCCGCTCACAGCCGGCATCGCGGGCGGCCCGGTTGCCCAGGCGCTGCTGGAGGAGATCCTCGTCGACCCGGCGGTCACCGGCCCCGACTCCGCCGACCGGATCGCGGTCGCGCACACCGGCGACGAGGCCATCGCCCTCGTACCGCTGCCCGCCCGCGCCGCTTCGCCCGCCGACGCCACGGACCTGGCGGAGGTCGGCGACGCAGGCGGTGCGGCGACGGCCAAGGACGACCCGGCGCTGCACGCCGACGCACTGCTCGCCGCCGTTCGCGAACCGCTCTCCGCGGGCCTCGCCGACGACGGCCGCCTGACACTGGGTGTCAGCGCCGCCGTGCACTCCCCCGAGGGGCTCCGCGGCGCCCTGGAGGAGGCCCGGCACGCCCGCCGGGTGGCGGCGGCCCGTCCGGGCCGGGTCTGCGCGGCCGGCCACCACGAGCTGGCCTCGCACGTCCTGCTGCTGCCGTTCGTCCCCGACGATGTGCGCCGTGCGTTCACCGCACGGCTGCTCGACCCGCTGCGCGACTACGACCGGCGCCACCGCGCCGAACTCATCCCGACGCTGGAAGCGTTCCTGGACTGCGACGGTTCGTGGACCCGCTGCGCGGCCCGGCTGCACCTGCACGTCAACACATTGCGCTACCGGGTCGGGCGAATCGAGCAGTTGACGGGGCGTGACCTTTCCCGCCTGGAGGACAAGCTCGATTTCTTCCTGGCCCTGCGTATGAGCTGACTCGGCGGACCTACCACAGCCCTCCCCGCGAGCGACCGATTGTGAATTCATTCACCTGACCCCTTGGCCCGGCGTGCCATTCCGTGCTGAGATGCCGCCAGACTCAACAGCTCAATGGCGCGCTCGGGGAGGGCAATGTGGCGTATACCGCCATGTCTGGTTCCGGAACGACAGCAGATGACGATCCGCCGCTCCAGACAGCGGTATGGCGGCTGCGGTCACGCGCCTGCTGGACGGATGCCGCTGCTCTGCTCGACCACGACGCCGCCACCGATCCGGCCGCGGCGCTCCAGCGGACGGCGCTGCTGATCGAACGGTGCCTGTACACCGGCCAGGGCTGGACCGACGCCGAGGACGCCCTGCGCACCGCCGAGGCCCTCGCCCACGACGACGCCGAGCGCGGGGCCGCGGCTTGTGAACGGGGTCACCTGGCGTATGCGTCGACACTTCTCGGGGTACGGGACCGGGCCGACGAGGCCCGTGTCGCACTGAGCCGGTCCGCGGCCCTGCTCTCCCCCGCCGCCCCGGCGCGCCCGCTGCTCGACTTCCGCCGGGGCCTGATCGCACAGAACATCGCCGACTCGCCGCAGGCCGCCCGCGCCGCGTACCGCAGGGCGCACGCCGGCGCCGTGGCCCAGGGCGATCAACTGTTGCTCTCCTCCACCTGGCGCCATCTCGCGCTGCTCTCGCTGCGCGAGGGCGAACTGGCCGAGGCCCGGCACGGGTTCGCCGAATCGCTGCGGATAAGGGAGGAGCTGGGCTATCTGGTCGGTACGGCCCCGGCCCTGATCGCCCTGGCGGATACCGAACCGGAACCGGAGGCGGCTGCGCGGCTGCGCGCCGAGGCGGGCCGCCTCTTCCGCCTCCTGGGCGGCGTCCCTACCTGGCTGGCCCCGCACCTCGACCCGCCCGCCCCGAAGACGGCCGAGGCGAACTGAGCACGGGCCCGCCGCGGAGGGCCGTCAGGCGCGGTCCTCGACCGGATCGCCGGGCTGCCGGCCCGCGTCGCTCCACTCGGGGGTCGGCGTCGGACGCGGTGGAGCGGGCGGCGGGGTCGGGCCGCGGTTCGGGTTCTGCGGTACCGCGGCGGCGGGCTTCCCGTTCTGTCCGCTGCTGTCGCGCCGGGGCGGCGTGACGGGGGATTTCGGCGGTGCGGGCTTCCTCGTCGGCGGCACCGAGACGGCGACCGCAGCGGAGGCGGACGGGGTCGCGGAGTGCGTCGGCGAAGGCGCGGCGGAATCCGCAGGTGTACGGGTGGGGCTCGCGCTCGGCGACGGCGTCGCGGGAGTGGGCGTCCCGGTGGACCTGCCGGACTCGGAGCAGCCCGCTGCTGCCAGCGCCAGCGCCACCAGCAGCGCGGACACCGGCCAAGGCCCTCGGTTCCGTATCATCCCGCCCCCTCGAAAACGATCATGTGATGAGAGGCACAGAGTAGCCACAGCGGTCCGTGGAGGCGGCGGCAGCCCGGGGGAGGGAGGTCAGCGGTCCGCGCCGGTGAAGTGCTCGCGCACCAGTGACTGCACGACGGGCAGATCCTCGGCGATCAGCGCGTCGAGCAGCGCGGTGTGTTCCACGGCGTCGGCGAGAAGGTCGGCCCGGCGGGTGGCCGGGTTGTGCCCCAAGGGCCACTGGGAGCGGCGGTGCAGATCGTCGGCGACCATCACGAGTTGCTGGTTGCCGGAGAGCGCGAGGACCGCTCGGTGGAAGGCCCGGTCGGACTCCGCGTAGCTCGCCCGGTCGCCCACCGCGGCGGCCGCGACCGTGGCATCGGCCAGCGGGCGCAGGGCGGTCCACCGGGCCCGGTCCACGGTGCGGGCCAGCCGCAGCATGACGGGGACCTCGATCAGGGCGCGCACCTCGGCCAGCTCGGCCAGCTCGTGCGGGCCGCGCTCGGCGACCCGGAAGCCCCGGTTCGGGACGACCTCCACGGCACCCTCGATGGCGAGCTGCTGCATCGCCTCACGGACCGGTGTCGCCGAGACACCGAAGCGGGCGCCGAGCACCGGGGCGGAGTAGACCTGACCCGGCAGCAGCTCACCGTCGACGAGGGCGGCGCGCAGTGCGTCCAGGATCTGCCCGCGTACGGAGTGCCGCTGCACCACGACGCGGGGCACGGGCGACTCGCAGTGGGTGTGCTCCCCGCGGGCCTGCTCGCCGCGCGGCTGTTCACCGGGTGACTGCACACCGGGTGGCTGCTCGTCCCGCGCCCGCTGAGCGCGCGCCTGCCCGGGCACCCGGTCGGGGGCCGCGTCCGACCGGGCGGCCGCGGATGCGGTGGACGTGTACGGCGGACGCATCTGCTGATGCGCTCTGCCCTGCTCCACTCCTACCTCCTCGGCCTGCTCCGGGCCGGCCCGCCTGCGCCATGCCTCCTGTGCACGATAGGCGGAGGAGGGCGCAGTTCAAACATCGATCTCTTCGGGTAAGGTAAGGCTAACCTGCAAACGATCGCGATTCGGTGGTCCCTGCATGACCCTGCCCACCCTGCTTCCCGGCACAACGACGTCCGCCGTGTCGGACGCGTACACCCGTCTGACCGAGGTCTTCCCCGGGCTGCGTGCCGAGGTTCTCGGGGACGACGAGCCGACTCCGTCGGGCGTCGGCTGGGTGGGGGCACACGAGCTCGCGGCCGGCGGCGCCGCCCTGGACACCTTTCTCGCCTGGGACAACGCGCAGGTGCTGCGGGACCACGGGAAGCAGGCCCGGCCCGATGTGGTCGCCAGCTTCGGCCTGCACCGCTACGCCTGGCCCGCATGTCTGCTGGTGACAGTGCCGTGGTTCCTGCACCGGCGGGTGCCACGGATCCCTGTCGAGGACGTGGCGTTCCAGCGGGCCCTGGGTCATCTGACCGTGCGGGTACGGGAGTTCGCCTGCCTGCCGGACGATCCGGCGGCCGCGCTGCCGGGGGCCAGAGTGGTGGCGGACGAGGCGGCACTGCGGGCCGAGGTGCTGGCCGCGGTGGCCGAACACATCGGTCCGGTGCTCGACGGCTTCGGCCCCCGGATGCGCCGCGGCAAGCGGGCCCTGTGGGGCATGGCGACGGACGAGATCGTCGAGGGTCTCTGGTACATCGCCCATCTGCTCGGCGAGGAGCGGCAGGCGATGACCGAGCTGGAGGAGCTCCTGCCGGGCACCACCAAGCCGTATGTCGGCACGGCGGGCTTCCGTGAACTGACCGGGCCGAACGGGGAGTCGCTGCCCACCCGTGACCGGGCCAGCTGCTGCCTCTTCTACACGCTGCGGCCCGAGGACACCTGCGTCACCTGCCCGCGCACGTGCGACACCGACCGGGTACGGAAGCTGACGCCCGCCTGATCCGTACCGCCCGCGCGGCTGGCGAAATTCGAACACAACTCGACTGCCACAGACGGTCGTTCGATGAGTTTCGGCCCATCCGTACGCCCCGCCACCCCAATGGCATTCTCTTGTCCCGAAACCCCCTGAGCCCGAAGGGATTTCCGCCACCATGGCGCCCGAAACCCCTAACGCGATGCAAGGGACCGCGCATGAGACTGACCGACATATCGCTGAACTGGCTACTTCCGGGCGCAGTCCTGCTCGTGGGGGTCATGGCGGCGGTGGCGATGGTCGCGCGCGGCAAGCGCGCCGCTGACAAATCCGCGGCCGACGACAGCTGGGAACGCAGCGAGGACCGGCGCAGGCGCAAGGAGGCGCTCTACGCCACCGCCTCGTACGTGCTGCTGTTCTGCTGCGCGGCAGTCGCCGCCGCGCTCTCCTTCCATGGACTGGTCGGCTTCGGCCGGCAGAACCTCAGCCTCTCCGGGGGCTGGGAGTACCTCGTCCCGTTCGGCCTCGACGGGGCGGCGATGTTCTGCTCCGTGCTCGCCGTGCGCGAGGCCAGCCACGGTGACGCGGCGCTCGGCTCGCGACTGCTGGTGTGGACGTTCGCGGGTGCGGCCGCCTGGTTCAACTGGGTGCACGCACCGCGCGGTATGGACCACGCGGGCGCCCCGCACTTCTTCGCGGGGATGTCGCTGTCCGCGGCGGTGCTCTTCGACCGGGCACTGAAGCAGACCCGCCGGGCCGCGCTGCGCGAACAGGGTCTGGTGCCCCGTCCGCTGCCGCAGATCCGCATCGTACGGTGGCTGCGCGCACCCCGGGAGACCTTCGGCGCCTGGTCGTTGATGCTGCTGGAGGGCGTACGCACGCTGGACGAGGCGGTCGACGAGGTACGCGAGGACCGGCGGGAGAAGGAGCAGAACCGTCTCCGCAGGAGGGACCAGGAGAAGCTGGACCGGGCCCACATCAAGGCCCTGAACCGGCAGAACCGAGCCTGGGGCCGGGCCGGCCGGGGCGGTGCCCAGGTCGACGTACCCGCCATCGCCCCGGCGGCGGGCTCCGCACAGTCCGTCGTGGAACCCGCCATACCGGAGCCGGGACAGCTGCCTCTGCGACCCAGACCATCCCTGCAAGCCGTGAACGGCACGAGCTCGAAGGGCTCCCCGGACCGGAGCACAGGTGATCCGAGGACCGTCGACCTCACTGCCGAGGACGACATCCAGGCCCTGCCCCGGCTCGACTCGCTGGAGCGGAAACTCAAGGACCTGGAGCAGCAGTTCGGCTGATCGAGACCCTGCTCCGCGGTACCCGGACGGTCAACGTCCGTGCAGGTCAAGGCGGAAGGCCCCATCCTGGCATCCGGCTCGTCCGGACTCCCAGGCCCCTCAGGGCCTTCCGCCGTCCAGTTCGAACCACACCACCTTGCCCAACGCGTGCGCCTTCACGCCCCACGCGTCCGCAAGGCTCTGCAGCAGGATCAGCCCCCTGCCGTGCGTACCGTCGTCGGCGTTCGGTACGCACGACATGGGCAGTCCGGATACGAAATCCCGCACCTCGACCCGCAGGGTCGCCGGCGCCACGGTCACCGTGACGACCGCGCCGTGCCGCGTATGGACCAGAGCGTTCGTCACCAGTTCACTCAGCAGGAGCTCCGCCACTTCGGCCGACTCCTCGCGCCATCGGTATCGTAGGAATTCCCGCAGCGCACAGCGCACTTCGGAGATGTCCGCCAGATCGGTATGAGCCAGTCTGCGGTGCATTCGAATCAGCTGCTGACGCTCCATCGTTTCCCCCGCGTGCACAGTGAATCACCCCCTTCTCGTCGAACACCTTCCCGGGATGCATGCCCCGCACGCGAGCTGTCACGCTCGTCGACTCATCAATAAGCACATATGGGGACGGGGCAGCCTTCACGACCTCGGAAACACGGCCGACACATTCCCGTCGCTCCGGTTAACTTCCAAAAAATTCACACGAGTTGGCGTTGACGAGGACATGTCTACGCGCGTCATCATGGTGGACATGCGAATCCCCCCACGGATCACAACGCTCGGCGGTGTCGCCGCCCTCCTGTCCGTCCTCTTCGTCGGCGGCCCGATCACGGCGTCCGCCACTGCCGCCGCCACATCGGTCGGCAGCATCTGCTACTCGGACCTGCCGTCCCAGGCACACGACACCCTCGATCTCATCGAGGCGGGCGGCCCCTTCCCCTACTCGCAGGACGGCATCGTCTTCCAGAACCGGGAAGGCGTGCTGCCCAGCCGGAGCACCGGCTACTACCACGAGTACACGGTGATCACTCCGGGCTCGCCGACACGCGGCGCGCGACGCATCGTCACGGGTGAGCAGAGCCAGGAGGACTACTACACCGCCGACCACTACGTCACGTTCGACCTCGTCGACCACGGCTGCTGAGGCTCCACCGGCAGCACCCTCCGGACCGGTCCGCGCCGTAGCCCCCCACCTGCGGCGCGGATCACCGGACCGACGAGACGGCGGTGCCTTGTACGCTGCGCCCATGACCGTGACCTATGTGATCGACGGCTCCGAAGTCACCGGACTGGAACGGTTCTGGCAGGTGATCGGCGAGGCGGTGAACGGTCCCGGTGGCTACTTCGGCCGCAACCTCGACGCCTTCGCGGACTGTCTGAGCGGCGGCATGGGGACACCGGACGACGGCGACTTCGTCATCGAATGGCGCGACCACGAAAGGTCCGCACGCGCCCTGGGCCACGAGGAGACCGCACGTCACGTGCGCCAACTGCTCGGCCGGGCACACCCCACCAACCGGCCGGCTCTCCAGCGGAATCTGGGCGAGGCACTGGCCGGCCACGGTCCGACGCTCTTCGACCAGCTGGTGGAGATCATCGAGGAGCGGACCGCGCCCGGCACACTGCGACTGCGCTGACCGTCGCCGCGCCTGCGGCCACGCCCGAGTGCCACGCCTCCGGTGCCCACCGGGGCACATCGTCCGTCACGGACCCGCGCCAGGGGTGCCCCGCGCATCGCCGGGGAAGTGGTGCCATGAGCACCCCGCAGCTGCCGATCCCGAGGAGCCGTGATGCACGACGACCGCACGCTGGTGGAGGGCCGCCTGGAACGGGCCCTCCACCAATTCATCCGCCCCGCCCAGTACGCGGACCGGTCCCCGCTCAGCCTCTCGGTGTGGCATGCCCCGGGCGAGCCGGTGCCGGTGGCGGAGGCCATGAAGGGAACGTACGAGCCCTTCGCGACCGGAACCGAGTGGGGCAGGCCCTGGTCGACCAGCTGGTTCCGGCTGGAGGGCACGGTGCCCGAGGCGTGGGCGGGGCGTCATGTCGAGGTGGTGGTGGATCCTGGTTTCTCCGGTCAGGGGCCCGGCTTCCAGGCCGAGGGGATGCTGTACGACGACGGGGGTGTACCGCTCAAGGGCATCCATCCGCACAATCGCCATCTGACCGTCTCGGCCTCGGTGTCGGGCGGTGAGCCGGTCTCCCTGCTGCTGGAGGCGGCGGCCAACCCGGCCGTCCTTGAGCACGGCTTCGAGCCGACCCCGCTCGGTGACGTCCTGACGGCGGGCGACCGGCCGCTCTACAGGTTCACCTCCGCGGACCTTGCCGTGCTGGACGAGGAGGTCTGGCATCTCGTCCTGGACATCGAGGTGCTGTCCGAGCTGATGCACGAGCTGCCCGCCGACCGGTCGCGGCGCCACGAGATCCTGCGGGCGCTGGAACGGATGCTCGATGCCCTGGACCTGCACGATGTGGCAGGCACGGCGGCCGCGGGCCGCGCCGAGCTGGCCGGGGCCCTGTCCCGCCCGGCGTCGGCGAGTGCGCACCGGATCTCGGCGGCCGGCCATGCGCACATCGACTCCGCGTGGCTGTGGCCGCTGCGGGAAACGGTACGGAAGGCCTCGCGTACGTTCGCCAACGTCACCGCGCTCGCCCAGGACTATCCGGAGCTGGTCTTCGCGTGTTCGCAGGCCCAGCAGTACGCCTGGGTGCGTGATCACCAGCCGCACATCTGGGAGCGGATCAAGCGGGCGGTGGCGGACGGGCAGTGGGCGCCGGTCGGCTCGATGTGGGTGGAGTCCGATGCCAATATGCCGGGCGGCGAGGCGCTGGCGCGGCAGATCGTGCACGGGAAGCGGTTCTTCGAGCAGGAGTTGGGGGTGGAGACGCAGGAGATCTGGTTGCCGGACTCCTTCGGCTACACGGCGGCCTTCCCACAGCTGGCACGACTGGCGGGGGTGAAGTGGTTCCTGACGCAGAAGCTGTCCTGGAACCAGACCAACAAGATGCCGCATCACACCTTCTGGTGGGAGGGCATCGACGGGACCCGTGTCTTCACCCACTTCCCGCCCGTCGACACGTACAACGCGAACTTTCACGCAAGTCAACTCGCGCATGCGGAGAAGAACTTCGCGGACAAGGGGCGGGCGACCCGGTCCCTGGTGCCGTTCGGCTGGGGTGACGGCGGGGGCGGTCCGACCCGGGAGATGCTGGAGAAGGCGCGCAGGCTGCGGGATCTGGAGGGTTCACCGCGGGTCGAGATCGAGAAGCCGTCGGCGTTCTTCGCGGCGGCCGAGGCGGAGTACGCGGAGCAGGCACCGGTCTGGTCCGGCGAGCTGTACCTGGAGCTGCACCGGGCGACATACACCACCCAGGCCAAGACCAAGCAGGGCAACCGGCGCAGTGAACACCTGCTGCGTGAGGCCGAGTTGTGGGCGACCGCGGCGGCCCTGCGGTCGCCCGGATACGCGTATCCGTACGAGACGCTGGACCGGGTGTGGAAGACGGTCCTACTGCATCAGTTCCATGACATCCTGCCGGGCTCGTCGATCGCGTGGGTGCATCGCGAGGCCCGCGACACGTACGAACAGGTGCGGGCCGAGCTGGCGGACCTGGTGGCCGACGCGGTGACGGAACTGGGCGCGGCGGATGGACTAGTTGCGCTCAATTCCTCGCCGTACGAGCGAAGTCAGGTGATCGAGCTGGACGCGGAAGCAAGCGCGGTGCTGCCGTCCGGTGCACAGGTGCAGCCGCTGGACGAGTGGCGTACGGCGGTGTTCGCCCGGTCGCCCGGGCTGGGCGCGGGGCTGCTCGACGGATCGGCGGTGCCGGAGCGGGAAGCGATGGCGAGCCGCACGGCGGACGACGGGTTCGTTCTCGACAACGGGCTGCTGCGGGTCACCGTCGACCGCGACGGGCTGATCGCGGCCGTCCGCGATCTCGACGGGCACCGCGAGGTCATCGCCCCCGGCCACCGGGCCAACCTCCTTCAGCTGCACCCGGATCACCCCAACCACTGGGACGCCTGGGACATCGACCGGCACTACCGCCGCTCCCGCACCGATCTGACCGATGCCGACTCGGTCGAGCTGATCGAGGAAGGGCCGCTGCGGACGGCGGTGCGCGTGGTGCGGACGTTCGGGAAGTCCCGGATCGTGCAGGAGATCCGGCTGGCCGCGGGCAGTCGGCAGATCGACATCGACACCGAGGTGGACTGGCAGGAGTCGGAGAAGGTCCTCAAGGCGGCCTTTCCGCTCGATGTGCATGCCGAACGGTCCACGTCCGAGATCCAGTTCGGCCACGTCCACCGGGCCACGCACGACAACACCGGCTGGGACGCCGCCCGTTTCGAGATCTGTGCGCACCGCTGGCTGCGGGTCGCCGAGCCGGGGTACGGGATCGCAGTGCTCAACGACTCGACGTACGGGCACGATGTGACCCGGACCCCGCACGAGTCGGGTCTCGCCACGACCGTACGGCTGACGCTGCTGCGCGCCCCGCACAGCCCGGACCCGGAGACCGACCTCGGCACGCACCGGTTCCGGTACGCGCTGGCGCCCGGGGCGGAGGTCACGGACGCGGTCCGCGCGGGGCTCGCGCTCAATCTGCCGCTGCGGGCAGCGGTGGCCCCGGTGGTGCCGTCGCTGGTCACCACCGGGCATCCGGCGGTGACCGTGGAGTCCGTGAAGCTGGCCGAGGACCGCAGCGGCGATGTGATCGTGCGGCTGTACGAGTCGGCGGGCGGCCGGGCCGCGGCGACGCTCCGGGTCGGCTTCCCCGTCGTACGGGCGCAGATCACCGACCTGCTGGAGCGGCCCCTGCACGAGGCGACGGCCGATGAGCACGGTCTCGTAGTGGAGCTGCGGCCGTTCCAGATCCTGACGGTACGGCTGGCTCCGGCCTGAGCGGCCGCCCCGCCCCGCACCGGCTCAGGGGCGGGGCACGTTCCGCAGGTTGGAGCGGGCCATCTGAAGCATCCGGCCCACGCCTCCGTCCAGCACGATCTTGCTGGCGGAGAGCGCGAACCCGGTCACCATCTCCGCGCTGATCCTCGGCGGGATGGAGAGCGCGTTGGGATCGGTGACGACGTCGATCAGGGCCGGGCCCTTCTGCTTGAAGGCGTCCTTGAGGGCGCCTTCGAGCTGTTTGGGCTTCTCGACCCGTACGCCGTACGCCCCGGCGGCCCGCGCGATCGCGGCGAAGTCCGGGTTCTTGTTGGTCGTACCGAACGACGGCAGACCGGCGACCAGCATCTCCAGCTCCACCATGGAGAGCGAGGAGTTGTTGAACAGGACCACCTTCACCGGCAGGTCGTACTGGACGAGGGTCAGGAAGTCGCCCATCAGCATGGTGAATCCGCCGTCGCCGGACATCGACACGACCTGCCGGTTCCGGTCGACGAACTGGGCGCCGATGGCCTGCGGCAGCGCGTTGGCCATCGAGCCGTGGCTGAACGAACCGATCACCCGGCGCTTGCCGTTGGGCGACAGATAGCGGGCCGCCCAGACATTGCACATTCCGGTGTCGACGGTGAACACGGCATCGTCGTCGGCGAGTTCGTCCAGCACCGAGGCGACGTACTCCGGATGGATCGGAATGTGCTTCTCGACCTTGCGGGTGTACGCCTTGACCACGCCCTCCAGCGCTTCGGCGTGCTTCTTCAGCATCCGGTCGAGGAACTTCCGGTCGGTCTTGGCCTTCACCCGCGGCGTCAGACAGCGCAGCGTCTCGCGGACATCGCCCCACACCGCCAGATCCAGCTTGGAGCGGCGGCCCAGGTTCTCGGGGCGCACATCGACCTGGACGATCTTCACATCGGTGGGCAGGAAGGCGTTGTACGGGAAGTCGGTGCCGAGCAGGACCAGCAGATCGCACTCATGGGTCGCCTCGTACGCGGCGCCGTAGCCGAGCAGTCCGCTCATGCCGACGTCGTACGGGTTGTCGTACTGGATCCACTCCTTGCCCCGCAACGCGTGCCCGACCGGGGCCTTCACACGTTCGGCGAACTCCATGACCTCGGCGTGGGCGCCCGCGGTGCCGCTGCCGCAGAACAGGGTCACCCGCTTCGCCTCGTCGACCATCCGGCAGAGCTTCTCGATCTCCTCGTCGCCGGGCCGCACCGTCGGCCGTGAGGTGACCAGGGCATGCTCGATCGACTTCTCCGGCGCCGGCTGGGAGGCGATGTCACCCGGCATCGAGACGACGCTGACGCCTCCGCGGCCGATCGCATGCTGAATCGCCGTCTGGAGCAGCCGTGGCATCTGCTGCGGGTTGGAGATCATCTCGTTGTAGTGGCTGCACTCCTGGAAGAGCAGATCCGGATGGGTCTCCTGGAAGTAGCCGAGACCGATCTCGCTCGAAGGGATGTGCGAGGCGAGGGCGAGGACGGGAGCCATGGAGCGGTGGGCGTCGTAGAGGCCGTTGATGAGGTGCAGATTGCCGGGGCCGCAGGAGCCCGCGCAGGCCGCCAGGGTGCCGGTGATCTGGGCCTCGGCACCGGCGGCGAACGCGGCGGTCTCCTCGTGCCTGACCTGGATCCACTCGATGGCGGAGTTGCGGCGGATGGCGTCGACGACCGGGTTGAGGCTGTCGCCGACGACGCCGTAGAGCCTTTTGACGCCCGCCCGGACGAGAATATCGACGAACTGCTCCGACACGTTCTGCTTGGCCATGGGTGCGTATCCTCTCCGCGCCGGCAGCGCGCTAGGAGTCCATCAACCCATGGCCCGCACGGTTACGCCTCCCAGACGCCGACACTCGTGCGGTCGTCGGCGTACCCCTTCACCCTGAGCTGGGTGTCCGCGAGGAAGGCCGCCAGGCCGGGCGGTTCCTGGGGCGTCCAGCGTTCGGCGAGCTCGTCGGCGAGGGCGGGCTCGCCGCGCAACGGCTCGGCCAGCCCGGTGCTGCAGAGCAGCAGCGTGTCCCCCGGTCGGGCCACCGAGGCCCGGAACCGGAAGGGCTCCGCGGGCGGCGGGGGCGGGCTCTCGATGTACGGGGACGGGGGCGTCGTGATCCCCAGGTCCATGGTCAGCCGGTCGCCGTGGGGGCCGCTCTCGGGGGACGCGGATCCGAAACCGACGACGGGCTCCCCGGTGACGGCCCCGGGCGCCGGAACGTCCGGTTCGAGGTCCCGCCAGACGCCGTCGCGCAGCCGGAAGAGCCCGCCGCCGCCCACTCCGAAGAAGACCCGGGTGCGGCAGTCGGGGTCGGCCGACAGCAAGAGGCAGCGCAGGCCCGCGGTGTACTCGTGCGGTTCGAGCCCCAACTCGGCGGCGCGGGCGCGGAGCCTGCCGTAGCTGCGGTCGATGAGGCGGTGCAGCCCGGACTTGAGGTCGCCCCGGCGGCCTGCCCTTATGTCCTCGGCGAGCCGGGCGTGGCTGCGGCCGACAGCTCCGCCGATCCAGCGGCAGGCGTCGGCGGCCGCGAGATGGGCGCCCTCGGCGGCGCGGGCGCCGCTGGCGACGGCGACGAGTACGAGGGCGTTCTCGGCGGCGCCGAAGCGCACAGTGAGCAGGGCGTCGCGCCGGGGCTCGCCGCGGAACCGCGCGGAGTCCCCGCGCACCGAGGCGGCCCGCAGGGTGTACGTGCCGTACCTGGCCCCGTCGAGCACGGTGTCGGCGACGAGCCCGTCGAGTTCCTGGGGTGTGGTGGCGGGCAGGGCGGTGGGCTCGGCGTCGTAGGTGGGCGGCCGGTCCCCTACATACAGGAGTCCGGGGCGGGATGCGCGTCCGGGAGCCACCGGGTCCGGGCCGGCCGGGGTGACCCCGGAGCCGGAACCGGTCGCCCCTGCGGTTGCAGACTCCTCCGGGGCCTCGGCCCGCTCTGCGACCGGCCGCCTCGGCAGAGGCGGCACATGCTCGGGCGGGGCCGGGGCCGGAGGCGGAGCCGGGGCCGGGGCCGAAGGCGGAGCCGGGGCCGGGGCCGAAGGCGGAGCCGGGGCCGGGGCCGAAGGCGGAGCCGGGGCCGGGGCCG
>NZ_JBSFCW010000005.1:0-48638 GCF_053593595.1 Streptomyces sp. NPDC002206
GCACGCTGTTGAGTTCTCAAGGAACGGACGCTTCCTTTGTACTCACCCTCTCGGGCTTTCCTCCGGGCTTTCCCTTCGGTCTTGCGTTTCCGACTGTATCAGACTCTTTCGTGTCCGATTCCCGGTCGAAGCGGGTTCCGCTTTCCAGGTTTTCGCTTTCGCGTTTCCCTTTCCGGCGAGTCCGACTCTATCAGATCCTTTCGGGCCTGATTCCCAGTCAGTGGGATTTGTCTTCCCGGCTGTTGGGCCGTTCCGACGTCCAAACTCTAGCGGATTTTCCCGGCGGCTCATAATCGAGCCTTCGAAATGAATTCCGGCATGCCGAAATCGTCCCGAGTGGGAGATCGTGCAGAGTTTTGGTTGCCGCATTCGCGGCGGGATCGACTGCCGCAGAACCGTTCCGGCTCCGTGACAACTCGAAGAACCTTACGGATCGACGGGGGGTGTGTCAACTCCGTCAGGTCAAGCCGTTTTCCCCTCGCCCGGCGTGGGTCAGTCCAGGTCGGTGAGGCGGCCGCCGGCGTCCGGCTGGGCATGTTCCACCCGGCGCAGGAGGCGGATCAGCATCTCGCCGAGGGCTCCGCGCTCGTCGCCCGAGAGGTCCTGGAGCAGGTCCTCCTCGAAGGCGGACGCCATGCGCATCGCCTCCAGCCACTTCGTACGGCCTTCGTCGGTCAGCTCGACGATGACGCGCACCCGGTTGTTCTCGTCCCTGTCCCGGGTGACCAGGCCCTCGCCCGCCATGCGGTCGATGCGGTGGGTCATCGCGGCCGGGGTGAGGCCGAGGCGCTTGGCCAGCTCGCCCGGGCCCAGCCGGTAGGGGGAGCCCGCAACGACCAGGGTCTTGAGGACCTCCCACTCGGCGTTGCTGATGCCGAGGTCGGCCAGCTGACGTCCGTAGCCGACGTTCATCCGGCGGTTCAGTCGGCCGAGGGCCGAGACGACCTGCTCGACCTGGGGGTCCAGGTCCCGGAACTCGCGCTGATAGGCCGCGATCTGCTCGTCGAGGCTCGGCTCCTGGAGGCCGGAGGGCTCGGTGGTGTCAGACATGGCGGGCAGTATGGCACGCCTTCATTGGCGTCGAAGTCCTTCGGTCTGTACTGTTGAAGCTCTAACTTTACTGTTAAAGTCTTTGGACGTCAGTCCTTCGTGAGCTTGAGGTAGGTGAGTGTGACCAGGGAAATGGGCGCAGCGCTGCGGCGGATCCAGCTGGGGAGCGCGCTGAGCGCGTTCGGTGTGGGCTTCACCGTTCCGTATCTGTACGTCTACGTGGCGCAGGTACGGGATCTGGGCGCCGGTACGGCGGGAGTCGTGCTGGCGGTCTTCGCCATGGCTGCGCTGGCTGTCCTGCCGTTCACCGGACGGGCCATCGACCGACGCGGTCCGATGCCGGTGCTGATCGTCGCCGCCGTGGTGGCGTCCGTGGGGGCGGCGGCCCTCGGCCTTTCGTCGAATGTGACGACCGCCGTACTGTCGGCGGCCGTGCTCGGCGCGGGCACAGCAGTCATGTCGCCGGCGCTCGCCACCATGCTCGTCTGGTGCTCCAGCACGGCCACCCGTACACGCGCCTTCGCCATGCAGTTCTTTCTGCAGAACCTGGGGCTCGGCATCGGTGGACTGGTCGGCGGGCAGATCGTGGACACGCGCCGGCCGGAGACCTTCACGCTGCTGTTCCTGATCGAGGCGGCGATGTTCATCGTGCTCGGCATCGTCGCCGGGACAGTGCGGATGCCTCGTACTCCTGCGATCGCGGATGCCCGGCCCACCGACGGGTCCACCGCGAAGGGCGGGCTGCAGGCGCTGCTGTCACACCGGGCCATGGTTCAGCTGTGTGTGCTGGGCTTTGTGCTGTTCTTCGCCTGCTACGGACAGTTCGAGTCCGGTCTCGCGGCGTACGGCACCGAGGCTGCCGGGATCGAGCCCTCGACGCTGGGTATCGCCCTTGCTGCCAACACCGCGGTCATCGTCGTGGCGCAATTCGTCGTGCTGCGGCTGGTCGAGCGACGCAAGCGCAGCCGGGTCATCGCCTCGGTCGGCCTGATCTGGGCGTTCGCCTGGATCGTGGCGGGGTACGCGGGGCTCGGGCACGGCAGCCAGACCATGGCGACGGCCGCGATGATCTCGACGTACGCACTGTTCGGACTCGGCGAGTCGATGCTGTCGCCGACGGTGGCGCCGCTGGTCGCCGATCTTGCCCCGGAGTCGATGATCGGTCAGTACAACTCGGCGTTCGCCCTGGTCAAGCAGCTTGCGCTGGCGGTCGGTCCGGCTGTGGGCGGGCCGATGGGGGCTTCGCTGCACGGGCCGTACATCGTGACGTTCGTGCTGTTCTCCCTGGGCATCACCGTGCTCGCACTGCGGCTGGGCCGCCGGCTCACCCCTGTACAGGACCAGCCTTCGCTCGCGGCGGTGCCGTCGCGGGTGGTGGCCGTGTCACTGCCGGAGGCCGGGATGGTGGCCGAGCCCGCTGCAGCTCGGTGACGTCACCCGCTGACGCTCACTGAGGCAGCGCGAACTCGCACCAGACCGCTTTGCCGCCGCCCGGTGTGCGGCGGCTGCCCCAGGACGCGGCGATCGTCGCGACGATGGAGATGCCGCGGCCCGACTCGTCCGCCGGTTCGGCGCGGCGGCGGCGCGGTAGGTGGTCGTCGCCGTCGGTCACCTCGATGATCAGGCGGCGGTCGGTGCGGCGCAGGCCCAGGCGCATCGGCGGGGTGCCGTGCTGGAGGGAGTTCGCCACCAGTTCGCTGGCGGCCAGGACGCCCAGATCGCACAGCTCGACCGGGAAGCGCCACGACGTGAGGACGCCGGTCGCGAAGGCGCGGGCGCGCGGGGCCGCTTCGATGCCGCCGAGCAGATCGAGCGAGGCGTTGTGGAACAACTCCGCGTTCGTCCCTGTGCGGGCAGGGTGCTGGACCACCAGCACGGCCACGTCGTCGTCGTGTTCGGCCGTGACTCCGAGGGAGCGGATCAGACGATCGCAGACCACCTGCGGGGACCCCTTGGCACCGGAGAGGGCGCGCTCCAGGGCGGCGACCCCCTCGTCGATGTCCTCGCTGCGACGTTCGACGAGGCCGTCCGTGTAGAGGACGGCGGTGGAGCCGGGCGGCAGCGCGATCGTGTCGGAGGTGTGGATCCAGCCACCGGTGCCGAGCGGCGGTCCGGTCGGGTCCTCTGCACGGCGGACCGTGCCGTCCTGGTCGCGCACGAGGATCGGGAGGTGGCCGGCGGAGGCGTAGACGAGCCGTCCCTCGTTCGGATCGTGGACCGCGTAGGCGCAGGTGGCGATCTGGCTGGCGTCGATCTCCGCAGCGAGGCCGTCGAGCAGCTGGAGCACCTCGTGCGGCGGGAGGTCGAGACGGGCGTAGGCGCGCACGGCCGTGCGGAGCTGGCCCATCACCGCGGCGGCGCGCACCCCGCGGCCCATCACGTCTCCGATGACGAGGGCGGTGCGGCCCGCGCCGAGAGTGATGACGTCGTACCAGTCGCCGCCGACCGCCGCGTCCGTGCCGCCCGGCTGGTACGTGGCGGCGATCCGCAGGTCGTCGGGCTGCTCCAGTTCCTGCGGGAGCAGGGAGCGCTGGAGGGTGACGGCCGTTTCGCGGTGGCGGCGTTCGCTGGTACGCAGGCGCTCGGCCGCTTCGGCGTGGTCGGTGACATCGGCGGCGTACAAAAGGACGCCGCCTTCGCTCCCCTTGTTCCTGCCGTTCGCGGGGAGACCGGCGGGCGTGGCGACGGGGGTGCAGGTCACGGTGTACGAGTTGCCGCTGCGGACCTTGCGGGACTTGACCGTACGGGGTGTGCCGCTGCGCAGGACCTGGTCCATGAGGGGCAGCAGGCTCAGCTCGTCGAGCTCGGGCATCGCCTCGGCGGCGGTGGCGCCCGTGGGTCTGGGGCCGAAGGCGGCTGCGTAGGCGTCGTTGACGTAGGCGATGCGGTGGTCGGGGCCGTGCACGAGGGCGACGAGGGCGGGCAGCCGACCGAGGATCTCGCGGGCGGAGAGATCCTCCAGCAGGGCGGGGCCGGAGAGTTGGTCGGCGCTCTCCTCAGAGATCTCTGCGGATGCCCCGGGGGTGCCGCCGTCCGCTGGGCCGGACCCGGGCTCGGGCCTGGCGTACTCGGCGCGGGCCGCGGGCACGGAACTGCGGTCGTCCCGGGCGGCGGCACGGCGCGTTCCTGGTAGGCGGGCGCTCCAACGCGTGAAGTTCACGGAATTTCTGGCCTCGTGTGTCGGTCTGGTCCGCTCGGGCGGGCTGCTTCCTCTGCCGGTTCTGCTTCCGGTTCTCTCTCGCGGGGTCGGGGGCACCGGGGGCCGGACCCCCGGGAGGCGCAGCCGGGCCTCGTCGTGCTGGTCGCTGTTGGTCACCGCCGGCCGGGTCACTCTGTGCAGGTGTGAGCCCACCTATGGTCACACGTCCAGTGTGACTGACCGTACTGACAGTCAGCCATCCTTCTTCGGCGGGCCGTCGCCGTCGGTACGTCTTCCCCCCGCGGCGAGTTCGAATTCGGCGCGCGGGTGTTCCAGTGAGCCGAGGGAGACGATCTCGCGTTTGAAGAGTCCGGCGAGGGTCCATTCGGCGAGGACGCGGGCCTTCCGGTTGAACGTCGGCACCCGGCTGAGGTGGTACGTACGGTGCATCAGCCAGGCCGGATAGCCCTTGAGCTTGCGCCCGTAGACATGGGCGACGCCCTTGTGGAGGCCGAGCGAGGCGACAGAGCCAGCGTAGCTGTGCCGGTACTCCTTGAGCGGTTCGCCGCTGATCGCCGCGATAATGTTCTCGGCGAGGACCTTGGCCTGACGCACAGCGTGCTGTGCGTTGGGAGCGGTCTCCTTGCCCGGTTCTTCCGCGGTCAGATCGGGAACGGCCGCGGCGTCCCCGGCGGCCCAGGCGTGTTCGGCGCCTTCGACCGTGAGCCGCGCCGTGCACCTGAGCCTGCCGCGTTCGTCGATCGGCAGATCGGTGGCGGCAAGGATCGGGGCGGGCTTGACGCCCGCCGTCCACACCAGCGTGCGGGTCGGGAAGCGCGAGCCGTCGCTGAGGACGGCGACCCGGTCCTCGCAGGAGTCCAGCCGGGTGTCGAGGCGTACGTCGATGTTGCGGCCGCGCAGCTCCCGGATGGCGTACGTGCCCATCGCGTCACCGACTTCGGGAAGGATCCGGTCGGAGGCCTCGACGAGGATCCATTTCAGGTCCTCGGCCTTGATGTTGTGGTAGTAGCGGGCGGTGTAGCGGGCCATGTCCTCGAGCTCGGCGAGCGCCTCGACGCCCGCGTAGCCGCCGCCGACGAAGACAAAGGTCAAGGCGGCGTCGCGGATGGCCGGGTCGCGGGTGGCGGAGGCGATGTCCATCTGCTCGATCACGTGGTTGCGCAGGCCGATGGCCTCCTCGATGGTCTTGAAGCCGATGCCGTGGTCGGCGAGGCCGGGGACCGGGAGGGTGCGCGAGACGGAACCGGGCGCGATGACGATCTCGTCGTACGGGATCTCTACGGCGCCCGTGCCGTCCTCACCGCTGGCGAGGGTGGTGACGGTCACGGTGCGCTTGGCGTGGTCGATCTGCTGTGCCTCGCCGATGACGATGGTGCAGTGCGCCAGGACGCGGCGGAGCGGCACGACGACATGGCGCGGCGAGATCGAGCCGGCTGCGGCTTCGGGCAGGAACGGCTGATACGTCATATAGGGCTCGGGCGTGACGACGACGATCTCGGTCTCGCCGGACTTGAGTCTCTGCTTCAGCTTCCGCTGGAGACGCAGCGCTGTGTACATCCCGACGTAGCCGCCGCCGATGACGAGAATGCGCTCACCCGGCGGCGGGCCGGGGGGTGTCCCCCGGGAATCTGAAGCCATCACCTCCCCATGACGCATCGTGCTCCGATATTTGTCCACAGCCCCGGCAAATTGTGTGGCCGGAGGTTTTCCAGGGGCCGGTGTCGTTGATCCCTCCGGGTACACGGAAGGCGCGCAGGTCAGACGTTGCAGCGGGGGTGGCGGGGTGGGGCGGAAACAGGAACCAACCGGTCCTTGCTCCGATCGGGGGGCGCTCCGTGCGGAACTACCCCCTTCTGAATTGACCCGGGCTCAACTATGTTCGTATGTCGTCGGGGTGTCGGGTTGGGATGGTGATCCACTCCCCGGCTGACACGGCGGGAGTCTCCGGGGGGAGACGTCATAACCGGGGGAAGAGTTATGCACATTCAGGAATCGCATTGGCAGACTGCTGCTGTCTCGTCCGACGGAAACGGACGAATCGGCACAGTGGGGACAGTCGGCTCGGTGGGTTCCGCCGGAGCGGGGACAGCGGTGGGAACCACGGTCGGGTCCGGCGGCGGCGCCCGCTCGGCGCCGCTGCGCGTGGACGCACAGCGCAATCTCGAGCATGTGCTGCGGGCCGCGCGCGAGGTGTTCGGTGAGCTGGGGTACGGGGCCCCGATGGAGGACGTGGCGCGCCGCGCCCGGGTCGGGGTCGGCACGGTGTACCGGCGGTTCCCGAGCAAGGACGTGCTGGTGCGCCGGATAGCCGAGGAGGAGACCTCCCGGCTGACCGACCAGGCGCGGGCCGCACTGGGGCAGGAGGACGAGCCGTGGTCGGCGCTCTCGCGCTTCCTGCGCACGTCCGTGGCCTCGGGCGCGGGCCGTCTGCTGCCGCCGCAGGTACTGCGGGTCGGCGTCGATGTGGACGACTCGACCGTCGTCGGAGAGCCAGGAAGCGCACGTGACGCGGCCCCGGGTCAGGGCTCCGGCTCCGGTGAAGTCCGGGACGAGGCTCGGGTGCCTCACCAGCGGCAGGGAGTGGCGCAGGCCGACCTCCGGGTCGTCGGCCGGCGCTATGCCGACGAGGACGCGCTCGCGGACGACGACACGGGTGCGGCCGAGTTGCTGGAGGTCGTGGGCCGGCTGGTCGACCGGGCACGGGCGGCGGGTGAACTGCGCCGCGATGTGGCAGTGGCGGATGTGCTGCTCGTCATCGCCACGGCGGCACCCTCGCTGCCGGATGCGGCTCAGCAGGCCGCCGCTTCGGCCCGGCTGCTGGACATCCTGCTGGAGGGGCTGCGCTCACGCCCGGCGTGAGCGGGTTGTTCGGGCTGCTCGAGTGGGGCCGCCGGCTCAGTGCGGGCTCCGGCGGACCGGGCGTCTGCACCGGCACGATCCGTGCCTCCACCGGGCGGGCTCCTGCGCGCGTAGGGTCTTCGCCTCTGTGAGGGTGGCGTTTCGGGCGGGTGAGGGTGGTGTGGGGAGTCGGTGCGGCCCGTGTGTGCGGGGTCGCGCTCGACAACTCACCCGCCTCTCGGACGCATTGTTCCATCCCTGTTCGAGTGGTTGTTAGTGCTCGGTTTCGGGAAAACGCCCCGGATGAGTGGTTGCGGGAACTGAACGACCGTCGCCATTGCGCCATGTGACACTCTTGCCCGGTGTTCGGGTCCGAAGGTGCATACGGGGGCTTCCGCGATGAGCGGTGACGGGCAGCAGGAAGAGTCGCTCGACGGCATCTCGACCGTGGGCGGCGGCACGGAGGCCGGCAAGATGCCCGCCCGGCAGGTTCCGAGTCAGGCAGGCCCCGGGCGGTCGGGCGACGACGCCGAAGGCGGCCATGTGCTGCCGGGCTCCTGGCCGCCCGCGCCCGTCGGCAGCGGGCCGGTGGAGCCGGACGGCGGTATCGGAGCCGAAGCCGCCGTACCGATGCAGCGAGCGGGCGGCAGCGGTTCCGGCACCACCGCACTCGCCCCCTCCGACGCTCAGTTGATCCAACAGGTGCGGGACGGCGACGACCTCGCGTACGAGGAGCTGTTCCGGCGCCACTCGGGCAGTGTGCGCCGTTACGCGCGGAGCTGCTGCAGGGACGCCCACACCGCCGACGACCTGACGGCCGAGGTCTTCGCCCGCACCCTGCAGGCGGTTCGGGGCGGGAAGGGGCCGGAGGAAGCCGTACGTGCGTATCTGATGACGGCCGTCCGGCATGTAGCAGCCGCTTGGACAAAGACGGCGAAACGGGAGCAACTGGTCGACGATTTCGCGGTGTTCGCCGCGCAGGCGGCCGGTTTCTCCGAGGTGTCGGACGCGGACACGCTGGATCCGGGCGCCGACGTCCTGGCGATGCACGAGGCCGAGCAGTCGATGGCCATGAAGGCGTTCCGCAGTCTGCCGGAGCGCTGGCAGGCGGTGCTGTGGCACACCACCGTCGAGGAGGAGTCGCCGAGCGAGATCGCGCCGCTGTTCGGGCTCACCGCCAACGCCACGGCGGTGCTGGCCAGCCGGGCCCGCGAAGGGCTGAAGCAGGCATATCTGCAGGCGCATGTGAGCCAGTCGCTCACTTCCGGCGGCGACTGTGCCCGCTATGCGGACCGGCTCGGCGCGTATGCCCGGGGCGGGCTGCGGATCCGGGCCGAGCGTGGGCTGCACAAGCATCTGGACGAGTGCGCGAAGTGCCGGGTCGCCGCGGGCGAACTGGCACATGTCAACGCCGGGATTCCGGCACTGCTTCCGGTCGCGGTCATCGGCTGGTTCGCCGCCGGGTACGCGCTCAAGACCGCCGGGATCGTGGCGGGTGGCGCCGCGGGTGCGGCCGGTGCGGGCGCCGTCGCCGCGGCGACGGGCGGGAGTTCATCCGGCGGCTCGGCCGGTGGTGCGGCGGCCTCGGAAGGCCTGGGTGCGCCGGTCAAGGCCGGGATCGCGGCAGCGGTGGCCGTCGCGGCAGCGGCCGGTCTGGTGTGGGCGCTGGTCGGTGGCGAGTCGCCGAAGCCGGAGGCCAGGCCCGTGGCCAGGCCTCCGGCGGTGGCGCCCGCGGTGCCGTCGCCCCCACCCCCGAAGCCGACACCCACGCCCGAGCCGCCGAGCGCTCCCGTGCTGCCGGCCACTGCGCCGAGTGGGTCCCCGAACCCTCCGCCGCCCACGCCTACCCCCACACCTACGCCGAAGCCCAAGCCGAAGCCTCCGGTCCCCGCACCACCGAAGCCCAAGCCGTCCGCGACGGCCGCTCCTGCCCCGCCGCCGCCCGCGCCACCGACCGTCTACCGGGTCAGCGAGTTGCGCTACTCCGTCGTCGGCGACCACACCGAGCCTGAGGTGGTGACAAGTGAGAGCAGCTGGGTCTGGAAGCGCTCCGGTATGTCCATCGGCGGCACGCGGTACGCGCACGGGGTGACCGTGCAGAGCAGGTCCTCGGTCACCATCGAGCTGAACCGGCCGTGCAGCCGTTATGAGGCGATGGTCGGCGTCGACGATCTGACACCGGGGCTCGGCTCGGTGCGCTTCTCCGTGTTCAACGGTGACGGGGCACGGCTGTGGCGGTCCCCCGTGATGAACGGCAACCATCCGCCCGTGCCGGTGAACCTCGGTATCGCGGGGCAGCAGCGGATCCGGCTCGTCGTCGAACCGCACACGCCGTTCTACGGGGCGGCGCCGGCCGACTGGGCGGAGTCGAGCATCAGCTGCGGCTGAGGCGCGGCCGTTCGGGCCGGGCGGTAGGTGACAGCACCGGCGGCCGGCCGTCAGCGTTGCAGGGTCCGTCGCGCCGGGGTCACTCCGCCCGCCACCGCGCGCTGTCGGGGAGCCGCCGTGCCTGTCCAGCAGGTGCCGCGGCGCGAGACGAGGCGGCGGAGCCAGAGTTCCGTGGCCGCCAGGTCGGCGAGGCCGTCCAGGGGCAGCGGTTCGCCCTCGGAGGCCGCGCGCAGTGCCTTCCGCACGACCCGGGCCTCGATCAGGCCCGCGTCGGCGAGCAGCGGGGCGTCGAAGAGCGCGATCAGGTCGGGGAGCGCGGTGCGCAGGCCGGTGCGGTTGACCGCGGTCGAGGTGGCCTGGGAGGGGGTGCCCCAGCCCGCCGGCAGTTCGTGGATGCCCGCACCGGCGAGGACCCGGCGCAGGATCGCGGCGCGGGCGCCGGGCTGGACCCTCAGCGATTCGGGCAGGGCGCGGGCGGCGCGCACCACCTGATTGTCGAGAAACGGGGCGTGCAACCGCTGGCTGCGGATCTCGGCGGCCTGCTCCAGGATCCGGTGGTCGGCGGCGTGCCGGGCGAGCGCGGCCCGGGCGCGCGCCTCACCGGGGCGCTGCACGGAGGTGGGGCGGATCGCCGCCTCCTGCAGACGAACCGAGACTTCGGCGAGTGCCTCTCCCGTCAGCCAGCGTGCGGCCGGGCCGGGCCGCGACCAGGTGAGCGCGGCGAGCGAGGCGGCGGCGGGGGTGTCGAGGCCGGGGATGTGGCGATTGGCGTCCGGGAGCCGGTCGGCCGCCGCTTCGAGGCCGGTGCGGTACGACGTACGGGCCAGGCGGCGTGCGGCGCGGTAGACGGTCAGCGGGACGAACAACGAGTGCGCCGACGGCCGTTCGGCTCTGGCCAGGGCGGCGACCGGGCGCAGGAGGTGGCGTCGGCGCCGATCCATCAGGAGGTCGGCGAGGCGGGCCGGGTGGGCGTCGAGGACCTGCCGGGCGCCGTCACCGACGAAGTGGTCGGCGCTGCCCGCGGCGAGCCGGCGGCGGTGGCGTTCGGCGACGACGAGGGATGCGGCCGGTTCGTCGGTGAGCGGGCCGCTTCCCAGGTCGGCGTAGGGCAGGGCCTCCTCGCCGGCGGCGACGACGACGTGATGCAGGCGCGGGTTGGCGGCGATGACCGCGGCGCGTTGGAGTTCGTCCTCGTGATCACGGGTGGTGAGGTCGTTGAAGGTGACGGCGAGCAGCCGCTCACCTGCTCCCGTGCCGTGGCCGAGGAGCGTGCCGGGCAGCCCCGGCAGCCCCGCGGCGAGCAGCGCGAGGGTGGCGGAGGCGCTGCCGCCGGAGAGGTCGGCGCCGATGCCGGGGACGGGTGCGCCACGGGCGGCGCGGCGTTCGGCAGGGCCCATGCCGGGGACCGGGCCCGGGTCGGGCGGCAGGGTCTCGGGGGCGTGGCGCGGGGCCGTGAGCCTGGCGCGTACCGCTTCGACCAGCGCATCGCGCACCCCGTCCACGGCGCTCACCGGGTCGAGTTGGGGCGCCGCAACAGCGAGGGAGGCCACCGGTTCGTACCCGGTGATCTCGCGCGAGCCCTCGCGGAGGATGAGCGCGTGCCCCGGCGGGATGCGCTTCACACCCACATACGGAGTGCCGTCGCGCAGCGCCTCCGGCGTCTCGGGGCAGGCGAGCAGCGCGGCCAGGTGGCCGATGTCCAGCTGCGCCTCGATCAGGTCGGCGAGCGGGAGTGCGGCGGTCGCGTACGCCGTGCCGCCGGCCCATGGTGTGTAGAAGACCGGGCGGGCCCCGGCGAGGTCCCCGACGACGGTGACCCGTCGGCCTATCTGGACGACGGCCGTGTAACTGCCCGCCCAGGCGGTGAGATGGCGCAGCGCGCCGCCACGGGCGGCGAGGAGGCCGAGCCGGAGCTGTTCGTCGGTGGCGCCGCAGCAGCCGAGGACGGCGAGGCGGGCAGTGGGTGTGCCCTCGGCGGTCTCCAGGGTGCTGATCCGGATCTCGTCGGGCCGCCAGTCGCCGACGGCCCAGAGCGGATCCGGGTCGCCCCACAGGAGCTGGGAGCCCACGGGGTGCACCGTGTGCCCCTCGTCCCCCCCGCCGACCGCACCGACCGTGCCGAAGCTCGCGGCGATACTGCTCCACCCCACCAACCAACGCATCGCCGCCTCCACAGGCTGTGGACAAAACGGCGCGCCCGGAACATGTCGGGAGAACTGCGTGAGCATGCAGCGCCGTTGCGAACATGCTGCCACGACAACGGCGCGCAGGAGTGGCTACGGAGGGCGCACGTCGGAAGCGCATGCGCCCCTGGCAAAGGCCGGAGGGCAGGTGGCGGCCGCCCGGCCCCGGCGGCGCGGACGGCGTGGCGGACTGCGGGGCAACGGACTCAAAGGTTCCGGGGGTTGCGTTCCCCACCGCCCCCGGACCGTACCGGCTGAAATCCGGCCACCCTCCGGTCCGCCCGCCAACAGCCCGCCGACTGTCCGCGAAACGCTCGGCCCAACCCCGACCGACCGACGTCATTCGGCCATTCTCGGAGGGTGCAGCGACCGCTGCACGCGAGAACGTCGCACGTGATGAACCGTTAAATTCCGTTTTGGGGCAAGGTTGTCGATCCGGATCCGCACCGACTCCGTACCGGCTCCTGCACCGGTTCCGCCACCGGATCCCCCCGCCGGCCGCCCATCGGCTCCACGCACGGTCCGGGAGGCACGGTTCGCCTCCCGGACCGGTCCGCCGCCTGCGGGGAATGAGGCGGCAGCGTCCCCCAGCCCACTGAGTCCAGTGCAGTGGGCCGACCCACGCAGCACCCATGGAAGCGCTCCCTCGACGGCCGGACAACAGCGCACGGCCGGGCGCACGGCCACACGGCAGGAGCACGAGGGGAGCTCGCCCCGCGGGGCCCGGAGCGGCATTCCGGCAGGTCCGGCAGGTCCGGCAGGTCCGGCAGGTCCGGCAGGGCGACCGGATCGTCACGACGGGCTCGCCACCGCCCACCTCACGCTCCCCTCCCGCCCCTCGCACTCTCCCGCCTCCCCTCCGTCCCGCCGCGCTCCCTCCACCGTCCGTCCGCGTCCGTCCGCACGGGCAACAATCCCGCCATACGGACGTCTGCCCCTTAACGGTAGGGATGCGGCGAACTACGCTGGGTTCACTGAGGTTCTCGGCAGGAGGCATATCCCTCGGGGCTCGGCCACATGCCTGTGCGGCCGGAGTGCCGGGGTCCGTCCCTGGGGAGGACACGGTACGAATGCCGCGCGCCTCGACGGGTGACGCGGCGGCCGTCTGTGTGTCGAGGGGTGGCGCATGTCCAGGGAGCAACGCGGGCCGAACGAGAAGCTCGGAACCGTTCTCGCCCTCGCGGGAATCAGCAACGCCGGGCTCGCCCGGCGGGTCAACGACCTCGGGGCGCAGCGCGGCCTGACACTTCGCTACGACAAGACCTCGGTGGCGAGATGGGTCTCCAAGGGCATGGTGCCGCAGGGCGCCGCGCCCCATCTCATCGCCGCGGCGATCGGCGCCAAACTCGGCCGCCCGGTCCCGCTGCACGAGATCGGGCTCGCGGACGCCGATCCGGCGCCGGAGGTCGGTCTTGCCTTCCCGCGCGATGTGGGTGAGGCGGTGCGTTCGGCAACCGAGTTGTACCGGCTGGATCTGGCCGGACGGCGGGCGGGCGGCGGCGGGATCTGGCAGTCGCTGGCGGGCTCGTTCTCGGTCAGTGCGTACGCGACTCCCGCGTCCCGCTGGCTGATATCCCCCGCCGACGCGTCGGTGGCACGCGACTCGTCGGCCGCGGAGGCGGCGATCCTCGGCACGCAGAGTGCGCCGGCTGCACAGAGCGCTCCGAGTGCGCCGGGCGCGCAACGGGGCGCATCAGCGGGCGCAGCACCGGGCGTTCCGAGCACGGAGGGCGCGCCGGGCGCTCCGGGGGCTCCCGCCCTTCCCGTACAGCCGGGGCCCGACTCCATGAACGACATCTCGCCGCTCCGGGTCGGCCACAGCGACGTGACCAAGCTGCGGGAGGCGGCCCAGGACGCCCGCCGCTGGGACTCCAAGTACGGCGGCGGCGACTGGCGCTCCTCCATGGTGCCGGAGTGCTTACGGGTGGACGCGGCGCCGCTGCTCCTCGGTTCGTACAGCGACGAGGTGGGCCGGGCACTGTTCGGCGCCGCCGCCGAACTGACCAGACTCGCCGGGTGGATGGCATTCGACACCGGCCAGCAGGAGGCCGCGCAGCGGTACTACATCCAGGCGCTGCGGCTGGCCCGGGCCGCCGCCGACGTACCGCTCGGCGGCTATGTCCTCGCCTCGATGTCGCTGCAGGCGACCTATCGCGGATTCGCCGACGAGGGGGTCGACCTCGCGCAGGCCGCTGTCGAACGCAACCGCGGGCTCGCCACCGCCCGCACCATGAGTTTCTTCCGTCTTGTCGAGGCGCGGGCCCACGCGAAGGCGAGCGACGCACCGGCCGCAGGGGCGGCGCTCAAGGCCGCCGAGAGCTGGCTGGAGCGTTCCCGGGAAGGCGACGCGGACCCGTCGTGGCTGGGCTTCTACTCGTACGACAGGTTCGCCGCCGACGCCGCGGAGTGCTACCGCGATCTGAAGGCGCCCCGGCAGGTACGGCGCTTCACCGAACAGGCGCTGTCCCGGCCGACCGAGGAGTTCGTCCGCTCGCACGGGCTGCGACTGGTGGTCTCGGCGGTCGCCGAACTGGAGTCGGGCAACCTCGACGCGGCGTGCGCGGCAGGCACCCGGGCGGTGGAGGTGGCGGGCCGCATCTCGTCGGCGCGGACGACCGAGTACGTACGGGACCTGCTGCACCGCCTCGAACCGTACGGGGACGAGCCGCGCGTCGCCGAGCTGCGTGAGCGGGCGCGACCGCTGCTGGTGGCGCCCGCTTAGCCGCCTCCCCCGGGCAAGGCCCGCCCCCTCGGATGCCTGCGCGGAGTCCTCCGGGCGACGCGCAGGCGGCCGCCGGCCGAAATCTCGGCGCCACGCTGGGCCACGCTGGTTTGAGTGCGTTGTCAGTGGGTCAGTGCACTATCGGGGTGGGAGGTGGCGTGATGATGACGCACGCGGCGTACGACTGCGATGTGCTGGTGATCGGCGGCGGGATCGTCGGCCTGTCGACGGCGTATGCGATCACGCGGACCGCTCCGGGCACGCGGGTGACGGTGCTGGAGAAGGAGTGGGGCCCGGCGCGTCATCAGACGGGGCGCAACAGCGGAGTGATCCACAGCGGCATCTACTACCGCCCCGGCTCGCTGAAGGCCCGCTATGCGGTGCGCGGCGCCGCGGAGATGGTCGACTTCTGTGCGGAGCACGGCATTCCGCATGCGGTGACCGGCAAGCTGATCGTCGCGACCGAGCGGTCCGAGCTGCCCCGGCTGCACGCGCTGGTGCAGCGCGGCCGGAATCACGGGCTGCCGGTGCGGGAGCTGGGACCTGCGCAGATCGCGGAGTACGAGCCGCAGGTGCGCGGGCTCGCGGCGATCCGGGTCGGGACGACCGGGGTGTGCGACTTCAAGGCGGTCACCGAGCGTTTCGCGGCCGAGGTGCGTGGCGCGGGCGGGCTGATCCGGTTCGGGGCGGAGGTCACGGCGATCGACCGCCGCCCGTGGGGTGTGGCGGTGCGGACGGCGGACGGACGGGTGGTGCGGGCCCGCGTCCTGGTCAACTGCGCGGGGCTGCAGTGCGACCGGGTGGCGCTCCTCGCGGGCGACGACCCGGGCATGCGGATCGTGCCCTTCCGCGGGGAGTACTACGAGCTGGTCAGGCCGGATCTGGTGCGCGGGCTGGTCTACCCGGTCCCCGACCCGGCGTTCCCGTTCCTCGGGGTGCATCTGACCCGGGGCCACGACGGCAGCGTCCACGTCGGGCCGAACGCGGTGCCGGCGCTGGCCCGCGAGGGGTACGGCTGGCCGGTCGTACGCCCGAATGAGCTCTTGGACACGCTGGCCTGGCCCGGCTCCTGGCGGATCGCGCGCAGGCACTGGCGGTACGGGGCGGGAGAGGTGCACCGATCGCTGTCGAAGCGCGCGTTCACGGCGGCGGTGCGGCGGCTGCTGCCCGAGGTCACCGAGGATGATCTGCGACCCGCCGCGGCCGGTGTCAGGGCCCAGGCGGTACTGCGCGACGGCACGCTGGTGGACGACTTCCTGATCCGCGAGGCCCCGCACACCGTGCACGTACTGAATGCTCCGTCGCCCGCCGCTACGGCCTCGCTGCCCATCGGGCGGGAGGTGGCACGCAGGGCGCTGCTCCGGGCACGCGGGACGGGATGGAAGCCGCCCGCCGTAGAATCGGGGCATTGTGTCTGAGTCCTTGAATCCCGCCCCCGAGACCGACGAGTCCCACGATCTGCGTGTCGCCGCCTTCGAGCGGCAGCGCAGGCTGCGTCAGGAGCCGCGCTTCCCCGGCGGGCCCGCCGCCGATCCGGCCGGTTCGCACCACGAGCGCCGGATCCGCAGTTTCCAGCCGCGCCGCAGCCGTGTCACACCCGGCCAGGAGGACGCTCTGCAGCGGCTCTGGCCGAAGTGGGGTCTCGACATCGACGGGCAGTCGGTCCTCGACTTGCCGGAGCTGTTCGACGGGCTCCCGGTCGTGCTGGAGATCGGCTTCGGGATGGGTGAGGCCACCGCCCGGATGGCGGCCGACGACCTGGGCACCGGCATACTTGCCGTCGATGTGCACACCCCGGGCCAGGGCAACCTGCTCGGTCTCGCGGACCGGAACGGACTGTCCAACATCCGGGTGGCCAACGGTGACGCGATCATCCTGCTGCGCGAGATGCTGCCGCCGGACTCGCTGGACGGGCTGCGGGTGTACTTCCCCGACCCGTGGCCCAAGAAGCGCCACCACAAGCGGCGGCTGATCCAGCCGGAGTTCCTCGATCTGGTGGCGCAGCGGCTGAAGCCGGGGGCCGTGCTGCACTGTGCGACCGACTGGGAGCCGTACGCCGAGCAGATGCTGGAGGTGCTGACCGCGCACCCCCGCTTCGAGAACACCCAGGCGGACGGCGGCTACGCACCGCGGCCCGCGTTCCGGCCGCTGACCCGGTTCGAGGGACAGGGCCTGGACAAGGGCCATGTCGTGCACGACCTGCTGTTCGCCCGTCGCTGAGCCGCAGAGCTGCTGACCTGCTGATTTCCTGACGGGTCGGTACGCATCCCCCGTCGCCCCATGGTCAGTTGTCAGTCCCTCTCGTTAGGGTCATCGGGTGTCCGACGGGTCTGTGCAGCAGCAACAGTCGCAGCCGGCCGTCCCGCTTCTCCAGGAGCAGCGGGTCGGCGAGATCCTGGCGGCCGTGCCGGAGCGGGGCCAGTGGCGCTACCGGCCGCGCCGGGTCGGCCTGGTCTGGCGGAGCAAGACGTTCCGTGTCGGCGCGGTCTTCACGGTGCTGGCTCTCTGCGGGCTGGTGATCCTCGCCCTGGTCCGCGATCAGACGGGTACGGAGGGTTTCCTGGTCGGACTGGGTCTCGCCGTACTGCCCGTGCCGCTGCTGATGGCGGCGTTCCGCTGGCTGGACCGGGTCGAGCCGTGGTCCTGGCGGAATCTGCTGTTCGCCTTCGCCTGGGGCGCCTGCGCCGCCGCACTGATCGCGATCATCGCGAATTCGTTCGCGACCCGCTGGATCGCGACGGCCACCGCCGACCCGGCGAGCGCGGACACCCTCGGCGCCACGGTGATAGCACCGGTGGTCGAGGAGAGCGCGAAGGCCACGGCCGTCCTGCTGATCTTCCTCTTCCGCGGGCGCCACTTCAGCGGCATCCTCGACGGCGTCGTCATCGCGGGCTTCACCGCGACGGGCTTCGCCTTCACCGAGAACATCCTCTATCTGGGCAATGCCTTCGGCGAGGACCAGCAGATCGGCACCTCGGGCTTCGCGTCGGTGACGGCCGCGACGTTCTTCGTACGGGTCGTGATGACGCCGTTCGCGCACCCCCTCTTCACCGTGCTGACCGGCCTGGGTTTCGGATTCGCGGCGCTCTGCGCACGTCGTCACCGCATCCGCCGGATCCTGCTGCCGCTGCTCGGGCTGATCCTCGCGATGGGCATGCACGCCCTGTGGAACGGCTCGGGGTCGTTCGTTCCGTACGGCTTCTATGTCGTGTACGGGGTGTTCATGGTCCCGGTCTTCGGGCTGATCACCTGGCTGGTGATCTGGTCGCGGCAGCAGGAGCTGCGCACGCTGGCCACCGAGCTGCCCGCCTATGCGGCAGCCGGCTGGCTCACCCCGGCGGAGCCGCTCGCGCTCTCCTCGATGCGGGCCCGCGGCATGGCCCGGGACATGGCACGCCACCGGCACGCGAGTGCCTACGGAAGCGCGAGTGCGTACAGCACCTCGTACGGAGTGCCGTACACAAGTCCCGGCTACGGCTACCCCGCGCCCGGCCCGCCACCAGCCCACTCGCCGGCGTACGGCAGCAGCCGGGTCGTGGCGCAGGTCCGCAGTCATGCCAAGGCGCGCGGCAGAGCGGCCGCCCGTGCGGTCGCCGAGTACGAGTCGTTCGCGACGTCGCTGGCGTTCCTGCGCCGCCGGGCCCGCCGCGGGGCCGCGGACCCGGACTTCGTGGCGCGCGAGCTGGAGCTGCTGCACCACCTCTGGCAGCGCAGGGAGGTGGCGGCACCCGCGCTGACGTACGCGGCGCAGGCGACGGGCCGCCTGCACCCCCGGTACATATCTGCGGGGCCGGCCCCGCAGATGCAGTACGGCGGCTACAGCCCGAACCCGTATCTGCCACCCCATGCCCAGCAGCCGTATGTCCGGTCGCCGTACGGCAGCGGCCCGCCTCCGCGCTCCTGGTGAGGGCTCAGGCGGATGCCTCGGTGAGCTCCGCGAGTTCCTGCTCGGTCAGCTGAAGGTCGGCCATGGCCACCAGGGCGGGCACCTGCTCGACCGTACGGGCGGAGGCGATCGGTGCGGCGACGGTCGGACGGGCGGCGAGCCAGGCCAGGGCGACGGTCGCGATCTCGGCGCTGCGCTCCTTGGCGACCTTGTCGAGTGCGGCCAGGACCTGCTGTCCGCGCTCCGACGCCAGGTACTGGCCGGCCTTCTCGGCCCGCGCGCTCTCCACCGACGCACCCGGACGGTACTTACCGGTGAGGAAGCCCGAGGCCAGGGCGAAGTACGGGACGGCGGCGAGACCGGCGCGTGCGGCCGTCTCCTGGAGCTCACCCTCGTAGGTGTCGCGGGATACGAGGTTGTAGTGCGGCTGCAGGGCGACGTAACGGGCGAGCCCCTCGCGTTCGGAGAAGTCCAGGGACGCCCGGAGCCGCTCCGGGCTGATGTTGGAGGCGGCGACCTCGCGCACCTTGCCCTCCTTCACCAGCTGGTCGAGGGCGGTGATGATCTCCTCGACAGGAACGGTCTCGTCGTCGAAGTGCGTGTAGTAGAGGTCGATGTGGTCGGTGCCCAGCCGGTGCAGCGACTCCTCGGCCGCGGCCTTGATGGTGGCGGCGGAGAGCCCCTTGTACGCGGGGTGGGCGCCGACCTTGGTCGCGACGACGATGTCGGAACGGTTGGCGCGTGCGGCGAGCCACTTGCCGATGACCGTCTCCGACTCACCGCCCTCGTTGCCGGGGATCCACGCGGAGTACGCGTCGGCGGTGTCCAGGAAGTTGCCGCCCGCCGCGACGTACGCGTCGAGCACGGCGAACGACTGCTCCTCGTCGGCGGTCCAGCCGAAGACGTTGCCACCGAGCGCGAGCGGGAAGACCTGGAGGTCGGAAGTGCCGAGCTTACGAAGAGATGTCATAAATGGATCAACGGACTCCGCCGCGGCCGCTATTCCGTACCGGGGGGCCGCACGGGCATCCGCATCCGCATCCGCACCGGCGTCGCAAGGACCGGGGTGGAGCAGACCGGCAGCCCTGACGTCGGGGGGTGAGCGTCAGGACTGCCGGGTTTGAGAGGCCGGAGAACCGGCGCGGGCTCAGACGGTGAGGCCCTTGTCGCGCAGCCAGGTCATCGGGTCGATACCCGTGCCGTCCGGGGTGTGGACCTCCAGGTGGAGGTGGGGTCCGGTCACGTTGCCGGTGGCTCCGACGCGGCCGATGGTGTCACCGGTGGTGACCTTCTGGCCGACGCTGACGTCGATCGACGACTGGTGGCAGAACCACAGCTCCGTACCGTCCTCGAGCTCCAGGACCGTGCGGTAGCCGTACGAACCGGACCAGCCCGCCGACTTGACGGTGGCGCTGTGGATGGCCTTGATCGGGGTGCCGGTCGGCGCCGCGAAGTCGAGTCCGGTGTGGTAGCCGGAGGACCACATCGAACCGGCTTCACCGAAGGTCGAGGTGATCGTGTACGACGAGGTGGGGATGGCGTAGGAGGCGGCGAGCTTGGCCAGCCGGGCGGCCTCGGCCTTCGCCTTCGCCTCTTCCTCCGCCTTCTTCTTCTCGGCGGCGGCCTTGGCCTCGGCGACGTCCTGCTTCGCCTTGGCCTCGGCGGCAGCCTTCTCCGCGGCGGCCTTCTCCTCAGCGGCCTTGGCCTCCGCCTCGGCGGCGTTCTGCTGCTGCTCGGCCTGCTGGAGGATGCGGGCGCGCAGCGCCTCGCCGGCGTCGGTGGTGCCCTGCTCGGCCTCGGCGACGGTGATGCCGGCGCTGGTGAGCGGGGCGGCGGCAGCCGCGGACTTCGCCTGGTCGGTGGCGGACTCGTCGGAGAACAGGGCCCCCACGCCGGGAAGGGACTTGGCGTCGGGGAGGTTGTCCGCGAGGGAATCGGGAAGGGAGATGGAGACCGGCGGCTTGCTCTGCGCGGTGGCCATGCCACCCGCGCCCACGGCCGCGATGACGCCGACTCCGAGCACCGTGGAGCTGCGGGCCAGCCCGTTGCGCTGCTTGACGACGCGGTGCTTGCCGCGTACGGGGCGGACGGACTCCTCCGTGGGGTTCCATTCCTCCCACGCCCGGTCGGTCTCACCGAAACCGTCGGTCGCGAACTCAGTGGTGAACTCGGCGCCGAAATCGGTTCGCTGCTCGGTTCCGTACTCGGTCGTGAAGTCGGAGCCGAACCGGGAGGGGGCTTCGGGGGCAGGCTTGTTGGACGCCACGGGGGCGCACTCCTTTCCTTCCTTCTCGCCTACCGGGTTAGCTGACGGGTTCGGAGCAGGAAGGTCTCCTACGGATCCCTCTGCCTCTCACGAGACACAGGTGTCCGATTCACCCCATGTAGGTGGTTCCCCGGTTTCCTTGCGGAATTCGGCGCTCGCGCACGGTGCCGCCACTGACGACGGCTGGGACAACCGCGCTGCGTTATCGAACGTTAATAGACGGACGGGTCCGATTCCAAGCCGTTCCCACTGATCGTTAACGGTCTTGGCCTGGACTTTACGGGACACAATCGGGCGGAAACGGGCGAGTTGATCGCCACTCAACCACCACACGTTTTCTGACGTTGTATCAAATGTTATGCGGAGTGAGGCCTTTCGATTACGCACGGTGGCATCACTCTGCAAAACCCCTTCACCGACTCAGCTCTTCCTCGCTCGCGTCCCGGCCCACGATCTTCACAGTCCTGCGCCGCTTCGGCTGCCCCCGCGCGGGACGTGCGACCGCGAGCAGCGCCATGTCGTCGGTGGACCTGCCGCCGGTGTGCAGCCGTACGTCGTCGGCCAGCGCGGACAGCAGCTCCTCGGGCCCGGGAAAGATCCGCCCGCGCAGCCGGGCCGCCGGATCGTAGAAGTCCCCTTGGGCGTCCCGCGCCTCGGAGAGTCCGTCCGTGTACGCAAGCAGCGTCATCCCGGCGGCCAGCTCCCATACGTCGGCCCGGTCCGTCCACGCCCCCAGGTCCATGCCGAGCGGCAGCGCGGGCACCGTCGGGAACAACGCCTCCAGTGAGCCGTCGGGGTGGAGCAGCAGCGGCTCGGGATGACCGCGGTTGACGATCCGCACCTCGGCCGCACCGGGCGGGATCTCGGCGAGCACGGCGGTGACGAACCCCTCGACCGGATCGATCCCTCCCTGCCGCGCCCCCTCCCGCGCCAGCGCCCGCTCCAGCCTCCGCGCCACGCCCTCCAGCGAATCCTCCTGCTCGGCGGCCTCCCGGAACGCGCCGATGACCACCGCCACCGTCCCGACTGCTTCGAGGCCCTTGCCCCGCACGTCCCCGACCACGAGCCGTACCCCGTACGAGCTCTCCGCCACGGCGAACAGGTCACCACCGACGAATTCGTCCGCCTGGGCCGCCTCGTACCGCGCGGCGACATGGAGCCCCCCGATCCGCTCGGACGGCGTCGGCAGCACGGCCCGCATCGCGGTCTCCGCGATGACCCGCGCCGAAGCCAGCTGCTCGTTGCTGCGTCGTACGACCCGGTTGATGACGACGGCGAGGGCCGCGACCGTGATCACGGTGGCGAGCTCGATGAACGGCACGACGTGCAGCGGACTGCCGCTGGACAACCGCAGCGAGAGGATCGAGAAAACCGCGGCGACGCCGGTGAGGACGGTGCCGACCGGCGAGAAGAACGGTGCGGCGATCAACGGAGCGGCCACGAACATCGGCACGGCGGTGAAGGGCGGTGGGCTGAGGTAGTCGAACACCAGCCCACCGATGATCATCAGAGTCGGCAGCGCACGGACGAACCACCAGGCCCAGCCGCGCACCATGGCCCGCCCCCTGACCCGCCCCACGCGCAGCTCCTTCGCCATCCCCACCTGTGGTCTCCTGCCCGGCGCGCCCTGTGCTGCTCTGGGCGGTGCGCCCTGTGCTGTCCTGGGCGGTGCGCCCTGTGGTCTCATACCCCGTACCCGCCCGGCTGTCCCTGCCCGGTACCCGCACGGCTGTCCTGACCTGCACGCGCACGGCTGCGGACTGCGCCCCGCTTCCCAGGCTTGCCGGAGCGGCGTCGCGCGGCGACTCCTCATCGGCCAAAGGGGGGACGGAAAACATGAATCAGGCCCGGCACGCTTATGCATGCCGGGCCTGACTCTTCAGTAGCGGGGACAGGATTTGAACCTGCGACCTCTGGGTTATGAGCCCAGCGAGCTACCGAGCTGCTCCACCCCGCGTCGGTAAACACAACTCTACGCCATCAGGAACGGACTGCTGACCACCGACGAATTGGCTGCCCGATCCAAAAAGGGCCCCGCCGCCTTTCCCGCGCCTTCCCCCCTGCCATGCGCAGGTCAGTTCGAGTCGGTGATGCGCGGCGCCCGCTTCGCGTCGACCGCCGGTTTTCCCGCGCTCGCGCTGCGCTGGAGCGAGTGGAGGATGGCCAGCCCCTGGCCCACCACCCCGGCCGCCATCTCGTTGACCCCGTTGGTGCCGTTGAGCACGGTGAGGTTGGCCCCCTTCATCCCGCGGGCGGCCGCGTCGGCCAGCGTCGGCAGGTTCTCCACGATGCGATTGGCCGCGATCAGTTCCTGGTTGCCGTCCCGGAGCGAGGCGGCGCGGGCGGTGTTGGCGTCGGCCTGCGCCTGGGCCAGGGTCCGTTCGGCGTACGCGTTGCCGTCGGCCTGGAACTTCGCCCGGTCCCGGGCTGCCTCGGCGAGCGTGCGCTGCCGGTACGCCTCGGCGTCCGCCGGACGCCTGACCTCCGCCTCCAGCCGCTGTGCGGCCAGCGCGGCCTGCCGCTCGGCCAGAGCCGTCTGCTCCTCGATGACCTCCTGCGACGCCCTGGCCTGGGCCAGCGGTCCGGCCTGGGCGGCGCGGGCGTTGTACTGCTCGGTCTCGGCGAGGAAGCCGGCCCGCTTGATCGCGGTGTCCCGTTCGTACTCGGCCTTGAGCGCCGCGGCCTGCTGCTCGCGCTCGGCCGCTTCCTGGTCGGCCCTGGCCTGGGCGATCCGGGCCTGGCTGGCGACGGCGGCCGCGTGCGGGGCGGCGAGGTTGTTGATGTAGCCGGTGGCGTCGTCGATCTCCTGGATCTGGAGGGCGTCCACGACGATGCCGAGTTTCTCCATCTCGCCGTGGCTGCCTGCGATGACCTCCTGGGAGACCCGGTTCCGTTCCCGGATGATCTGTTCGACGGTCAGCCCGCCGATGATGGAACGCAGGTGACCGGCGAAGATCCGGCCGGCGAGCTCCTCCATCTGTTCCTGCTCGGACAGGAAGCGGCGTGCGGCGTTGGCGATGGAGACGGCGTCGTCACCGACCTTGAAGACGGCGACTGCGCGGACGTTGAGACGGATGCCCTGCTGGGTGACGCAGTCCTCGGTGATCTCCGCCTCACGCAGCGCCAGGGAGAGCATGCGCGCCTTCTGCTTCACGGGTACGACGAAACTGCCGTGGCCGGTGACGATCCGGAACTGGGTGTCCTGCGTCTGCCGCTTCGATCCGGAGATGAGCATCGCCTCGTTGGGCGCGGGAACGTGCCAGAACAACATGAGCGAACTCCTGCCGTAGGTCATTTCATCTCGGTGTCGGCTCTCGGCGTCGGTCCCTGGCGTCGGTCCCTGCGTCGGGTCTCGGCTCCGATTCCTGCGTTCAGGCCGGCAGCCGTTCGACCAACACGCTGCGCGCCGAGACCGAGTCGACGACAACCACGCGTTCGTCCCTGTCGATCGACGTCGTCGACCATGCGGTGTAGGCCTCCGAGCCACCCCGTACGGCCACCAGCACTTCGCCCGGGCCGCCCTGCGGGATCGGCACGGTCACGCGCCCGATCGCCCCGACCGGGCTCAGGGCCGACTCATCTGCGGCTCTCATACGCCCTCGCCCACGCCTCCCTCATGATTCCAAGGTACTCCGCACCACCCCGGAGGAACGGCCTCGAACGACGACGAGCAGGCGTCCATATCTGGTGATATGACTGATTCAGAATTCAGGCATTCGACGCTGCGCCACAGCGACGACCAGGGAGCCGAACATGGACGACTACCCCCTGCTCAATCTGTTCTGGACCATGCTCTGGTTCTTCCTCTGGATCATGTGGCTGTTCCTCCTCTTCAAGGTCATCGCGGACATCTTCCGCAGCGACGACCTGGGCGGCTGGGCCAAAGCCGGCTGGCTGATCCTGGCCCTGGTGCTGCCGTATCTCGGCGTCCTGATCTATGTGATCGCGCGCGGCAAATCCATGGGGAAGCGCGACCTCAAGGAGGCCCAGGAGAGAGAGGCCGCCTTCAAGGCGTACGTGCGCGAGGCCGCAGGCGCCGGTGACACGGGTGGCGGCGCACCGAAGAGCCGCGGCAGCGTCGAGGAGCTGGCGAAACTCGCGGACCTCAAGGACCGGGGCGCCATCACGGAAGAGGAGTACCGGCAGGCGAAGACGAAGCTCCTCATCTGAGCCGCATCGCCCCTCCGGCCCCCGGGCGTACTCCTCATCTCAGCGTCCCGGCCCGCAATGGACCGGGATCCGCTGGACGCGGTTGTTGCCGAAGCCGCCGCGGTTCCACGGCTGGGTCAGCGGCTGGACCCGGCCCGCCGCATCGGTGGCGCGGGCGGCGAGGACATGGTCTCCGGGCGTGGCTATCCAGAACGACTGCCACCGTTGCCAGGCCCAGAGGTGGGCCCCGCTCCTGTCCGGCGGGGTGAGTTCGGCGTCGTACCAGGAACGGCAGTCGTCCGTGGTCACCTCGACCCGGGTGACCGGCGGCCACCCTGACCAGGCCCTTCCTTCCAGCAGCACGCGGCCGGGGCGTACGAAACGGATCCTGGACATGAAGTCCGGGTACCCCGGCGGGATCATCAGCGCCCGCGGGGCCATACGGGTGACGGGCTGGCCCGGATCACCGGGCTCCTGGCGGTAGCGGTAGGCCGTCGCCTGCTGGAAACCGGTGAACGGGGTGCCGGTGAGCCGGATCTCGCGGAGCCACTTCACATGCGCCATGCCGTACCAGCCGGGCACCACCAGCCGTAGCGGATGGCCGTGCTGCGGCGGCAGTGGCCCGCCGTTCATCCGGTACGCCACCAGCACTTCCGGGTCGTCTCCGGTGGCCACGTCCAGCGGCAGGCTCCGCCGGTAGTCCTGCTCGACGCCCCGCTCGACCCCGTGGTCGGCCCCGCAGAAGACAACCTCGATGGCGTCCGGCTCGACTCCGGCCTCGGCGAGCAGCAGCCGCAGCGGCACCCCGGTCCACTCCGCCGTACCGACCGCCTCGACCAGCCACGGCTGACTGACCGGGCGCGGTGCGAGCAGGGCCCGGCCGTTGCCCGCGCACTCCATCGTGACGCGGAGGGTGACGGCCGGGAACGACCGCAGGGCCGCCACGTCCAGTGCCAGCGGTCTGCGGACCCGGCCGTGCACGGTGAGCTGCCAGCCGTGGGAGCGCGCGACGGAGGTGTCGGGGACGTACGGGATGTCGTAGTGGACCAGTACGTAGTGCAGTCCGGGCGGGGTGATGTCGTAGCGCAGCGCCTCCAGCGGCAGTCCGTGGTTGCGGGCCGCGAGCGCGAGTTCCTCCGGGCTGATTCCCTCGCCGGGCCCGGCGAGGCGCGCCGATGGGCTGATGTCGCCGGCAAAAGGCCCTGGACCTCCATCCATGGCTTCATGGTGCGCCCGCCGGCGTCCGGCGCCCACCGCTCCCCGACACCGCATGTCGCTCTTTGCGCGGCTCTGCGCGATTGCACCGCCCCCCGCCCGGCGGGAGCGTGGAGGGATCGGCGGTCCGCGGGCCCGACAAGGAGACGACTATGGACGGCACCACTCTCGAAGCGATGCGAACCGCGCTGCGCGGCCCGGTCATCGGTCCGCAGGACCCGGAGTACCGCGAGGCCCGCACGATCTACAACGCCATGATCGACCGGCGTCCGGCTGCCGTGGTGCGGTGCGCGGACGCGGCGGACGTCATGGCCGCGGTCCGCTTCATCCGCGACGAAGGTCTCGAACTCGCCGTCCGGGGCGGCGGACACAGCGGTGGCGGACTCTGCCTGGTGGACGACGGCGTCACCCTCGACCTGTCGCCCATGCGCTGGGCACACATCGATCCGAGCACCCGGACCGCCCGCGTCGGCGGCGGCAGCAGGCTCGCCGACCTCGACCACGCCGCCCACGGCTTCGGGCTGGCCACCCCGGCCGGGATCCAGTCCACCACAGGCATCGGCGGCCTCACCCTCGGTGGCGGCCACGGCTATCTCACCCGCAGCTACGGCCTGACGGTGGACAACCTGCTCGCAGCGGACGTCGTACTGGCCGACGGCAGCTTCGTCACCGCGAACGAGAGCGAGAACGCCGATCTGTTCTGGGCCCTGCGTGGCGGCGGCGGGAACTTCGGCGTCGTCACCTCGTTCAGCTTCCGGCTGCACCCGGTGGACACCGTGGGTGTGGCGATCACCGTGTGGCCGGTCGACCGGACCCGCGAAGTCCTCGAGTGGTACCGGGACTTCCTGCCGCAGGCGCCCGAGAAGCTGAACGGCTTCTTCGCGGCGCTCAGCGTGCCGCCCGGCCCGCCGTTCCCGGAGGAGCTGCACAGCCAGAAGGTGTGCGGCGTCGTCTGGTGCTGGACCGGCGACCCCGAACTCCTCGAAGAGACCCTCAAGGTCGTGAACGAACCGGGTCCGCCGGCCTTCCACTTCACGGCACCGATGCCGTACCCCGCACTGCAGGGCATGTTCGACGAACTGCTCCCGGCCGGTCTGCAGTGGTACTGGCGCGGCAACCTCTTCGACCGGATCACGGACGGCGCCATCGACGTACACACCAAGTACGCCGAGAACCTCCCCACCGACCTGTCGACCATGCATCTGTACCCGGTCGACGGAGCCGCCCACCGACTCGGCCCCGACGACACGGCCTGGGCCTACCGGGACGCGGTCTGGTCCGGTGTCATCGCGGGCATCGACCCGGACCCGGACAGCGCCGAGAAGCTCAGGCAGTGGTGCGTGGACTACTGGGAGGAGCTGCATCCGCACTCGATGGGTGGCGCGTACGTGAACTTCATGGGCGCGGGTGAGACGCCGGACCGGGTGAAGGCCACCTACCGCGGTCACTACGACAGGCTCGCGAAGATCAAGCAGGCCTACGACCCGGACAACTTCTTCCACGCCAACCAGAACATCACGCCGGCCGAGCAGCACTGACCGCTTCTGGTTCCTCGGTCGTGGGATGCCGTCCGGCGAGCGCGACGGCTTCGGCGGTCCTATCGTCAAAATATGGGTGTTTTCGTCAAGTTGGTCGAGAATCGTCCCCCCAAGGAATACGCGGAGCGGGGGGTGGCGGACATCTCGTACGCGGACGTCACGGAGGGCGACTCCGCGATGGTCTACGAGTACGACCTGCTCCCCAGCGGCGCCTTGAGGATCCTGCAGGTGCCGAGGGGGGAAGCCCCGGTCGTCCATGCGGTCTACGCGCCGGGCCTGTGGTTCCGCGTCGAGGGGCAGTGGCACGGCGGCACGGAATAGACGGAAAACGAATCCGCTTTAGACCGATTTGCGGTGTATCCTGAAAGCAAGGACGCACACTCTCACGTGTGGCGCCCTGGAAGGGCCGGCTCCGGTGGCGAGACCATCGGGGCCGCTTCCATGTCCGCATCAACTCGGTGGTGCGGGGATGATGCCCACGCCCATGAGGATCTGCTCCGCGGGCGTGCGGTTTCCGTCCTGCACGGGCGGAGTGGGGCAGCCCTGCCGATACGAGCTGCCGTCACGGATCGAACGGCATGCCGGAACCTTCCGTTCACCACCCCCGGAGGGAACACCGCTCGTGTCCTCGTGACCGGCGGTTCGTTACCCCCACCGTGATCATCTCTACCGTCGCCCGGCGCCTGGCCGCCGCCTCGCTGACAGCAGCCGCCCTGGCCGCACCCCTGCTCATGTCCCCGACCGCGCACGCCGACACGCCGGAAACCATCCTCTTCCTGACCGTCTCCGGCAGCGAGAACACCTGGATCCGCGGCATCGCCCTCCAGTGTCCGGCCACCTCCCGGAGCCATCACCCGAAGGCGGCGGAGGCGTGCGCCGCGCTGGACGAGGCCGGGGGCGACTTCGACAGGCTGCCCGGCAACCCGCACCTGTACCCGCTGATCTACGACCCCGTCACGGTCACCGCGAACGGGATGTACGACGGCGACACGGTGGACTGGCAGCGCACCTACCCGAACGCCTCCGCCATGGAGGCGGCCGCAGGACCCGTCTTCGCATTCTGACCCGGGCTTCGACTCCGAACGCCCCTGCCCGGCCCACGCGCCGGGCAGGGGCGTTCCGCTGTCCTACGACCCGGTGAGAAGCCCTGTCCGGCCGAGGGCGTTCCGGCGTACGTATGGCGATGCTCACCCGGCCGGAACGATCTCGTCGGTCAGCGCGAACAGTAGAGTTTCGGCTGCGTCAGCCCCCGAACACCGAGGTACCGGCCGTGATCCCCGCAGAGCCCGCAATACCCCCGCCACCTGCGCCGACCGTGGTGGGGATCGGCGCCGACGGGTGGGCGGGGCTGCCGGAGAGCTCGCGCGCGGTGCTGCTCGACGCGCAGGCGGTGATCGGCGGTGCGCGGCAGCTGGACCTGCTGCCGCCGGCCTGTACGGGGCGCCGTGTGCCCTGGCCTTCTCCGCTGCGGCCCGCCGTGGCCGGTCTCCTTGCCGCGCATCGGGGCCTTCGGGTCGCCGTGCTGGCCAGTGGCGACCCCATGTTCTACGGCATCGGGCGCGCGCTCTGCGAGGAGTTGGGTGCCGGGAACCTCCGCGTCCTGCCGCATCCGTCGTCCGTCTCCTATGCCTGTGCCCGGCTCGGCTGGCCGCTGGAGGACACCGAGGTCATCACGCTGGTGGGCAGAGCCACCGCCCGGCTGGCCGCCGCCCTGCACGAGGGCCGGCGGCTGCTGGTGCTGAGCGCGGGTGCCGGAACTCCCGGTGAAGTGGCCGTGCTGCTCCGCGAACACGGCTTCGGGCCCAGCCCGATGCGGGTGCTGGAACAGCTCGGCGGCGAGGCCGAGGACTGTGTCACGGGGACGGCCGGCGGGTGGGCGCATCCGGCGGGCGATCCGCTCAACGTCATTGCGGTCGAGTGCCGTCGGTCCCCGGACGCGCTGCGGCTCGGCGCCGTACCCGGGCTGCCGGACGACGCGTACGAGCACGACGGACAGCTCACCAAGCGTCATGTCCGCGCCGCCACGCTCGGCGCGCTGGCCCCGGCGCCCGGCGAGCTGCTGTGGGACATCGGCGGCGGTTCCGGATCGATCGCCGTCGAGTGGATGCGTACGCACCCGTCCTGCCGTGCCGTCACGGTCGAGCGCGACCCGGTACGGGCCGGGCGTATCGCCCGCAACGCGGACCGGCTCGGCGTCCCCGCACTGCGTGTGGTCACCGGCCGGGCCCCGGAGGCGCTCGCCGGACTGCCGGTGCCGGATGCCGTGTTCATCGGCGGTGGGCTGACCGCGCCGGGGCTGCTCGACGCCTGCTGGGACGCACTGCCACCCGGCGGACGGCTGGTCGCCAACACCGTCACGCTGGAGTCCGAGGCGCTGCTCGCCGAGCGGTACCGGCACCACGGCGGCGAGCTGGTACGGCTCGCCGTGGCGCACGCCGTGCCCGTCGGCGGCTTCACCGGCTGGCGGCAGGCCATGCCGGTCACCCAGTGGTCCGTGTGCAAGCCCGTCGGCACCTCCCCGATACCGTCCTCACCGTCCTCATCAGGAGAGAACAGATGACCGTGTACTTCATCGGCGCCGGGCCCGGCGCCGCCGACCTGATCACGGTGCGCGGTGCCCGGACGCTCGCCGCCTGCCAGGTCTGTCTGTACGCGGGCAGCCTGGTCCCCCGCGAGCTGCTCGCCGAATGCCCGTCGGACGCCCTCCTCGTCGACACCGCGCAGCTCAACCTCGACGAGATCACCGACGAGTTGGTACGCGCCCACGAGGACGGGCACGACGTGGCCCGGCTGCACTCCGGCGACCCGTCCGTCTTCAGCGCGGTCGCCGAGCAGATGCGGCGGCTCGACGCGGCGGGTGTGCCGTACGAAGTGGTGCCCGGCGTACCGGCGTTCGCGGCGGCCGCCGCAGCGCTGAAGCGGGAGCTGACCGTGCCGACCGTCGGCCAGACCGTCATCCTCACCCGGATCGCCCACCGCGCCACAGCCATGCCGGACGGCGAGGACCTGGCGACGCTCGGGCGCAGCGGTGCGCTGATCGTGCTGCACCTGGCCGCCCGGTATGTGGACCGGGTGGTCGAGGAGTTGCTGCCGCACTACGGGGCCGACTGCCCGGCCGCCGTGGTGGCCATGGCTTCCCGCCCTGACGAGCTGATCCTGCGCGGTTCGCTGAGCGGCATCGCCGAGCAGGTGAAGGCCGCCGGAGTGATCCGTACGGCCGTCATCATGGTCGGCCGCACGCTGGGCGCCGAGCAGTTCCGCGACAGCCACCTTTACTCGGCGGAGCGCGACCGGCACGTCTGCTGACCCCGGAAGGGCTCCGCCTCGGACCCCGGCCCTCACTCGCCGGACGGGCGTGCACATCGAGCCCGTCCCGCGATCGAGGACTCCCGGGAAGGGGCGGGGTGGGGAAACCAAGCGGTCAGTGGACTCCGCTGCGGCCGACGACCGCGCCCGCCCGGTCGATACAGATGACGTCCACGGCCACCGGCGCCCCGCGCAGCACCGACAGCGCCTGGTCGCGCGCGGCCACCGCGACCAGGTCACCCAGCGGGACCCCGGCCGCCGCGCACAGCTGAAGGGCGGCCAGGCCCGTGTTGGCGTCCGCCACTTCGGCGGTCAGGGCTGCGTCCGCGCCGCCCTGCCGGGCGAGTTCGGCGAGGAACCCCTTGTCCACCTGGGAGCGGGCCGAGTGCAGATCCAGATGGCCCGCCGCGAGCTTCGACAGCTTCGCGAACCCGCCGCAGACCGTCAGCCGGTCCACCGGATGCCTGCGTACGTACTTGAGCACCGCTCCCGCGAAGTCCCCCATGTCGAGCAGGGCGATCTCCGGCAGGCCGTACTCGGCGACCACGGTCTTCTCCGAGGTCGACCCCGTGCACCCCGCCACATGTGTGTGCCCCGCCGCGCGGGCCACGTCCACGCCGCGGCGGATCGAGTCGATCCACGCCGAGCAGGAGTACGGGACGACGACCCCGGTCGTGCCGAGGATGGACAGACCGCCCAGGATGCCCAGGCGTCCGTTCCACGTGGAACGGGCGATCTCCTCACCGTGATCGACGGACACGGTGATCTCGACGTCGCCGGTGGCCCCGTGGTCCGCAGCAACGCGCGCGATGTGGTCGCGCATCATCTGCCGCGGCATCGGGTTGATCGCGGGCTCGCCGACGTCGAGCGGCAGACCGGGGCGGGTCACCGTGCCCACCCCCGGACCGGCCCGGAACACCACACCCGAACCGGGCGGCAGGCGGCGCACGGTGGCCCGCACCAGCGCGCCGTGTGTCACGTCCGGGTCGTCTCCCGCGTCCTTGACCACACCGACCGTCGCCCGCTCCCCGTCGAGCTCCTCCACCGCCAGCGCGAACGCGGGGGTCTGGCCCTTCGGCAGGGTGATGGACACCGGGTCGGGGAAGTCGCCGGTCAGCAGGGCCGTGTACGCCGCGGTCGTGGCCGCGGTCGCACAGGCACCGGTCGTCCAGCCGGGCCGCAGACCGGTGTGTTTGAGTTGGGCGCTGCGCCCGCCCTTCGCCTCACTCATGTCTGGACCGATCCCATGCACGTACTCGTCCTCGGTGGCACGACGGAGGCCCGCCGCCTCGCCGAGAGCCTGGCGGGGGCGCTCCCCGCCGGGGCCCGGGTCACCAGCTCGCTCGCCGGCCGGGTGGCCAGTCCGAGGCTGCCGCCCGGCGAGGTGCGGGTCGGCGGGTTCGGCGGAGCCGACGGGCTCGCCGAGTGGCTGCGTACGCACCGGGTCGACGCGCTCATCGATGCCACCCATCCTTTCGCCGGGACGATCAGTTTCCATGCGGCGTCGGCCGCCGCCGCCGCCCATGTTCCCCTGCTCGCGCTGCGCCGGCCCGGCTGGGTGCCCGTCGACGGCGACCGCTGGCATCCGGTCGGATCGCTGGACGAGGCGGCCGCCGCCCTGCCCGCGCTGGGCCGCCGCGTCTTCCTGACCACGGGCCGGATGGGACTCGCCGCCTTCGCCGGCCTCGACTCCCTGTGGTTCCTGATGCGGTCCGTGGACGCCCCCGACGGACCGCGCCCGGCGCGGATGGAGATCCTGCTGGACCGGGGGCCCTTCACCCTCGACGGCGAGCGCGAGCTGATCCGCCGTCACCGCCTCGATGTCATCGTCACGAAGGACAGCGGGGGTGACGCCACCGCACCGAAGCTGGCCGCCGCCCGGGAGGCCGGCATCCCGGTGGTAGTGGTCCGCCGGCCGCCGGTCCCGGAGGGCGTACGTGTGGTCGGTACGCCGGAACTCGCCGTGGACTGGCTGGCCGGCCTGCGCCGCTGAGAGCCTGTCGGGTGACCTTCGTCCGCCCGATCAGAGGTCACCCGACAGGCTCTGAGGCCGGGCCTCAGGCCTCCGGGTACCGCCGCGGCGTCCACACGATCTGCCGGCCGTCCCCCCGTCGCACCGACCGCGTCTGCGAGGAACCGACCAGCAGGATCGTCCGCATGTCGACCTCGGCCGGTTCCAGCTCGGCCAGGGTGACGATCCGTACGCTCTCCGTGGGCCCGCCCACATCCCGGCCCACCACCACCGGTGTATCCGGGGAACGGTGCTCCAGCAGCAGGTCACGGGCCCTGCCGACCTGCTCGGTGCGGGTCCGCGAACCCGGGTTGTACAGCGCCAGCACCAGATCCGCCGCCGCGGCGGCGCGCAGCCGGGCGGCGATCACCTCCCACGGCTTGAGCCGGTCGGAGAGCGAGATCGTGGCGTAGTCGTGGCCGAGCGGCGCGCCCGCACGGGCGGCGGCGGCGTTGGCCGCGGTCACCCCGGGCAGCACCCGCACGGGCACCTTCGCGTACACGTCCTGCGAGGCCACCTCCAGTACGGCGGTCGCCATGGCGAAGATCCCCGGATCACCGCCCGACACCACGGCCACGCGGCGGCCGCGGCGGGCCAGGTCGAGGGCGAACTCGGCACGCTCCGACTCCACCTTGTTGTCGGAGCCGTGGCGGGCCTGTCCGGGGCGGACCGGAACCCGGTCCAGGTACGTGGTGTAGCCGACGAGGTCGTCGGCGGCGGCCAGCGCCCCGCGGGTCTCCGGGGTCAGCCACAGCGGTCCGGCGGGACCGGTGCCGACGACCACGACCTCACCGGTGCCGGCCGCGTCCGCACTCGCTTCCGGGCGGGGTGCGTCGATCCGGCTGGGCAGCACCGCGACGGCGAAGTACGGCACGGATTCCGGGTCGATGTCCGCCAGATCGCCGGTACGCTCCCCGGCCATCGTGACGCGCTCCACGTAGTGCGCCTCGTCGAGCCGCCCCGACGCCTCGAAGGCGCGGCGCACCGCGGGGAACGTGCGCCCCAGCTTCATCACCACGGCGGCGTCGGTGGCGGCAAGCCTGGCCGTCAGCTCCTCCTCCGGCAGGGTGCCGGGCAGGATCGTCAGCACCTCTTCGCCCTCGGCGAGCGGGGTGCCGAGCCGCGCGGCGGCCGCGCTGACCGAAGTGACGCCGGGGATCACCTCGGTGGGATAGCGGTCGGCGAGCCGCTTGTGCATGTGCATGTACGAGCCGTAGAACATCGGGTCGCCCTCGGCGAGCACCGCCACCGTCCGTCCGGCGTCCAGGTGCACCGCCAGCCGGGCCGCGGCCTCGCCGTAGAACTCCTCCATCGCACCCCGGTAGCCCCCGGGGTGGTCGGTGGTCTCCGTCGTGACCGGGTAGACCAGCTTCTCCTCGATGTGGTCCGCGCGGATGTGCTCGGCGGCGATGGAGCGTGCGATGGACCGTCCGTGGCGGGCGCTGTGATAGGCGATGACATCGGCCTCGGCGATGATCTGCACCGCGCGTACGGTCATCAGTGCCGGATCGCCGGGCCCGAGTCCCACCCCGTACAGCCGGCCCGTGTTCTGTTCGCTCACTCTTACTCTTCCTCGCTGGCGATCGCGTTGAGCGCGGCCGCGGCTATGGCACTGCCGCCGCGACGGCCCCGTACGACCAGGTGTTCCAGACCGGACGGATGGTCGGCCAGGGCGTCCTTGGACTCGGCGGCTCCGACGAAGCCGACGGGCACACCGATGACTGCGGCCGGGCGGGGAGCACCTTCCTCGATCATCTCGAGCAGCCGGAACAGTGCGGTCGGCGCGTTGCCCACGGCCACCACCGCCCCTTCCATGCGGTCCCGCCACAGCTCCATCGCGGCGGCGCTGCGGGTCGTGCCCAGCTTCGCGGCGAGATCGGGGACCGTGGGGTCCGACAGCGTGCAGATGACCTCGTTGTCGGCGGGCAGTCGCTTGCGGGTGACACCGCTGGCGACCATGGCCACGTCGCACAGGATCGGCGCACCGGAGCGCAGCGCCCGGCGGGCGTCGGCCACCACGCCCGGGGTGAAATCGATGTCGCGTACGAGGTCGACCATGCCGCAGGCGTGGATCATGCGGACCGCGACCTGGCTGACGTCGGCGGGCAGGCCCGCGAGATCCGCCTCGGCGCGGATGGTGGCGAAGGACTGGCGGTAGATCGCCGGTCCGTCCTTCTCGTACTGGAACACGGTGGTTTCGCTCTCTCCGGTCGGTGGGTGGTCGGGCTGACGAACTGTGGGGCCCTGGGGCCGGTGGTTCAGCTACAGGTGCTGCGGGCGGCCGTCACTGCGGCGGCCAGGTCGGACGGGCTGCCGTGGACAGTCGCCGGGGCGCCCCGCACGTCTCCGCGCACCTGGGACACCTGGTACCCGCCGGGGACCGCGCCGACGTCGACCCAGCTGCCCTTGGGGTGGCCGCACCGGCGTTCACAGCCGGACCAGTACACGGGGAGTCGCACGATGCCCGGCTCCCCCGCCGTCACCGCGGCCTCCGCGGCCTCCGCGTCCCCCCGTACATCGGCCAGGGACTTCGCACAGCCCGGCCGGCCGATGCAGGCCCCTACGCCGCTCCACGCGGAGTCGGGCCCGGCCACCAGTCCGGCTGCGCCCCACTCGGCCAGCCACGCCGCCGCCGCGCCGCGCGCCACACCTGTCACGACGACGCTCCGCCAGGGGGTCAGCCGCACCTCACCGCCCGCGCGGGCCAGGCTCTCCCACTGCGCACCGGTCAGGCGTCCGAACGGCACACCCACACAGAGTGCGGCCGGCCCGGAGGTGCCGACGAGCCCGTACGCGGGCTCCTGCGTCGCCGTCGGCGGTGGTACGTGCTCCACGTGGCGGGCCGCGTCAACTCCGGCCGCACCCAACGCCGTTTCCGTCGTCTCCAGCAACTCCTCGGAAGCAAGCGGAAGTTCGCTCACCCGCCAGGCGCCCGCCTCCCGCGCCACGTCCACGAACGTCTCGGCGGCAATGAGCGCGGCACGGGGCGCATCCGCCCCGGAGACCCTCAGAACCGCCCCCGCGGTCCCGATCCGCAGCAGCGCACTCCCGTCGCTCCTCCCCAGCAACGTCACGTCCGCACCCAGCGCATCCACGTCACCGCGGCCGTCGTCGAGAGCGAACAGAAAGCGGCCGGACAACCCGACCGCTTTGTCACTTCCGCACAACAACCCGTCCAGCGCGGTCAGCCACGGCCGGACGTCCGACCGGCCCCGGCCGTCGAGCCCGGAGAGCGGGGAGGCCACCACGTTACGTATCCGCTCATGACGCCGGGACGGCAGCAGCCCTGCCCCGCCGAGGAGTTCGGCGAGCCGTCCGCCGCACTCCTGGCCGAGCCCGCGCAACTGGACATTGCCCCGCGAAGTGAGATGCAGCTCACCGTCGCCCAACTCCCGTGCGGCCTCCAGGAGCACGTCCGCCTGCCGGACGCTCAGCACACCACCGGGGATCCGCACCCGCGCCAGCGCGCCGTCGTCCGCCCGGTGCAGCCGCAGCGACCCCGGGCAGGCATCGCCACGGTCCCGGGACGGGGGCTCCCCCGAGCCCGACGGCGGAGTGGGCGAAGTGGACATGGCGGCGAGCATACCGACCATCATCCTGAGCTGTATGAATCCCATCCGATGTATGGCCCTTACTATGCCTAGCAGCGGGCCACCCGGCCCGGTATCGCCAGAGACGGCGACATGGGAGGAAGCCCGGTGCGAATCCGGCGCGGTCCCGCCACTGTGAGTCCGGCCGCAACGACCGGGCGAGTCAGGAACTCCCTTCCCCAAGCTCTCGATCCTGCTCGAGCAGGGGAGACCCCATTCCGACACCGCCCGGGGCGTGGACACCCCGAGGAAGGCCCGACGCCGCATGATCCTGCTCCTGTCGACGTCCGACACCGACCTGCTCAGCGCCCGCGCCGCGGACGGTCCGGTGACCTACCGCTACGCCAACCCGTCGCGCCTGCCGCTCGACGACCTCCCGGCTCTCCTCGACGGCACCGACCTCGTCGTCGTGCGTCTCCTCGGCGGTGTCCGTGCCTGGCAGGAAGGGCTCGACCAAGTCCTCGCCACCGGCAGGCCGGTTGTCGTCCTCACCGGTGAACAGGCGCCCGACGCCCAGCTGATGGCCGCCTCGACCGTGCCGATCGGGATCGCTGCCGAGGCACACGCCTACCTGGCGCACGGCGGCCCGGCCAACCTGGACCAGCTGGCCCGGTTCCTCTCCGACACGGTCCTGCTGACCGGCCACGGCTTCGAACCCCCGGCGCCCGCCCCGTCCTGGGGCCCCCTGGAGCGCACCGCGCGCGCCACCGACGGCCCGACCGTCGCGGTGCTCTACTACCGCGCCCACCACATGAGCGGGAACACCGCGTTCATCGACACGCTCTGCCGGGCGGTCGAGGACGCGGGGGCCCGCGCCCTCCCCCTGTACGTCGCCTCGCTGCGTACCCCGGAACCCGAACTCATCGACGAACTGCGTGCCGCCGACGCCATCGTCACCACGGTCCTCGCCGCAGGCGGCACCCGCCCCGCCGAGGCGTCCGCCGGCGGCGACGACGAGTCCTGGGACGCGGGCGCGCTCACCGGCCTCGATGTACCGATCCTGCAGGCGCTCTGCCTGACCGGCTCGCGCAGCGACTGGGAGGACAACGACGAGGGCGTCTCCCCGCTCGACGCGGCCAGCCAGATCGCGGTCCCCGAGTTCGACGGCCGGCTGATCACCGTCCCGTTCTCCTTCAAGGAGATCGACGAGGACGGCCTGCCCGCATACGTCGCCGACGCCGAGCGCGCCGCCCGGGTCGCCGGAATCGCCGTACGCCACGCGCGGCTGCGCCACATCCCGGCCGCGGACAAACGCCTGGCGCTCGTCCTCTCCGCGTACCCGACGAAACACTCCCGTATCGGCAACGCGGTCGGCCTCGACACCCCGGCCAGCGCCGTCGCCCTGCTGCGCCGGCTGCGCGCCGAGGGCTACGACTTCGGCCCCGAAGCCGGCCTCCCCGGCCTGGTCTCCGGCGACGGCGACGAGCTGATCTACGCCCTGATCGAGGCCGGCGGCCACGACCAGGAGTGGCTGACCGAGGAGCAGCTGGCCCGCAACCCGGTCCGGATCCCGGCCGCCGACTACCGGCGCTGGTACGCCGCACTGCCGGAAGAACTCCGGGACGCCGTCGAGCAGCACTGGGGCCCGCCCCCCGGCGAGATGTTCGTGGACCGCTCCCGCAACCCCGAGGGCGACATCGTGCTCGCCGCCCTGCGCCGCGGGAACCTCCTGATCCTCATCCAGCCGCCGCGCGGCTTCGGCGAGAACCCGATCGCGATCTACCACGACCCCGATCTGCCGCCCTCGCACCACTACTTGGCCGCATACCGCTGGATCGCGGCCGCCCAGGACGACGGCGGCTTCGGCGCCGACGCGATGATCCACCTCGGCAAGCACGGCAACCTGGAGTGGCTGCCCGGCAAGAACGCGGGCCTGTCCGCCGCCTGCGGCCCGGACGCGGCACTGGGCGATCTCCCGCTCGTCTACCCGTTCCTGGTGAACGACCCGGGCGAGGGTACGCAGGCCAAGCGCCGCGTCCACGCCACCCTGATCGACCACCTCGTACCGCCGATGGCCCGCGCGGACAGCTACGGCGACATCGCACGCCTGGAGCAGCTCCTCGACGAGCACGCCCAGATCGCCGCGATGGACCCGGCGAAGCTGCCCGCGATCCGCGCCCAGATCTGGACCCTGATCCAAGCCGCCAAGCTCGACCACGACCTGGGGCTCGACGACCGCCCGGACGACGAGGGCTTCGACGAATTCATCATGCATCTGGACGGCTGGCTCTGCGAGATCAAGGACGCCCAGATCCGCGACGGACTGCACGTCCTGGGCGGCGCCCCGGCCGGTCCGGACCGGGTCAACCTGGTCCTGGCGATCCTGCGCGCCCGCCAGATCTGGGGCGGTACGGCATCGCTGCCGGGGCTGCGCGAGGCCCTGGGCCTCGACGAGTCCGCCGCCACCCGCACCACGGCGGACGAGACCGAGGAGCAGGCACGCGCCCTGGTCCAGGCGATGGAGGACGCGGACTGGGACCCGTCGGCCGTGGCGACCGTGGCGGCGGCCCACCCTCAACCGGTCAGGGACATCCTCGACTTCGCAGCCCGCGAGGTGGTCCCCCGCCTGGCCGCCACCACAGCGGAACTGGACCACACCGTCCACGCCCTGAACGGCGGCTTCGTCCCCGCGGGCCCGTCCGGCTCCCCGCTGCGCGGCCTGGTCAACGTCCTGCCGACCGGCCGCAACTTCTACTCCGTGGACCCGAAGGCGGTCCCGTCCCGGCTCGCCTGGGAGACCGGCCAGGCCCTGGCCGACTCGCTCCTGGAGCGCTACCGCACCGACAACGGCGAATGGCCCACCTCGGTCGGTCTCTCCCTGTGGGGCACCAGCGCGATGCGTACGTCGGGCGACGACGTCGCAGAGGCGCTGGCGCTGCTCGGCGTCCGCCCGGTCTGGGACGACGCCTCACGCCGCGTCACCGGCCTGGAACCGATCGACCTCGCCGACCTGGGCCGCCCACGCATCGACGTGACCCTGCGCATCTCCGGCTTCTTCCGCGACGCGTTCCCGCACACCATCGGGCTGCTCGACGACGCGGTACGCCTCGCCGCATCCCTCGACGAACCCGCCGACCACAACCACATCCGCGCCCACGCCCAGGCCGACCTCGCCGAACACGGCGACGAACGCCGCGCCACCACCCGTATCTTCGGCTCCCGCCCCGGTACGTACGGAGCGGGCCTCCTCCAGCTCATCGACAGCCGCGACTGGCGCACCGACGCCGACCTCGCCGAGGTCTACACGGTCTGGGGCGGCTACGCCTACGGCCGCGAACTCGACGGCCGGCCCGCCCGCGACGAGATGGAGACGGCCTACAAGCGGATCGCCGTGGCCGCCAAGAACACGGACACCCGCGAGCACGACATCGCGGACTCGGACGACTACTTCCAGTACCACGGCGGCATGGTGGCCACCGTCCGCGCCCTGCGCGGCACGGCCCCCGAGGCGTACATCGGCGACTCCACCCGCCCGGAGACGGTCCGCACCCGCACCCTGGTCGAGGAGACGTCCCGGGTCTTCCGCGCACGCGTGGTCAACCCCAAGTGGATCGAGGCGATGCGCCGCCACGGCTACAAGGGCGCCTTCGAACTGGCCGCGACGGTCGACTACCTCTTCGGCTACGACGCGACGACGGGCGTGGTCGCCGACTGGATGTACGACAAGCTCACCGAGACGTACGTCCTGGACCCGACCAACCGCGAGTTCCTCCAGCAGGCCAACCCCTGGGCCCTCCACGGCATCGCGGAACGCCTCCTGGAAGCCGAGTCCCGCGGCATGTGGTCCAAGCCCGACCCGACGGTCCTGGAGGCGCTGCGCCAGGTGTTCCTGGAGACGGAAGGGGACCTGGAGGGCGAGGACTGACCCCGACGGGCGTGGTGGGACTTCCCGGACCCGGCCTCAGCGGCGGGACATGTACAGGTCGAGTGCCTTGTGCAGGAACCTGTTGAGGGGGAAGTCCCATTCGCCGAGGTATTCCACGGCCTCACCGCCGGTGCCGACCTTGAAGCGGAGCAGGCCCAGCAGATGGTTGTCCTCGTCCAGGGTGTCGGTGATGCCACGCAGGTCGTAGACGCTCGCACCGAGTTCGTGGGCGTCGGACATCATCTGCCACTGGATGGCGTTGTTGGGCTGGACCTCGCGCTTGCGATCGGTGGAGGCGCCGTACGAGTACCAGACGTGCTCGCCCACGGTCAGCATCGTCGCCGCCGCAAGGACCTCGCCCTCGTGATGGGCGAGGTAGAGCCGCATCCGGTCCGGGTCCTCGGCCGTGAGTGCGGTCCACATCCGCTGGAAGTAGGCCGGCGGGCGGGGGATGAACCGGTCCCGCCGGGCGGTCTCGACGTAGAGCCGGTGGAAGGCGGGCAGGTCCTCGTAGCCGCCCCGGACGACTTTGACACCGGCCTTCTCGGCCTTCTTGATGTTGCGGCGCCACTGCTGGTTGAGATCTCGCTGGACCTCTTCCAGCGACCTGCCCGCGAACGGGACCTGGAATACGTACCGCGGTTGACCGGCGGCGAAGCCGTCCTCGCTGCCGGGCCCCGTCTGCCGCCAGCCCATCGCGCGCAGCCGGTCGGCGATGTCGAAGGCCCGTGACTCGCGGGCGGTGGCCTCGGCGTCCCCCAGCCGTCCGGCCCGCGGGTCGGCGATCGCGGCCTTGACGGCCTCCGCGCTCCAGCGGCGGGCGACGACGGGCGGCCCCATCTTCACCGAGAACACACCCTGCGCCTTCAGGTGGTCGAGCATCGGCTGCAGCCACCGTTCCAGATCCGGCGCGGACCAGTCGATGAGCGGCCCTTCGGGCAGATAGGCGAGGTATCGCCTGAGCTTCGGCAGCGGCCTGAGCAGGACCAGCCCCACGCCGACGAGCCGATCGCTCCCGTCGAGCCAGCCCAGGCTCCGCGCCCGCCAGTCCGGCTTCACATCCCCCCACGACGGAAGCTGCATGTGGCTCGCGGAGGGCCGGTCCCTGACGAAGGCCAGGTGCTCCTCGCGGGTGATCGCCTTCAGGCGCAGACTCATGCGCAATGCTCCTTCGTCCGGGCGCTTCAGCCTACTGAGATGCACCTCACATCAACGGCAACCGGCTCGCCGCCGCGGAGAAGAGGCAGCGGGACGCAGGTGTGATCACTCGGCCGGGTGGACCCGGCCTGGCGACCGCCCGTCGCGCGTCGAGCGTCCGCGGTACTCGGGATCATGCGCAGGTGATCTTCGTGAACCGCCGCTCCGTGCGCCGCCCGCGCGGCCCCCTGGCCCCGATCGGTCTCGGGGCCCTCGCCGTCCTGTCCCTGCTGCCGGGCACGCTGCCCACCGCCGCGCAGCCGGTGGCCGCCGCTCAGCCCCCTGCCGCCGCGCCCCTGCCTCCGCCCACCCGCGGGGAGTACCTGGCCTCCGCGCGGCTCGCCGCGATCCGGAACGATCCGGCCGCGCTGAGTGCCTTCTTCACGGCACTGCCGAAGGGAGGGGATCTGCACAACCACCTGTCGGGCGCCGTCTCGACGGAGTATCTGATCTCGCTCGCCGCGGACGACGGTCTGTGCATCGACGAGCAGACGCTGACTGCGGTGCCGCCGCCGTGCAGTCCGGGCCGACGACCGGCGTCCGACGCCCTGACCGATGCCGCTTTCCGCCGCGCGGTGCTGCGGGCGTGGTCCATGCAGGACCTCCCGCCGGGCCAGTCGGGGCACGACCACTTCTTCGACACGTTCGGGAAGTTCGGCGAGGTCACCTGGCGCCATCGGGGCAAGCTGCTCGCCGATGTGGCCGACACGGTCGCGAGGCAGAACCAGTTCTATCTGGAGACGATGGTGACCCCGGCGTCCGACGGCGCGCGGATCCTGGCCGACGCGGTCGGCTGGGACGAGGACCTGGCGAAGCTGCACAGCAAACTGCTGGCCGGCGGCAAGCTGGACGAGCTGGTCGCCGAGGCGAGCCGGGAGACGGACGAGTCCGACGCGGAGTTCCGCACGGCGGCGCGGTGCGGCACGCCCCGCGCGGAGGCCGGCTGCCGGGTGCCGGTGCGGTGGATCTCCCAGGTGTCGCGCGGCAGTTCACCCGAGCGGGTCTTCACCCAGATGGCCCTGGGACTGCGCCTCGCCGAACGGGACAAGCGGTTCGTCGCCGTGAATCTGGTGCAGCCGGAGGACTGGGACAGCTCCCTGCGGAACTACAGCCTCCAGATGCGGATGCTCGACTATCTGCACCGCGTGTATCCCAAGGCGCACATCACCCTGCACGCAGGCGAGTTGTGGCCCGGCCTGGTCAAGCCCGAGGACCTGGCCTTCCATATCGGTGAGGGCGTGAACATCGGCCACGCCGAGCGCATCGGCCACGGCGTCGACCTGATCCACGAGGACAACTGGCAGCGGCTCGCCCGCACCATGGCCGACCGTCAGATCGCGGTCGAAGTGCCGTTCACCAGCAACGCGCAGATTCTCGGGGTCAAGGGTGCCGACCACCCCTTCACCACCTACCGCGCCTACGGTGTGCCCGTCGTACTGGCCACCGATGACCCCGGCGTCTCCCGGATCGACATCAGCCACGAGTACCGGTACGCCGCCAGGACGTACGACCTCGGCTACCGCGAGCTGAAGGACCTCGCGCGAGCCTCCCTGGAGTACGCCTTCCTGCCGGGTGCCGGCCTCTGGCAGGGCAACCCGACCCGCGACGGCTACCGGCTCACCGGCCCCTGCCGCCACACCAGCCCCGGCGCGGACAACCCCCGGCAGCAGTGCCGGCGACTTCTGAACACCAGCACCAAGGCTCAGGTCCAGTGGCGTCAGGAGGCCGCGTTCGTCGCCTTCGAGCGGCGTTTCGCCACCACCAGGGCAGACTGACGGACCCGGCACAACCGGGTCCTGACACCACGGGCGCCTGCCAACGACGGAGCGCCCCGTCCGGTCGGAACCGGGCGAGGCGCTCCTTTGCAGGTCAGAGGTCGAAACCTCGCCCCGCAACACGTAGGCCGTGTGGGACTCGAACCCACAACCAACGGATTAAAAGTCCGCTGCTCTGCCAATTGAGCTAACGGCCCTCGGCGAATCACCCCTGAGCATAGCCCGCCGCGGCCCGGCCGCCGATCGGGTATCGGCCGCCGGGCCCGTCGAGCCGTCAGTCGGAGGTCGTCAGTCCGCCGACATGTCCGCGCTCGTGCGTTTGTGATCCGGTTCGAGGAACCAGTGGCGCGCCGAGGCGAACCACCACGCCGCCGCGAACCCCAGAACCACCAGGACCGCGATCGGGGCGTAGTTGAACGTCTCCCAGGTGACCGGGGACAGCTGCGGCAGCATGAAGAGGACTGTGATGACGGCCACCCACACCACCGCGACGATCCCGATGGGCCGGGACCAGCGGCCGAGATGCCACGGCCCCGGGGTGAAGTCGTCGCCGCGCAGGAGGCGGAGCAGAGTGGGGATGACGTACGCGATGTAGAGGCCGATCACCGCGATCGAGGTCACCGCGGCGTACGCGGTGACGTTGATCAGGTACGGGAGGCCGAGGACCAGTGCGCCGGTCGCGGCCAGCCAGACCGCGGCGACTGGGGTGCGGGTGCGGGGGCTGACCGTGTGCCAGACGCGGGAGAACGGGAGTGCGCCGTCCCGGGAGAACGCGTAGATCATGCGGCTGTTGGCGGTCACGGACGCCATCCCGCAGAACAGCTGCGCACCGATGACGACCAGCAGCAGGAGCTTGCCTGTGGTGGCGCCGAGGGCGTCCAGGAGGATCTGGGCGGGCGGGGCGCCGGTCGGGGAGTTCAGGGCTCCGTCGTACGACTGGATGGCGAAGGTGAAGCCGAGAAGGAGGACGAAGCCGGCGATCCAGGAGGTCCAGATCGACTGGACGATCCCCCGCGGGCCTGCCGTCGCCGCGTCGTGGGTCTCCTCCGTCATGTGGGCGGACGCGTCGTAGCCGGTGAAGGTGTACTGGGCCATCAGGAGCCCGATCATCACGACGTAGAAGCCGCTGCCCCAGCCGGTGTTGTTCACGAACTCGGTGAAGACGAACGACGCCGACTGATGGGAGTCCGGTACGAAGGTCAGCGCGCCGACGATGACGGCGACCCCCAGCACGTGCCACCACACGCTCACACTGTTCAGGATCGCGACGATGCGGACGCCGAACGTGTTCAGGAGTCCGTGCAGCAGCAGGATCGCGGCGAACAGCACGATCGTGCTGCCGGGCGTCACCTCGAAGTCGAACTGGAGATTCAGATACGCCCCGAGGAAGGACGCCGCCCCGAAGTCGATCCCCGCGGTGACGGCGACCTGGCCGAGGACGTTGAACCAACCCGTGAACCAGGCCCAGGCCGCCGCGGAGCGCGGCGGGGCCAGTCGATGCGCCCAGAAGTAGAGGCCCGCGGAGGTCGGATACGCCGAACAGATCTCCGCCATCGCCAGCCCGACGAACAGCGTCATGAGGCCGACGCCGACCCAGCCCCAGGTGATGACGGCGGGACCGCCGGTGTTCATGCCGAACAGATACAGCGTCAGGCAACCGGAGAGCACCGAGATGATCGTGAACGAGACGGCGTAGTTGGAGAAGGCGGACATACGCCGCGCGAGCGTCTGCGTGTACCCGAGCTGCGCCAGACGCTCCTCGTCGGAAACGCCCGGTGGCGGCTTGTCCTCGCTGATGTCTGTTGTCATGACCCCAGCGATGCCCTCGCCCCGGCGTACGCATGCCGCCGCCGTGGTTACGACTGGGAAAACATGGCACACGACGCAAGGGCGCGGCCCGGAGGCCGCACCCTTGTCCTCACCCGCATCCGGGTCAGAAGATTCCCTTGTAGCCCTGCCACCCGGTGGCGATCTTCGTACGCGCGCCGAACGATCCCTTGCCGTCGCCGTTGTTGCGGTAGAGATTGCCGGAACCGTCCCGCTCGACGAGGTCGGCCTTGCCGTCACCGGTGATGTCTCCCACCCCGACGACGACGTTGTACGAGGCACCCCAGTCCTTGAAGACCAGCACCCGCTCCTTGAACTGGCCCGACGCCGTGCCGTTGTAGCGCCACAGTTCGTTCGACTTGTCCTTGGCCAGCAGGTCGCCGTACCCGTCGCCGTTCAGATCGCCCACCCCCATGACCTTGGTGTAGGTCCAGTGGGAACGGATCTTCTTCCCGGCCGCCATCGTCCCGTCGCTCTTCGTCGCGAAGAGGTAGAGGTCGCCGGTCGATGTCTTCCAGCCGAGCAGATCCGCACGGCCGTCCCCGGTCAGGTCACCGGCGGTGGTGAGGGTCTTGTACGCCTGGAAGCCGGTACCGAGCTTCGTGTAGGAGGTGGTGGGCGTCACGGCCTTCCCGCACGCGGGCTTGTAGCCCCTCAGCGATCCGTCCGTCATGCGCACCAGCACGTCGTTGCAGTGATCATCATTGATGTCCCCGAACGGGACCGCGACCGCCGACGTCGACCAGCCGCTGCCCGAGGTCTTCCCGGAGAGCTTCCCCGCCCCGTCGCCGTGCTGGAAGGTGAACTGACCCTTGGAGTTCAGGGTCAGTACATCTCCGATGCCGTCTCCGGTGTAGTCGCGTTGCACCGCACCACCGCCTGTCACCTGCACCATTCCGGACTTCGTCAGCGGTGCGCCCGAACCGTCGGCGGGCTGCGCCGTCAGTGTCCAGGTGTATGCACCGTTGGCCACAGGGTGGCCGGCCGATGGCACACCGTCCCAAGAGGCTTCGATCAACCCACGGGATTCCCCTCCGGAGAGCGTCGCCACCGTGATGCCCGTGGCTTTGTTCTTCAGCGACAGCTTCCACGACGCCGCCGCCTTCGACAGCCACCATTTCGGGGTCCAGCGACGGCCCTCGTCGTCCACATTCTTGGTGGCCGGCACCGATGAGTCGATCTGGGCGAGCGGGGCCGAACCGATCCCGGTCGGCGCGAGGTGCACCTTCTGATCCTGGCCGGCATATGCCACGAGGCCACTGTGCGGGTCGGCCGTCCAACCGATCCCAGGAACAGATGAGTTGGCCGTTCCTATCACCAGGTCGGCGGGAGACGCGCCAGTGAGGTCCGTGACAACCACCCGGTCGTCGGCGTCCAGCCGAGAGACGAAACCGTCGCCGAGCCGGCCAGGAGTGGCGCCGACGCCGATCGTCCTGGCCCTTCCGTCGGCGAGATCGACGACTCCGGCGGCGGTCGGCGCTGCACCGCACTCCCAGTAGAGGTACCGCGCGGAAGCCTGCAGGGCAGGAGCGGCGCAGGATGCCCCGGTGGTGAGCGTGCGGGTTACCGTGCCCTTCGCTACGTCGGTGGCGGTCAGCTTGCCCGCCGTGGACAGCTGCCAAAGCGTGTTGCCCCAGAGGGCGGAGGCCCCGGCGGGCGCTGTGCGCACCAATGCGAGGGAGTCCAGGTCGCGCACTTCGGTGCGTGCCGCGGTACCGGCCCCCGTCCCGTAGGCGATGTAGTGGCCGGACACGCCGTAGACCTTCGGCGCTGCGGCGCCCACGGTTAGCTGACTTCCTGGGGCGGGATCGTTCTTGTCGACCACATGGATCCGGTATCCGTTGTCCTCGAGCGTCGTGTATACGGCGGAGCCGTCGGCTGCCGGGTACAGCTCGGGGCAGCTCTGCACGTCCTTGCATACCGCGCTGTACTGGACTGACGCCGGTCCGAGATACGTCTGGCCGCTCACCGTCGGCGTGCCCGTCAGGGCCGGCTGCCGCTCAAAGAAGCCGATGCCCGCGCCCGTCGGATCCGTCTCGTACGTGACGAGCCGGTTCCCGTTCAGAGCGAGCGTCGCACTCCGAGACGGCTGCCACGGCACGGTGAGTACCTCGCTACGCAGAGGTGCGCCGTCCGGGCCCGCGGTGAAGCGGTGTACTGCGTAGTCGCCCGAGGGGTCCTTGCCCAGGACGAGCAGGCTACCGTCCGGACCGGACAGTGCGCGGTCCCCGTATGCGTAGGAGAGCAACGTGGTGGCCTTGCCGTCGGGGGCGATGGCCGTAAGCGCACCGCCCCCGCCGTTCACCCAGACCACCTGATCGCCGACCAGGAACGTCTTCACGTACGCATTCGAGACCGGAGCGACGATAGGTACGCTGCGAGGGGCTGCCTGCAGATCGGCGCGGGAGAGCACCTTGACGCTCTTGGACGCTTCGAACCAGGATACGGAGTCCTTGGTGACCTGAAGATCTTTCGGCGCGCCGGTGAACGGCAGCTCGGTGAACGTGGCTTCATTCAGATCGACGAGCCCGTAGTGACGGACTGTTCCGAGCGTGTATCCGACGACCGTGGTGGAAGGGTCACCGACCCCGTACACCGACGTGAAGGCAGCGGTGCAGACGGCACCGGAGGGCAACCCGACCACCTTGCGGTCGGTGAGAACCGGACCGTCGAAGCGGAACAGGTGGCACTCGCCTGTTGCGTCTCCCGTCGTCGCGGCGGCCACAACTGTCTCACCGTGCACCGTCAGATAGCGGAATCCCGCGGGCAGTTGCACGGTCCGTGTGGTGCCGCCCGGCGCATCGACCAGATTGACTGTGCCGGCGGTGACGGGATAGGCGATCACGTCCGACATGGTGTTGACGGGCGGGAAGTAATTGTCTTTCAGGTGCAGTTCGGAGGTCGCACCGCTCGCGTAATCCGTCCACTGATAGCCGCTGTCGGACCTCCGGTACGCGAAGCCGGTGCGTCCCGCGACCACGGGATAGCCGGGGCTGATCGTTCTCGTAGCTGCCTCGAGTACCGCCTCGGGCGCCGGAACGGCGACGGCCGGGCCGCCCAGCGGCCCCAGGGTGCCGACAAGAGCTGCTGCGAGACCCGCTGCAGCAGCTACGTTTCGAATCGTACGAGGGCGTGCCAGGACATGACGGCCCACAGAGGACCCCCCAAATCTGCGGAGGCCGGAAAACGGCACGGCGCGTTCCGGGCAACGAAGAGGTGTGGGGCCCTCCGGTGGTCCCGTGCGTGGGCACGGGAAACAAGAAAGTACGTGTGTGGAGGTACGTGTGTCAGAACCACGTACATAGGAAGCGGAGGTTATCAGTGGACGGACCCGTTGGCATGGCCTGATCATGAAACGCCGAAAGGCCCTGCCCGATGCGGTGCATCGGGCAGGGCCTTTCGGTCTGACAGATCAGCTAATTTCAGCCGTTGCGCTTCCAGCGCGGCTTGTCGTCGCGACGGCCGAAGGTACCGGTGTTGGTGCCGGTGCCCGTGCCACCGCGGTGGTCGTCGCGGCGGCCGGTCGGACGGTCGCTGCTACCGGAGCGGAAGCCACCGGCCGGACGGTCGTCACGACGGTCGCGGTTGAACGGACGGTCGCTGCCACCGGAGCGGAAGCCACCGGCCGGACGGTCGTCACGACGGTCGCGGTTGAACGACGGGCGGTCGTAG
>NZ_JBSFCW010000005.1:48732-130043 GCF_053593595.1 Streptomyces sp. NPDC002206
TCGTTGTCACGGTTGAACGACGGACGGTCGCTGCCACCGGAGCGGAAGCCACCGGACGGACGGTCGTCACGACGCTGGAACCCACCACGGTCACCACCACGGTCACCACCGCGGTCGTCACGACGGTCGCGGTTGAACGACGGGCGGTCGTTGTCACGGTTGAACGACGGACGGTCGCTGCCACCGGAGCGGAAGCCACCGGACGGACGGTCGTCACGACGCTGGAACCCACCACGGTCACCACCGCGGTCGTCACGACGATCGCGGTTGAACGACGGACGGTCGCTGCCACCGGAGCGGAAGCCACCGGACGAACGGTCGTCACGACGCTGGAACCCACCACGGTCACCACCGCGGTCGTCACGACGGTCGCCGCCACGGTATCCACCGCGGTCGCCGCCCCGGTCGTCACGACGGTCGCCACCGCGGCGGTCGAAGTTGCCGCGGTCGTCACGACGGTCGTCGCGCGCTGCGGGCTGCTCCGGTACGGAGACGGCGGCCTCGATCGCGGCCTCCGCCTCGGCGGCCGCCTCGGCCACCGCTGCCTCGGGATCGTCGCCCCGCTCGCGCGCGGCACGGGCGACCAGACGGTCGGCCTCCTCGCGGAGCTCACCGGCGCGGCGCTGGACGCGCTCCAGCTGCTTGGTCAGGTCGGCGACCTCGCGCTCCGCCTGCTTGGCGGCGTTGTTCGCGGAGTCGGCCTGGACCTCGGTCAGCGAACGGGCACCGGTGATCTCGGCGACCTCCGGCTCGAAGACGCCCGCGCCCTGCACGATGTGGCGGGAGGCGTCGACGCCCGCGTCCTCCATCAGGCGGAAGATCTGGCGGCGCTGGTGCGGGAGCGCCAGCGAGACGACGACACCGGACTTGCCGGCCCGGGCGGTACGGCCCGAACGGTGCAGGTAGTCCTTGTGGTCACCGGCCGGGTCCACGTTCAGGACCAGGTCGATGCCGTCGACGTGGATACCGCGGGCGGCAACGTCGGTCGCGACGAGCGCGTTGACGTAACCCTTCTTGAAGTCCTCAAGAACGCGGGTACGGGCGCCCTGTGTCATGCCGCCGTGCAGCGCGTCCGCCTTCACACCCGACTCGATGAGCTGCTCGGCGATGCGGTCCGCTCCCAGCTGGGTACGGACGAAGATGATCGTGCGGCCCTTGCGCGCGGCGATGGCGGAGGTGACCGGCGCCTTGTCCTTCGGCTTCACGACGAGGACGTGGTGCGACATGGTCGTGACGTTGCCCTGAGCGCTGTCGACCTCGTGGCTCACCGGCTTGTTCAGGTAGCGCTTGACCAGCGTGCCGATCTCGTTCTCCATCGTGGCGGAGAAGAGCATGCGCTGACCGCCGACCGGAACCTGGTCGAGCAGCTCGGTGACCTCGGGCAGGAAGCCCAGGTCGGACATCTGGTCGGCCTCGTCGAGGACGGCGACCTGGACGTTCTCCAGGGAGCAGGCGCCCCGGTTGATGATGTCGCGCAGCCGGCCCGGGGTGGCGACGAGGACGTCGACACCGCGCTCCAGCGCGTAGATCTGGTTGCCCATCGACGTACCGCCGCAGACGACCTTCATCTTCAGGCCGAGCACGTCGCCGTAAGGCTGCAGCGCGTCCGCGACCTGCATCGCGAGCTCACGGGTCGGGGTCAGGATGACCGCGCGGGGCTTCTTCTTCTCGGTGTGGCCGCCGGCCAGCGTGGCCAGGGTCGGCAGACCGAAGGAGAGCGTCTTGCCGGAGCCGGTACGGCCACGGCCCAGGATGTCCTTGCCGGCCAGGGCGTCCGGAATGGTCGCGGCCTGGATCGGGAAGGGTGCGGTCACACCGTTCTGCGCGAGCTTGCGGACGATGCCCTCGGGCAGGCCCAGGCTCCCGAAGGTGACGGTCGGCTCGGCGTCCTCGGCGTCGCCGGAGGCGTCGGTGTCGCCGGAGGCGTCGGCGTCGGCGGAGGTGGTGTCGGTGGTGTCGGTGTCGGTGTCGGTGGTGGCCTCGGTGGAGTCGACGGTCTCGGTCGACTCGGACACCTCGGCGGCCTCGGCCACTACGGCCTCGGCTGCGGTGACAATCTCGTCGTTCTCGGGCATGACGGTGTTGTCAGAGCTGAAATTGGACATGCGAAATGCGAAACCTTCCGGAGTCTCGGCACGCGCCCATAACTCCGTGATTCGCAATTTCGACCGCCTCAATGCGGTCCAGCCACGGCAAGGGAGAGTACGCGCCACACGGCGCTCTTCTGTGTCGGCGCCGGGCAATGGGATCAAACGATCTACTACCATACGCACCCCCACCCACATTGCGCAAACCGCACGTCCCGAACCGCCCGCTACACCGGCCCCACCTGCGGTGATACCTCGGGCGTCCGCATGACCTCCAGCCCGTCCGGCACGCTCATCGCGTTGCTACGGAGCTGTGCGGCCGGCGACTCGGACGGCCCCGGAGGCGGATCCGACGGCTCCGGATCGGGCGTGCTCGACGGCTCGGGGGCGGCCGTCCCGGACGGCTCGGAAGGCCCCGACGGCTCCGACGGCTCCGACGACGACCCCGGCGGCTGCTGCTGCCCGCCGGATCCCGGCGGCGAGGGCATCGGCAGGTGTCCTCCCCGCGTCGGCAGCGGATCACCGGTCCCGGCGGCCGCCTGTCCGCCGGGACCGGCCGAGGCGCCCACGGAGACGCTCGGGTCCGGCGATTCGGGGGCCTCCCGGTCGGAGTGCGCCTCCGCGCCGCTTCCGGAACGGGCCCGCCCCGTACCGGCCGCCGTGGAACCGTCCGGTTCACTCACCGAGCCCTTCGGCCGGACCGACTGCGACGGGGCCGGTTTCCCCCCGTCGTCGCTGATGCTCATGCAGCCGGTGGACGTGGCGATCGTCACTGCGGTGACGGCTGCCCATCGAACAGGGACGGACAAGGCGGGCAACTGACGCACGGGGCGGCACCTCCGGAGGCGGGGAGCGAAGCAGGGCGGGAACGGACGGGAGGGGGCGCTGTGCCCAACTCCCGTTCCCCCGCAAGGGACACGCCCCGAGCCCCGATCCCGGTCGCCCCTGCGCCCCGCCGGACCCGAACGGCCGCTCCCTGTCCGCCCGACGGATCAGCCGTAACCCAGCGCGTGCAGCCGCTCGTCGTCGATGCCGAAATGGTGGGCGATCTCGTGGACGACCGTGATTTCCGTCTCGGCGACCACATCCTCGCGCGACTCGCACATCCGCAGCGTCGGCCCCCGGTAGATCGTGATCCGGTCCGGCAGTACGCCGGCGTACCACTCACCGCGGTCGGTCAGCGGCGTGCCCTCGTACAGCCCGAGCAGCTCCGGATCGCCGGGGTCCGGTTCGTCCTCGACGAACACCGCGACGTTGTCCATCAGCCGCGTCAGCTCCGGCGGAATGCGGTCCAGGGCCTCGGCGACCAGTTCCTCGAACTCTTCGCGCGTCATCTCCAGCACCCCGCCATTGTCACGTACCCCCGGCCGCCCGCCCCGGCGGCCGCGCCCCACCACCTTCGCCCCGCATAGCCGCCCCGGTCCCCGGGCATACGCGCCCAATGCCCCGCGACCCGTTCCGCGCAGCAGCAGCCGTCCCGGCCGGAGTGACCGCAGCGGCCGACGCGGTGGCCCGCGCCCTGCGCCGGCCCCGCTCCCGTCCCGCCGCCCCCGGCGACACCCCCACCCTCGCGCCCTCCCTCGACAGCGCCCCGCACCCCTACGCCCGCGCGCTGGGCCTGGTCGCCGTCGTCGTGTTCGGTGCCTGGCTGGGGCTGCTGATCGTCGGCAGTGTCCGTACGCCCGTCGGGCCCATGGACACCACCATGACTCTGCGCCCCTCCCTCACCGGCGGCACGAAGATCAATGTGGCCCCGCTCGGCGCCCTGGAGCTGGACTCCCACATAGCCCCGGTCCGTCTCGACGTCGATGTCGACCGCCTCGACCCGGTGCGCTCCGAGGCTCTGGTCCAGCACCCCGAACGGCTCTCCGGTCTCCAGCAGGAGGTCACCGAGGACGTCTCCACCGGCGCCCGCGATCTCGCTCTGCGCTCCTGTACAGCCGTCGTCTCCGGCGCCACCGCGCTCGGCCTCGCCGTCTACCGCCGCCCGCGCCGCGCCCTGGCCGCCGGCGGGCTCGCGCTGGCGCTCCTGGCCGCGTCCGGCGTCAGCGCGTACGCCACCTGGAACCCGAAGTCCGTGCTGGAGCCCAAGTTCTCCGGGCTGCTCTCCAGCGCCCCCTCGGTGGTCGGTGACGCCCGCTCGATCGTCACCGACTTCGACGTCTACCAGCGCGAACTGGCCCGGCTCGTCACCAATGTGACCAAGTTGTACGACGCAACGTCGACGCTTCCCGTCTACCGGCCGGACCCCGCCACCCTCCGCGTCCTGCATGTCTCCGACATCCACCTCAACCCCGCGTCCTGGCAGATCATCGGCTCGCTGGTCCGGCAGTACGACATCGACGTGATCATCGACTCGGGCGACACGATGGATCACGGCTCCGCGGTCGAGAACGGCTTCCTCGACCCGATCCGCGACCTCGGCGCGCCCTACGTCTGGGTCCGCGGGAACCACGACTCGCGCATCACCCAGATGTATCTGGAGCGGTTCAAGAACGTGCACGTGCTGGACGACGGCCGGGCGGTGGATGTCGGCGGGCTGCGGGTGGCCGGCATGGGGGACCCCCAGTTCACCCCGGACCGCTCGCTGCCTGCCCGGGGCGCGGCCGCCGAGCGGCTGGCGGGCATGCGGCTCGCCTCCGCGCTGCGCGAACAGGAGCAGGCCGGCACGCCGGTCGACATCGCCGTCACCCACGAGCCGGACGCGGCCCGCGAGACGGACGGCACGGTCCCGCTGGTCCTCGCCGGCCATGTGCACCACCGGCAGAACGAGCTGATGAGATTCGGCACCCGGCTCAAGGTCGAGGGCTCCACGGGCGGCGGTGGGCTGCGCGCCCTGCAGAACAGGAAGCCGGAAAAGGTACGCGCCTCGGTGCTCTATCTGGACCGCACGACCCGCCGTCTGCAGGCCTGGGACGAGATCACACTCGGCGGGCTCGGCCTGACAACGGCCGAGGTCAGCCGCCATCTGCCGGAGGGGAACCAACCCGGAGCGACCCCTTCGCCTATTCGGTTTGGCTGACACCGAAACGCCGTAGTACAGTCTCCGACGTGCCCAAGGGCGCCGGTCAGGGCCTGACCGTTCCGAGACCCCAGAGGTTGAAGAAGAAGCGGAACCTCTTGAGGGGAAGCGGAGTCAGATGCTTCTCACGTCCCTCTTCGGGGGGCGATAGACGCAGAAGTAGCAGTTCTGCCCTCATCGTCTAGTGGCCCAGGACGCCGCCCTTTCAAGGCGGTAGCACGGGTTCGAATCCCGTTGGGGGCACGCACCACCTTGTGCGACACTTAGTCGCACAACAGCTTGGTCCTGTGGAGCAGTTTGGAGTGCTCGCCACCCTGTCAAGGTGGAGGCCGCGGGTTCAAATCCCGTCAGGACCGCTGCAGCTCGAAAGTGCTGCGTGGCTGGGTAGCTCAGTTGGTACGAGCGATCGCCTGAAAAGCGATAGGTCGCCGGTTCGATCCCGGCCCCAGCCACCTCTCGAAGGCCCCGTCCACCGGATGGGGCCTTCGTCGTGTCAGACCTCTTCCCGGTCCGCGGAGTTCACGTCCCGGCGGCGCCACGCCCGTACCCCGAGAACCAGCAGCACCACCGCGACCGCGGTCACCAGCGCAATCGCGTCCGGCACCTGTTCGCCGATGCTCCGGGCCCACTGTCCGACAGCGAACGAATCGTCCACATCCAGCAGTCCGGGCAGCGCGGTCGTCCCGTCGTAGGCCAGGAACAGCGCGCCGAGCCCGATGAAGAGCAGCCCCGACAGCAGGGTCGTGGTGTGCAGTTCGAAGCGGCCGAGCCGGAAGGTCCGACCGCGCAGCCACGCCCGGCGACCGAGGTCGAAGCGTTCCCAGAGCAGCGCGAGCAGAAACAGCGGAACGGCCATGCCCAGGGCGTAGACGGCGAGCAGCAGTCCGCCGTAGACGGGGCTGCCGCTGACCGCCGCCACCGTCAGGACGCTGCCGAGGATCGGCCCGGCGCAGAAGCCTGCCAGGCCGTAGACGGCGCCGAGGGCATAGACCGATACGGCGGTCGTCGGTCTGATCCGGCCACTGAGCGCGGCGATCCGGCGCGAGGCGAAGCCGAGGCCCACGATCTGCGCCGTGCCGAGGACGATGATCAGCCAGCCGGCGCCGAGGACGAGCTGATCGCGGTGGCTGTAGAAGAGCCGTCCGGCAAACGAGCCGGCGGCGCCGAGCGGCACAAGGGTGGTCGCCAGACCGGCATAGAAGATGCCGGTACGGGCCAGCAGCCGTGCGGCGGAGTCGATGGAGCAGGCGAAGAAGGCGGGCAGCAGCAGGGCGCTGCACGGGCTGACCAGAGCCAGCAGCCCGCCGAGCAGGGCGGCGAAGTAGCCGATGTCCGAGGTCACTTGTCGGCGCCCTTGGCATCCTTGGCATTCCTGGCCCGGTCTGCCGCCGCGTCGATTGCCTGGGTGAAGACCTCCGTCGACTGGGCGCCGGCGATCGGGCGGCCGTTGATCAGGAACGACGGGGTGGAGGTGGCACCGATCCCGTATCCCTGCTCCTGGTCCCTGCTCACCGCAGCGGACGCGGCAGAACTGTCGGCGTCGCGGGCGAACCGGTCGAGGTCCGCCACCCCCGCCTGCTGGGCGAGAGCCTTCAGCCGGGCCTTGCCGAAGCCCTTCTCCTTGACCCCTTCGGCGTACGCGGCGGCGTGGAACTGCCAGAAGCGGCCCTGCTGTCCGGCGGCCCAGGCGGCGTGCGCGGCTGCCTCGGACTCGGCGCCGAAGATCGGGAAGTTGCGCCATTCGATGCGCAGGGTGCCGTTGCCGACGTACTTCTTCACCAGAGCGGATTCGGTGTCGCGGGCGAACTTGCCGCAGTAGCCGCACTTGAAGTCGGCGTACTCGATGAGGACGACGGGCGCGTCCGCCCGGCCCCGCGCCAGCTTGTCGCCGGGGTCGCGGCGGGCGAGCTTCGCCAGCTCGGGGTAGACGCCGGCATCCGGGTCGGCGGTCACCTCGGCGACGTACGAGGAACCGGAAGCCGAGCGGTCGGGGGCGGTGGCCCGGTAGGAGGCGTAGCCGAGCAGCGCGGCGGCGAGGACGACGCCGGTGCCGTAGAGCATCGGCTTCCTGAAGAACCGCTTCGGCGAGGGCGTTTTGGGCGTGGGCATGGCAAGCTCCGTGCTCGTGATGCAGGGTGGTGAGGGGACGACCGAGTGACGCAGGGCCGCCTAGACCCGCAGTACGGAGAGTTCCACCGGGGTGGGCCCGGCAGGCTCGGGGCCCCGCAACCCGACTCGTACGAGCGGCTCGGCCGACCCCTGTCCGGCGGCGGCCGGCAGTCCCCACCCGGCGGGCCCGAACGCCTGCCCGTGCGCCACGCGGGCCCGGACCGGGACGCCCGGCTCGATGCCGTCGCGCGTCGTGCCCTTGCCGCAGCCGGGCACCCGCCGGCCGGCGACGGCCGAGGCCGCCACCGGCCGGCGACGGCCGAGGCCGCCACCGCGCCGGCCTCCTGCGACGCCCCGCCGCCCGCCGCCGTCGCGGCCCCGCAGAAGCACCCCGGTACGACTGCGAGCGCCGCCGCCCGGCAGCACCACTGCGCACGGGACACGTGGACCAGCTTTCGACTGCGGTACGAAGATCGGTTGCCCGAAATGGTACGTGCTGTGACCCCGGGCTTCCCCACGGTCACCACGGCCGTGACGCAGACCGCGCAAAATATGTTCGCCGTTCCTCGGGCCCGGGTGCGATCCTGGGACCCGTATGTCTACTTCCTTTGCCGATCTCCAGTCCCAGCTCGGACAGCTCTCGCTCCGCGACGCGCACCGGCTCGGCCGCCGCCTCGAAGGGGCGCGCCGGATCCGTAAGCCCGACGCCCAGCAGGCCGTGCTCGACGAGATCGCCGCTCAGGCCGGGAAGGCAGCCGAGCGGCTCTCAGGGCGCGCCGCGCGGGTGCCCGCTCTCTCGTACCCGGAAGAACTTCCGGTCAGTCAGAAGAAGGACGAGATCCTGGAGGCGATACGCGACCACCAGGTCGTGATCGTCGCCGGTGAGACCGGGTCCGGCAAGACCACGCAGATCCCCAAGATCTGCATGGAGCTGGGGCGCGGCGTCCGAGGCATGATCGGGCACACCCAGCCGCGCCGGATCGCGGCCCGTACGGTCGCCGAGCGCGTCGCCGACGAGCTGAAGACCCCGCTCGGCGAGGCGGTCGGCTGGAAGGTCCGCTTCACCGACCAGGTGAACCCGGACGCCACATATCTGAAGCTGATGACGGACGGCATCCTGCTGGCCGAGATCCAGACGGACCGCGAGCTGCTCGCGTATGACACGATCATCATCGACGAGGCCCACGAGCGGTCGCTGAACATCGACTTCCTGCTCGGCTACCTGGCCAGGCTGCTGCCCAAACGCCCCGATCTGAAGGTCGTCATCACCTCGGCGACCATCGACCCCGAGCGCTTCGCCCGGCACTTCGGTGATGCGCCGATCGTCGAGGTCAGCGGGCGTACGTATCCGGTCGAGGTGCGCTATCGGCCGCTCCTGGAGGAAGAGGGCGAGGACTCCGACCGCGACCAGATCACCGCGATCTGCGACGCCGTCGACGAGCTCCAGGCGGAGGGCCCGGGCGATGTCCTGGTCTTCCTCTCCGGCGAGCGCGAGATCCGCGACACCGCGGACGCCCTGAACAAGAAGAATCTCCGCCACACCGAGGTGCTCCCTCTCTACGCGCGCCTGTCGCACGCCGAGCAGCACCGGGTGTTCCAGCGCCACACCGGCCGCAGGATCGTTCTGGCGACGAACGTCGCCGAGACCTCGCTGACCGTCCCCGGCATCAAGTACGTGATCGACCCGGGCAACGCCCGGATCTCCCGCTACAGCCACCGCACCAAGGTCCAGCGGCTGCCGATCGAGCGGATCTCGCAGGCCAGCGCCAACCAGCGCAAGGGCCGCTGCGGCCGTACGTCGGACGGCATCTGTATCCGGCTGTACTCCGAGGACGACTTCCTGACCCGCCCGGAGTTCACGGACGCGGAGATCCTCCGTACGAACCTGGCGTCCGTCATCCTCCAGATGACCGCGGCCGGCCTCGGCGACATCGAGAAGTTCCCCTTCATCGACCCGCCGGACCACCGCAACATCCGCGACGGTGTGCAGCTTCTCCACGAGCTCGGCGCACTGGACCCGGACGAGAAGGATCCGAAGAAACGGCTGACGCAGCTGGGACGGAAGCTCGCACAGCTGCCCGTCGACCCGCGCCTCGCCCGCATGGTCATCGAGGCCGACCGCAACGGCTGCACGCGCGAGGTCATGGTGATCGCCGCCGCGCTCTCCATCCAGGACCCGCGCGAGCGGCCCTCGGACAAGCAGACGCAGGCCGATCAGCACCACGCCCGTTTCAAGGACGAGACGTCGGACTTCCTGGCGTTCCTGAATCTGTGGCGGTACATCCGCGAGCAGCAGAAGGAGCGCGGCTCGTCCAGCTTCCGCCGGATGTGCAAGCAGGAGTATCTGAACTTCCTGCGCATCCGCGAATGGCAGGACATCTATGCGCAGCTGCGCACGGTCGCCAAGCAGATGGGCATGCATCTCGAGGAGCCCTCGGCTGACCTGGCCGCGCCCGAGCAGGCGGTGCACACATCGCTGCTGGCCGGGCTGCTGTCGCACATCGGGCTGAAGGACACCGAGAAGAACGAGTACCTGGGTGCGCGCAGCGCCAAGTTCGCGATCTTCCCCGGTTCGGCGCTCTTCAAGAAGCAGCCGCGATTCGTGATGTCGGCCGAGCTGGTCGAGACGTCCCGGCTGTGGGCTCGGGTCAATGCCAAGGTCGAGCCGGAGTGGATCGAACCGCTGGCCCAGCATCTGCTGAAGCGCACGTACAGCGAGCCGCACTGGGAGAAGGACCAGGCCGCGGTGATGGCGTACGAGCGGGTCACGCTGTACGGCGTACCGATCGTGGCCCAGCGCAAGATCAATTTCGGCCGGATCGACGCGGAGACGTCCCGCGATCTCTTCATCCGGAACGCGCTGGTCGAGGGCGACTGGCGGACGCACCATCAGTTCTTCCACGACAACCGCACACTCCTCGGCGAGGTCGAGGAGTTGGAGCACCGGGCGCGCCGCCGCGACATCCTCGTGGACGACGAGACGCTCTTCGACTTCTACGACCAGCGAATCCCCGAGCATGTCGTCTCCGGCGCGCACTTCGACTCCTGGTGGAAGCACAAGCGTCGCGACGAGCCGGACGCGCTCGACTTCGAGCGCTCGATGCTCATCAACGAGAAGGCCGGGGCCGTCACCAAGGACGACTATCCGGACTCCTGGCGGCAGGGGAAGCTCAAGTTCAAGGTGACCTACCAGTTCGAGCCCGGCGCGGACGCGGACGGTGTGACCGTCCATGTCCCGCTCCAGGTGCTCAACCAGGTCACCTCGGAGGGCTTCGACTGGCAGATCCCGGGTCTGCGCGAAGAGGTCGTCACCGAGCTGATCCGGTCGCTGCCCAAGCCGATCCGCCGGCATTACGTCCCCGCGCCGAACTACGCGGGCAAGTTCCTGGACCGGGCAGTGCCCCTGCAGGAGCCGCTGCCGGCCACACTCGCGCGTGAGCTCCAGCGGATGGTCGGCGTCCCGGTCTCCGCCGACGACTTCGACCTGTCCCGGATCCCGGACCACCTGAAGATCACTTTCCGGATCGTCGACGAGCGGCGCCGCAAGGTGGCCGAGGACAAGGACCTGGAGGCGCTGAAGCTCCAGCTGCGCCCCAAGGCCCGTCAGGCCCTCTCCAAGGCCGCTGCGGCCACCGCGGGCCCGTCGGGCGAGTCCATCGAGCGGTCGGGCCTCACGGACTGGACGATCGGCACCCTGAACCGGGTCTTCGAGACCCGTCGGGCCGGCCAGCCGGTCAAGGCGTACCCGGCGCTGGTCGACCAGGGCGAGACCGTGGCCGTACGACTCTTCGACACCGAGGCCGAGCAGCTGCAGTCCATGTGGCGCGGCACCCGGAAGCTGATCCTGCTGAACATCCCGGTGAACCCCGCCAAGTTCGCCTCGGACAAGCTGACGAACCAGCAGAAGCTGGCTCTGTCCCGCAACCCGCACGGTTCCATCCAGGCGCTGTTCGAGGACTGCGCGACGGCGGCCGCGGACCGGCTGATCGGCGCCCACGGCGGTCCGGCCTGGGACGAGGAGTCGTTCCGGAAGCTGTACGACAAGGTCCGCGCCGACCTCGTCGCACTGACCGAGCACACCGTCGCCCAGGTGCAGCAGGTGCTGGCCGCCTGGCAGGCCTGCGAGCGGCGCCTGAAGGCCACCAACAGCCTCGTCCTGGTCAACAACGTCACCGATCTCCGGGACCAGCTCGCGGCCCTCGTACCGCCGGGCTTCGTCACGAGGACCGGGCTGCGCAGGCTGCCCGACCTGATGCGCTATCTGGTCGCCGCGGACCGCCGGCTGCAGCAGATGCCGACGGCCGTCCAGCGCGACACCACGCGCATGGAGAAGGTCCACGAGATGCAGGACGAGTACGCCTGGCTGCTCGAACAGATGCCGCAGGGCAGGCCCGTTCCGCAGGAGGTCCTGGACATCCGCTGGATGATCGAGGAGCTCCGGGTCAGCTATTTCGCGCACGCCCTGGGCACCGCGTACCCCGTCTCCGACAAGCGGATCGTGAAGGCGATCGACGCCGCGGCGCCGTGACCCGGGCGACCTCGGGGCCGTAACCGATCCGCCACCAGGAGTGAGGTCGACCAGGGCCTCCAACCTCCTGTACAGTCTGTTTTCGCAGGCAGCCGCAAGGCAGCAGCGAAAACCTGGTCCTGTGGAGCAGTTTGGAGTGCTCGCCACCCTGTCAAGGTGGAGGCCGCGGGTTCAAATCCCGTCAGGACCGCAGTAACGAAAGCCCGGATCCTCAAGGATCCGGGCTTTCGCGTGTCTTGACTCCGGCAACTGCCAACGAGTACTCAGACAACAGGGACTGCCCCTGTTTCACGGCGCGGGGCAGCGCGTTCCACCGGGGGGTGGCGCGGATGGCGGCATCCACAGCGAGGCACGAGACCCGCGCACTGCTGCGCGCCCATCTGGCGGCCGCTTCCGGCTACCGGCATCTCACCCGGCACTGCCCGATCTGCCATCGGCTCCTACGGCTCGCCATGGAGCCCGACGCCGACTCCATGGAACCTGTCACGGGCTTCCTGGGGTACGTGACGGCCTCCGGGCCCACCCGCCTCCCGGAACCACCCGACCTGCCCGGCGGAGCGTCAGCAGCCGTTCCGGACACCGCCGCAGTCGCCGAGCCCGCCCACGTCTCCGACGCGTCGGCCGGCGACGTGAAGACCGAGGAGGAAAGCCCCGTCGCCCCATGACCGGGGGCGCGGAATTCCCTTTCCCGGCAGTCGCAGGCTCGACCCTGGCAAGACATGGGCCATGTGACGGGAGTCACTGTATGAGTTTTGAGAAAGGGTGACTTTACACCCTTCCTACAACTGGCGAATTTAATATGTGCAATTGCACTACTCGGACGGGGTCACCGGAGGGCCGCCGAAAGAGCACCCGGGAGACCGTCCGGCAGAGCCGGCAGGCACGCGTGACGGCCGACACCGAGCCCGCACCGAAGCCGACGCACAGCCGATCCCGAGTCACCCCGCAGGGCCGGCCACCCGCCGTACGGGCACAAAAAAAGATCGCGCTGGACCCGGCGGAGTCCAGCGCGATCGAACGACGCACCCGTATGGCATAGGTATGGCGCCCGTTGGGGCGGACGCCCGTCGTGTGGAGCTATGGGTGGGCAAACGCGGGTTGGGGGACCCGGGCAGCCCGGTTGTGGCGCGGCGACAGGGGTGTGTCAGGCCTCGCTGCGCTGCTGCGGAATACCCGCAAGCAGTGCGCGGACCTCTGCCTCGCGGTACCGGCGATGTCCACCGAGCGTGCGGATGGACGTGAGCTTGCCTGCCTTGGCCCAACGGGTGACCGTCTTCGGGTCCACGCGGAACATCGTGGCAACCTCAGCCGGGGTCAGCAGCGGCTCGGCATCAGGGGTGCGAGCGGTCATGAGCGGCCTCCTCGGGAGAACCGAACCATCTCGGTTCTTTCCTCTAAATTCTGCACCTTGACCCACGTTGCCCGAAATGGCGGACGCGGGCCGAGTCGGTTATAGGACGAACGGCTTGTCCTCGGCACTACAACTACACCATCCGTCCAGCCACGTCGGCCAAACCGATGGAATTGCCCTCCCAGGTGTTCATCAGCGACGGAAGCCGATGGACCATGCCATAGCGGACAGTCACACCACCGTGACGATCAGTCACAGAGCGATCAGGAGTCACCAGACCCCCCATAGCGTGCAATGCAGAGCATTCCGCCCATACTTGGACGGAAGGAGTCCTCCCCGGACTCCTTGTCCTATTTTGGCACGAGGAGTAGGGAAGGGCGCAAGGGCCCAGTTAGTGCTATCCGTCACCCTTGAGGCAAAGGCCCGGTTCGGGACATAGGTCCTGGAGCCACTGAAGTTCGCTCCCGCCCCTCCGCTCCCACTGCTCTCACGAGTCACACGGGACAACGGTTCAGGACCTGCTCGACCGGCCGGGATCAGTTGGCGAACTGACGGTCCCTCACGGCACGCCAGCGCTCGGCCAGCCGTCCGTACGCCTCGCCCGCCCCCTCGGTGTCACCGGCCCGCAGCGCCGCGATTCCCTCGGCGACATCCAGGGCCGACCGGTCCTCGGCGAGCTGCTTCGCCGACAGCGCGTGCACCAGGCCGCCGTAGTCCAGCTCGACCAGCGCACGCGGATGGAACTCCTCCAGCCAGCGCCCGACGTCCACCAGCCCCTCGGTCAGCGGACCCTCGTCGACGCTCTCACGCAGCGTCTTCAACGCCCGGGCCAGCCGGCGCCGCGCCTGCACCATCGGAGTCCGGTAGCGCAGCACCGGCGCTCCCCCGTCCGCGGCCGCCCCGGTGTGCTCGCGCTCCTCGTCGGCGAAGAGGACGAACCAGCGCACCGGGACCTGCCACACCGCGGTCCGAATCCACGGCCGGGCGTCCGGATTGCGCTCCGCCCACCGCTCGTGGTCCGCGACCGCCTGCCCGCGCACCACCGGCGGCAGCACCGCGTCGAGCACCGGAGCCGGGAACATCTCCGCCAGCTCCCCCAGTGCCAGCCAGCCGCGCAGCCGGGTCCGCCAGGGACAGACGCAGACCACGCCGTTCACCTCGGCGACGAACGCGTCCCCGCTCTCGTGCACCGGCACCCCGACCGGTGGGGTGGCCGCCAAGTCCGCCAGCGAACGGCGCAGTTCGTCCTGGGCCGTGGGGATACGGGCGCGCCCCGCATACCGGGCCCAGTGGGCGCGTTCCGGCTCCGGGAAGGCGGCCAGCGGTTCGTACACCCGGAGGTAGGACGCGTAAGGGACGAGCACCGAAGACACCACCGACATGCAGCAAATCGTGTCACGCCCGTACTCCGCCGGGGGGTGATCCTCGGCACTGGAACAGATCTCCGTCCGCGCAGGACTTACGCTCTTGCCCAGCCGGACCGGCCGTGCCGGTCGGTCCGGGGCCCTCCCCACCTTCAGGAGGGTCTCCCGCCGCTTCGTACTTGGGAGTCACCACAGTGACCGATGTGACCGACGGCGTCCTGCACACCCTGTTCCACTCGGATCAGGGGGGACACGAGCAAGTCGTGCTCTGCCAGGACCGTGCCAGCGGCCTCAAGGCCGTCATCGCCATCCACTCCACCGCTCTGGGCCCGGCCCTCGGCGGCACCCGCTTCTATCCGTACGCCTCCGAGGAGGAGGCCGTCGCGGATGCGCTGAACCTGGCGCGCGGCATGTCGTACAAGAACGCCATGGCCGGTCTCGACCACGGCGGCGGCAAGGCCGTCATCATCGGCGACCCCGAGAAGATCAAGACCGAGGAGCTGCTGCTGGCCTACGGCCGGTTCGTGGCCTCCCTCGGCGGGCGTTACGTGACCGCCTGCGACGTCGGCACCTACGTCGCCGACATGGACGTCGTCGCCCGCGAGTGCCCGTGGACCACCGGCCGCTCCCCGGAGAACGGTGGCGCCGGCGACTCCTCCGTCCTCACCGCGTTCGGTGTCTTCCAGGGCATGCGGGCCTCGGCCCAGCACCTCTGGGGCGACCCGACGCTGCGTGGCCGGAAAGTGGGGGTCGCGGGCGTCGGCAAGGTCGGCCGCCACCTCGTCGAGCATCTGCTGAAGGACGGCGCCGAGGTCGTCATCACGGACGTACGCGACGAGTCGGTACGCCGGATCACCGAGCTCCACCCCGAGATCGCGGTCGCCGCGGACACCGCCGCGCTGATCCGCACCGAGGGCCTCGACATCTACGCCCCTTGCGCGCTCGGCGGCGCGCTGAACGACGACACCGTTCCGGTGCTCACGGCCAAGGTGGTGTGCGGTGCGGCCAACAACCAGCTGGCGCACCCGGGTGTCGAGAAGGACCTCGCGGACCGTTCGATCCTCTACGCCCCCGACTACGTGGTGAACGCGGGCGGTGTCATCCAGGTCGCCGACGAGCTGCACGGCTTCGACTTCGACCGGTGCAGGGCGAAGGCCTCGAAGATCTTCGACACCACGCTCGCCATATTCGCACGTGCGAAGGACGACGGCATTCCGCCGGCCGCGGCAGCCGACCGGATCGCCGAGCAGCGGATGGCCGAGGCGCGCCGCCGCTGACATCCGTCACCGAGGGTCGCAGGTGCCTCGCCAGGCGTCTTCCCTGCACCTCGGCGCTCCACGGCCCACCGATCCGCCGACCGGCGAGACAAGACTCACGCCGGTCGGCGGGTCGCATGCCAAGAAGAGGTTAAAATCGCAGTTGACCAGCGAGGACAGGGCTTCTTGCTGGTCCTGTTCCGGGGCGTGTGATGCGGGCGGCGTACCGTATGGCCACGGAAGCAGGTACCGTTAAAGCCCTACGGGCACGGTCTCTCTGCCGAGAGTCCGTCCTGAAACATGAACGCGTGTCAAGACTCTGGGGCCGTCGAGCCCCGTCACCGAGGGGGTCGAGCCATGGGGCGCGGCCGGGCAAAGGCCAAGCAGACAAAGGTCGCCCGCCAGCTGAAGTACAGCAGCGGCGGGACTGACCTGTCGCGTCTGGCCAATGAGCTGGGCGCATCGCCTTCGAGTCAACCACCGAACGCAGAGCCGTTCGAGGACGACGACGAGGAAGATGACCCGTACGCACAGTACGCGGATCTGTACAACGACGACGAGGACGAGGACGAGGACGATCAGTCCGGTCCGTCGTCACAGCGCCGCGGCGCTTGACCTGACCTCGCGCTGACACAACAACCCGGTTCGGGCTCGCCCGGACCGGGTTTTGTGCTGTCCTGATCAGGCTGAGCCGGGCCGGGATGCGCTCATTCCCGGCCCGCCCGGCAATGGCGGGCAGAACGAACGCACCGGACGGCTCCGGTGCGTTCTGCCCCCACCCCGCCTACCGCGCGTACGAACCCGTGAGCTCGGCACCCGTCGCATGCGTGCCGCGATCCGTGATCTCACCGGCGACCCAGGAGTCGACTCCGCGGTCGGCCAGCGTCGTCAGCGCGACGTCCACCGAGTCCGCGGGAACGATCGCGATCATGCCGACACCCATGTTGAGCGTCTTCTCCAGCTCCAGCTGCTCGACCTGCCCGGCCTTGCCGACCAGGTCGAAGACCGCGCCGGGCGTCCAGGTGGAGCGGTCGACCGTGGCGTGCAGCCCGTCCGGGATGACCCGGGCGAGGTTGTTGGCGAGGCCGCCGCCGGTGACGTGGCTGAAGCCGTGCACCTCGGTCGTACGGGTCAGCGCCAGGCAGTCCAGCGAGTAGATCTTGGTGGGTTCCAGGAGCTCCTCGCCGAGCGTGCGGCCGAACTCCTCGACGTCGCGGTCCAGCGCCCAGCCGGCCCGGTCGAAGACGACATGGCGGACGAGCGAGTACCCGTTGGAGTGAAGTCCGGACGACGCCATCGCGATGACCGCGTCACCCTTACGGATACGGTCCGGGCCGAGCAGCTGGTCGGCCTCGACCACGCCCGTACCGGCGCCGGCGACATCGAAGTCATCGGGGCCGAGCAGGCCCGGGTGTTCGGCGGTCTCGCCGCCGACCAGGGCGCAGCCCGCCAGGACACAGCCCTCGGCGATGCCCTTCACGATGGACGCGACGCGCTCGGGGTGCACCTTGCCGACGCAGATGTAGTCGGTCATGAAGAGCGGCTCGGCGCCGCAGACGACCAGGTCGTCGACGACCATGCCGACGAGGTCGTGGCCGATGGTGTCGTACACACCCATCTGGCGGGCGAGGTCGACCTTCGTGCCGACGCCGTCGGTGGCGGAGGCGAGGAGCGGACGCTCGTAACGCTTGAGCGCCGAGGCGTCGAAGAGGCCGGCGAAACCGCCCAGGCCGCCGAGGCCCGCGACTTCGGCGCGCTGCGTCTTCTTCACCCACTCCTTCATCAGCTCGACGGCACGGTCGCCGGCCTCGATGTCGACGCCCGCTGCCGCGTAGGAAGCACCTGTTGTCTCAGACATTGCCTGGGATCTTTCGTGTGGAAATACGGGGCTGATGGCAGGGCTGGTGTGCCTGGCCGGTCACGGACGACGCAGCGCGTCGGCCGCGGCGGTGGCCGCGGGGCCTGCCGCCAGCTCGGTCTCCAGCAGCTGCTTACCGAGCAGCTCCGGGTCCGGGAGCTCCATCGGGTACTCGCCGTCGAAGCAGGCGCGGCACAGGTTCGGCTTGGCGATCGTCGTCGCCTCGACCATCGCGTCGAGCGAGATGTACGCGAGCGAGTCGGCACCCATCGACGTGCAGATCTCGTCGACCGACATGCCGTTGGCGATCAGCTCCGCGCGGGTCGCGAAGTCGATACCGAAGAAGCAGGGCCACTTCACCGGCGGGGACGAGATCCGGATGTGGATCTCGGCGGCGCCGGCCTCGCGGAGCATCCGGACCAGTGCGCGCTGGGTGTTGCCACGGACGATCGAGTCGTCGACGACCACCAGGCGCTTGCCCTTGATGACTTCCTTGAGCGGGTTCAGCTTGAGCCGGATGCCGAGCTGGCGAATGGTCTGGGACGGCTGGATGAAGGTCCGGCCGACGTACGCATTCTTGACCAGACCAGCACCGAACGGGATGCCGCTGGCCTCCGCGTAACCGATGGCGGCGGGGGTGCCGGACTCCGGGGTCGCTATGACCAGATCGGCCTCGACCGGGGCCTCGGCGGCCAGCTTGCGGCCCATCTCCACGCGGGAGAGGTACACATTCCGCCCGGCGATGTCGGTGTCGGGGCGGGCCAGGTAGACGTACTCGAAGACGCAGCCCTTGGGCTTCGCTTCCGCGAACCGCGAAGTGCGCAGACCGTTCTCGTCGATGGCGACGAGCTCGCCCGGCTCGATCTCGCGGACGTAGCTGGCGCCGCAGATGTCGAGGGCAGCGGACTCCGATGCCACCACCCAGCCGCGCTCCAGCCGGCCGAGGACCAGCGGGCGGATGCCCTGCGGGTCGCGGGCGGCGTAGAGGGTGTGCTCGTCCATGAAGACGAGCGAGAAGGCGCCCTTCACATCGGGAAGCACCTTGGCGGCGGCCTCCTCGATGGTGAGCGGCTTGCCGTCGTCGTCGGTCTGGCCGGCGAGCAGAGCGGTCACCAGGTCGGTGTCGTTCGTCGCGGCGACCTGGGTGGCGCGGCCCTCCTTGCGGGGAAGGTCGGCGACCATCTCGGCGAGCTGGGCCGTATTGACCAGGTTGCCGTTGTGACCCAGGGCGATCGAGCCGTGCGCGGTCGCACGGAACGTCGGCTGCGCGTTCTCCCACACCGAGGCACCGGTGGTGGAGTAGCGGGCATGACCGACCGCGATATGGCCCTGGAGAGATCCCAGAGAGGTTTCGTCGAAGACCTGCGAGACCAGTCCCATGTCCTTGAAGACCAGGATCTGGGACCCGTTGCTCACTGCAATGCCCGCGGACTCCTGTCCACGGTGCTGCAGGGCATACAGTCCGAAATAGGTGAGCTTGGCGACCTCTTCACCCGGAGCCCAGACACCGAAGACGCCACAAGCGTCCTGGGGGCCTTTCTCTCCGGGGAGCAGGTCGTGGTTGAGTCGTCCATCACCACGGGGCACGCCACCGAGTGTAGGCGAGATCGACCACTGGTCCGAATTGGGGACACCTCGCCGGAACGCCTGGGAAGGGCACCGAAACGCCCTTCCCGGGGTTGATCAAGCGGTCACCGACGGTGAAGGCTTTCGGCTGCGGGCACCCACGACGTGGCGCGGGAGAGGCTGCGGGGCGGTTGAGGCCTGGCCTGGCGGCGGGTTACCGACCGGTTCCGGCCATAAGGGTGTCACGGGGGCTGCAGGGCCGGGCGCGCGCTCGGCGAGTCGGTCGGCGGACCGGGAAGGCGCTGGCCGAACGCTCGTTTCGTGGTGAGCCTCACACCGGACGAGGGGCCGACGGGGCGGTATGCGGCTTTCCCCGCCACCACGCCTCGGTTCCCGGATTGCACCGGGCCCAGGTTTCGGATCACGCCGCCCCGGATTCGGGATCTCGCTGCCCCGCGGTGCGTCGGCCGGCGTCCGGAGTGCGAGACCGGCGTTGACAGGCGCATGCCCCCTTGGCAGGCTCCTGACCCATACAGCCTCTCGGTGACCGTTCGGTCACGCTCGCGGAGCGTCGCCACATCGATCTGGGACGTGTCGCGAGCGCCATCTGTCGCTGCACCTGATTTCCGCGACGCGGCGCGCGTCGACGCGCGCCTGTTGACGGTGCCGAGCCCGCCCCCCGCGTCGGCGCCCTCCGCCCCCGCCCCCGCTCTCCCTCACTCGCACCCACGTACGCGTCCGCATGTGACGCCTGACGGGTCCGCCCAGGCCTTTCCTCCACCGCCCGCCGTGCACGGCCGAGCCCTGCCCTGGAGCAGTCATGCCTTCTCGCGATTCAAGCAGTTCGAACAAAGGTACGGATTCGATGCCACTGACCCGGCGCGCCTTCGGGACCGCCGTCGGCGCGACCGCCGCGACCGCCGCAGTCGGAATCCCGGCCGTCGCCACCCCCGCCTCCGCCGCCACGCCTGTCTCAGCGGCTGCGGCGGCTTCCGCCGAGGCCGCCCGTGAGCGCCCCTTCCGGGCGGCCCGCGGCAAACACTCCCGGCGGCCCAACATCCTCTTCATCCTCGGCAACGACCTCGGCTGGGCCGACCTCTCCTCGTACAGCTCCCCGCACATCCACACCCCGAACCTGGACCGTCTCGGCCGCCAGGGCGTGCGGTTCACGGACGCCTACGCCGGCTCCGCGACCACAACAGGCCGTGGCTGCTCGAACTCAACTTCACCACCCCGCACTGGCCGTGGATCGCGGAGGGCGACACGGCCGAGAGCGCCGAGATCGTCCGCAGGATCAGGGCCGGGGGCCTGACGGGGCTGTTCCACGCGGACGGCGGCTCGGTCGAGAAGTACCCGCTGGACGGCATCAGCCTCGCCGGATACCTGCTGAGGGGCGAGGAGCCGAAGGAGCGGGATCTGTTCTGGCGGGTGCGCGGGGAGCGGGCGCTGCGACGCGGCGACTGGAAGTACTACCGGGGCAAGGGCGGGGCCGACCAGCTGTTCCAGCTCGCCCATGACCAGCGGGAACAGGCGGACCGGGCACAGGCCGAGCCGAAGCTGCTGGCCGAGCTGCGGGCGTCCTGGGAGAGGACGGACGCCGGACTGCTGCCGTACGCGACGGGGTCCTGACTCACTTCCCGGGTGCGGGTGCCGTGGCGCTGAATCCCTCTCCGTTCGCCGCGGTGAGGGTCAGCGTGCGGTGAGCGATCCTGTACGTCGTCCTCCCGTCCAGGATCGCGAGCAGCGCGCGTTCCACCTTCATCTGCGGATCCGGGCACATCATCTTGGTGCCGTTGATCCGGCCGAACGTGATGGCGGAGCCGGAGACCGTCGCGGCGCCGCGGACATGGTTGCAGCCGGGGCTGCCCTGCACGGAGTCGTCCTTGCCGAAGCTCAGTTGCGCCTTCTTCTCCGCACCGGCGGGCAGCGACGAGGCGGTCGAGCCGGAAACCAGAGCGGTGACGGTCCAGGTGGTGCCGATGAGCGGGGCAGAAGGCTCCGAGGTGAAGGCGATGGAGTCGCCCTTCGCCGTGGTGAGGGTCAGGTGCTTCTCCGTCACGGCGGCGGTGAGGCTGCCGCTGAACGTGCTGGACAGGGCCCGCTCGAACTGCTGAAGATCCTTCTCGCAACCCATCTCGGTGGTCGTGGCCGGCTTCACGGTGACCGTGTCGCCGTCCACGCGGACCGCGGCAGTGAAGTGGTTCCAGCCGAAGTTCCCGGTGGCCCTGCCGTCGGGCGTGATCGTGACCTGGGCGCCGTCCGGGGCCGCAGTCCTCTTTCCTCCGACCGTCACCGAATCGACGTTCCAGTGAACGCCGGTGACGGGCAGGTCGGTCCGTACGGTGCCGCTGCCGTCGCCGGAGCCGGAACCCGACTCCGTACCGCACGCGGCGAGGGTGAGGAGGGCCAGGACGCTGACAACCATACGTTGTCCGAACATGGTCATGTGACGGTATGAGGGGCCGATCCGGTTCCCCCCGCCCATGTCAACCGAGCAGTGGCAGCAGGTCACCCAGGTCGGCCCGTTCACCGCTCGCGCTGACCTTCGCCTCGTCGAGCGCCCGGGACCACTGGGTACGCCCGGTGGCAAGCCGGATCCAGGTCAGCGGATCGGTCTCGACGACATTGGGCGGCGTACCGCGGGTGTGCTTGGGACCCTGGACGCACTGGACGACGGCGAACGGCGGGACGCGCACCTCGACCGAACCGCCGGGCGCCTTCTCCGCGAGGGCGTCCGTGAGCAGCCGGGTGCAGGCGGCGAGGGCCTGCCGGTCGTACGGGATGTCCAGCCCGGTCGCCGCGTTCAGGTCGTCCGTGTGCACGACGAGTTCGACCGTGCGGGTGACGAGGAAGTCGCCCAGCCGCATCACGCCCACCCGGGTGGGCAGCAGCCGGTCCTCGCCCGCGCCCGGCACCACCGCCTCGAACCGGTCGGCGACCTCCGCGTACAACGCGTCGAGATCGGGGCGGTCCGCGGCGAGCGCCTTGGTGTCCTCGGTGATCCGGCCGGCCCGCCCGGCGGTCGAGAACGGCCACTCCAGCAGCGTGAGGCCGGGCTTCTCGCCGGGCGGCTCCGGCAGCTCCAGGTTCCGGCAGGCGTTCGAGACAGCCATCGTCAGATGGGCGGCGAGATCGCGCACCGTCCACTCCCCGAGCCGGGTCGGCAGAGCCAGCTGATCCGGCGTCAGAGTGCCGACCGCGGCCCGGACATGGGCGAACTGCGCCTGCACGGCGGTGCGGGTCCGGACGAGGTCGTAGCGGCGGGCGCGCTTCTGGGACGGCGGCATGGCAGCGAGCCTACGGGCAGTCGGCAGGCGCCGTGCCCCAGTCGGGAGCAGCCGGTCACGGTGTGATCGGGACAGGCAGCGGGCCGAGGGCTCCGAGCCGCACCGGCGCTGCCGCTCACCACCGCCGAGGACCGATCCGGCACCGGTACGCGTGCAATGACGAAGCCCCCGCCCGGTGGACCGGACGGGGGCTCGCTCAAAGCGCTGGCACGGAACCGACTCAGGCGAGCAGACCCGGAATCGTCGCCTCGTGCGCCGTACGGAGCTCGCTCAGCGGAATGCTGAACTCGCCCTGGACCTCGATCTCCTCGCCGTCCACGACACCGATCCGGGTGACGGGCAGACCCCGCGCCCCGCACATGTCGTTGAAGCGGAGCTCCTCGCTGCGCGGGATCGAGACGACCGCGCGGCCCGCCGACTCCGAGAAGAGGAACGTGAACGCGTCCAGACCGTCCGGCACTACCAGCCGGGCACCCTTCCCGCCACGGAGGCAGGACTCGGTGACCGCCTGGATCAGACCGCCGTCGGAGAGGTCGTGCGCCGCGTCGACCATGCCGTCGCGGGACGCCGAGATCAGGATCTCGCCGAGCAGCTTCTCGCGGCCCAGGTCGACCTTGGGCGGCAGACCGCCGAGGTGGTTGTGGACGACCTCGGACCAGGCCGAGCCGCCGAACTCCTCACGCGTGTCGCCGAGCAGGTAGAGGAGCTGGCCCTCTTCCTTGAAGGCGACCGGCGTACGCCGTGTCACGTCGTCGATCACACCGAGCACGGCCACGACCGGCGTCGGGTGGATCGCCGTCTCACCGGTCTGGTTGTACAGCGACACGTTGCCGCCGGTGACCGGGGTGCCGAGCTCCAGGCAGCCGTCCGCGAGACCACGGGTGGTCTCGGCGAACTGCCACATGACATCCGGGTCCTCGGGCGAACCGAAGTTCAGGCAGTCCGAGATGGCGAGCGGCTTGGCACCGGAGGTGGCGACATTGCGGTACGCCTCCGCCAGTGCGAGCTGCGCGCCCGTGTAAGGGTCGAGCTTCGCGTACCGGCCGTTGCCGTCGGTCGCCATGGCCACGCCCAGGTTCGACTTCTCGTCGATCCGGACCATGCCGGCGTCCTCGGGCATCGCGAGCACCGTGTTGCCCTGCACGAACCGGTCGTACTGGTCCGTGATCCACGCCTTGGAGGCCTGGTTCGGCGAGGCGACCAGCTTGAGGACCTGCTCGCGCAGCTCGGCGGCGTTCGCCGGGCGTGCCAGCTTGTTCGCGTCGTCGGCCTGCAGCGCGTCCTGCCAGGACGGGCGGGCGAACGGGCGGTGGTATGTCGGGCCCTCGTGGGCGACGGACCGCGGCGGCACGTCGACGATCTGCTCGCCGTGCCAGAAGATCTCCAGCTGCGAGCCCTCCGTCACCTCACCGATGACGGTGGCGATGACGTCCCACTTCTCGCAGATCTCCATGAAGCGGCCGACCTTGTCCGGCTCGACGATCGCACACATGCGCTCCTGCGACTCGCTCATGAGGATCTCCTCGGGCGAGAGGGAGGAGTCGCGCAGCGGAACGGTGTCCAGCTCGACGCGCATACCGCCGGAGCCTGCCGAGGCCAGCTCCGAAGTGGCGCAGGAGAGGCCCGCGCCGCCGAGGTCCTGGATACCGGCGACAAGCTTCTCGCCGAAGATCTCCAGGGTGCACTCGATCAGGAGCTTCTCCTGGAACGGGTCGCCGACCTGGACGGCCGGACGCTTCGCCGGGCCGGTCGACTCGAAGGTCTCCGAGGCCAGGACCGAGACGCCGCCGATCCCGTCGCCGCCGGTGCGGGCGCCGTACAGGATCACCTTGTTGCCGGGACCGGAGGCCTTGGCGAGGTGGATGTCCTCGTGCTTCATCACGCCGATGCAGCCGGCGTTGACGAGCGGGTTGCCCTGGTAGCAGGCATCGAAGACGACCTCGCCGCCGATGTTCGGCAGACCGAGGCAGTTGCCGTACCCGCCGATGCCCGCGACGACGCCGGGCAGGACCCGCTTGGTGTCGGGGTGGTCGGCCGCGCCGAACCGCAGCGGGTCGACGACCGCGACGGGGCGGGCACCCATGGCGAGGATGTCGCGCACGATGCCGCCGACGCCGGTTGCCGCGCCCTGGTAGGGCTCGATGTACGAGGGGTGGTTGTGCGACTCGACCTTGAAGGTGACCGCGTAACCCTGACCGACGTCGACCACACCGGCGTTCTCGCCGATGCCGACGAGCATCGCGTCGTTGGCGGGGACCTTCTCGCCGAACTGCTTGAGGTGGACCTTGCTGCTCTTGTACGAGCAGTGCTCGGACCACATCACGGAGTACATGGCGAGCTCGGCGCCGGTGGGACGACGGCCCAGGATCTCGCGGATCCGGGCGTACTCGTCCTCCTTGAGGCCGAGCTCCTTCCAGGGCTGCGCGACGTCCGGGGTCTCGGCCGCGTGCTTGACCGTATCCAGGCTCATGCGTTGACCAGCTTCTTGATGATCGAGGTGAAGAAACCGAGGCCGTCGGTGCGACCGGTTCCGATCAGCGGCTCGACGGCGTGCTCCGGGTGCGGCATCAGACCGACGACGTTGCCCGCGGCATTGGTGATGCCGGCGATGTCGCGCAGCGAACCGTTGGGGTTCACGTCCAGGTAGCGGAAGGCGACGCGGCCCTCCGCCTCCAGCTCGTCGAGGACGCGCTCGTCGGCGACGTAGCGCCCGTCCATGTTCTTGAGCGGTACGGCGATTTCCTGGCCCGCGGAGTAGTCCGAGGTCCAGGCCGTCTCCGCGTTCTCGACGCGCAGCTTCTGGTCACGGCAGATGAAGTGCAGGTGGTTGTTGCGCAGCATCGCGCCGGGCAGCAGATGTGCCTCGGTCAGAATCTGGAAGCCGTTGCAGATGCCGAGGACCGGCATTCCGGCCTTCGCCTGCTCGATGACGCTCTCCATGACCGGCGAGAACCGGGAGATGGCTCCGGCCCTCAGATAGTCGCCGTAGGAGAAACCGCCCGCCAGGATGACCGCGTCGACCTGGTGCAGGTCCTTGTCGCGGTGCCACAGCGATACGGGTTCGGCGCCCGCGACGCGTACGGCCCTCAGGCTGTCCTGGTCGTCGAGCGTGCCGGGAAAGGTGACGACTCCGATACGAGCAGTCACTTCGACTCCTCGGCCTTCTCCACCTTCACGGTGAAGTCCTCGATGACGGTGTTGGCGAGGAACGTCTCGGCCATCTCGTGAATACGGGTGAGGGCGGCGTCGTCGACCGGCCCCTCGACCTCGAGCTCGAAACGCTTTCCCTGACGTACGTCCGCGATTCCCTCGAAGCCGAGACGGGGCAGTGCACGCTGCACCGCCTGTCCCTGCGGGTCGAGGATCTCGGGCTTGAGCATGACGTCGACTACGACGCGTGCCACTGGCACTCCCGGTGGTGGTGTGGTGCGGCTGTTTCTCCGGGGGGTTCCCCAGACCCCCGCAGGTGACCTCAGCCTACCTGGCCAGAAATTCTACGCGGGTAGATATCACCAGGCCCTGATCACGCGGAGATATCGGCCGTGACAACGTGCGGGAAAAGTCCCGCGAAAAAACCCTCACAGCATCGCGCATAGAAGGCGGACACGCGGAGCTAATTGGCTGGGCTTCACAATGCGGTGCCTACCGCTGTACAAATGATTAGCAGGGAAAGCAGTATTGCCTCTAAACAGTCGACACATGTCGGCCCCCATCCGCCCAGCAGCCGGAAGGCCGGCATCGGCGCATGTCAGACGCGCCGATGCCGCAGGAAAGGACCAATATCCGTGGCTCAGCGCGTAGTGGTCACGCTCTCCGACGACATCGACGGGGGAGAAGCGGCGGAAACGGTTGCCTTCGCCCTGGACGGGAAGTCGTACGAGATCGACCTGAATCCGTCCAATGCAAAGAAACTGCGCAAGGCCCTGGCCCCGTACATGGCAGCCGGCCGTAAGCAGACAAATGCCAGCAAGCACGGCAAGACCCCCGTGTCGTACCGGCACACCTCGCTCGCACCCGACCCGGCGGCCGTGCGCGCCTGGGCCCGGTCCCACCGAATGGACGTACCGGCCCGCGGCCGGATCCCCAAGAAGGTCTACGAGGCCTTCCGCGAGGCGAGTTGAGGGACACCGGAACGCACCTTGCGACGACACCCCGCAGGCACCGACTTGCGCGACACCCCATCAGGTCGGCTAGAGTCTGGAGCACGCCGAGGGGCAAGGCCGAAAAGGCCGAACCTCACGCAGCGTGCGGGTGTAGTTCAGTAGCAGAACATCCCCCTTCCAGGGGGAAGGCGCAGTGTGCAATTCCTGTCACCCGCTCTGCATCACTCTTATGGACCACTGCGGTGGATCAGGTAGAGTGGTGTTCGCACCGCCCAGTGAAAGCTGAGCGGCAGCAATGCGGACGTGGCTCAGTTGGTAGAGCATCACCTTGCCAAGGTGAGGGTCGCGAGTTCGAATCTCGTCGTCCGCTCTTGATCGTGTTGTTCGAAGGCCCTGGTCGATATCGACCAGGGCCTTCGTCGTATTCCGGCGCCCTGCTCCGTGACTGCCCATGACGTTTGTCATGGGCAGTGGCGACAGTTCGCACTGCTCGCGGCCGCCATCCGGCGGAAGCCTGAAGGCATGAGCAGCGATGAATGCGTGATCGAGGCGGACGGAGTACGGCGACGCTACGCCGACGGTTTCGAGGCCGTGACCGGGATCTCCTTCTCCGTGGCGCCCGGCGAGATCTTCGCGCTGCCCGGGACCAACGGGGCGGGCAAGACATCCACCGTCGAACTGCTGGAAGGCCTGACCCGGCCCGACAGCGGCACGGTCCGGGTGCTGGGCCACGAGTGCCGGGCCGGGCGGGTTCCCCGACCTGTGGATGGCGCTCGGCGGCGCCGTCCTGCCGTTCGGCATGTGGTGCGGCCTCAGTGTGCGGCTGCGGACCCTCGCCCTGGCGCACTTGGGCCTGCCGGCAGCGGTGTGCGGGGCCTGCGCGCTCGTCGGCGGCCGTGAGCTGGTGCTCGGTGCTCCGGTGTCGGTCGGCTTCTGGGGCGGCTGAACCGTGCTGACCTCGCGCTGCTCCGCCTGGATGCTGGATGCGATGTGGAAGCTCCGGGAGGCCAGGGACGTGCAGGCGCGCCTGGCGGTCGCCGAGGAGCGGCTGCGGTTCGGCCGGGACATGCATGACGTGCTGGGCCGCAATCTCGCCGTGATCGCGTTGAAGAGCGAGCTGGCGGTGGAGCCGGCGCAGCGCGGCAGGCCGCAGGCCGTGGACCAGATGGTGGGGGTGCAGCGGATCGCGCGCGCCTCGCAGCAGGAGATCCGCGATGTCGTACGGGGCTACCGGGAGGCCGATCTGCGTACGGAACTCACCGGGGCACAGAGCGTGTTGCGGGCGGCGGGGATCGAGTGCGGCATCGAGGGGGACTCCGGTGCGGAGCTGCCCACGCCGGTGCAGTCGGCGCTCGGCCGGGTCGTGCGGGACGCGGCGACCAACGTGCTGCGGCACGGCGATCCGCGGCGCTGCACGATCCGGCTCGGGGGGACGACTGACACGGTGGTGCTGGACGTGGAGAACGACGGGGCGGGCGCTGCGGTGGCGACGGCCGGTGCGCGGGGTTCCGGGCCGGCCGAGCTGCGGGAGCGGCTGGACACGTTGGACGGTTCGCTGGACGCGGGGCCGGCGGGGAACGGGCTCTTCCGGCTGACGGCGACCATCCCGGTACCGCAGCCGCGCACGGGTCCCTCGAAGGAGGAACGATGACGACCGCGCAGACCGTACGTGTGCTGCTCGCCGACGACGAGCATCTGATCCGGGGCGCGCTCGCCGCGCTGCTCGCGCTGGAGGACGACCTCGTGGTGGTCGCGGAGGCGGCGACCGGCCCGGAGGCTCTCGCCATGGGGCGGGCCCACCACCCCGATGTGGCGGTACTCGATCTGCAGATGCCGGGAGCGGACGGTGTGAGTGTGGCCACATCGCTGCGGGCCGAGCTGCCCGCCTGCCGGACGATGATCGTGACCGGTCTCGGCCGCCCCGGACATCTGAAGCGGGTGCTCGCGGCGGGTGTACGGATGTTCGTGCCGAAGACGGTCAGCGCCCGGCAACCGGCCGGCATCATCCGTACCGTGCACGCCGGAAACCGTTATGTGGACCCGGAGTTGGCAGCCGACGCGATCTCCGCCGGGGACTCGCCGCTGACCGTGCGCGAGGCCGAGGTACTGGAACTGGCGGCGGACGGGGCGCCGGTGGCGGAGATCGCGGAGCGGGCGTCCCTGTCGCAGGGGACGGTACGGAACCACCTCTCCGCGACGGCCTCGAAGCTCGGCGCGAAAAACCGTCATGCGGCAGTGCGTCTCGCGCGGGAGCGAGGATGGGTATAGTGGTTCTCGCGCTTCGGCGCATGCGAACGTAGCTCAGCTGGTAGAGCGCAACCTTGCCAAGGTTGAGGTCGCGAGTTCGAACCTCGTCGTTCGCTCCACGAAGAAGGCCCCGGTCCTCGTGACCGGGGCCTTCTTCGTGTCCTACTGCCAGGTGTTGCCGGTGAGGAGCTCGTACGCCTCCAGGTACTTCGACCGGGTCGCGTCGACGATCTCCTGCGGCAGTGCCGGGGGCGGCTGTTCGCTCTTGCGGTCCCAGCCGGAGGCCGGCGAGGTAAGCCAGTCCCGTACGAACTGCTTGTCGTACGAGGGCTGGGCCTTGCCCGGCTCCCAGGCGGCGGCCGGCCAGAAGCGGGACGAGTCCGGCGTCAGCACCTCGTCCGCGATGATCAGCTCGTCACCGTCGAAGCCGAACTCGAACTTCGTGTCCGCGAGGATGATGCCGCGCTCACGGGCGATGTCCCGGGCCCGGGCGTAGACGTCGAGGGTGGTGCGGCGCAGCCGGGCCGCGGTCTCGGTGCCGACCTCGCGGGCCACCTCCTCGTACGACACGTTCTCGTCGTGGTCGCCGACGGCCGCCTTGGTGGCGGGGGTGAAGATCGGCGCCGGGAGTTCGGAGCCGTCGACGAGGCCCTCGGGGAGGGCGAGGCCGCAGACCGTACGGGACGCGTCGTACTCGACGAGCCCCGAGCCGGTCAGATAGCCGCGGGCGACACACTCGACCGGGACCATCCGCAGCGACTTGCAGATCAGCGTCCGGCCGGCCCAGTCCGCGGGCGCCCCGGCGGGGAGCTCCGTGGACAGGACGTGGTTCGGGACGAGATCGGAGAGCTGGTCGAACCACCACAGCGACAGCCGGGTGAGGACGCGCCCCTTGTCGGGGATCTCGGTGGGCAGGACCCAGTCGTACGCGGACATACGGTCGCTGGCGACCATGACGAGGTCGCCCGCCTCGTTCCGGTACAGATCCCGCACCTTGCCGGTGTGGAGGTGGGTGAGTCCGGGGACCACCACGGGCTCGGGCTTTTCTACGAATCCGGACACGCTGCCTCCGCGTAGGTTGATCCAGGAGTCGTTCCGATTGTCCCGTATCCGGATGGGGTGGGGTGGAGCGGGGTGGAGCAGGGGCAGTGCGTGGCGGCGGTGACGCGTCGTTCAGGCGTGTTTGCAGATGCGGTCGAGGAGATTGGCGGTGGCGCGCTGGATGCGCGGGTCCACATGCCCGGGGCGGTCCAGCGCCGGGGACCAGGCGAAGGTGCCGGAGGCGAAGACGAGGGCGCCTGAAGGGGCCCGGTACAGGGATGTCTCCTGGTGGCGCGTCGTGCCTTCGCTGTCCTGGTAGGGGGAGTGGGCGAGCAGGATGCGGTTCTCGTGCGGGGGGAGGGTGGTGCGCGGGAAGTAGCGGTCGGCCTCGCCCGCGACCAGCCCGTCGATCTCGTCGCCCTCGTCGGCCCCGGTCGCGTCCCAGAGCCAGTGCTCCGCGTTCCGTACGACCAAGGGGTGGGGGTCGGGGACCCGGCCCGCGTACTGGATGCCGAGGAGCTGCTGCTCGGCCCGGTCGACCTCGCGCCAGAGCGCGGGCTTCCCCGGGCCGCGGCGCTTGCGGCAGGTGAGCAGCCGGTCCGGCACTCCGGACGGCGACGGGGAGAGGCTGACCTGCCAGTACATGGTGTTGGCGGAGAGGAAGACCAGCGAGGTGCCGCCGTCCCGGGCGGCCTCCGCCGTGCGGCGCATCGGGACGGACCAGTACTCGTCGTGGCCCGGGAAGACCAGGCCCCGGTAGCGGCTGACGTCGATCCGGCCCGCGTGCAGATCACGGGTGTCGGCGTAGGCGATGTCGTAGCCGTACCGCTCGGCCCAGCGGATGAAGTCGTAGGCATGACCGACATGGAGCGGCAGTCCGGCACCCGCGTACGGGCGGTCGAAGGAGACGGTGACCGCGGCGTCCTCCTCGCCGAGGAGCCGGCCCTGCTCGTCCCAGGCGTGGTAGAGGCTGGCGCCGGTGCGGCCGTCCTCGGGGTAGAGGTTGTACGCCTGCCAGGTGATGTCCGGCAGGACGAGCAGCAGATCGGCCGGGTGGTTGTCACGCACCGTGAAAGGGATGTGGGAGCGGTGTCCGTCGGCCGTGGTGAGCACGGCGACATAGGCGCCGATCGACCAGTAGGTGGGGATCTGCAGCCGCCAGGACTGCCACCAGTGGTGGCAGGAGACGGTCCGGTCGGCGGTGAGCGGGGGCGGCTGGACGATCCCGGAGAGCCGCGGACTGGTGGTGATCTTGGCGGCGCCGTCGCCCCCGTAATGGCCGATCCGGTAGATGTCCACGGAGAACTGCTGGGGCGGGTCCACGGTGATGTGGAAGTCGATCGCCTCGCCAGGGGCCGCGGCGCCGGTCGAGATGAAGCCCTTGATCTGGCGGTGTACGTCGTCGGCGGTACGGGTGCCGCCTCCGGTACCGCGGGCCAGGGCGAGATCCGCGTACCAGGGGACGACCTGGCCGGTGTCGTCGAAGTAGTTCTCACTGCCGCGCAGCCAGGGCAGGGGGCCCTGGCCGAAGGGGTCGGAGACGGCATGCGCGAGGGCACCCGATTCCCACCGACGAATCTGCTCCGCCCCCATAGCGCTTACCTCCCTCGAGTCCCCCGAGACAACGGTGACGTGCCGACTGTGGTGCGCCGAGTGTCAGCCTGTGGTGCGACGGCTGTCAGCGTCGATCCCCAGCACATCACATAACGCATGCACTCCGTCACCGTTCGTCGCGAATTGGCGTGAATGGAACGAACCCCTCCGGATACTGGCCGGTGCCGGGCGGAGACGGGGTGGGCCGTGGGTCACACGAGGCGGACGGGCTTGTCGGTGCGGACGCCGACCGAGGCGAGCCAGCAACGCAGCGGTCCGGCATCCCCGTCCTCGACCAGGCTGAGCACGGGACTGCCCAGATCGGCCCGGCGCTCGCCGTCGACCAGCAGGGCCGGCCCGTCCAGCCAGTCGAGGCCGGGCGCCGCGCCTGCCGTGTCCACGGCGGCGCAGCAGACCATCGCCGCGACATGGTCGGCGAGCAGCTCCGTGCCGGTACGGGGCGGCTGGAGCGGGAAGAGCGGCAGGGGGTCGGGGCCCCAGAAGTCCAGGGTGTCCCCGTCGGAGGCGGCGCCCGCGGGCGAGCCTGCCGGGGGCTGCTGCGGGGCTGCGGCCTCCTCGCGGGCCACCGCCGCGCTGATCCCGGCCGCGAGCTCTTCGCCCCGCCCGTCCGGGCCGGAGAGCTGCTCGACGACCCGGGCCAGTGTGGGCACGGCCACACCGACGGCATCGGCGCCGTGTGCCCCGAAAGCCCGGACGGTCCCGGCTCCCCCGACCGCCTCGTCGGGCCCTCCGGCCGGGGCGGGACGTACGCCCATCGCGTCGAGGACGCGGAGCAGGCGGGCCGCTTCGGTACGCCACTTCCGGTCGACCACCTCTTCCGGATACTGCTGCCAGTCGACCGGGGACCAGTCGGGACCGGTTCCTGCGGGGCCGCCGTGGAAGAGGCGGGCGGCGAGCAACGAGGCTGCCTCGTCGGCCGCTCCCGGCTCCTCGAGGAGGTCGCAGGCGGGGCGCTCGCCCAGTCGGGAGGTGAAGCCCTCGGCGAGGCGATCGCGCCGGGAGAGCTCGGTGAGGGCGGAGACGACGCCCGCGTCGAGCCGGGACGGCCAGCGGCCCATCTGCCAGGCCGGCAGCGCGACCCGGGTGAGCAGCCGGTCCCAGCCCGCGTAGGCAAGGCCGACCTGCTCCTGCGCCGCGATCCGCAGCCCGTAATCCACAGCCTGTGCACGCTCGGACGCGGCGGCGGCGACACCCCGCTCCATCGCGGCGGCATGGCCGCGACAGCTGCGCAGGAGCAGCCGGGCGATCCAGCCGACGAGGCCGCGCGGCAGCCCGCGCAGCCGCGCGAACCGTCCGGGGGCGGGGACGGCCGCATCGGCGACCGCGCCGTCCAGCCCTCGTAGGAAACGGCGGGCGGCGGCTATATCGGGGTGGGCGGCGGGGCCCGTACCCGCTACGACCGGGGCGAGCACCGCCCGTAGCTCAGCAACCCGCATCCACCACAGGAACGGCGACCCGATGACCAGCACGGGCGCCACCGGCACCCGATGACGACGGCCACCGGAGGCGGCGGGCCGGGTCGCCGAGCTCTCCGCGGGCTGTGCGGAGGGGTGTGTGCGGTCCTCCAGCCAGCTGTCGCAGTCGGGTGTCAGGGCTATGGCCGACGGCGCGGGTACGCCGAGCCGGTCGGCAAGGTCCCGGACCAGCCGGTAGAGATCGGGGGCGGCCTGCTCGGCGAGCGGGACGGTCGGACTGACCGCCGGCCTCGCTCGTACGATCGCGACCGAGACCGCCGCGGCGCCCAGCAGCACGACCGCCGCGCAGGCCGTCACGACCCAGCGCGCGGCGTCCCAACCGCCACCGCCGATGCGGCCCTGCGCGCCTGCGACGAGCAGCACGACGGCGACCGCCGCCGGCACCAGGGCCGCGGCCGTTGCCCTGCTGCGGATGCGCAGCAGCGCGAGAGCTCGGGCGCGCGCAGCCTGCGCACCCAGCTCCTCACCAGTACCGGTACCGGACACGGCCGGACGTCACCCCCTCTGCCCCCGCGGCGGTAGTGCTCACTCCCCCACTGTGGCACCCGTCACTGACATCGCAATGCCGGTGGGCCAAGTGCCGGAACGCTTGCGCCGCACCCTAGTTGGGGCCTCGGCGGGCGTCATCCGGATGGCTCAGCCGTCACTCGATGGAATGGCTTTGGGCAAAGGTGCTGACGGACCGGTGTCCATAGGGCAAAGGCGCTCGGGCAGGGGGCCGGGACGTCCGGGGACGTGCCGCGCCCCCTCGGGCCTCGGGCCCGAGGGGGCGCGATGTGCAGGGCCGGCCGGGGCCGCCCGGTCAGACTCCGGCAGCCTTCCGGGCGATGTCCGTACGCAGCTGCGAGCCGTCGAGCCGGATCCGCGCGGCCGCCGTGTAGGCACGCTCACGGGCGCTGGCGAGGTCCTTGCCGGTCGCGGTCACGGACAGCACGCGGCCGCCCGCACTGACGATCTCGTCGCCGTCGCGCCTGGTCCCGGCGTGCAGGACGTATGCATCCGGGGCATCCTGCGCCGCCACCTCGTCGAGGCCGTGGATCGGGTCACCCGTCCGCGGAGTGTCCGGGTAGTTGTGCGAGGCGATGACCACGGTGACCGCGGCGTCGTCGCGCCACTTGAGCGGGGGCAGCTCTTCGAGGGTGCCGTTGGCGGAGCCCAGCAGGACACCGGCCAGAGGGGTCTTCAGACGGGCCAGGACCACCTGGGTCTCCGGGTCGCCGAAGCGGGCGTTGAACTCGATGACACGGACGCCGCGCGAGGTGATCGCGAGACCCGCGTACAGCAGCCCGGAGAAGGGGGTGCCGCGGCGGCGGAGCTCGTCGACGGTCGGCTGGAGGACCGTCTCCATGACCTCGTCGACCAGCTTGGGATCGGCCCACGGGAGCGGGGAGTACGCGCCCATGCCGCCGGTGTTCGGGCCCTCGTCGTTGTCGAGGGCCCGCTTGAAGTCCTGGGCGGGCTGGAGCGGCAGCACGGTAGTGCCGTCCGTGATCGCGAAGAGGCTCACCTCGGGGCCGTCGAGGAACTCCTCGATGACCACGCGGTCGCAGGCCAGCGCGTGGGCGCGGGCCGCCTCGATGTCGTCCGTGACGACGACGCCCTTGCCCGCGGCGAGGCCGTCGTCCTTGACGACGTACGGGGCGCCGAAGGCGTCGAGGGCGGTATCGATCTCGGCGGGGGTGGTGCAGACGTAGCTGCGGGCGGTGGGGACACCCGCCCCGGCCATCACGTCCTTGGCGAACGCCTTGGAGCCCTCCAGCTGGGCCGCCTCACCGGAGGGGCCGAAGCAGGGGATGCCCGCGGCGCGCACGGCGTCGGCGACCCCGGCGACAAGCGGCGCCTCCGGGCCGACGACCACCAGCTCGGCGCCCAGTTCGGTGGCGAGGCGCGCGACGGCGTCGCCGTCGAGCGCGTCGACCGGGTGCAGTTCGGCCACCTCTGCGATGCCGGCATTGCCGGGCGCGCAGTACAGAGCGGTGACTTCGGGGTCGAGGGAGAGAGAGCGGCACAGGGCGTGTTCGCGGGCGCCGCCGCCGATGACGAGGACCTTCACGGGGTGCAGCCTAACCGCCGGGGCGCGGCGGCCCTGACGGATGCCGCTCCGTGGACAGCCCGTGAGGCGTACCGCGGCCCCGCCCGGCCCGCGCTACTCGTTGGTGAACTCCTCGACGACCGTGGCCCCCAGCTCCCGGACGATCAGGTCATGACCGGAGAGCGCCGAGTCGACCAGATCCGGGTCGTCCGCCTCCGGAGTGTCGTCCTCCGGGGCGACCGGACGCGGCGGCTCGGCAGCGGTCCGGGGCTGCGGGGCGGGGGCCACGGCGGGGGCGGCGCCCGGCTGCTGATGCTGGGCCGGAGCGGGCCGGGACTCGTACTGCTGCGGGGCGGGCGCGGCCGGGCGCTGCGGTGCGGGCGTGGCGGACGGGCGGCCACCGCCGGTCTGCGGGGGCTGTCCCGCGCCGCCCGACGGGTCGACGATCGCCTCGATCTTCCACTGCATGTTGAACTGCTCGGCGAGCGCCTGCTTGAGCACGTCCTCGCTGCCGCTGCTCGCGAAGTTGTCGCGGGCACCGGCGTTGAGGAAGCCGATCTGCAGGGTGGCGCCGTCGAACCCGGTGACCTGCGCGTTCTGGCTGAGCAGGATCCAGGTGAACCGGCGCCGGTTCTTGACGGCCTCGAGGATGTCCGGCCACATGTTCCGCACCTGCGCGGCACCCTGCGTCATGCCCGGGCTCGGCTGGGGGGCACCCGGGGCGGGGGCCGGGGCCGCGGGGGCCGGGGCGGGGGCCGCAGGGGCGACGGGGGCCGGTGCCTGACCCGGGGCGGAGGCGGTCGGCCAGCCACCGGGGCGGCGCCCGGACTCCGGCGCGGCTGCGGCGGGCCAGGCCCCGGGACGCTGCCCACCCGCGGGAGCCTCGGCGGGCGACTGCGGAGCGGGAGCGGCAGGTGCAGCGGGCGCTGCGGGGGCCGCGTGCTGAGCGGGCTGCACGGGCGCGGCAGGGGGCGCGGTCTCGGGGGTGTCCCCCCGCACGGCCGCCCGCGCCGCAGCGACCCCGTCACCCGGCGGAACCATGGCTACGGGCGCCTGCGCCTGAGGTCCCGGTACGTATCCCATGGCGGGCCCGGCCCCGGCGGTCGCGAAGGAGGCGCCGCGCTCCAGCCGGTCCAGCCGGGCCTGCAGCGAACGCTCGTCGTCGAAGGCCGCGGGCAGCAGCACCCGGGCGCAGATCAGCTCGACCTGGAGACGCGGAGAGGTCGCCCCGCGCATCTCCGTGAGTCCCTGGTTGACCAGGTCGGCGGCGCGGCTCAGCTCCGCGGCGCCGAAGACGGACGCCTGGGCCTGCATCCGCTCGACCACATCGGCGGGTGCGTCGATGAGGCCCTTCTCCCCGGCGTCCGGCACAGCGGCCAGGATCACCAGGTCACGCAGCCGCTCCAGCAGGTCGGCGACGAAGCGCCGCGGGTCGTTTCCGCCTTCGATCACCCGGTCCACGACCTCGAACGCAGCGGCCCCGTCGCCCGCGGCAAACGCGTCCACGATGGAGTCGAGCAGCGACAAGTCCGTATAACCGAGCAGTGAGGTCGCCATGGCGTATGTCACACCGTCGTCGCCGGCGCCCGCCAGCAGTTGGTCCATCACGGACATCGAGTCACGCACGGATCCGGCGCCGGCCCGCACGACCAGCGGCAGCACGCCGTCCTCGACGTAGCTGTTCTCCTTGCCGCAGACCTCGGCGAGATATTCGCGCAGCGTTCCCGGCGGCACGAGGCGGAACGGGTAGTGGTGCGTACGCGACCGGATCGTGCCGATGACCTTCTCGGGCTCGGTGGTCGCAAAGATGAACTTGAGGTGCTCCGGCGGCTCCTCGACCACCTTCAGCAGGGCGTTGAACCCCGCCGGCGTGACCATGTGCGCCTCGTCGATGATGTAGATCTTGTAACGACTCGACGCGGGCCCGAAGAACGCCTTCTCCCGCAGATCACGGGCGTCGTCCACGCCACCGTGCGATGCGGCGTCGATCTCGATGACATCGATCGATCCCGGCCCGTTGCGCGCGAGGTCCCGGCAGGACTGGCACTCCCCGCACGGCGTCGGCGTCGGCCCCTGCGCACAGTTCAGACAGCGGGCCAGGATGCGCGCGCTGGTCGTCTTCCCGCAGCCGCGCGGACCACTGAACAGGTACGCGTGATTGACCCGGTTGTTCCGCAGGGCCTGCTGCAGCGGGTCAGTGACATGCTCCTGCCCGATGACCTCGGCGAACGACTCGGGGCGGTAGCGGCGGTACAGCGCAAGGGACGACACACCTACGAGGTTATCGGGGCGGACTGACAACCGGCCCCGGACCGGGCACACCACCGAGGCCCGGGCGGCCCCGCACCACCGGAAGACACCGCAGGCCCCGGACACGCAAGGGCCCCTCACGCACCCGCCAGAGCCAACCTACCCTTGCTGCCTTCCGGCCCTGGGGGAGTTCAGTCAGATAGCGCCACGTGAGGGGCTGATGCCTACCTTAGCCGATCCCACCCCGATCAAGTCCACCGGCTGCCGTCCCGACCCCGTCCGTGGGGAACGTGTTCGCGAGCACTCCTCAACGTCTTGTATTGTTTGCCGCGGAGGATTCGCCTAGTGGCCTAGGGCGCACGCTTGGAAAGCGTGTTGGGGGCAACCCCTCACGAGTTCGAATCTCGTATCCTCCGCCATTGCTCTCACCGGGCAATACGTTGAAGGGCCCCACCGTTCGCGGTGGGGCCCTTCGACGTTCTTCTAGGCTCGCAGTCTCATTGAGACCCTGCGGAGCCCTTCGCGCCACTCTCGTCAGGCTCCTTGGCCCCTTCCCAGACGAGTCCCCCGACCCGCTGCGCAACGTCGGCGAGGATGCCGCCCGTCACGTGTTGGTGCCGGGCCGCCATCGCTGTCGACGACCAGCCCATGATCTGCATCCCGACCTGTTCGGGGACACCGAGGATGAGCAGAACCGTCGCCGCGGTGTGCCGGACATCGTGCAGGCGTCCGTCCCGGACCTTCGCGTCGGCGAGAAGCCGCTTCCAGGTGTCATAGTCCGTACTCGGCACCAGCGGCTCGCCCACGGGAGAGGTGAAGACGAACCCTGACTCGCGCCAGTCCTCCCCCGCGATCGCCCGCTCGCGTGCCTGCTCTCGGCGGTGGAGCTCCAGAAGCCTCACCAGTTCGTCCGGGACACCGATAACGCGGCGGCCGGCGCGCGACTTCATGTTGGCCGTGTCCTCGTTCTTCCTGACTCGCTTCTTGCAGTAGCCCGGCTTCGTGCCACAGTCGCCGCCGCACCCATGCAGGTACTTCGGTCGCAGACGGTTCCTCCTGACCCGCAGGACGCCGTTGGCCGTATCGACGTCAGCCCAGCGCAGCCCGAGTGCTTCCCCTGCCGGAGTCCCAGCGGTCCGACGCTCTGGTGTGCCCTGGTCTCAGTTCGGCACGCATCGATGTGCGCCCCGGCCCCGGCACGAGGTGCCCCGAAGCGGCTCTCCTCGTGCCATCAGGCCAGCGGGTAGCCCAGGGCCAGGGCCGCCTTGCGGAACGCCGGAAGGCGTTCGGGGGAGACCGCGAGGTGGCGCTCGCCGATTCGCGTACACAGCACGCGCAAGCGGCGGTCGCTGATGGCGAGGGCTGCCAGTGCCTCGTCCGCGCACTCGATGAGATGGGTCTGCCCTGTATCGCGGAGTCGGCCGGTGCGGCGGCCGGTGTCGTCGAGCAGGGTGGTGACGGTCTGGGGCACGGGGTGCGAGGCGGCCTGGTTCAGGTAGCCACGGAGCTCGTCGAGGGTGTGCCCACGGTCGAGGGCGTGCAGAAGAGACGCGGTGGTGAGCGTCCAGACCTGGTCGGATTTGCGGTCGGAGAAGGCGTCCAGGAGGAGTGTGTCGACGGAGGGCAGCCCGTCGAGGGCAACGATGTCGAAGTTCGCCAGGACGGTGACCCTGCCCGTCGGGACGACCGAGGCGGGGACCTGGGCAGGGGCGTAGTCGCCCGTGAGGCCGGCGGCGTGGGCGCCCAGGGGATTGAGGCGAAGCGCGGACAGGCCGTCGTAGCGGCTGAGCTGGTCGAGGCAGTCGCCACCCCAGTTGTCCCGGTAGTCGTCGCGGGCGCCCACCGGGGGGACGTACTCGATGTCGATGAGGCCGAGCGTGGCCGCGTACTCGAAGATCACCGCCAGGGTGTACCGACCCTGGAGGAGGGACCAGCCGTGGTAGCCGTCGTAGCCGAGGCTGCCGTATTGCGGATCCTCCAGGTACAGCTTCCACAGGGCGCGTTCACTGCGGTGGACGACTGGATCCAGACCGGCCGCGCGCATGTCTGTGAACAGGCCGTCGATGGGCATCCACGCACCCGGGGTGAGGCCGGCCAGCGCCTGGCCGACGAGCTTGCGGCGCGGTTTGGCGGCGGTCAGGACGTTCGCCGAGCGCTGGCCCTTGATCTCCTCGACGCGGGAGAACTCGTCCAGGAGGCTGTTGTTCAGCCAGCGTTGCCACAGCTGAGGAATGGTCAGGTGCGGTGGCCGGGTCAGCGCGGCCCGTCCGCGCGTGGTCAGCACCAGCCGACCGCCGGTGAGCTGGGCGAGGCCGCCTGCCTGGAGCAGCATCGGCCAGGCGAAGGCGGCGATGGCGTCGTGCGGATAGAAGTCGCCGCCGTCCAGGATGTCGGCGACCGCCGAGACGGTGGCGGTGCTGGGGCGGCGGGTCTTTTCGCTGCACCGCAACTTCTCCGTCATACACAGACGCAGCACCGTCAGCAGGTTGGCCTGCGCCTCGTGCTCGGTGTGCCGGACCCGTGGAGTGCCGGTGGGCTCCTGCTGCTGTTCGACCGGTATCACTGCTCCTGTTCCCCGCTTCGCGCCGCCCTCGTCCCGTTCCTACAGATGGGCAACATAGTCGTAGTTGTCCGGCCCGCAGGTGCGCTCGAGGGTCTGGACCACCTTGCGCGGGTTGTCGTAGGGGCCGGAGAAGTAGAACGGCTTGCCGTCCCGCCCGAAGCCGATGACAGGCCGGTCGCCGGGCGGGGCGCCCAGGTGCACTGCGGCGTCGGCGAAGCCGCCCGAGGGCTCGAAGCCAAGACCGCGGGCGTAGGCGACGCCATCGTGCACGATCGTCTGCGCCTGCTCTACGCCGATCGGCACCGGCCGATGATCGAAGGCCGAGTAGTACGTCGGTACGTAAGTGGTCAGGGATCCGGACCCCATCACCTCGGGGTCGGTGACGTTCTTGACTCCCAGGCAGTACACGTCCACCAGGAACCCGGTGACGGTCACTCTGCTGGCACGTTCCTGGCGGGCCAGGAGAATCTGGGCGAAGCCGCCCGTGCCCCGGTCCGGCTCCTGGCCGAGGGGGTCGGCCGCCGCCCAGTCCGGGGCTTTGGCCATGTCCAGTCCCGCGCTCCAACCCGCGTTGACCCAGCAGCCCACCACCGGCCGCTCATCCGGCGCGATATTCCCCAGTGCCGCCTCGGCGACCCGTCTGACCAGCGCGGTCGCCTGGGCCGGGCGTAGCCCCAGCGCCTTCGCGATCTGCTTCGGCGCGCTGCCGCGCTCCCTCATCTCCCGGACCCGGGCCAGCAGTTCCTCGTCGCGCGTTGTCACCGTCACAGTCTGGCACCTCCGTGTCGCCCCATGCGGAGCAGGGTGCGCCGGCGGTGCTGCCATCCTGGGTCCGGGTGAGTCTGGACACGAACCGGAACGGGCAGGTCAGCATGGGTGAGACAGTGGGCGGGACCGTCGGGCAGGTGCGAGCGCTGGTCGGTTGGGTCGGCACAGGCCGCAAGCTGACCCAGACCGGCCGTGTGACGCTTGCCGACGCGCGAGCACTGGTGGAGGTTCTGGACACCGGCGACCGGATGGACCCGGTGATCGGTGACCGTACGTTCAAGACGAAATCCAGCGAGGAGCTGTACCACCTCACGCTGCTGGTCGAGTGGGCGAAGGCGGCACGACTGCTGCGGACCGCGGGCGGGCGCCTGCTGCCGGTGAAGAAGAACGCCAGGCTGCTGGACCGCCCCGACGAGCTGCGTGGCGCGCTGTTCGCCGCGCTGCCGCTCATCGGCCCGGCCGTGACGGTCTCCGGCTGGCTGGAATCCCTGCTCTCGCACGAGTACGACCGGGGTCTGCGGGCGTTGCTGCAGCGGCTGTACGCGACCACTGCCCCGGTGCCACTCAGTGACCTGTACGAGGTGGTGTGGCAGGCGGTCAGCCCGCTGTACGTGCTCGACGACCTGTCCCCCGACCGTCTGGGACATCTGCGCACCGCCAACGACCACGACGTCCAACGGGTCCTGAAGGCCCTCGCCTCCCTGGACGCTGTCCATCTCACGGAGGAAACCGCCGAGTTGACGGCGGACGGATGCACCGGGACAGCCCGGATGCGTGGCGAGCCCGAGCCCGGCGACGCGGTGTTGCGGATCCTGGTCGAGCTCGCTGACGTGGACGACCCCCGGGTCTGGCGGCAGCTGCTGGTGCCCGCCTCGATCCGCCTGGACCGGCTTCACTCCGTGATCCAGGCCGCGATGGGCTGGCAGAACTGCCATATGCACGCGTTCACCATCGACGGCGTCCAGTACGGCCGTTCCGACGGTGAACTCGGATTCCGGGACGAGCGCACCGCCACACTGGCCGCCCTGCTCAAACCGGGCGCCCACTTCGTGTACACGTACGACTTCGGGGACTCCTGGGAGCATGTCATCACCGTGGATCAGTTCCAGACAGCCTCAGCCGGGCTGCACTATCCGCACTGCGTGGACGGTGCCGGGGCGTGCCCGCCCGAGGACTGCGGCGGCGCCCCCGGCTACAGCGATCTCAAAGTGATCCTCGCCGACCCGGCCCATGAGGAACACCACGCCATGCTGGTGTGGCTCGGACTTCGGTCCGCCACGGAATTCGCCCCTGCCCGTTTCGCGCCGTACGAGGCCAACACGCGGCTGCTGCACCTCACGGCACCATGAAAGACGAGCTGTCCGGCCACGCAGCCGTTCACGACCCTGGGTGCTGCCGACTGATCCAGCGGCCCCGCCGCGCCCGGACAAGGACATACGGGCCGACCTTCCGTCCCCGCGTTCGGGTCCTGGGCGTCGACTACACGGCGACGAGGCGCACACTGTCGCCGCAGAGCTTCGTCATGTCGTCAATGTCCGAGGTGAGCATGACGACCGGGCGGCGCTGACGCAGCGCCGTCTCGGCAACGGCAGCGTCGATGGCGTATTTGTGACCATGCAGCCCAGCGTTGATCAGCATGGCTGAGGCGGCCTTGGCCTCCTCGTCGCCGATGTGCACGATTCGCACGCCGGACAGGACCCAGGCGAGCCGCGCCTTGTCTGTCCGGCGATGCACCGCTTCGATGATGGTGAGTGCGCTGATGACCACCTCCATGCCCCGCTTGCGGGCTTCGGCGATGAGGGCGACGACGGGCTCGTGATCACTGACGAACTTCGACAAACCCTCGCAGTCGAGAACGAGGGTGCCTTCGTGGCTCAGCTTGCGGCGGGCCACTGCCCCTCCTCGGCGAACACCTCGTCGAAGACCCGGCGTGCCCGCTCCTGCTCGTGCTCGGAGATCGGCCCCTGACGGCGTTCGTAGTCGGCCAGGTACTCATCCAAGATCTGACCGCGCAGCTCGCGCTCCACCGCTTCGGTGATGAACGCGGAGAACTCACGCTTGCCGACCCGTCGGCGAATCGCCTCCGCCGTCCCCTCGGGGAGGGAGAGACTGACCCTGGTGGCCGGTCCTTCGCCGACGCTGTAAGGAATCTCGCTCATGGAACCGACATTATCAAACAAGTAGGAATTTCGCCTGGGCGCAGCATCCGCCGAACGACGCGAGCCACCCATCCGGCACCTCGTGGTCTCAGTTCTGGTCTCATTCGCCTACATTCAGCCGCGTCCGGACGTCGCTGAACAATCCACTCCGCCCCAGGTCAGGACGCCCCTGTCCCTCCCCGAACCCCCAAACGAACATTTGGAAAGCGTGTTGGGGGCAACCCCTCACGAGTTTGAATCTCGTATCCTCCGCCATTGCTCTCACCGGGCAATACGTCGAAGGGCCCCACCGCTTGCGGTGGGGCCCTTCGACGTTCGCAGTCTCATCTGCAGTCTCAACGAGACTTTTCGGCGCCCTCCGGCCCGCTCTCCTCAGTGTCCTTGGCACCTCCCAGATGAGGCCCCCGAGCTCAGCATCGGGGTCGGCGCCCGTCCGATCGAGGTTCACGTCGGCGGGTGCTACGCAGCCAGGAAGCGTCGGCGCGCCGTCACCCGCGAGCAGGCCCTCGCCTCCCTCGCCGACGGGATCCGGGCCTGCATCCACTGCCGGCCCGACACCGAGTTGGGGGTGCTGCGAACAACTCGCCCACAGCGGCTCACCATCGGTGTCAGCGAGCGCGGTAGTCCCTACTCCATCAAGACCTGATCAGCCCAGCGGGCGTGCTTTCTCCGGGGCTCCTACCGTAGAGGAGTAGGTCGATGATGCGTCGGGGCTGCCGTGTGCAGCGGGGGCGTGCATCGGCTCCGCACAGCACCGGAAGGTGGTTCGGAGATGACCAAGACCACAGACGCCCCCGTTCTCGAGACGCTCGCCGCCATGACAGTGGACTCGATCGAGCGTTGTGGGCTGGACGACAACACACTCATTCTCACGCGCTTGGCAGCGCTCGCGGCCACGGACGCACCTGCGATCTCCTACGTTGCGCATGTCGACCCGGCCATGAAGGCGAACTTGACGATCGAGCAAGTTCAGGACGTTCTCGTTGCCATCGCCCCGGTTGTGGGCACGGCACGCGTCATGTCGGCCGCAACTCACATCACCGAGGCGCTCGGCATTGCCATCGCGGTAGCCGACTCCGAAGCCGAAGCGATGGCCGAGGCCGGAGCCCATCACCGGAGCCAGTCCTGAGTGAATCCTCGCTCGCCAGGGCGAAGGAGCCGGACTGATCGTCGAGCGTGGCGATGCCGTCTGCGTGGCGATCGCCGCTGACGTGGATCAGCGATGGCGCTGAAGAGGAGAACGCACATGACCGGCGAGATGAATTTGGCCTACGACTATCCGCTCCTGGGCGCATTCTGGACCCTGCTGTGGATTTTCCTGTGGGTGATGTGGATCTTCCTGCTCTTCCGGGTTTTCTCGGACATTTTCCGTGACGACTCCCTCAACGGGTGGGCCAAGGCAGGGTGGTCCATCTTCGCGGTCGTCCTCCCCTTCCTCGGTGTGTTCGTGTACCTGATAGCGCGCGGCAAAGGCATGGGGGAGCGCGAAGTGCATCAGGCCCGAGCCCGGCAGCACGCGTTCGACAGCTACGTCCGCGAGACCGTCGGCACCGCCAGGCCGAGTGCGGCCGAGGAACTTGCGAAGCTCTCGGAAATCAAGGCCAGAGGCGACCTCACGGACGAGGAGTTCCAGCGCGCCAAGGGGAAGATCCTGCACTGAAGCGCCGTTCGCGTGCGAATCGGCCTGTGGGCCGGCCCGGCCCTTGGGGTCGTCCATGTCCACGGGAAGTGGGCTCACCCGGTACGCGGTGCTCGAGATTCCTGTCCGGCAGCCGGTGGAGCGGCAGGAGGTGCCCCATGAGCAGGCGCGGGACCGCGCGTCTGGCCTTGGCGGCGGGCGCAGCGGCGCTTCTGGTGCTGGTGGTGTTCGGCGGGCTCGGAAGCCTCGTACTCATGGGGGTGGGGTGGGCAGGACTGGCGCTCACGGGGGCCGGCGTGTGGTGGATGCTCACCCACACCGGCTGGATCAGGGTGCTGGCCGCGCTGCTGGTGGTAGCCGCGCCGCTCGGTGTCCTGCTCCTGTACGCGGCGGCCGGGCTGCTGTGGGTCGTGCTGGTCTCGCTCGGACTCTGGGCGCTGGCCGTTTCCGCAGGCAGGTCCGCACTTGTCGAAGACACCTCCCCGAGCATGACGGAGCGCTCCGTCAGCCGGGCAAAGCGACCATTCCTGATCATGAATCCGCTCTCAGGCGGCGGAAAGGTCGAGAGGTTCCACCTGGTGGAGCGAGCCAGAGCCCTTGGTGCCGAGGTCGTCGTGCTGGATCCGGCGCAGCGGCAGGATGTGGCCGAGCTGGCGTGGCGGGCCGTCCAGGGTGGAGCCGATCTGCTCGGCGTCGCGGGTGGTGACGGTACGCAGGCCTCGGTCGCCGGTGTGGCTGCAGAGCACGACATCCCCTTCATGGTGATCAGCGCCGGCACCCGCAACCACTTCGCCAAGGATCTGGGCCTGGACCGGCAGGATCCCTCCAGGTGCCTGGAGGCACTGACCGACGGGGTCGAACTGCGCATCGACCTCGGCTACCTCCATGCGGGAGTGCCTGCGGACCTGAGCACGGGGCGCTTCTTCATCAACAACGCCTCGTTCGGCGTGTACGCGGAAGTCGTGCAGAGTCCCGCCTATCGCGACGACAAGGCCCGCACGGTCCTGGAGATGCTGCCGGATCTGCTGACACAACCCAGCGGCACGCGGCTGAGTGTCCATACCGGTTCGCTGACCATGGACGGTCCCCAGGCCGTACTGGTGAGCAACAACCCCTATGCGAGAGGCGACTCGGCCGGGATGGGGCGCCGGGAGCGACTGGACTCCGGCAAGCTGGGGGTGCTTGGTGTGAGCGTCGGCAACGCCGCCGAAGCGACAGAACTCCTGCTGCGTGGCCGGCAGGGCCGCGGGCTGACCGCGGCCACCGCCCGAGAAGTCGTCGTCGACGCCAACGCTCCCGTCATCCCTGTCGGCGTCGACGGCGAGGCCTTGATGTTGCCCACTCCGGTGCACTGTCTTCTCGCGGCTGGCGCTCTGCGCGTGCGCGTGCCCCGGCACCGGCCCGGCGTGCCGCACGGTGCCCCGCCGATGGACTGGCGGCGGGTGCGGCGTCTGGCGCTGACGATGGGGCGGGTCGCGGCGGGACGTGGTGCCGCCTGAGCGAACGGCTGGCTGGGCCGGGCTGTTCGGCGGTGGTGAGGGGCAACCACTCCGCTGCGACACCGTACCCCTGACGTGCCCGTTCAAGAGGCACGCCGGGAGGCCACCGGACAGTGCTCCACGAACGGGCAGGTCAGCGCTCTCCCACGTCAGCCCACCCGTCCCGACTGGAACGCGCTGCGGGTCTACGACCGCCGACCGAACGAGCCAGCAGTCTCATCCGCCGCCGTTCGTGGCCGTTCAGCCCTCCTGCAGCCGCCCTTGGGGCCCAGCCCACGACCGACCGTGAACCACGGCGAACGGGTCCGTGCAGAGTTGGAAAGCGCGTTGGGGGCAACCCCTCACGAGTTCGAATCTCGTATCCTCCGCCATTGCTCTCACCGGGCAATACGTCGAAGGGCCCCACCGTTTGCGGTGGGGCCCTTCGACGTTCGCAGTCTCGACGAGACTTCTCACAGCCCTCCGGGCCGCTCTCCTCAGGGTCCTTGGCCACTTCCCAGCTGACGACCGGCCCATGATCTGCATCACGACCCGTTCGGGGACACCGAGGACGAGGAGCACCCACAACCTCGTACACGAGGCAGCCCTGGCCGGGTACGCAACCGCACTTGGCGACCTGGAGGAGGGCAAGCTGGACGATCCGGTGCGCGAGCGATTCGGACTCCTTGACCAGTTAGCCGTGCAGCGCGGTGCTGTAGACGTACAGGGCGATCACACCGGCGACGCAGGCGAGGACCACCCATGAACCGAAACTGGTGTGTTTCCCACTGCCTTTGGGCCGCGCGGCCTTCCCGGACTGATTGGACCGCCCGGGCGCTGCACGTCCCGGCGCGACCGGCGCCACATCGGCCGCCGCCTCGGCGAGCAGGCGACGGCAGGTCGCGGCGAGCACGCCTGTACCGGCGGAGAGGGGCACCACGGCTTCCGAACGCGCCGGCGCGGTGGTGCCGCCGTCCAGGATTCGCCCCGCGCGTACGAGGACCTCGCCCTGGCCGCCCGCCGGAGCGAGGCTGATCCACCGCCGTACATGCTCACCCCGGATGACCACGCCGCCGGACCGCTCCCGGTACACGGTGTGTTCCCGCCACAATATCTCCGCCAACTCCCCGGCGGTGTCCCTCAGTTGTGCGCTCACAACCCCTCCCCCTCCGCCCCGCGGCGAATCGAACAAGCATCGCACTGTAGCGGCAGGCGCAGAGCGAGGGTCCAGCAGTCCCTCCAGCGGCCGTGCCGCCCCCTGGGCATGGATCCAGCACTACGCGGACACATCGGCCCGGCCACACGGGAAGAGGCCAGGAGGCGGCGACCTTGCGCATCGCCGCAGGTCGCAACCAGGTGTGTCCCCAGCCTGCCCGAGTTGCCAACCAGCGCACGGCCCCCTGAACCCGTTCTGCCGACCTCAATGCGAATGCGCAGGCCATTTCTCGACTAATCAATCTTTTTGAGTACGCGGCGCGCACCTGAGCGTCATTTGAATGAAATTTCAATATACACTCGCAGGTTTAATCCAGGCTCGACCGGTGCGGTGAAAGATGCAATCACCAACCTAGCCGGTCACCTTTCTTTCGGAGCGTGCGCTTGAATGTGGTCGACCTATCTTTCGGGGTGCATTGCAAATTGTTCGGGCCGCCTCATACATGCCCATGTTCACTGTTGCTTGTACGCCCGGGGCGAGAGCGATCTCCAGCACCTGGCGGATCACGCGGGTCGATCGCTCCGTAGCAGGTCAGACGGGTGCGAGGACCCCGGCGGGGCCGTCGTCGTGCCCGCTGAGCCAGGCCGGCGGCTTCGGCGACCTGATCATCGCGACCGGCAACCGGCCGGACGTAGTGCCGGGTCGTGACGCTCGCGTGGAATCCATAAAGAACAGCGGTCGATCGCGGCGTGCCGCGATGCGGAAGGCCCCTAACCAAGTTGGCTGGTCAGGGCGCGATTCCATGGATGTGGTGGACGGGACTTCTGAGGCCAGTGTGACGTTTGCTAAAGCTCCTGCGCTTCCATGGATGAGGCTTGACGGCCTCTCAAAGATTCACGCTTCATCCGATTTGGCCTCAATAGCACATTTATCGCGCGTTTGGTCGGGCAAGAGCGAAATACCCCTTGGAGGAACCTTGACGAGAAGCACCATGCCGAGACGCATATTGGCCCGGACGCTGAGCGTTGTCGCGGCGATGACAGTCGCACTCGTCGCCGCACCGCTGGCGGGCACGGCGCAGGCCTACAGCGCGACGTCGGGAACGCTGAGCTTCAGCGGTGATCCGGGTGAGCCCATTTCAGGCGGCCAGTCGTATGAGTACGCGGCTGGAGCGGTCCAGATGTTCGACGTCGGGGGCAGCAGGGACGAGAACAGCCTTGCCGTCGCGATAGATTCGGAGCAGGGTACGCTCTGGCGTCTCATTATCGCCGCCCCCGATGGGCAGAAGCTGACTGAGGGCACCACGTACACCGGGACGAAGAAATGGCCCTACGCCCAGCCGGGGGATCCGGAACTGGAGTTCGCAGGGATCGACAATGGGACCGAAAAAGGGTGTAACACCAACTCTGGCTCCTTCACGATCGAGCACATAGCTTTCGGCCCCTACGGCTATGTCCGCGAACTTGACGTCACCTTCGAGCAGTACTGCAACGGATCGACAGTGCCTCTGCGTGGTGCGGTTCACGCAGTCATGCCCGAACCGCCGGCCGAACTCGCCATGACGATGAACACCGATCCCATTGGCACAGCGAACGTCAAAAACGGTCAGATCACCGTCGGTGGCACCGTGACGTGCAACAAGCCTGCAAGCGTCTCGCTCACCGGCCAGGTCTTCCAGATCCTGAAGAAGGGGACGCCCGGCGCGTCCTACGAGACGACCGTGGCGTGCACCCCGGGCGCGCCCGTCCCCTGGTCCGTCAAGCTGACCAGCCAGGACCCCGGCATCTCGTTCCAACCCGGCACCGCAACGATGCGCAGCAGGGCCCAGGCGGACGACCGGGACTACCCGGTGACTGTCAACACTGGGCAGCAGGAGTCAGAGGTCACGCTTTCCAAGGCCTGACCTCAGGTGGCCACAAGATCGACTGGCATCACTGGTTGACAGCAACGTGAGCGAACAGCCCCGATCGATCGCGAATTCAAGCAGACCAGTGAGCGAGCAAGAGTCGACTCCACCGCAGGTGGCAGACCGCGCTACGTGCCCGATGGATCGGGGAACCACGGGGCGCAACGGTCGATCACGGCGAGCGTGAACGTGAAACGGCTCCTGACCAACTTGGCTGGTCAGGAGCCGACTTCATCGCCGTACCTGCGGAGGCGGTGGGTTTCGAACCCACGGTGACATCACTGCCACGACGTTTTTCAAGGTCGACAGCAGCTTGACTCGCCCATTGAGACTCCGCCGCCTTGCAGTCAGTGGCCCCACATCTCCACCGCCGTCTCCAAGCAATACAAGACGGCCAAGATCGGCTCGCGTCACCGGCGACAATCGGGGCAACGCCGGTGTACGGCAGTACCTGCCGTGAGCGATGGAGGAATGCTGTGCCGCCGACCTCGAAGCCAGTGCGGAAGCTGGGCTTTCTGACCATCGGGCTGTTCGACGAGACCGATCCGCGCCGGGGCCACGAGTCGACCCTCTCGATCATCGAGCTGGGCGAGCGACTGGGCTTCGACAGCGCGTGGGTGCGGCACCGGCATCTGCAGTACGGCATCTCCTCCCCCGTCGTCGTTCTGGCTGCGGCCTCCCAGCGCACCAGCCGCATCCAGCTGGGCACCGCGGTCACCCCGCTGGGCTGGGAGAATCCGCTGCGGCTGGCCGAGGACCTGGCGACCGTCGACATCCTGTCGGGCGGCCGCCTCAATCCGGGGGTCGGCGCCGGCCCACCGATGCGGTACGAGCGGGTGAAGCACGCGCTCTACCCCGACACCGCCGATGCCGAGGACTTCGGTTACGAGCGTGTGCGACGGCTCCTGGCATTCGTACGCGGGGAGCCGGCCACCGACTTCAGCGGTACGGAGGGGTTCGAGGCGTACTCCGAGCGCGTCCAGCCGCACTCACCCGGCCTGGCCGGCCGTATGTGGTACGGCGGCGGCAGCCTGCGGTCGGCCCGCTGGGCGGGTGAGCAGGGCATGAACTTCCTGACCAGCAGTGTCGTGAAGGCGGAGGAGTCGGAGGACTTCGCCGAAATCCAGCTCTCGCACATCCGGGCCTTCCGCGCCCATCACCCCGATGGCGAGCGTGCCCGCGTCTCCCACGGCCTGGTCGTCATCCCCACCGACACCGCCTCGGCGCAGCAGCGTGCCAAGTACGAGGCGTACGCCGACAAGCGGATGCCGCGCACCACCGCGCCGCAGGGGCCGGCCCGCATGATGTTCGCGCCCGACCTCGTCGGAAGTTCCGCCGAGATCGCTGAACGGCTCCATGCGCACGCCGCTTTCCGGGAGGTCGACGAGGTCGCGTTCGCACTGCCCTTCACCTTCGACCACGACGACTACGTCCAGATCCTCACCGACATCGCCACCGAGCTCGGCCCGGCTCTCGGCTGGCAACCGTCTGTCTGATCCAGGCCGCTGCCGGGCACCTACGGCCGCGAGCACATCGACGATTGCCGTTCGTCCGCCACGAACCGGGCCGCGCCCCCCTATGAGGAGGCCGGCGTACCCGGCCTCCTCGCTGACCGTGCTGGGTGCCCTCGAAGCGGCAGGGTGGCCGAAGGCTGGTGGTCGGCTTCGCCGTGCCGGTGATCGGCACGGCCGCGGCGATCGGCCATCGGCGGCTCCTGGACTCGCCGTCGCCCGCCCCTGTCGCGATGATCGAAGGCATGACACAGAGCAACAGGAGCAAGGCCATCACTTTGCGGATCGCTCAGCAGCCGGAGGCGGACGAGCTTCTCGGCCGCAGCCCGCTCGCGGCCATGATCGGCATGCTGCTGGACCAGCAGGTCCCGATGGAGTGGGCCTTCTCCGGTCCGTTCACCCTGGCGCAGCGGATGGGCTCCGACGACCTGGACGCCCATGAGATCGCCGCCTACGACCCCGAGGCGTTCACCGACCTCTTCACCGCCAAACCCGCTCTGCACCGCTATCCCGGCTCCATGGCCAAACGGGTACAACAACTCTGCCAGTTCCTGGTCGCGGAGTACGACGGCGATGCGAGCGCGGTCTGGAGCGACGCCGGGACCGGCGCCGAGCTGCTGAAACGGCTGAAGGCGCTGCCCGGGTTCGGTGCCCAGAAGGCGCAGATCTTCCTGGCGCTGCTCGGCAAGCAGCTGGACGTCCGGCCGACCGGCTGGCGGGCCGCGGCGGGGCCGTACGGGGAGGCGGGGTCGCACCGGTCGGTCGCCGACATCACCGGCCCCGACTCACTCGCCAAGGTCCGCGCGCACAAACAGGAGGCGAAGGCGGCGGCGAAGGCGGCAGCGAAGAAGAGCTGAGGCCGCAGCGGCGCAAAGCCGCCGCCCTGCGGCCGGCAGCTGCTCTCAGGTGGGAATCGCTGTCCGGCTCCCACCCCACCGCCTCCCCTATCTCCTGCGGCGCGCCGTACCGAAGAGCGAGCGCGAGATCTCCCGCCCCAGCTGCGTCCCGACCGACCGCGCCAGCGACCGGAACACTCCACTCCCCACCACCTGTTCCACCAGCGAGGCGTCGTCCTCCGGCTGCCCGGACCTCTTCGCCGGCTCTTTCGCCGGCCGGCCCGCAGCCTCCGCCGCGGCCCGCTGCTCCGCCTCGTGCTCGGCGGTGAGCTTCTCGTACGCCGACTCCCGGTCCACCGCCTGTGCGTAACTCCCGTACAGCGACGAGCCCGTCACCGCCGCGTCCAGTTCCGCCGCGCCGAGCGGACCCATCAGCGACTGCGGCGACCGCAGCCGGGTCGCGGCGACCGGCGTCGGCGCGCCCTTCTCGCTCAGCACGGTGATCATCGCTTCGCCGATGCCCAGCCGGGTCAGCAACTCCTCAAGGTCGTACGACGAGTTCGGGAACGTCTTCACCGTCGCCCGCAGTGCCTTCGCGTCGTCCGGGGTGAACGCCCTTAGCGCGTGCTGCACCCGGTTGCCGAGCTGCGCCAGCACATCCCCCGGTACATCGCGCGGAGTCTGCGTGACAAAGAAGATGCCTACTCCCTTGGAACGGATCAGCCGCACGGTCTGCGTGATCGAGTCCAGGAACGCCTTCGACGCCCCGTTGAAGAGCAGATGCGCCTCGTCGAAGAAGAACACCAGCTTGGGCCGCTCGAGGTCGCCGACCTCCGGCAGATCGTGGAAGAGATCCGCGAGCAGCCACATCAGGAACGTCGAGAAGAGCTGCGGCTTGTCCTGTACAGCCGCCAGTTCCAGCACGGAGACCAGCCCCCGGCCGTCCGGCGCCTGCCGCAGGAACTCCGCCGTCTCGAACTCCGGCTCACCGAAGAAGTCGCCCGCCCCCTGCTGTTCGAAGGCGGTGAGCGACCGCAGAATCACCCCGGCCGTGGCCGTGGAGAGCCCGCCGATCCCCTTCAGTTCGGGCTTGCCGGTGTCCGAGACGAGAAATGCGACGACGGCCCGCAGATCCTTCAGATCCACCAGCTCCAGACCCTTGGCGTCGGCGTAGTGGAAGATCAGACCGAGCGACTGCTCCTGCGTACGGTTCAGCTGGAGCACCTTGGAGAGCAGTACGGGACCGAAGTCGGTGACCGTCGCCCGCAGCGGAATACCGGGGCCGATGCCGCCGAGCGCGTAGAACTCGCACGGGAAGCCCTTGGCCTCCCATCGCTGCCCGACCTGCCCGGCCCGGTCGGCAACCTTGCCGACCGGCGCGCCGGGTGCGGCGATGCCGGACACATCTCCTTTGATGTCGGCGAGAAAGACCGGCACGCCGTTGGCCGACAGCTGTTCGGCGATGAGCTGGAGGGTCTTGGTCTTGCCGGTGCCGGTGGCGCCCGCGACGAGTCCGTGCCGGTTGAGCATCGCCAGCGGGATCCGGATCTGCGCAGCAGGCAGGCATGCACCGTCCCAGAGCAGGGCACCCAGGTCGAGGGCGGCGCCGTCGACGACGTACCCGTCCGCGATCTCCCGGGCCTGCTGCGGCAACACGCCGACGTCCTCCCCCACGCCCGCTCCGACGCCGTCCCCGATGCCCGATTCCGCGCTCCCGCCCGTGCTGTCGCTGCCACTCATCACGGCCTCTATTCCGGAATGTCTGCATTTATGACGATCCGGCCAGCATCGCAGTACCGCTCCATAGCTGCGCCCGGAGGCTCTTGGCCGGTAGGCTTTCCGTGTGATCTTCAAGCGCATCGGAAATGGGCGGCCTTATCCCGACCACGGCCGGGAAAGCACCCGGCAGTGGGCGGATGTCGCGCCGCGCCCGGTCCGCCTCGACCAGCTGGTGACGACCAAGGGTCAGCTGGACCTCGAAACCCTCCTCGCCGAGGACTCCACGTTCTACGGCGACTTGTTCGCCCATGTCGTGAAGTGGCAGGGCGACCTCTATCTGGAGGACGGGCTGCACCGCGCGGTCCGTGCGGCACTCCAGCAACGCCAGGTGCTGCACGCCCGGGTCCTCGAACTCGGCTGACGAACGGCACCCATCGGGTGCTTTCGGGTGCATTCGCACCCGGACGGGTGCCATCGGTTGATCATTTAGTACGCATCTTCACCGGGTCGCATTACGCTGCGCCCATGAGCATGCTCACTCCCCCCGGCCTGGGCGGAAAGTACCGCATCACGGGCGACAAATATCCGCGCATGCGGCGTCCCCGGCACCGCCGCAGACTGGTCCTCGTGTCCCTCGCCTCCGTGGTGACCCTCGGGCTGGCCGGATGGGGGACGCTGCAGCTCATCGACGTCTTCACCGGCGACCGGACGGCCAGCGCCGCCGACCGCAAGGCCGACTGTCCCTCCGCCAAGCCGTCCGCGCCCGCGAAGGCGCTCCCGAAGCCGGCGAGGATCACGGTCAACGTCTACAACGCGACACCGCGCGGCGGGCTCGCGAAGGCCGCGGCCGACGAGCTGAAGAAGCGCGGCTTCCGCATCGGCAAGGTGGGCAACGCCTCTGCCGCGTACGACAAGAAGGTCCCCGGGGCCGGGATCCTGCTGGGCGCCCCGACCGCCACGAACGGCACGTTCCCGGTCCTCGGTACGCAGCTGACGGGCGCCACGCCGAAGACCGACACCCGCAAGACGGCGGATGTCGATCTGATCCTCGGTACGGCGTTCAAGAAGCTGAACACCCCGACGGACGCTGCTGCGGCCCTTGCCGCACTGAACAAGCCGGCCCCCGCACCCTCCTGCGGGTGACACCGCAGTACAGGATGCGAGGGCCGAGAGCCTTCTTCGGAACCGTCGGGCCGGACGACCCCTAGTCGACGGTGCCGTACATCCGGTCGCCCGCGTCGCCGAGCCCCGGCACGATGTAGCCGTTCTCGTTGAGCCGCTCGTCGACCGAGGCGGTGACCACGGTGACCGGCGTACCGGCCAGGTCGCGCTCCATCACCTCGACGCCCTCGGGCGCCGCGAGCAGCACGACGGCGGTGACGTCGTCCGCGCCGCGCTTGATCAGCTCCTGGATGGCCGCGACCAGCGTGCCGCCAGTGGCGAGCATGGGGTCCAGGACGTACACCTGGCGGCCCGAGAGGTCCTCCGGCATCCGCGTGGCGTACGTCTCCGCCTTGAGTGTCTCCTCATTGCGGATCATGCCCAGGAAGCCGACCTCGGCGGTCGGCAGCAGCCGCACCATGCCGTCGAGCATGCCGAGACCGGCCCGCAGGATCGGCACGACCAGGGGCCGCGGGTGCGACAGCTTCACGCCGGTGGTCGGCGTCACCGGGGTCTCGATGTCGACCTGCTCGGTGCGCACGTCCCGGGTGGCCTCGTAGGCGAGCAGGGTGACCAGCTCGTCGGCGAGCCGCCGGAAGGTCGGGGAGTCGGTGCGCTTGTCGCGCAGGGTGGTGAGTTTGTGCGCGACCAGCGGGTGGTCGACGACGTGGATCCGCATGGGCTCAACAGTAGCCGGGCCACCCGCACCCGTGCGCTGGCATCAATCGCCCGTTCGGAGGGAAGGTGGGGGCATACGGACCCAGGCTTGGGGTGATGTGCCGATGCCCGACGGGGAGCAGCAGAAGCGGGACCAGCCGGAACCGCAGGACACGCAGGGCCGCCGGGACACGCTGGACGCGCCCGGGACGGACGACGAGCGCCGCAGGCGCCGCGCCCAGTTCCTGCGTGAGCTTCACGAGGCGAAGGCGCTGCGCGACCGGGTCCAGCCACGCCGGGCCAGGGCGGCCCGAATGCGCCAAGCCATGCGGATGCGGACCTTCCGCTGGTAGCCGCCGGGTCCGCCGGACGGCCCCCTGGAAGCGGTGTTGTCGACAACTCATGGACGACGCAACGGTCGAACTCCTCTCGCGAACGCTCGGTTTCTGCCACGATTCCGATGGGCGGGGCACAGGACAGCCGGATCACCGACTGTCCTCCCGCCGGACCGACACCCCTATGACCAGTGGGAGAGTCACGGTGTACTTCGCCGCACTGCTCGCGCGCACCGAAGACGGGTGGGAAGCGAGCGACACGGAACTCGACGATGTGGAGACCCTGTCCGATCTGACGGATCTGGCCCGTGAGGCCTCGGTGGACGAGGACACGGTGCTCGTCTTCATCGAGCAGGAGGACGCCTGGTTCGGCGTCATCCGGGTGGACGGTGAGGAGGACCCCCGTATCTACATCTCGGACGCGTCCGCCGCCGCCCGCTCCTCCTACGGGGAGATCCTGCTCACCGATGAACTGCTCGGCCGCGAACCCGGGGCCGAGGACTCGATTGCCGCCCTCGAAGAGCTCGTCGGCCTCGACGGTACGGAGGACGGCGAGCCGGACCACACCACCGACAACAACAACGACACCGACCTCGACGACAACGACGACGACGGGCTCGACGCCGACGCCGTACCGACGGGTCCGCTCGGTGACACCGGGGTCCTGGCCGACCTCGGACTCCCCGAGAAGGAGCTGCTGATGCTGCGGACGGACGCACTGGTGGAGATCGCGGACGCGCTGGGAGCGGCCGAGGTCCTGGAAGCCGTCCGTTAGGGTCCGCGGGTGACCGAACGACCGGGCCCGCACCGACTGCCAGAACCGCACGATCCTGTACGGGACCCGTGGCGGGCGCCCATGCGCCGCGCCCTGGACGAGGCCGCGCACGCGGCGCGGGCCGGCGATGTGCCGGTCGGCGCCGTCGTCCTCGGTCCGGGTGGCGCCCTGCTCGCCACGGGACACAACGAACGCGAGGCGACCGGTGATCCGACCGCGCACGCCGAGATCCTCGCTGTCCGCCGGGCCGCCGCGGCGCTCGGCGAATGGCGGCTTTCCGGGTGCACGCTGGTGGTCACCCTGGAGCCGTGCACGATGTGCGCGGGCGCGCTCGTGCAGTCCCGGGTGGCCCGTGTCGTCTACGGGGCAAGGGACGAGAAGGCGGGCGCGGCGGGTTCGCTCTGGGACGTCGTACGGGACCGGCGGCTCAACCACCGCCCCGAAGTGATCCACGGAGTCCTGGAGGACGCCTGTTCCGCCCAGCTGACGGCGTTCTTCCGCGACCGCTGACGCCGCGGCACCCACCGCCTCCGGCCCGGCTTCCGCGTACGCCGGAGAATCGGATTTCGACCCACGGCCGAGATGGTCTAAGCTCTCTCTCGGTAGCGTGTCCGAGCGGCCGAAGGAGCTCGCCTCGAAAGCGAGTGTGGGGAAACTCACCGAGGGTTCAAATCCCTCCGCTACCGCTTCGGAAGACCGCCTCTGATCCTGCGAAAGCAGATCGGGGGCGGTTTTTTGTTTCCCTGCGTGCAACCCGCCGGCCCGGCGGGAGGACCCGTCGTGACGGTCCCCATGATCGGCGCCGGATGCGTATCAAGGACGCTCGAGCCGGGCACCCCGTGACACGGGCGCGAGGTAGGAGTGGAAGACGTTGTCCGGGTCCCATTTGAGCTTGAGTTCCTGCAGGCGGACCCAGTCGGCGGCGGCGTACGAGCGCCGGGCCCGGTCGGCATCGGCTTCCAGGTCTGCTTCGGCGATGTAGTGACCACCGCGACCCGACGGGTCCGCCGCGGCCATCGTCTCCCGCAGCCACCCGGTGTTCGCCTCGTCCGCAGCCGGATCGTCCCAGACCGCGTAACAGGCGAGGTAGGACTCGCCGGGCGCCGAGAAGGCCATGTTCCGCAGCAGCGCCGGGTCCGGGGAGACCGGCTGCACGGGCGCGAGCACCAGGGACTTGCCGGAAGGGGCCCGGGCGAGGACTCCGGCGATGCGGGGCATCAGAGTCTCGTAGCTCTCCGCCGACCACAGCGTGTCCGCCGCGTAGCGATGCGCCGGCGGCCACGCCCGACCGGCGCCGTCGTGCAGTGCGGCGAAGGACGTCGGCTCGGGTCGCTTCCGGGACAGGGCTTGCTCGGCGAACGGACTGGCGACCAGGGGTTCGAGAGCAGCGAGCGCCTCGTCCCGCGTCGCGGCGAACGCAGTGGCACCGACGGTGATCCGCGGCCCCGGCGGGGCCGTGGCCGTCGCCTCGCCGGAGGCTGCCAGGACGAGAGCCGTCTCGACGTTCGACGGCAGGTCACGCGCGGTCCGGACGGCCCAGCCCGTCACGCGCTCGACGTCGGCCAGCGGGAAGGTGAGGCCGGTGGTCGTGATTGCCCCGGGGTGAGGGTGCAGAGCGAGCCGGAAGCCTGTGACGACGGCGAAGAAACCCGGCCCCGCGCCACACGCGGCCCAGAAGAGGTCGGCGTTCTCGGTCTCGCTGCAGACGACCGTCCGGCCGTCGGCGGTGACAGCCCGGAGCTCCAGGATGCCGGCACATGCCGGTCCCCACGCACGGGAGTTCCAGCCGAGTCCGCCGCTCAGCAGATAGCCGCCCACCGCGACGGAGGGGCAGTGCCCCACGGGGAAGGCCAGGTCATGCGGGGCGAGCGCCTCGACCAGGTCCATCCCGGTGACGGCGGGCCCCACCTCGGCCGTCTCCGACACCGGGTCGACGCTGCAGTGCCGCAGCCGTGACAGGTCGATCAGCAGGCCCCCGTCGCGGAGTTGGGAACCGGACCAGTTGTGCCCGCCGGAGCGCGTGGAGACGCGCAGCCCCTGGGCGCGTGCCCAGGCCAGGGCCGAGGGGATGTCCCGCTCTGCGGCGGCCTGCAGGATGACTTCAGGAAACCGCTCCGGCGTCAGCCCGTTCCACACCGCGTCGGCCCGGGCACGGTCGTAGCCGGGGTCGCCCCGTCGGATCAGGGTCCCCTCGAAGGGTCCTGCCGGCGTCCGTTCGGGCATCAAGGCCTCCTCGAGCGGCTCGACCGCAGTCGGCCGGCGGAATCGGTCAGTGGGTGACCTGGCCGAAGATGACGAGAAACAGCGCGTAGCAGAGCACCACTACCGCGGCGCCGGCCAGGTGCACGCGGTAGGCGGTTGCGCGGCCGGGCACCAGCCAGAAGGCGAGTGCCTTGTTCACCAGAGGCATCAACAACCAGGTCAGCGCACTGACACTCAGCACGTTACCGATGAAGAGGCCGATGTATCCAGGAACGCCGAGCTCGCCCAGCCAGTGCCCCTCCGTGAGGTTCAGGACCGCCACCGTGGGATAGAGAGCCAGGAGCACGGTCATGGCCTGCTTCCAGTTGGGCGGTGCACTGTCCTGCTTGCCCTCCCCGAACCGGAACCAACCGCTGAACGCCGAGCCGACCTTGCGTACGTCGTAGGAGGCGAAATAGGCGCGGCCCTCCTCCAACAGTGTCTGGCGGACATCGGAGGCGAGCCAATCGTCGAGGTGCTCGCGGGAGTCGAACCGGAAGACGGCGACCCAGTGCTCCTGCACGCCCTCCACGGGCCTGAACAGCTCGGAGCCCATGAATCCGGGTGACTTCGCCTGTGCCTTGAAGGCCTTCTTCTGCCAGCGCAGAAACTCCTCTTCCCGCCCGGGCTTCACCTCGTGCGAGATGACGGCCGTGATCGTCTCCGGCGCCCGCTCGGCAGGGGCGCCGCCACGAAGCACCTCCTGCGTCGGAGATCCCTCGAAGAATTCCTGCCCTTCGTCGAGCAATTCCCGTCGCCTGCCCGAATCCAGCCAGGCCGTCAGGTGGTCGACCCCGGCGAAACGGAAGACCGCCACCCATTCGTTCTCGTCGCCTGCCGCGGGCGGGTACACCTCGACACCCTCGAACCCGTCGAATTCGCGGGCCGCTTCGTTCATCCTGTGCTGCCAGCGCTGATAGTCGTCGGCGCGACCCGCGCACACCTTCTGCGAGGTCACCACGGTGGCGTTCTCTGCCGGCGGCTCACGGCTTGCACGGGGGCTCACTTTCCGTAGCCTAATGTATGCGTTATTTTAGGGGCAAATTGGACATTTGATTGCTCGTTTCCATGCGCTTGTTTCGCCAAGGGCATCGATGTCGATCGGAGACCCAGATGGAACACAAAGAGCTCATCACCGAAGCGGTTCGACTGGCCACCGAGTCGGTGGAGAACGGCTGGGGCGGGCCCTTCGGCGCGGTGATCACCCGCAACGGCGACATCATCGCCCGCGGGCAGAACCGGGTGCTCCTCACCGGCGACCCCACGGCCCACGCCGAGATCGAAACGATCCGCAAGGCCGTGCAGCAACTCAACCCCGAGGCTCCGTCGATCTCCGAAGAACACCAGAACGAGAGCACTCTGGAGTACGTGCCCCGTCCTGACGGGTCACCGGATCCCGTGTCCGGGCGCGCCCGGATGCTCCAAGGCTGCTCGATCTACATCAGCGGTGCTCCCTGTCCGATGTGCATGAGCGCCATCTACTGGTCGCGGATCGATGCGGTGTACTTCAGCTGCGACCTGGACGACACCCGCCGGATCGGCTTCGACGACGCCTACCAGTACGAAGACTTCAAGAAGCCGCTCGACCAACGCAGGATCAGGATCGAACAGGTTTTCCCCGAAATCGGCGCCCAGGCCTACGACTCATGGACGAGCAAGCCGGACCGGCACGCGTACTGAAGACCGCCGGGCCCTGAGCTCCACGCCTCGAGTGTGCACGGCGGAGCGGGCCGAGAGGCATCCCCCTGGCAGAAGCGTGTGAGACGCCGGATCGGAAAGCCCATCGCAAACCCCGTCGGAAACCCCCACCGGATACGGCCATCTGTGCGGATAGACTCGTCCGACTGCACAGGGGATCGAATGGGGTGGCAGGGTCTGATGGCGCAAGCGAAGAAGATCGCGCTCTACATGGTTGTCGTCTTCGTGTTCTACACGATCATCACGTCCCCGGAACGGGCCGCTGCTCTTGTCCAGGTAGGCTTCGAGGGCGTTTCGAGTGCCGCACAGGGCGTCGGCGATTTCATGTCCGAGCTCGTGAAGTAGGAGTACCCCCATGATCCGCCACCTGGTCCTGTTCAAGCTGAACGACGGCGTGAGGCGTGACGATCCGCAGGTCGTCGCCGGGGCGAAGGCGTTCCAGGAGCTGGCGGGAAAGATCCCCGAACTGGAGTTCTGGGAGTGCGCCTGGAACATCACCGACCGGCCGATCGCCTACGACTTCGCCATCAACTCCGCGGTCGCCGACGAGGACGCGCTGAAGCGCTACACCGAGCACCCGGCCCATCAGGCCGCCGCCGGACAGTGGCGGGCCTTCGCCACCTGGGTGATCGCCGACTATCCGTTCTGACCCCCTCGGTTCCGACGTTCCGGACCTCTCGGTCCAGGAGCGCGTAAGCCCCCCACCGATCCGGTGAGGGGCTTTTCCTCTTGTTTAAACCAACTTGACCCCAACACGGCACTACGCGGTGCTTGCACACAGTGGACATGTCTTGTGATGCTATGACCGCTTTTGACGGATGAGTTGACCGAAGTTGACCGCAAAGGGGTGGCGTATCGTGCCGGCCAGTACAGCGCCTCAAGTGCCTCCCCAGACCGTCCAGACGGAGACGCCCGACAGCACGACGCCTGCCAGGACCCGGGGTGCGGACACCAGGGCGCTCACCCAGGTCCTCTTCGGGGAGCTCAAGCAGCTGGAACCGGGAACTCCGGAACACGGCAGGGTGCGGGCGGCTCTCATCGAGGCGAACCTCCCCCTCGTCCGGTACGCCGCTGCCCGTTTCCGGAGCCGCAACGAACCGATGGAGGACGTCGTCCAGGTCGGCACGATCGGTCTGATCAACGCCATCGACCGGTTCGACCCCGAGCGCGGCGTGCAGTTCCCCACCTTCGCGATGCCCACCGTCGTCGGCGAGATCAAGCGGTACTTCCGGGACAACGTACGGACCGTCCACGTACCGCGACGGCTGCACGAGCTCTGGGTCCAGGTCACCGGCGCGACCGAGGACCTGACGACCGCGCACGGCCGCTCACCCACCACCGCCGAGATCGCCGAACGACTGAAGATCTCCGAGGAGGAGGTCCTGGCCTGTATCGAAGCCGGCCGCTCCTACCACGCGACCTCCCTGGAGGCGGCCCAGGAGGGCGACGGGCTGCCCGGACTGCTCGACCGGCTCGGCTACGAGGACCCCGCGCTCGCCGGCGTCGAACACCGCGACCTGGTCCGGCATCTGCTCGTCCAGCTGCCCGAACGCGAGCAGCGGATCCTGCTGCTGCGCTACTACAGCAATCTGACACAGTCGCAGATCAGCGCCGAACTGGGTGTCTCCCAGATGCATGTGTCAAGACTGCTGGCGAGAAGCTTCGCGCGTCTCAGATCCGCAAATAAGATCGAGGCGTAACCGGATCGGGTAGATCACTCGAAGCCCGCGCCGGAACGCCTGAATGCCCCACACCCCCCGTTAACTGCGCATACTCCACCTTGACTTGTCGACATGTCACTACAGCGTGTTGCCGACATGTGACATTCTGCGTGAACCGCGTTTGCCGCAGCCCCGCCTCCGGTATTCAGGTGGAGGCTGCGTTCCTCCGATGGTCGCGGCTCAACGCGACCGTCCGCGACCTCAAGGGGGTGGCATGTCCGCAGAACAGGGCAGCTCGAAGGTGCTCACGCTCACGAAGAGCGCACCCGCACCCGTTGTGCTCACCAGCTCGTCGGAAGCCATCGACACCCGCACTCTGTCCCGCTCCCTGTTCCACCGGCTCGCTGCTCTGGGGCCCGCACCGGGTCCCGACGGACCGGACGACAGCCCGGAGCGTGCCTACGTACGGGACACACTCATCGAGCTCAACCTCCCGCTCGTGCGTTACGCGGCGGCACGGTTCCGGAGCCGTAACGAACCGATGGAGGACATCGTCCAGGTCGGCACGATCGGCCTGATCAAGGCGATCGACCGGTTCGACTGCGAGCGGGGCGTGGAGTTCCCGACGTTCGCGATGCCCACCGTCGTCGGCGAGATCAAGCGCTTCTTCCGCGACACCTCCTGGTCGGTGCGGGTACCGCGCCGGCTCCAGGAGCTGCGGCTCGCGCTGACCAAGACCAGCGACGAGCTGGCTCAGAAGCTCGATCGCTCGCCGACCGTGCCGGAGCTCGCGGTGGCGCTCGGGGTCTCCGAGGAGGATGTGGTCGACGGCCTGGCCGTCGGCAACGCGTACACCGCGTCCTCGCTGGACTCGCCCTCTCCCGAGGACGATGGCGGCGAGGGGTCCCTCGCGGACCGGCTCGGTTACGAGGACTCGGCGTTGGAGGGCGTCGAGTACCGCGAGTCGCTGAAGCCGCTGCTGGCCAAACTCGCGCCCCGGGAGCGGCAGATCATCATGCTGCGATTCTTCGCCAACATGACCCAGTCGCAGATCGGCGAGGAGGTCGGCATCTCGCAGATGCATGTCTCGCGGCTGCTCACCCGGACGCTCGCACAGCTTCGGGAAGGACTCATCGCCGACTGACCGCGGCCGGGCGCCACCGAACGCCGTACCGGGGCACGAGGGTTCCGAATTGACGGACCGTCAGCCACACTGGCGCGATGCGACGTCAGACGTGGAGCTCGACCGGCCGCCGGGGCACAGTGTTCGTCGCCTCGGCGGCCGTGCTGTGCCTGGGCGGCGCGCTCGCCGCCTGTGGCGCGGGGACGGGCGGGGGCGACGGCTATGTGGCGGTCGGCGCAGCGGGTACGGGGCCGGAGAAGGCACCGACGGGGGCGGTGGCCCCCTCGGGGAAGGTGACGCTGATCCCGCTGGACGGCGCGGGGAGCGACGGCGGAGGCGATGACGCCGGCGGAGACGCGGAGCCGATGCCGGGCTCCTCCGCGCAGAGCGGCGCCCCGGGCGGGGCGGGCGCTACGGGGGACGGCGCGGGCGACGGCACGCAGGCGCCCGGCTCGTCCGGCGCCGCCACCGGTGGCACCACGGGCTCCGCAAGCGGCTCAAGCAGCGTCGACACCGGCGGCACGGGGAGCGTCGACGGCACCGGCTCCGGTGGCGCGGGAAGCGTCTCGCAGGGCCCCTCCGCCCCGTCCGCACCAGGGTCCACCGCACCCGCCGGGCCTGCCGTACTGACGCTGAGCGCACCCGAGCGGGCGGCGGCCGATGACCGCTGGTGCGAGAAGGTGACCGTCGAGTTCCGCAATACCGGTGGCTCACCGGTCCGTTCGGGAACGGTCACCTTCGCCACGCACATCATCGGCGCGCTGGGAATCGACTGGGCGACCATCGAATCGACAGCGCCGCTGCCCGCGCCGATCGACGCGGGAGCGGCACGGAAGAAGACGTACACCGTCTGTGTGGACGCCTGGCGGGTGCCCCTGGGCATGCATATCGAGACCCGGGACGTCACCGCCGTCTGGAAGTGACGGATGGAGGGAGCGGAGCCAGGTCAGCTGAGCGCGAGCCAGGCGATCGCACCGAGGATGACAACGACCGCGACGACGGCGACGATCACCCCGGTCCTCGGTCCGGACGACGCGGCCGGCTGCTGCCGGCGCTGCGGCTCGCCCTCGTCGACGAAGGCGCGGAACATCTGAGTACTGCCCGCCGGGTCGTAGTTGCCCTCGGGGCCCTGGGGGGCATGGGGGTTATGTGCCATGGGCCAGGACCCTAGCGAACTCGGGGGTGCGGCCCAACCCCCGGGTCGGTGAAGGCCCCGCGCCGGAGACGGAGAACCCGTGAACCACTGCGGGCTGTGGCGCGACGCACACGGCCGCGAAGTGCGCCGGGCGCACGCTGGGCGTTTGACCCGGTCCCTACGCAGCCTTTTGCGTTCCTTTACTTATGCAAGGCCGTTTTCGTTTGCCTGCAGCAACCAACGGGATTTATGGTTGCCCTAAGCAACAACATGCAGTGGAACAGTCTGGGGGGTCCCGTGGCCGCACGGAGTCAGTACGAAGAACTGGCCCGGCAGCTCAGCGCCGTCGGGGCCGTCAAGCGAGGGCTCGCCCGCATCCTGCCTGCTGAATGTCCTGGCGGATCCGCGGCCGTGCTGGCCCTGCTCGGCAAGCACGGTGAAATGCGGATCAGCAGACTGGCCGAGCTACTGGACGTCGACATGTCGGTCACCAGCCGACATGTCACCCATGTAGCCGAGCGCGGCTGGATAGAACGGTCTTCGGACCCGGCGGACAAGCGGTCCCGGATCCTGCGGCTGACCCCCGCGGGACAGGACGTACTCAGCGACCTGAACCGGCGGAGCACCGAGATGTTCGCCCACCACCTTCAGGATTGGTCCGACGACGAGGTCGGGCAGCTCAATACGTTGTTGGCCCGGCTGCGTGACAGCTTCGCCTGTCGCGGCTCCGGTGGGTGCGCCCCCGGAAAGCATCGCGACGAGTGCCGTTCGCGGCCCGCCGACAGCAACGACGAGTCGCATACCCGTACACCCGTGTAACAGAAGCAAAGACAAGGAACTAAATGGCTACGACCACACCAACCGGTGTGCGGGGCGGCCACGCCAAGCACGGAGGGACCAGTCCCTCCGAAGGCGCGCCGATGACACACCGGCAGATCATGGAAGCACTGGCCGGGCTGATGCTCGGCATGTTCGTCGCGATCCTTTCGTCGACCGTCGTCTCCAACGCCCTCCCCGAGATCATCTCGGACCTCGGCGGCGGCCAGTCGGCGTACACCTGGGTCGTCACGGCCTCGCTGCTCGCGATGACCGCCACCACTCCCCTGTGGGGCAAGCTCTCCGACCTGTTCAGCAAAAAGCTGCTGGTCCAGATAGCGCTCGTCATCTACGTCGCGGGCTCGGTCGTGGCCGGTCTGTCGACCAGCAGCGGCATGCTCATCGCCTGCCGTGTCGTGCAGGGCATCGGCGTCGGCGGTCTCTCCGCCCTCGCCCAGATCGTGATGGCCGCGATGATCGCCCCGCGCGAGCGCGGTCGCTACAGCGGCTACATCGGCGCGGTGTTCGCCGTCGCCACCGTCGGCGGTCCGCTGCTCGGCGGTGTCATCACCGACACCAGCTGGATGGGCTGGCGCTGGTGCTTCTACGTCGGTGTGCCATTCGCGGTCATCGCTCTGATCGTGCTCCAGAAGACCCTGAAGCTCCCGGTCGTCAAGCGCGAGGTCAAGGTCGACTGGACGGGTGCGTTCTTCATCAGCGCCGCTGTCTCGCTGCTGCTGCTCTGGGTGACCTTCGCCGGCGACAAGTACGACTGGATGTCCTGGCAGACCGGCGTAATGCTCGCAGGTTCCCTGGTGCTCGTCCTGCTCTTCGTCTTCACCGAGTCCCGGGCCAGCGAGCCGATCATCCCGCTGCGCCTCTTCCGTAACCGCACCATCACACTGGCCTCGCTCGCCTCGCTGTTCGTCGGTATCGCGATGTTCGCGGGCACCGTCTTCTTCAGCCAGTACTTCCAGCTGGCGCGCGGCAAGTCGCCGACGATGTCCGGTGTCATGACGATCCCGATGATCGGGGGGCTCTTCCTCTCCTCGACCGTCTCCGGCCAGATCATCACCAAGACCGGCCGTTGGAAGGCCTGGCTGGTCAGCGGTGGCTTCCTGGTCACCGCCGGGCTGGGAATGCTCGGCACGATCCGGTACGACACGGAGTACTGGCACATCGCGATCTTCATGTTCGTGATGGGTCTCGGCATCGGCATGATGATGCAGAACCTGGTGCTCGCCACGCAGAACCAGGTCGAACCGTCCGACCTGGGTTCGGCCAGCTCCGTCGTCACCTTCTTCCGTTCCCTCGGTGGTGCGATCGGTGTCTCGGCACTGGGCGCCGTCATGGCGAATCGCGTCACCCACTACGTCAAGGACGGCCTCGCGGACCTCGGTCCGAAGGGCGCGGCCCTGGGCCACGGCGGCACCGGCGGCGGGGGCATCCCCGACCTGGACAAGCTGCCCGCACCGTTCCGCACGGTCGTGGAGAGCGCCTACGGGCACGGTGTCGGCGATGTCTTCATGATCGCCGCTCCGGCCGCACTGCTCGCCTTCCTGATCACGATCTTCATCAAGGAGGTCGCGCTGAAGACGAACGCCGCGAACGACGCCCCGGCGAAGGCCGAGGTTCCTGCCGCGGTCCTCGCCGAGGTTCCGTCCGGTACTGCCGCGCTGATCTCCGAGGGAGCGGCCGGGGTCACCTCGGCAGACACGCTCGAAGCTCCGGTCGCAACCGTGCCGGGCACCGCGGTGCGCGGTGTGGTGCGGGGCGCCGAGGGCGTACCCGTGGCCGGTGCCGCCGTCACGCTGATCTCGCTGGGCGGCCGGCAGCTGGGGCGCTCCGTCGCCCGGGCCGACGGCAGCTACGGCGTACAGGCGCCGGGCTCCGGCAGCTACGTCCTGATCGCGTCCGCCGACGGTTTCCAGCCGCAGGCGTCCACCGTGGTCGTCGGCGACGAGCAGCTGTCGTACGACATCCTGCTCGTCGGTACGAGCGGCCTGGCCGGGACCGTGCGGGCCGCCGAGAGCGGCGCTCCGGTCGACGGCGCCATGGTCATCGTGACCGATGTGCGCGGCGATGTGCTGGCCACCGGCAAGTCCACCGAGAACGGCGAGTTCACCTTCGCCGAGCTGGTGCCCGGTGCGGTGACCGTCGCGGTGAACGCCGCCGGGTACCGTCCGCTGGCGCTGCCGGTCGAGATCGGTGGCCAGGGGGTCACCCGGATCGACGCCGCACTGCAGTCCGGTGCGCTGGTCCAGGGTGTCGTGCGGGCCGGTGCCGCGCTGCGGCCGCTGCCGGACGCGCGCGTCACGCTGGTCGACGCGGCGGGCAACGTGGTCGCCACCTCGACGACCGGGGAGGACGGGGCATACGCCTTCGCCGACCTGGACGCGGGCGAGTACTCGGTCATCGCGACCGGCTACCCGCCGGTGGCCGGCGCGCTGACCGTGGCCGGTCGCGGGGTCGACGGCCACGACATCGAGCTCGCCCACCCCGGCGAGTGATCGAGTAACACAGGCCCCTGGCGGACAGCGCTTCGAGCGGAGAGGCTGCCCCCGGTGGAAATGGGCCCCGGTGGTGGGGACGGCAGGCAGGGGACGGCCTGCCGTCCCCGCCCCGGGGCCCGACTCATTGAGTCATGGAGCAAGGAGAGAAACGGGATGGGACTTCGCGCACAGGTACGGACGCGGGACGGCTGGGCCGTCCAGCACGCGGTCGTGACGGTGACCGACATGACCGGCACCCAGGTGCTGCGAGCCGCGGCCGACGAGGACGGGGCGGTTCGGACCGACGCTCTGCTGCCCGCCGGCGCGTACACGGTGATCGTGACCGCGGTCGGGTACGCGCCGGCCGCGTCGACCGCCCTCGTCACGGCGAGCGGCCGGGTCGAGGCCGGCACGGTGGTGCTGGCCCGTCAGGGCGGCGTGGAGCTGCCGCCGCCGGGCGCCTGGTCGCTGGACCCGGCGCACTCCTCGGTGGGCGCGGTCGCGCAGCACCTGGGGATCTCCAGCGTGCACGGCCGGTTCACCGAGTTCAGCGGCCGGATCGAGATCGCCGAGGAGCTCCACCGGTCCCGGGTCGACGCCGTCATCAGCGCGGCCAGCATCGACACCGGCAACGACATGCGGGACAAGCACCTGCGGTCGGCGGACTTCCTCGACTCGGACCGGTTCCCGGAGATCACGTACCGCTCCCACCGGCTGGACCCGGCCGGTCCCGACCGCTGGACCGTGCACGGCGAGCTGACGATGCACGGCGTCGCGCGGAGCGTCGACCTGAACCTGAGCTACCTCGGCACCGGACCCGACCCGTGGGGCGGGACGCGCGCGGCGTTCAGCGCCACGGCAGAGCTGCGCCGCGACGACTTCGCCATGAACTACAACCAGGTGGTCCAGGCCGGCATCTCGGCGATCGGTACGACGCTCCGGGTCGAGTTGGACATCCAGGCCGTGCAGGGTGACTCCCTGCCGTCGTAGTCTGCGGACATGGCACCCAACATCGCGACCAACACCGCCGTGGAGCTCGATGAGTTGCTGGCGTTCGTACGGCCCCGGCACCGGGCGATCCTGCTGACCACCCGGTCCGACGGCCGCCCCCAGGGCTCGCCGCTGACCTGCGGCGTCGACGACTCGGGCCGGATCGTCGTCTCGACGTACCCCGAACGGGCCAAGACCCGTAACGCGAAGCGGGACGAGCGCGTCAGCGTGATCGTCCTGTCGGACGACTGGAACGGGGCGTGGGTGCAGATCGACGGCTCGGCCGAGGTGATCGATGCGCCCGACTCCGTCGAGCCGCTCGTCGAGTACTTCCGGAACATCTCGGGGGAGCATCCGGACTGGGACGAGTACCGGGCGGCGATGGTGAAGCAGGGCAAGTCGATCATCCGGATCACTCCGGAGCGGTGGGGGCCCATTGCTACGGGCGGTTTCCCCGCCCACCTGGCGCCCGGTAACTGACCGCTGTTCCGGGATGGGTGAGAACCTTCCGGCGCCGGGCCTGCTCGCCCGGGCCCGGCTGCTGGCCGCACCGACCGTCGGCGCCTCCGTCGTCCGCGGCCTGGAGCGGATCACCGGCCGCCCGGTGGAACGGGGTTTCTCCGGCACACCGCCGGAGGAACCTTTCATCTGCGTCGGGGCCACGCTGCCGGATGCGCTGCGGGGCGGGCCGTTGGTGTGGTTCCACAGCGTGAACGCCGGTACGGACGCCCTGCTCAGCGCCGGACCGTGGCCGTCCGGGGTGCTGCTCACCCGGACGGTGGGCCGTATGGGTGAGCGGATCGCCCAGTACGTACTGGCCTGGGTGCTCGCCGACTGCCAGTCCGTCCCCGAGTTCGCCGCCCAGCACGCACGGGCCGAGTGGCGCCGTATCCCCTCCGAACTCGCCTCCGGGCAGACCGCCGTGATCTACGGGACCGGTCGCATCGGCTCGGCCGTCGCCGGTCTGCTGCGCGCGTACGGCATCCGGACCGTGGGCGTCGGGCGCGGGGCGCGTACGGCATCGGCCGGCTTCGACCGGGTCGTCGGGGCGGACGACGACGCACAGTCGCTCACCTCGGCGCGGTGGGTGGTCTCCACGCTGCCGCTGACCTCCGCGACGGACGGTTTCTTCGGGACGGACCGCTTCGCGGGCATGCGCGGAGCCACATTCATCAACGTCGGCCGGGGCGCAACAGTGGACATGCAAGCGCTGGAGGCCGCCCTGCACACCGGTGCGGTGGGACGCGCGGTGCTCGACGTGCTGCCCGAGGAGCCCCCCGCACCCGGCGACCGGTGCTGGCAGCTGCCCCGTACGGTGATCACCTCGCACTCCGCGGGCATCACGGCGGACGAGGACATCGTCATCGACTTTGCCGCGTGCTGGGAGGCGATGGCGGAGGGGCGGGTGCCGGACACAGCCGTGGATGTGGGGCGCGGGTACTGAGAGTCGTACGGGACGGGCAGGATCTCAGCGGTCCCGCATCGCCTCGATGCCCGCAATCAGCAGGTCCAGGGCGAAGGTGAAGTCCCGCTCGCGCATCTCCTCGACCGTGTCGCCGCCGCGGGCCTCCATCAGGTCCTGCGAGGACTCCACGATCCGGCTCAGCTGCGGCTGGGAGCGGATCGTGCCCATTGCCTGCTGGAAGAACTCGTCCTGGCTGAGTCCCGCCTCCGCGGAACGCTGCACGAAATGGCCCTCGATGGTGCCGAATCCGTAGACGAACTGGAAGACCGCGGAGAGTGCTCCCGTCTGCCTGCGCAGCGGCAGCCCCGTCGCCCGGATCACATCCTGGACGGCGTACGAGAACAGCATGGAGTGCGGGCCGATATTGAGGAAGTGACCCGCGAGCGGCGACACCCAGATGTGCCGGACCAGCAGTTCCCGATAGGTGGTGGCCAGTTCGCGCAGCCGGTCCTGCCAGCGCCCCTCCTCCCGGGGAGGCGTGATCTCGCTGTAGACCGAGTCCAGGGCCAGCTCCAGCAGGTCGTCCTTGGTCTCGACATACCAGTAGAGGGACATCGCGGTGACGTCCAGCTCGGCGGCGAGTCGGCGCATGGAGAATTTGGCAAGGCCCTCGGCGTCCAGCAGCCGGACCGTTGCCGCGGTGATCTTCTCGCGGTCGAGTCCGGCCGGCTGATCGGCCCTGCGGGTGCGCGACGGTGCCCGCTGATCCAGCCAGACGCTGGTCCGGGCACGGTTTTTCGCACGGTCGGCCGCGGACACCATGGCGCACTCTCCTCGTCTTGCCGGCGGGACGGACCGGATCCGTACCCTGTGCGCAACAACCGGATTCTTACGGTCCGGTACGCCCCACCTGATGCTAGGCCGCTGCCGCGGCCGAGTCTGCCTGAGCCGATTCTGCCCGCTCCGCCCGCCGCAGGAGTACGGCGGCGAGCAGACCGCCGGCCAGCACCGCCACCGCTCCGACCAGCTGACTCGTCTCCAGTCCCGAGGCGAAGGCGTCGGTGATCCGCTGCCGCTCCCCGTCGCCGGTCGCCGCGGCGACGGCGGCGGGCAGCGAGGCGGCGCCGACCGCCGCCGGCACCAGGGCGGCGAACCGGGAGTTCAGGACGGCACCGAGCACCGCGACCCCGAGCCCGTTGCCGCATTCGGCCAGCGTGCCGTTGACCCCGGCGCCCACGCCCGCCTTCTCCGGTGGAATGGCGCTCATGATCGCGTTGGCCATGGCGGGCATGGCGAGGGCGATCCCCGCACCCATCACGACCAGGCCCAGCAGCATGCCGCCGTAGCCGTTGCCGCCGAACAGGGCGACCGCGGCGAGACCCGCGGCCAGCAGACTCATCCCGGCGGCAATGGTGGCGGGCGTGCCCAGCCTGGGCACCAGCCTGGCGCCCAGGCCCGTGAGGTTGAGCGCGACGACGCTCAGCGCCAGCGGAGCCGTACGCAGGCCTGCCTCCAGCGGCTCGTGGCCAAGGACGAACTGGAGCTGCTGGGTGAGCAGGAACAGCGAGCCGCCCATCCCGAACGCCACCAGGATCGCGCCCGCGACCGCCCCGATGAACTTCTGGTTCCGGAAGAAGTGCATGTCCAGCATCGGGTACGGGATGTGCAGCTCCCACAGCACGAAGCCGGTGAGGACGGCGACCCCGGTGAAGGCCGTGAGCAGGACGTGGCCCGAGGTCCAGCCGTGTCCCGGGCCGGAGATGATCGCGTACACGACAGCGGCCATACCGATGGTGGAGAGCAGCGCCCCGAACAGGTCGGGACGGTCGCCGCGCGGGTTCTTGGACTCGGGTACGAGCCGGACCACGGCGACCAGGCCGATGACCGCGACCGGAATGTTGACCAGGAAGATCGCGCCCCACCAGAAGTGGTCGAGCATGACCCCGCCGATCAGCGGCCCGACGGCGAAACCGAGTGAGTTGACGGTGGACCAGATGCCGATCGCCTTCACGCGCTCGGCGTCGTCGAAAATCTGGACGACGACGGCCAGGGTGGTGGTGATCAGCAGCGCACCGCCGATGCCCATGCCCGCACGGGCGGCGATCAATTGTGCGGACGACTGGGCGAGCCCCGCCACCAGAGAACCGATACCGAACAGGGCGAGGCCCGCGAGCAGCATCTTCTTGCGGCCGTAGCGGTCGGCGGAACTGCCGGCCGTGAGCAGCAGACCCGACTGGACGAGCGAGTAGGCGTTGATCATCCACTGCACGTCGGCGGTGGAAGCGTCCAGCTCCCGGGTGAGGGAGGGGATCGCGACGTTGAGGACCGTGTTGTCGAGCAGCACGGTGAGCTGGGCGAGGCAGATGACGCCGAGGATCATCCAGCGCTGCGGGTGGCCTGGGGGCGTGAGCCGGTTCCGGGCGGCTGCGGTCGCCGTCATGCGGGCTCCTTGAGCTCCTGGAGGTCTTATACGGTGTATGGGAGAATCGTTGTACACCGTAAAGCAACCCACGTACGGTGTACAAGCAACTTTCGCGCGGTACGGTGCTCGGCGCTGATCCGAGAGGGAGCCGACTAGCACCGGGAGTGGCATGTCACTGCGTCGTCGTACGGCGGAAGTCCTGATCGCTGCAGGTCTGTTGGGGGTGGCCGCCGTCCCGCCCGCCGGAGCTGCCGGGCACGGCCATTCGGTGCCGTTGCGCGTCGCCACGTACAACATCCATGCGGGCGCCGGCATGGACAACGTCTTCGATCTGGACCGGCAGGCGGCGGAACTGCGCGCACTGGACGCCGATGTGATCGGGCTTCAGGAGGTGGACGTCCACTGGGACACCCGCAGCCAGTGGCGGGATGTCGCGGGCGAGCTGGCCGAACGGCTGCACATGCGGGTGTCGTTCGCCCCGATATACAGCCTCGATCCCACGACACCGGGGGCGCCACGGCGTGAGTTCGGCGTCGCGGTGCTGTCCAGGTACCGGATCGTCAGCGCCGAGAACCACGAGATCACCCGGCTCTCCACCCAGGTCCCCAACCCCGTGCCGGCGCCCGCGCCCGGATTCGGCGAGGTGGTCGTACGGGTGAAGGGGATGCCCGTGCATGTGTATGTGACGCACCTCGACTACCGCGGCGACCCGTCCGTACGGATCGCGCAGGTCGCCGACACCCGGCGTGTCATGGCGGAGGACGAGGGGCGGAAGGTACTGCTCGGCGACTTCAACGCGGAGCCGGGCGCCCCGGAACTGGCCCCGCTCTGGGAGGAGCTGGCCGATGCCGAACCGGGCGCGCCGACCTACCCCGCGCTGAACCCCGTGAAGCGGATCGATTTCGTGGCCGTGTCCAAGGACCGCGTACGGGTACGCGACGCGGCGGTGGCCGAGACACTTGCCTCGGACCACCGCCCGGTTGTCGCCGATCTGCTGCTGCTCCGACGCTGACGGCCGGTTCGGATCAGCTCTTGGGCCGGGTCAGGTCGTAGAAGGTCGAACTGCCGGCAGTGACCTTCTCGAAGGTGTCCTCGACCCACGAGCTGATCTTGGACGAGGTGCCGCTGTCGCCGCCCATCCCGCCTGTGCCGCTCGAAATGAAGTAGTGGATCCTTCCGTCCTCGACGTACTGCTTGAACTGGGCGAGCGTCGGGGACGGGTCACTGCCGTTGAAGCCGCCGATCGCCATCACCGGGTCGCCGGTGGCGAGCTGGTAACTGGCGGCGTTCTGCGAGCCGATGGCCGCGGCTGCCCAGGTGTAGGCGCCGGCGTTCTTCTCCAGGAGCTTCTCGGCCTGCGAGTCGACCGAAGAGCCGTTCAGCAGACCGCCCATGCCGCCGCCTCCTGGCATGCCGCCTTCCGCCATGCCACCAGGGCCGCCGCCCGGCATGCCGTTCTGCTGATTGCCCTGGCCCTGAGCCTGCCGGCCGCCACCCGGGAAGCCGCCCTGGCCACCGGTCGGCGGCCGACCCATGGCGCCGCCCTGCTGATTGGCCTGGCTGTTCTGACCGTTCTGGCTGTTCTGGCTGTTCTGGCTCGGAGGCTGCACTCCGCCACCACCCCCGGGACCACCCCGGCCACCACCGCCCATCGTGCTGGCGCCCGACGGGCCGGCCGTGACGATCGAGCCCTGGTGTCCGGTGTTCAGCGTGCTCAGGGTGTACGCAGTCGGGCCGACCAGCGATGCGACGAAACCGACCCCCACCGCGGCGAACGCCAGCCGGCGTCCGGCCCGGGCCACAAGCAGCAGACCCGCCGTGCCCACAAGACCGCCGATGAGGACGGCCCAGCGCAGCCACGGCAGGTAGTCCGGGGTCCGCCCCAGCAGCACGTACGACCACAGCGCCGTGACAGCGACCGTGGCGCCGAGCACTCCGCTCGCCGCCCACTCGGCCCGCTCCTCCCACAGGACCGTGACGCCCGTGCCGACGAGCGCCGCGATGTAGGGGGCCAGGGCGACCGTGTAGTACTGGTGGAAGATGCCGGCCATGAAGCTGAAGACGACCGCGGTCATCAGCAGCGAGCCGCCCCAGGCGAGGAAGGCCGCGCGGGCGGTGTCCGTCCGCTTCGCCTTCCAGGTGATCCAGATGCCCGCGAGGAGCAGGATCAGCGCGGCGGGCAGCAGCCAGGAGATCTGGCTGCCGATCTCGGAGTTGAACATCCGGCCGATGCCGGTCTCGCCCCACTGGCCACCGGACTGACCACCGCCACCGCCTCCTCCGACGCTGCCGGTCTCGTCGCCGCTGATCCGGCCGAGCCCGTTGTAGCCGAAGGTCAGTTCCAGGAAGGAGTTGTTCTGCGAACCACCGATGTACGGGCGGGAGGAGGCGGGCCAGAGTTCGACGATCGCCACCCACCAGCCACCCGCGACCACCATCGCGAGTGCCGCCAGACCGAGTTGGCCGAACCGCTTCCGTACCGTCGTCGGCGCGCACACCGCGTACAGCACGGCCAGCGGCGGCAGGATCAGGAATGCCTGCAGGGTCTTCGACAGGAACGCAAGACCCACCGCGACCCCGGCCCACACCAGCCACTTCGTCCGGCCGTTCTCCAGCGCGCGCAGCACGCAGTAGACGGTCACGGTCATCAGCAGCGCGAGCAGCGCGTCCGGATTGTTGAAGCGGAACATCAGCGCGGCGACGGGGGTGAGCGCGAACACCGTCATCGTGATCAGTCCGGCAACCGCACCGAACCGGCGGCGAACCGCCGCGTACAGCACCCCGGCCGTCGCCACCCCCATCAGCACCTGCGGAGCGAGGATCGCCCACGAGCTGAGGCCGAACATCCGCACCGACAGGGCCATCGGCCAGAGCGTGGCCGGCGGCTTGTCGACGGTGATGGCGTTCGCCGCGTCCAGCGAGCCGAAGAAGAACGCCTTCCAGCTCTGGCTGCCGGCCTGCACGGCTGCGGAGTAGAAGGAGTTGGCGTAACCGGAGGCGCTGAGATTCCACAGGTACGCCAGTGCAATGGCCAGCAGCAGGGTGAGGAAGGCGGGCCGTGCCCAGCGCGGGTCCTCAGTCCTCCCCTTCCGTACACGCCGCAGGAACGGCTCGTCCGCAGCCGGTGCAGCTGTGGTCGGCGGTGCCGGAAATCGGTCGGTGGGGTGCAGGGTGGTCATCGGACGTTCCCCAGTTCGTGGTGAGTGTCGTCGGCGCGGCCGGTCGCGGGGGCCCGGTCCGGGAAGACCCAGGCGCGCAACAGCAGGAACCGCAGCACCGTCGCCGCGAGGTTGGCCGTGATCAGCACGGCGAGTTCCGTGCCGTGCGAGGGCGATCCGGACGCCGCGCCCAGCGCCGCGAGGGAGCCACTGGTCAGCGCGAGGCCGACGGCGAAGACGACGAGACCCTGCGCCTGATGGCGTACCGCGCCGTTCCGGCCGCGTACGCCGAAGGTGAGCCTCCGGTTGGCTGCCGTATTGGCGACGGCCGACACCAGCAGCGCACCGCCGTTGGCGATCTGCGGGCCGGCGCCCAGTCGGAAGAGCGAGTACAGGGCGAGATAGAAGAGCGTGGAGAGCACGCCCACGACGCAGAACCCGACCAGCTGCCGGGCCAGGCCGCCCGGCACACCGCTCAGTCCGCGGTCGCGCGGATCGTCCCCGAAGGGCCGGGCGAGACGGTCCAGCGGCAGTGCCCCCACGGCCAGCGCCCGCCCCACCCGCCACACACCTTTCAGGTCCTCGGTCGCCGTACGCACAATGTGGACCGTGGAGTCGGGGTCGTCGACCCAGTCCACCGGAACCTCATGGATGCGCAGCCCGGCGCGCTCCGCGAGAACCAGCATCTCGGTGTCGAAGAACCAGCCGGTGTCCTCGACCATCGGCAGCAGCCGCTGCGCGACGTCCCGCCGAATGGCCTTGAACCCGCACTGCGCGTCGCTGAACCGCGCGGCCAGCGAGGACCGGAGGATGAGGTTGTAGGCCCGCGAGATGAACGCCCGCTTCGATCCCCGCACGACACGCGAACTGCGGGCCAGTCGCGATCCGATGGCCAGGTCCGAATGCCCGGAGATCAGCGGTGCGACGAGCGGGAGCAGAGCATTGAGGTCGGTGGAGAGATCGACGTCCATATAGGCGAGGACCGGGGCGTCCGACTGCGACCAGACGGCACGCAGCGCCCGCCCGCGCCCCTTCTCCTCCAGCCGGTACGAGCGGCACCGCGGGAGGATCGCCGCCAGCCGGGCGGCCACCTGGGGTGTGCGGTCGGTGCTCGCGTTGTCGGCGACGGTGATCCGGAAGGCGTACGGGAAAGTGCGCACCAGATGGTCGTGCAGGCGCAGCACACAGGTTTCGAGGTCCTTCTCCTCGTTGTAGACGGGTACCACCACATCGAGAACGGGGGCATCTGCCGCGTCGACCGCTCCGGCCAGGAGATGCTCCCGGGCCGGCAGGGTGCTCCAGGAAGAGTCGGTTCGCATGTCATCGACAGTCGCCAACCCCGCTGTCACACCGGTGTGATGGACCTGTGGTTGTGCTGTGAGTCGGTACGGACCGGCGGAACAGCGGGCAGAACCGCAGGCAGATGGACGGCGAAGACCGTGCACCCCGGCACCGACCGCACCTCCACCCGGCCGCCGTGCGCGGTGACGACAGCCTGCACGATGGCCAGGCCGAGCCCGGTGGAACCCGCGCTGCGCGAGCGCGACGCATCGCCGCGCGCGAACCGTTCGAAGACATGCGGCAGCAGCTGCGCCGGGATTCCCGGCCCGTCGTCCTGCACCTCCAGCGTCACCCACGGATGAGCGGCCCCGGCCCGTACGCGTGCGGTGACGGTGGTGCCGGGCGGGGTGTGGGTACGGGCATTGGCCAGCAGATTGACCAGCACCTGGTGGATCCGGGTCGGATCGGCGTGCACGGTCGCGGGTTCGTCGGGCAGCTCCAGCCGCCAGTGATGACCCCGCTGCCCGGCTGCGCGGGCATCGCTCACCGCGTCGACGACGATCGGTGACAGGTCAGTGCTCTCGTACGAGAGCGGGCGCCCGGCATCGAGGCGGGCGAGGAGCAGCAGATCCTCCACCATGCCCGTCATCCGCTCCGCCTCGGACTCGATCCGCCCCAGCGCATGCCGGGTGTCGGGGCCGGTCTCCTCGCGTCCGCGCCGGGTCAGTTCGGCGTAGCCGCGGATCGAGGCCAGCGGCGTCCGCAGCTCATGGCTGGCGTCCGCGACGAACTGCCGTACCCGCATCTCGCTCTCCTGGCGCACCGCCAGCGCCGAACCGACATGCCCCAGCATCCGGTTGAGTGCCGCACCCACCTGCCCGACCTCGGTCCGCGGATCCGCCTCGGTGGCCGGTACCCGCTCCAGAGGTGCCACCTCGCCGCTGTGCAGCTGGAGTTCGGAGACCCGGGTTGCGGTCGCGGCGACCCGGCGCAGCGGCCGCAGCGCGACCCCGACCATGGCGGCCCCGGCGATCCCCGCGGCGATCAGCCCGGCCCCGGTGACACAGACCTCGACGAGGATCAGGGCGGTGAGGGCGCCGCGCACCTCGGCGGCGGGGATGCCGACGAGGACGGTGGTCGTCCCGTCCGCCCCCTCGACTGCCGTCACGCGGTACGCGCCGAGACCGGGCAGATCGACGCTCCGCGCCCCGTCCCCGACCTCGATGTCCGCCGCCTCCAGGGCTTTCTCCTCCGCACCCTTCAGCGGCCTCTCAGCGGCCGCGGCGGTCTGTTCGAGGGCGGCGGAGCTCTCCTCGACCACGCTCGACACAGTGATCGAACCGTCCACGGACACCGCACCGAGCGTGCCGAAAGGCTGCCCGCGGGCGTCAATGAAGGCCAGCGGATCGCCGTCCGGGCCGTCGGCGGGCATCGGCTGACCACCCACGCCGGCCGCGCCGCCGCCCGGCGGCGGCTTCGAGGCCCGCATGGCGATGGAGTACAACTGCTTGTCGAGCTTGTCGTACATATAGCTGTGGAAGGCGATGGTGGTGACTGAACCGATCACCGCGGCCACCACGGCGATCAGCGTCACCGCGGACACCACCAACCGGGTCCGCAGCGTCCAGGGTCCCTTTCCCCACCGCTCTCCCCGCCGCCGCGCCCGACGGCTCACCGGGCTACTCACCGTGCTACTCACCGGGCTTGATGAGATATCCGGCCCCGCGCCGGGTGTGGATCATCGGCGTCCGTCCGGCGTCGATCTTCTTGCGCAGATACGAGATGTACAGCTCGACGACGTTCGCCTGCCCGCCGAAGTCGTAGTTCCACACCCGGTCCAGGATCTGCGCCTTGCTCAGCACCCGTCGCGGATTGCGCATCAGGAAGCGCAGCAGCTCGAACTCGGTCGCGGTGAGATGGATGGAGGTCGTCCCCCGGCTCACCTCATGGCTGTCCTCGTCGAGCACCAGGTCGCCGACGACGAGCGTCGACTCGCTCCGTACCGTCGCCGTCCCGGACCGCCGGATCAGCCCGCGCAGCCGCGCCACGACCTCCTCCAGGCTGAACGGCTTCGTCACATAGTCGTCGCCGCCCGCCGTGAGTCCGGCGATCCGGTCCTCCACCGAGTCGCGCGCCGTCAGGAACAGCACGGGGACTTCGGAGAGGTCCCGGCGAAGCTTGCCGAGCACCGAGAGTCCGTCGGTGTCGGGCAGCATCACATCGAGGATCACCGCGTCGGGCCGGAAGTCACGCGCCATGCGGACGGCACTCGCACCGTCCCCGGCGCTGCGCACCTCCCAGCCCTCGTAGCGCAGTGCCATGGAGAGCAGCTCGGCAAGCGGCGCCTCGTCGTCCACGACCAGCACGCGGACGGGATTGCGGTCCGGCCTGAGCAGTTCGGTACGCCCCTGGGGCGTGGTCGTCGTCATGCCGCAACCCTGTGAGACGCCTCTGAGAGGGTCCTTTCCCGATCCTGTGAATTCCCTGAGAAACCGGGAAGCGCGGACTCAGCGCCGGTCGAACATCTCGTGCGCGTTCCCGTAGCAGACCGCCCGCAACCAGTCGTCCCCCAACTCCAGCCGCTCCAGGGCATGCAGCTGGTGCACATACGGATACGGAATGTTCGGGAAGTCCGTCCCCAGCAGGATCCGGTCCCCGAGATCGGCGAGCCGTCCCCGCTCCGCCACCGGGAACGGCGTGAGGTCCTCCGAGAAGTCCGTGAACGCCATCGTCGTGTCGAGCCGCACCTCGGGGTACGCCTCCGCCAGCGCCAGGAACTCCGCGTACTCGGGCATCCCCATGTGTGCCACGATCAGCCGCAGCCGCGGATGCCGCGCGAGCAGCCGGCCGATCGGCTCGGGACCGGTGTACTTGCCGGGCGCGGGACCGGACCCGCAGTGCATCACGACCGGCACCGCGGCCTCCGCCAGCAGCCCCCACACCGGTTCGAGCAGTGGATCGTTCGCGTCGTACGCCCCGACCTGAAGGTGCGACTTGAAGATGCGTGCCCCCGACTCGACCGCCTCACGGACGTAACGCTCCACGCCCTCCTCGGGGAAGAGGGTCGCGGTGTGCAGACAGTCGGGCACCTGCCGCGCGAAGTCGGCCGCCCAGCCGTTCAGCCAGGCCGCCATCCCCGCCTTGTGCGGATAGAGCATCGAGGTGAACCGCCGCACACCGAAGGACCGGAGCAGCGCGAGCCGTTCGTCCTCGTCGTGCCGGTAGGCGATCGGCCACTCCATCCCGGTCAGTGGACCGACGGAGTCGAAGTACGCCCACACCTTGCGTAGCACCTGCTCCGGCATGAAATGCGTATGGACATCGATCAGCCCCGGCAGTCCGAGCCGTTCCCAGAACCGCACCACGTCATCGCTGCCGCCACTCACCGCGCACTCCTCGTCCGACCCGACCTGATCACCGACGATCTCAGAAGAGCCCGCCCTGCACGCCGCCGCCCCCGATATCGATCACCGGAACCGTCACCCCCGACCGCGCATCGGCCCCCACCAGCTCCCATCCGGTCATCAGCCGGGTGTCCAGCACGACCACCCCGTCCGTGGCCGCCAGATGCAGATCGGGCCCGGCGGCCGCGACCAGCCGCCCCGCGACCACCCCGCCGTCCCTCAACTCGGTCACCGCCCGCGCCACTTCGACCGGCCCGTCGAGCCCGAACAAGCCCGTGTGGTCGACAGGCTCGAACGGCAGCCGCTCCAGCGACTGCGGCCACCCGGCCCCCTCCAGCGCAGCCGCCCGCCCGTACAGCCTCTCGACCTCCGCGACCCGTTCCGCCGCCCCGGGCAGCGCGGCCCGCACCGCACGCTTGCGCGCATACGGGATCCGGTCCGGCACCCCCAGCGCCGACCGCAGAAGTTCCTCGGTACGCCGCGCCGCCATCAGCGGTCCGTGCCCCAGCCAGCTGTAGACCACGGCCCCCTGCTCCCGCAGCCGCGCCGCACCCCGTGCCTCGGCGGTGATCCCGACCTTCACCATCGAGGGCCCGAACCAGGCGAGATAGACGCGGTACGTCCGCGGGTCGTCGGCAATGGTGTCGGCGGCCACCGAGTGCGCCCGGTCCAGCCGCGCACACTCCGGGCAGCGCGCCCCCGTACTCCGCCCGGACACCACGGCCCCCAGCGGACATACGTTCCCCCGAGCGCCCACACAGTGCCGCTCACCGCCGGCGCGGAACCCGAGCTCCTTCCCGTACACAAGGACACTCACCCTCGTCGAACCGGCCTCACCCTTCGCCCGATCCTTCGCCCCGTCCTTCTGCCACCCCAGGACCGGCCCTTCCTGGGGCCATCGCAACCCGGTGCAGTGCCAGCTCATGCGTTCGATCGTAACGAGGCTCCGCGCCGGGGCGAAGATTCCGATGAACAGGCCTCGAACGGAAGGAAGATCAGCCGACGCGCGGACACGGGAACCGCGAGCGCGGACACAGGCACCCACAAATCGGCGGCGGGGTGCCGGACGATGCGGGGCCCCGCATCATGTCGTGGACGTTCCCAGGGAGGATGAACGGGTGATGGTGGGTCCGACACGGGTCCCTACAGCGAGACGAACCCACCCCATGTGTACCTTTAGTGACCGTTCACTTGCACTGAGTTACTCAATTCGGGCAATGCAGAGGCACGGAGGGTACGGATCCATGCACAAGCTTCAGCAGTTCGCAATCGCCGCTCTGACGGTCGGGAGTCTGGCCACCCTTGGCGCGGGAAGCGCCCACGCCGACGACCGAGGTGTCCCAGCTTTCCCCGTCTACGGCGTCGGCACGATGGCTGGGCAGACACCGCAGGCGATGCCCGAGGCGGCACTCCAGACGCAGGCGATGGCCGAGGCGGCACTCCAGACGCAGGCAATGCCCCAGCCCGCACTCCAGACGCAGGCAATGCCCCAGCCCGCACTCCCGACGCAGGCAATGCCCCAGCCCGCACTCCAGACGCAGGCAATGCCCCAGCCCGCACTCCAGACGCAGGCAATGCCCCAGCCCGCACTCCAGACGCAGGCAATGCCCCAGCCCGCACTCCAGACGCACG
>NZ_JBSFCW010000005.1:130137-130813 GCF_053593595.1 Streptomyces sp. NPDC002206
CGCAGGCAATGCCCCAGCCGGCGCCCCCGACAAGGGCGAAGCCGGAGCCGAAGCCGAAGCCCCAGGGAGCGTCTCAGGAAAAGCCGAAGGCCCAGGGGGCGTCTAAGGAGAAGCCGAAAAAGTCCGCGCACGACTGCACGCCGCCCACCCCCGCAACGCCGGCCACTCCCGCAACGCCGGCCACCCCGACCATCCCGGGCACGCCCAACACCCCCAACACCCCGAATACCCCCAACACACCCAACACGCCCAACACACCAGGGTGCTGCTGAACCTCGACGGGCCGCTTGATTCTTAGCATCACGTGACGACGCTGCGCAGTGGAGGCACTGCGCAGCGTCGTCACGTGCTTTCAGATCGTCACTGCGGGGTGTTCGGGGTGTTGGGGCTGTTCGGGGTGTTGAACCCGCCGATCTGACCCGTGTTCGGAGTGTTCGGGGTGTTCGGCGTGTTCGGGGTGTTGAACCCGCCGATCTGACCCGTGTTCGGAGTGTTCGGGGTGTTCGGCGTGTTCGGGGTGTTGACCCCACCGATCTGACCCGTGTTCGGAGTGTTCGGGGTGTTCGGCGTGTTCGGGGTGTTGACCCCACCGATCTGACCCGTGTTCGGAGTGTTCGGGGTGTTCGGCGTGTTCGGGGTGTTGACCCCACCGATCTGACCCGTGTTCGGAGTGTTA
>NZ_JBSFCW010000005.1:130911-372951 GCF_053593595.1 Streptomyces sp. NPDC002206
GACCCCACCGATCTGACCCGTGTTCGGAGTGTTCGGGGTGTTCGGCGTGTTCGGGGTGTTGACCCCACCGATCTGACCCGTGTTCGGAGTGTTCGGCGTGTTCGGCGTGTTCGGGGTATTGAAGATCCGGCCACTCGGAGTGTTTGGCGTGTTTGGCGTATTCGGCGTGTTGAACCGGCGACTCGGCGTGTTTGGCGTATTCGGCGTGTTCGGCGTGTTGGCGAGCCTGCACCTTCGGTCGTTCTTACCGCACGTCCTTGATGGCTCGTGCTGTGAGTCCGCCGCAGCCGTCGTCGCCTTCGTCGTCGCTTGAGGAGCCGCCTCAGCGCTCGTCACACCCCCCGTTCCGGCGAATACCGCGGCGGCGCAGGACAGGCCCACGATGCAGGGAACGCGCTTCCGAATATTTGCATTCACGACGATCTCCTCTTGAGTGGATGAGGTCCGATCTTCCGGAATGCGGCGAGCCGAGCAGCTCGACTCACTGCACTGCACCATCTCCATGGGATGGCCGGGACGGTCGCCCAAACCGTGCTGCAAGGGCTGTGCGCCCATAGGCTTTTTCCCCTAAGTCCACGCTGCGCCTTTCCGTGGCGCCTGGCAAGCTCAACCGATTGATGCCCCAGGGGCGGCCGGACTGGGCCGCCTCCGAGACACGCCATCAATCATTCAACTGCCGGGAAATCGCGGACACAGACCGATTTCATGTGACAGTCACCGGTGACTCACCGGCCGTAGGCCCTGGCACAGTTGTCATTCACAGCCCGCAACGCTGCCCACAATTCGCCCAATTGACAGGACGCCTCCGCTGTGGCACTGACGGCCACTGCGGTTGCCGACGCGGCAGGGACGCATGGAGAAGGAACCCACGCACGAAAAGGCGGGGTTCGCCAACGGCTGGATGCTGCGCTGGGGCGCACGGCTCGACGTCCAGGCCATCGTTGCCTTCGGCAACGGCGAAGACCTCACCGAACAAGCCGTCGCCTCCTAAGTCGCCAGGTACGCCACCAAAGCCGTCGAGACCACCGGCACCGTCGTCCACCGCATCGGCAACGAAGAAACCTCGTACTCCTCGACGCCTCGGCCACCCCGAAGCAGCCACCCTCGTCGTCGCCCACTGGGTACGCCGTCCACGGCGCCCTCGGTGAATCCTGTCTCGTCGCCGGCATACACCGCGACATCCAGTACCGGCGTGAAACCGCCTGCGTAGCACGTGCCGAGTTGCACGACCTGGAAGGAGATGCTGCATGGCTTCCGCTCCGATTCAACGAAAGTGGCACACCACGAAGAAGGTCGCCGAAATGTTCGGCTTCGGGCTTTCCAGGACCAGGATGCTCGTGCTCACCGAGGAGATCCGACGAGTACATTCAGCACGTCACTGCCGACGCCGAAGGGTGGGCGGGTCGCCTAGCTGGTGAAGGCATCCAAGCCGCGTCGCCGCGGGGTCAGCCGTGGTCCGTCGCTGAGGCCGGCCAGTTCCTCGCGGACGCCGCTGCTCGTGATGACTACCCTTTCGCGGCCCGGGTGCTCGTGCTGCCCCTCGACCTTCGTCGGGGAGAGGTGTTGGGAACTGACGGGGAAGTCGATCGACTTCGAGACCGGTGAGTTGTACGTGACCACCGGATCAGCACGCCGGGCGTCAGATGCCGTGCCGGCCTTCGGGCCATCCCGCTCCGGAACACCTGGCACACGTGCAGTTCGCTCCCGGTCGCCCTCAAGGTTCACCCGAAGATCACTCAGCGGATCCTGCGGCACTCGCAGATCGCCACGTCTACGCCGGAGCGAGCGAGGAGGAAGTGCGCGACGCGATCGGCCAACTGTCGGACGCAAGGGGCGATACCGGTTGAGCACCGTGTATCCGATAACGGTGCAGGCGACCCCGGAGTCCCGGGGCCGCCTTGCGCATGGGGCCCTAGTCTGACGCGCCTTCAACAGTGAGCGAGTAGTCCACGCCGGTCGAGAAGTCATCGGACTGGCCGCGAATCTTCAGCGAGTGTGGCCCGGGTTCCAGCGGAGGCAGCTGGACCCACAGGCCGCACCCGGTGGTTGTACCGCGTCCGGCCGTCCCGGTGACAGCGTTGTTTGCGACGCTCGCCACCGTGATCTTCTCTCCCCGGTGAGCGTCCGAGTCGACCCGTTCGCCGTCCAGGACCGCCGACCCCTTGGCTGTCCTCATGAAGAGTGCGCAGTCCTCAGGGCTTCCGAACACGTTCACGAGGGGAAAGGCGACCGGAACTCCGTTGGGAACGGTGCATGTGCGGCTCGCCCGAGTGCCGAAAGTGCCGGCCAGGAACCACACGTCCCGCGGCTGATTGCGCCCACATGCGCTTCCGTCCTGGTCGGCGACCGGGTTGGTCGACTCGGGTTCCGACGCTGCCCATGTCCACCATCGGCCCTGTAGGTCCGCAGAAGAGAGGCGAGTGTGCGCCGTCGCCGTTGTGGTCCGGGGAGAAGGCACTGCCGATGCTCGCTCCACCGCGCCCTCTGGTCCTGCAGTCGTCGCAGTCCCACACCCCGCCAATGCGGCCAGGACTACCGCGGTGAGCCCCACCGTGCCGGTCTTGAACTTCATGTATGCCCCTCCCGCCGTCGCACAGGTGTCTCGTCTCTACGACTGGCGCGACGTGCGCGGTCACCCTACTCACGAGCTGGTCCCGCGCTTGATGGGCTCGTTGCTGCACTTCGCTGCTGCACGGCCCAACGCAAGAGGCCCCCGGATTTCTCCGGGGGCCTCTCAGCTGTGTGCACTCGGCAGGATTCGAACCTGCAACCTTCTGATCCGTAGTCAGATGCTCTATCCGTTAAGCTACGAGTGCTTGGCGTTCCGGGCTTTTCTGCCTGGTCGGCGTTGCGGGAACAACATTACATGACCTGCGCCGTCACGCGAAATCCATTAGCCACACCACGCCTGACCTGCGAAAACGCCCTGTGGCGCCTCATTCGGTCACCTCGCCTCGCGCTGCCGCGAGCACGTTCCGCGTCCGGGTACGACTGAAGCCCCGGCCAGTGGCTCGGGGCTTCAGCGATCAAGCGGAGGCGGAGGGATTTGAACCCTCGATGGGCTTTAAGACCCAAACCGCATTAGCAGTGCGGCGCCATAGACCGGACTAGGCGACGCCTCCAGCACACCTCGCGCGAGCGCGAGTGGTGCGTGCAGATGATGACACAGCTGAGCGCTGTCTCTCCAATCGCCGCCTACGGTACTAGGCAGTCGGCCACGAGGGCAAAGCGTCCGGGTTGCGCAACGCCGCGGCGTGCGGAGCGTTAGTGAAGACGGGGGTACCGCCTCCGCCGTTCTTCCGCGTCAAACAGGAGCTCCGCATGCTGCGCCGCCTCGCCCTCACCGCTGTCGCATCCCTCGCCGTACTGTCGGCTGCCGTACCGGCCGCGACCGCCGGAACCGGCCCCCTGCCGCTGCTGCCCATTCCGCTGCCGCTGCCGTCGGCTCTTCAGGGCGACGACGACACCGAGAAGACCCGGCTGAGGGTGACGGTCTCGGACTCCGGCGACCGGGAGGCCGACGGCGTGTACGAACTGCAGTGCCTCCCGGCAGGCGGCACCCATCCGGTGGCGAAGCAGGCCTGCGACCGGCTGACGGAGCTCGCGCAGCCCACGGACAGGAATGGCGACGCGGACCCCTTCCGTCCGGTGCCCGCGGGCACCATGTGCACCCAGCAGTTCGGCGGCTCGGCCACGGCCCGGGTCACCGGGACCTGGCGGGGGCAGCACGTCGACGCGTCCTTCGACCGGACCAACGGTTGCGAGATCGCTCGCTGGAACACGCTGCGGCCGGTGCTCCCCAACGTCCGCTGAACACGGCGGCCGGGCACGTCGCAGAACCCGTACCGGGCTCTTCACAGGACTCGCACAGGGCAGGAGTCGTACACCGTATGCACAGAACCTTGGTGAGAGCTCCCCCTCATCCGCCGTCGGATGCCCCTCTTCTGCCTTTAGACTCCTCCAGTGACAGCCTGCGGCCCGAGGGGCAAGATGGGGCCCGCTGTCGGCAAGGTGCGGTAATCAGGGAGGAAGCGTCGTCGTGAGCAGCAGGCCATCCCGAGGCGCTGCTCGCCTCGCAGCCATACTCGATGCCCTTCCGGACGGGCTGTTGCTCGTCAATTGCAACGGCACGGTCGTCAACGCCAACACCATCGCCCTCGAAATGTTCGAGACTCCGGGCACCGCGCTCGTCGGTCGTGGACTGCTCGATCTGCTGCCGGAGTTCGACTCCAAGCTGATTCCGGGGTCGATGCGCAGGCCCGAGGGCGCGGACGAGCGGGGTCGTACGAAGCCGACGCGGATGACCGCGCGGCGGACCGACCGCACCGAGTACCCGGTCGAGGTCACCAGCGCCAGCCTGGAGGACGGGCAGGCCGCGTACAACGACTTCCAGGCCGGCTACGCCGGCAGCTACACGGGTGACGAGCTGCTGATGCTCGTCGTACGGGATCTGTCGGGCACCGTCGACACCGAGGCCGAGCTGGCCCGTTCTCAGCGGCAGACCGAGATGATCCTGCGGGCCGCGGCCGAGGGAGTCGTCGGTACGGACACGGACGGCCGGGTCGTTCTGGTCAACCCCGCCGCCGCGCAGATCCTCGGATTCCGCGCCAGCGACCTGGGCGGCCAGGAGCTGCACCCGCTCATCCTGCACTCGCGTGCGGAGGGCGAGCCGTTCCCGTACGAGGAGTCGCCGCTCGCCGACACGCTCAAGTCCGGGCGCAAGCACCGGGTGCGCGGGCAGGTCCTGTGGTCCAAGAGCGGCGCACAGGTGCCTGTCGACCTGACGACCGCACCCGTCCGCGACGGGGACCAGCTGGTCGGCGCGGTGATGACGTTCACCGACCGCAGGCCGTACGAGGAACTCACCAAGCAGCACACGGCGCAGCTCACCGAGCTGACCGAGAGCCACACCGCCGAGGTCACCGAGCTCACCGAACAGCACACCGCCGAAGTCGCCGAGCTCACCGAACGGCACACCACCGAGCTGGCCGACCGGACCGAGCGGTACGCGGCAGAGCTGGAGGAGCAGGCCGAGCGGATCACGGACCTGACCGCCCGGCACCACCAGCTGACGGCCGTACTCGGCGAGTCGCTGCGCGGCCCGCTGGAGGAACTGCGCGGCGAGCTCTTCAAGCTCGCCGCCGACCCGGCGGGCCAGCTGTGGCCCGAGGCCAACCAGATCCTGCACCACCTGGCTGCCGGCTATGCCCGCATGACGACGCTCGTCGACAACGTGCTGGGCTTCCAGCGGCTGGACAGCGGTGCGGAGCAGCTGGTCAAGGAGACTGTGCTGCTCGACGGCGTCGTGACGGCCGGTATCGACGCCGCCGTCGAGCTGATCGGCCCCGGCCGGGCCCAGTTCGCGGTGCACGCGCCGCCGATCGAGGCCGAGGTCGACGCGGGTCGACTGGTGACCGCGCTCGCGCATCTGGTCGCGGATGTCGCCGGCGTCGACTCGACCGGCAAGGCACGTGTGGTGCCGGGCGGCGGCTATATCGACTCGACTGTGGTCGTGGCGGCGGCGCAGCGCGGTGAGGTCGTACGGATCGAGGTGCGCGGACCGTTCGCCGGGGGAGACCCGGTGCACGAGCCGATCGTGCGCGGAATCGTACGGGCGCACGGCGGTGTGCTCCAGACACACGAGATGCCGGGGATGAGCGGCAGCGCGTATGTACTCGAGGTGCCGCTGGGCGCGGGGTCGGGCACCGTGATGCCGCCGGAGCCGCCCGTCGTGCAGGCACCGGCGGAGGCGACGGCCGGTGGTGTTGCCGGGGCCGGGGCCCGGGCCGTTGCCGTTCAGGAGCAGCCGGGGACACCGCCCGGCGGGCGGCGCAGGGCCCGCAGGGCGTCGACGGATGCCTTCCTGGAGAGCCCGATGGGTGCGGCGGAAGCCGGACCGGGGGCCGGCACAGGGGCGGTGGAGCCGACCGGACGGCGGCGGGCGCGGCGCGAAACGGTGGCACAGGAGGAGTCGGCGCAGCAGGTCCAGCACGCCCAGCAGGGTCCGCAGTCGCCTCAGGGGCTCGTCCCTGCCCAGCAGCAGGGCGAGGGATCCGGCCGCCGGCGGGGGAGGCCCAGCCCGGCCGAGGCGACCGCTGCGCCCGTGCAGTCCCCGCTGCCCGCACAGTCCACCCAGTCCCCGCAGCCGGGACAAGGGCCCGGGCAGGCGTTGGCTCTGACCGGAGCCGCGGCGCCGTCCGAGGGCTCCGTGGTGACGGCGGCCGAGGGCGCACAGGGCGGTGGCGGCCGTCCGCAGCGCGGGCAGACCGTGCCGCCGCAGGGTGTTCCGGCCGAGATGCCGATGCCGGTGCCTGCGGGCGGACACCGCACGCGTCAGGGCAACGAGAATCAGCTGGCCCTCTCGGCAGTCGCTCCTGCCGTCGGCCACGGGCAGAGCGAGGGCGGCCCGCAGCAGGGCCAGGCCCAGCCGCAGCCGACCGGGCGGCGGGCCCGGCGGGCGCTCGGGACCGCGCAGGACCGGTCCGTTCCGGCCGAGTCGACGGGGCCGCGGACCGCGTTCGCGCTCCCGCCCGCCGAGGCCGACCGGATTGCGCCCACGGCCGGTGAGGCGGACGCCTCGCTGCCCGGACGCCATGACGCCGTACGGGACCCGCAGGACGACGCCCACACGCCACCGCAGGCACACCCCGGGCCGACCGGCCGCCGCCGGGCCCGTCAGGCCGACGCACCGCAGCAGCCGGAGCCCCTGCAGCGGCCGATGCAGCCCGGACTGCCCGCGCAGCCCGGGGGCTGGACGGAGAACGGCACCTCGGGACAGGGGCCGGCCTCCCTGACACCCCCCGGCGGCGACCTGGACCGGACCGGAGGGGGTCACACCACCCACACCACCGGCACCACCAGCCCCGCCGGTGTGACGGAGAGCCACCCGCGAGACACCGCAGCCGTGCCGGTACCCGAGCCGGTGCCGGATGCGCGGCGCCAGCCGCTGCCGGCCGAGGCCCCCATGCCCGCCTCCGCGTCGGCCGACTCGACGCAGGGGCGCGCGTTCAGCGTGCGGACGCTCGGGCAGGGCGTGCCGTTCGTCCAGCACCTCGCCCATCAGCAGAACCAGACGCTCGGCGGCGCCGGCCGGCGCCGTAAGCTCGCCGCCCCGCCCGAGGTCGAGCGCACGGCACAGCCCGCCGTACCGCAGCCGGCCGCCACGCAGCCCGGCGCCGCACCGGCCGCTACTGCGCAGCCTGCCGCCGCTCCCACCACCAGTACCTCCGGGCAGCTGCTGTCCGCCCCTGCGGCCGAGGGGCGCGCATACGCCATCGGGGCACCCGACGAGGGCGCCGAAGGTCCGGAGCCGCTGGACGGCCCGGGAGGTGCGGTAGAGGTCGCCAACCGCCCGTCGCCGCAGCCGGTCGACGACGAGCTGCCTCCGGAGCCGCTGGACAACCCGCGTCGGCTCCTCGTCTGGCCCGCGCCCGACGTCTCCACCCAGCAGGCGCTGAGCGACCGCGGCTACCGGCCGGTGATCGTGCACTCCCGCGAGGAGGTGGACGCCCAGATCGCGGCATTCCCCGCCGCGCTCTTCGTGGACCCGCTGACCGGCCCCATCACCCGTACGGCCCTGCAGTCGCTGCGCCAGGCGGCGGTGGCCGCGGAGGTTCCGGTACTGGTGACGGCCGGTCTGGGGCAGGCGTCGCGGGAAGCGGCGTACGGTGCCGACCCCGCCGTGCTCCTCAAGGCGCTCGCTCCACGCGACAGCGAGCAGCACCCGCCGCGGGTGCTGCTGATCGAGGAGCACGAGGAGATCGCGGTGGCACTGACGGCAACGCTGGAACGCCGCGGCATGCAGGTCGCGCGGGCCGCCACCGACAACGAGGCGGTCTCGCTGGCCACCCGGATGCGGCCGAACCTGGTGGTGATGGACCTGATGCAGGTACGCCGCCGCCGGGCCGGGATCATCGACTGGCTGCGCGCGAACGGCCAGCTCAACCGGACCCCGCTGGTCGTCTACACCGCGGCCGACATGAACCGGGCGGAACTGCCGAAGCTCAGCTCGGGCGAGACCGTACTGTTCCTGGCGGAACGCTCGACGAGCGAAGAGGTGCAGTCCCGCATCGTCGACCTGCTGGCGAAGATCGGCACGAACTGACGGACGGACGCATGCGACGAGGGCGGTACGGGGTTTCCCGTACCGCCCTCGTCGTCTGCGCCTGGCGGACCCTCTCAGGCCGTGGCGGATCCGTCGGACCCGTCGATCAGAGCTGGGTGATCTCCAGCTCGCCGTCCGCGTACTGCTTGCGGATCACCTTCTTCAAGGACTTCCATGCCTATTGCTACGGCCCCTCGGCCCTCTCAGGGGCCGTCTGGCAGGCGTCTTATACGCCGACCAAGCCAGGTTCTTACGCGGGTTTCTGGGTGTACTCCGGGGGTTATGAGCGCTTCACCTTTGAAGCCGTGGGGACACTCCTTGTCTCCGTGGGCGATATTCGCTCCTTTGAAGACGTGCTATCGGACAGGGTCAAGTTTCCGATCCTTGCCCTCACTAGGGCACGTGATGTTGTTACCGAGGAATTCGAGCGGATCACGGACCGGTCCTTTGTTGTCCAGGGCCGCACTGAGACGGTTACGGCGTCGCCCTGGGGGCATGTGCCGCTAACGTCATTCGACGTTCAGTCGGTTACCGGTGTGACCTACAGCGGAGGGACCATTGATCCGGCCGCCTATTCCCTGGACGCCTCCGGGGGCCTTTCCTTTGACGGTCTCCCCGTGCCGTCCGGCACACCTCTTGCCGTGACGTACGCATACGGCTTTGACCGTGTGCCGGACGACGTTAAGCGGGCCGCGCTACTGCGCGTGCGTGACCTCCTGGCGTCGGCCTCCTCCGGTATCCCGGATAGGGCCGTTTCCTTTCAGGTCAACGACATGGGCACGTATCAGTTGGCGACGGCCGGTAGGGCCGGTTTCGAGACTGGTTTGCCGGACGTGGATGCGATCCCGTCCCGCTACAAAATGCCTTTCTACGCCCTCTAGGATCTCCGGGAAGGAAGTAAGGAAGGAAATATTAGGAGGCCGCAGACGGTCGTCCAAGGCGCGAAAAGTGGGCCCCCGGATACCGGAAGCTCTTTCATCGCATGAGGCTGTCTACTCGCCGTCCGGCGGCACTGCAGGCCGGGAGCCTGTCTCCCGCTCCTCTTCAATGGGGGCGGGGGCGTCTTCCTCGCGGTGCCTTAGGCGCCACTCTTCGGTGAGGGAGATTGGCATTGCGGGCGTAGGGGTAAAAAGCACAGCCGATCACTTCCCTGGGCATTCGATGTGCCGATACGTGGACTGGCTTTCCGCGCTGTCTCTCCTGCGTGCGATTTCGTCAGCCATGATCGGCCTGCCGCATGTGGTGCAGTCCGTACCCGTGGGGGCGTAGGTGGCGTAATCGGTGGTGTCGCAGTCTTCCAACTGTCCTCGCTCCTAACAGCGTTGACCGGCCCCAGAACGTCACTGCGCCACCGGGGCGCCTCTTTTCCGAGGTGTACCGGAGTGCACCGAAGCGTACTCAGGATGCGAAGAGCACTTCAGTGCACTGAACCTGGACTTATGGAGATCGACCGCACCCGGGCTATGTGGCCGCAGATCACTGCCGTGATCGTTCAGCGAATCAAGGACGGCACCTATCCATCCGGCTCGAAGGTGCCGAGCGTGGTGCAGATCGCCGATGAATTCGGCGTGGTCAACTCGACTGCCCAACGGGCGATGGAGGCCGTAAAGGCGGAGGGCCTGACGCGGGCAGAGAAAGGCATGGGGACGTACGTCCTGTGAGCCCCCTGGAGGGCGGCCCCCTGGTGCCCCTAGAGGGGGCTGGGAGACATGCCGGAGGCCCCGGCATCAACCGGGGCCCCTGGTGGCCCTGGTGGGCCCTGTCTGAGTGTGCGTCAGTCGTTCGAGGGGACCTCGGCACCCTTGCTGACCTGCGAAGGCAGCGTTGTGACCTCCAGTTCGCCAGACTGATGTAGTGCACGCAACTTCTTCTTGTCGAACTTGCCGACGCTGGTCTTCGGCACCGACGGAATGAGCGTCCAGCGCTCCGGCAGCTGCCACTTCGCTATGCCGTACTCCGCGAGGAACCCCTTCAAGGTCACGTAGTCGGCGGTGGCGCCGTCCTTGAGGACCACGGTCGCGAGCGGACGCTCGCCCCACTTCTCGTCCGGGACGGCGACGACGGCGGCCTCCGCCACATCCGGGTGCGCCATCAGGGCATTTTCCAGCTCGACGCTCGAAATCCACTCCCCGCCGGACTTGATGACGTCCTTGGCACGGTCGGTGAGGGTGAGGAAGCCGTCCTCGCTGATGACGCCGACGTCACCGGTCTTCAGCCAGCCGTCCTCGCTGAACTTGTCCTCGGGGCGCAGCGCCTCGCCGTCCGCACCCCCGTAGTACGCACCTGCGATCCAGGGACCGCGCACCTCCAGCTCGCCGGCCGACTCGCCGTCCCAGGGCAGATGGTCGCCGCCGGGGCCGACCAGCCTCGCCTCGACGCCGGCCGGGAAACGGCCCTGGGTGATCCGGTACGGCCACTCCTGCTCCTCCGTCAGACCGGCGGGCGGGTTGGCCATGGTGCCGAGCGGCGACGTCTCCGTCATGCCCCAGGCGTGGCAGAGGCGGACACCCAGCTTGTCGTACGCCTCCATCAGGGCGGGCGGACAGGCGGCGCCGCCGATGGTGACGCGGGCCATCGAGGTCAGATCGCGCGGGTTGGCGGTGACCTCGGCGAGCAGTCCCTGCCAGATGGTGGGGACGGCGGCGGCGTGGGTCGGCTTCTCACGCTCGATCATGTCGGCGAGCGGGGCGGGCTGCAGGAAGCGGTCCGGCATGAGCATGTTGACGCCGGTCATGAACGTCGCGTGCGGCAGACCCCAGGCGTTGACGTGGAACTGGGGGACGACCACCAGCGTGGTGTCCTTGTCCGACAGCCCCATCGACTCGGCCATGTTGACCTGCATGGAGTGCAGGTAGATGGAGCGGTGGGAGTAGACGACGCCCTTGGGGTCGCCGGTGGTGCCGGAGGTGTAACACATGGCGGCGGCCTGGCGTTCGTCCAGCTCGGGCCAGTCGTAGCTGGTCGGGCGGTCGGCGATCAGCTCCTCGTAGTCGTGCACCTGCGGCACGGCGCCGTCGAGCACCGAACGGTCGCCGGGCCCCACGACCACCACATGCTCGATCGACGTCAGGTGGGGGAGGAGCGGCGCAAGCAGCGGCAGCAGCGAGCCGTTGACGAGGACGACCTTGTCATCCGCGTGCTTGACGACCCAGATCAACTGCTCGGCGGGAAGCCGCAGGTTGAGCGTGTGGAGCACCGCGCCCATGGAGGGGATCGCGAGATACGCCTCGATGTGCTCCGCGTTGTTCCACATGAGGGTCGCCACCCGCTGGTCGCCGACGACACCGAGGTCGTCGCGCAGGGCGTGGGCGAGCTGTGTGGCACGGCGGCCCACTTCGGCGAAGCTTCGCCGCTGCGGCTCGGGCTCGCCGGTCCAGGTCGTGACCTGAGACTTCCCATGGATCGTCATCCCATGCGTCAGGATGCGGGTGACAGTCAGCGGTACGTCCTGCATGGTGCTCAGCACGGCGTCCTCCCGGTGGGCGCTACGCGGCAGTAAGGTTCCGCTGATTCTGCGCACATACCGCTTGGTATGTCACTACTCCCGGGAGTACGAATCGGTTTCCGTCGGAATCCCCCGGCCGGCATGCCGGCCGGACCTGCGGTGCGAGGAACCGGGAATCAGGACCAGAACTCGTCGCTGACCTCAATGTCTTCCATGCACTCGTCAAGGTCGGTGGCCTTGTCGCCGATGATCCGGAAGACGATCCCGCCCATGGCGTCGAGCGTCCGCCCCATGCGCTTCGCCATGACCCGATGCACGGACACTGCGTGCCCCCGGCCGTCGACCAGTACATTCAGCAGCGTGGCCGTCATCGTGCCGTCCGATTCCTCGACCAGCCGCCGGTAGTACGCGAGCATCTCGTCCCGGCCCTTGTAGTCACCGGAGAGTGGACTGTTGCCCGGGACGTGCTGGGTCGCGTCGCCCGCGAGCATCTCGGCCAGCGTCTCCATGTCACCGCGGTTGAACGCTTCGTAGCCCTTGCGGACCAGCGCGGCATGCGGATGTTCAGCCATGACCGTCGCCACCTTTCTCGGCTTCTGGTTTCCCGGTGTCCTGGGAGGAAGGCTGATACCCCCAACCGTCGCACCGCCCGGAACGCCTCGCGAGCCCGCGCCCCGCCCGCCTGCCGGCCCGTCGGCCCGCCGTACTGCCGGCGAGCTCCGGGCTCAGCGCACGGGGGTCAGCTCCGGATCCTCGCGGAGCTTGCCGAGCGCTCGTGAGACCGCGCTCTTGACGGTGCCGATGGACACCCCGAGCACCTCGGCCGTCTGCGCCTCACTGAGGTCCTCGTAGTAACGCAGGACGACCATCGCCCGCTGCCGGTCCGGAAGCTTCAGCACGGCCCGCCACATCGCATCGTGCAAGGACTGCTGCTCGGCGGGATCGGGCGCCGGAGAGGCCTCCTGCTCGGGCAGCTCGTCGCAGGCGAACTCGTCGACCTTGCGCTTGCGCCACTGCGAGGTCCGGGTGTTCAGCAGCGCCCGGCGAACGTAACCGTCGAGCGCCCGGTGATCCTCTATCCGCTCCCACGCCACGTACGTCTTGGTGAGCGCGGTCTGCAGCAGGTCCTCGGCATCACTCGGGTTCGCGGTGAGCGAGCGCGCGGTACGCAGCAGCACCGGCCCCCGCGCCCGCACGAACGACGAGAACGACGGGTACGGAACGTACGGAGCACGCGCCCCGTACGGAGTGAGCGCGGTGTGCGAGGCCTGCGTGGTGGCCGATGCGTGCTGCGGGTATGACGCCGATGAGGCGCGTGGCGCGTGCTGCGTGTGCGACGCCGACGAGGTGTGCGGCGCGTATCCGGTGGCGGCAGCGGCTCCCCTGGAGGCGCCCGTGCAGACTGGCGTGGTCATGGGTCCACGCTAGGAGTGGGCACTACCCCGGGGGATCGGCCCCAGGTCCCGAAGCCACGTCCGCCTCAGGTTGTAGGGGTGGGGTCGGCCCCACCTCCTGAAGGAGTAGGGGCCGTCATCAGGACTCAGGGTCGCCCCCGGACCGCCCCACCGCCCCGCCGGCGCCGTCGCGCCCCCGTCACGCGCCGTCCGTGCCCAGTATCAGTCCCGAGGTGGGGACCCCCGTGCCTGCTGTCACCAGCGTTCTCGCCGCTCCGGGTATCTGATTCACCGACGTGCCCCGGATCTGCCGGACCGCCTCCGCAATGCCGTTCATCCCGTGCAGATAGGCCTCTCCCAACTGGCCTCCGTGCGTGTTCAGTGGCAGCGCGTCGTCCGCCACGAAGTCGGCTGCCTCACCCGGTCCGCAGAATCCGAACTCCTCCAGCTGCATCAGAACGAACGGGGTGAAATGGTCGTAGAGGATGCCCACATCGATGTCGGTGGGAGCGAGTCCGGAGGTACGCCAGAGCTGTCTGGCGACGACGTCCATCTCCGGCAGTCCGGTCAGCCCGTCACGGTAGAAGCTGGTCATCTGTTCCTGCGCCCGCCCGGCACCCTGAGCGGCAGCGGTGATCACTGCGGGTGGCCGGGGAAGGGCGCGGGCCCGCTCGACACCGGTGACGACGATCGCCTGTCCGCCGTCGGTCTCCTGACAGCAGTCGAGCAGCCGTAGCGGTTCGACGATCCAGCGCGATGCGGCGTGATCGGCAAGCGTGATCGGCTTCTCGTAGAAGTACGCCGCCGGGTTGCGCGCAGCATGGCGCCGGTCGGTGACCGCGACATGGCCGAAGGCTTCCGGCGTCAGGTTGTACGTGTGCAGGTAGCGCTGGGCGGCCATGGCGACCCAGGAGGCCGGGGTGAGGAGTCCGAAGGGGAGATTCCAGCCGAGCGCCGTCCCCTCAGCCGTCGGTTCCCGGTGCTGCACCCCGGAACCGAAGCGGCGCCCCGACCGCTCGTTGAATGCGCGGTAGCAGACCACGACATCGGCCACCCCGCTCGCCACGGCGAGCGCCGCCTGCTGCACGGTGGCACAGGCAGCCCCGCCCCCGTAGTGGATGCGGGAGAAGAACGACAGCTCCCCGATGCCGGCCGCCTGGGCGACAGTGATCTCGGGGCTGGTGTCCATCGTGAAGGTGACCAGGCCGTCGACATCGGCGGGGGCCAGCCCGGCGTCGGCGAGGGCGGCCCGCACCGCCTCGACGGCCAGCTTCAGTTCGCTGCGCCCGGAGTCCTTGGAGAACTCGGTCGCCCCGATCCCTACTATCGCGGCCCGTCCGCCGAGCGAATCTGCCCTGCGCACGCTCATGCGGATCCCTCCGGAACGCTGATGGTCACCTTGCCGGTGACGTGCCTGCCGAGACCATTGGCTCCGACGACCGTCACCTCGACCGTCCCGTCGTCGCCGAGGGCCGTGACGGTGCCGCTCAGCACCATGGTGTCCCCCGGATAGTTGGGGGCGCCCAGCCTGATGGCAACCTTGTGGAGCACCGTCGAGGGCCCGAAGTGGTCGGTGACGTACCGCCCGACCAGGCCGTTGGTCGTCAGGATGTTCATGAAGATGTCCGGGGAGCCCTTCTGCTGTGCGAGCTCGGCGTCATGGTGCACGTCCTGGTAGTCGCGGGAGGCGATGGCGCCCGCGACGACCAGGGTGCGGGTCACTGCGACCTCCAGCGGCGCCAGCTCCTCGCCGACCTTCATTGCGATCCCTCCTTCACCAGCAACTGACCCAACTCCTCCAGCACTTCGCTGCCGCATCCCAGATAGGCGTCGAGCTGGCGGCCCCAGAGGAAGTGCCGGTGCACGGGGTGGTCGAGGTCGGCTCCCGTCCCACCGTGCAGATGCTGTCCGGCGTGCACGACCCTCTTGCCCGCCTCCGACGCCCACCAGGCTGCGGTCAGCGCCTGGGCCGCGTACGACAATCCCTTGTCGTGGCGCCACGCCGCCTCGTACGCGGTGACCCGTATCGCCTCGGTGTCCATATGGGCATCGGCGGCGCGCAGCAACACCCCCTGGTTGGTGGAGAGCAGGCGTCCGAACTGCTCCCTGGTGGTGGTGTGGGCGACCGCCCGGGCCAGCGACCCGGCGCACACCCCGGCCTGCAACCCCGCAAACGCCGTACGGCTCGTGGCCAGCACAGCTCCATACGCCGCCGTCCCGGTCGCACTGTCCGCCCCCGTGTCCGTCCCCGTCCGTCGTGCTGGTCCACCGAGCCGCTCGCCGGGCGCCCGGTCCAGGTCGAGCCGGGCCGCCGACCATGGAGCCGTGGTCTCCACGGGCGTCACCGTCACACCCGGGTCGGCGGTCCGTACGATCCACAGCACCCGGTCCGCGTCCGCCACGAGCACCAGAGTGGCGTCCCGCAGCCACGGCACATAGGGCACGCTGCCGCTCAACCGCCCTTCCCCGGCGGCCCGTAGACCATCGCGTGCCGGGAACGCGCCGGTGGCGAAAGCAGTGCCGTCCCGCAGCGGCGGAAGCAGTCGCTCCCGCTGTTCGTCCGTACCGTGCTCGGCAATGGCAAGCAGCCCGTACGCACATGTCACCGCGAACGGCACCTGCGCAGTCGTTCTCCCCTGCTCCTCCAGCAGCAGCACCAGACCCAGCAGCCCGATCTCCTCGACGGCGGCGGTCAGCCCGGCCGCGCACAGCTCCTTCCACAGCTCGGTGTCCGTCCCCGTCCCGGCGGCGGCCAGCCGCTCGTGCGTGGCCAGATCTCCGAAGATCTGCGCGGCGAGGCCCTGCGCCGCGGTCTGCTCCTCCGTGGGCGTGAAGTCCATGTCAACCCTCCCTCCCCCGGAAGACCGGCAACTCCAACTCCGGGTCCATGCACAGGAATTCCAGCCTGACCGGCATCCCAGTCCGCACCTTGTCGTACGGCACACCGACCACATTGCTGACCATCCGTACGCCCTCCGCCAGCTCTATCAGCGCTACCGCGTACGGTCCGGCGTCGTCGGAGGCGGCGAAGGCGGGGAAGGGCGGGTGATGCATCACTACATAACTGAAGACGGTGCCCTCACCACTCGCCTCGACCGTGTCCCACTCCTGACAACCGCACTCATTGCACCCGGGCAGCCAGGGGAAGCGCAGGGTCGCGCACTCCCCGCACCGCTGGATGAGTAATTTGTGTTCGGCGACGCCCTGCCAGAACCCGGCGTTGTCCCGATTGATCACCGGCCTCGGCCGCAGACTCCGGCCGCCTTCCTTCACCCCCGCCGACCCTCCCGGCTTCGCCCCCCGCCTCACCGCTGCGGGTGTGTACTTGAGGATCCGGAAGCGGTGCGTCCCGGCCGGCTCCCCGGCTGCTCGGACATCCATCCGCGTCGTGACGAAGTAGCCCGTCCCCAGCCTGGTCGTCTTCCGCTCCGACACCGACTCGATCACCGCGTCGAAGGTGATCCGGTCCCCGGGACGCAGCGGCCGCAGATACTCCTGCTCGCAGTCGGTCGCGACCACCGAGGTGTACCCGGCGCCGTCGAGGAGGGCGAACAGCTCGTCGTACGCCCCTGAACGGTCCGAGTGCCCCGACAGGCCGCCCATCGTCCACGCCTGCAGCATGGTGGGCGGAGCGATCGCCGCGGGCCCCGCGTACGCCGGGTTCGTGTCTCCCATGGCCTCGCACCAGTGCCTGATCATCGGCTCGTTCACCAGGTCCTTGCCGACGCCCGCGGTGGCGGCCGCCCGCCCCTCGTACGCCTTGAGCCGCTCGTACATCTCGTCCGACCCGCCCCGCCCGCCGCGCTCGTCCTGCGGGCTCCGGCCGCCCTGTCCGCCCTGCTCGTATCGCACGTCCGTCACCGCTTCCCCCTCTTCATGCCGAGCCGCATCGTCGCGACGATCTCCCGCTGCACCTCGCTCACCCCGCCCCCGAAGGTGTTGATCTGCGCCGCTCTGTTCATCCGCTCCAGCTCCCCGTCCCCGAAGGAACCGAGCGAACCACCGCGGACCAGTCCGACCTCGCCCGTGATTTCCTGGCACATTCGATACACCTCGACGGCCGATTCGGTTCCCATGAATTTCACGCCGCTCGCCTCGCCGGGGGCCAGCGAGCCCGCCCCCACATCCCCCACCAAACGCCAGTTGAGCAGGCGCGTTGCCGCCAGCCGGGCATAGGCCTCGGCCAGTCGGGACCGCACCCACGGCTCGTCAACCGGGCGCCGCCCACTCACCGGATCGGGGGTACGAGCGTGGGCGAGCGCCGCCTCGTAGAACTCCTCGGCCTGCATCCCGATCGCGGCGAGCGCAACCCGCTCATGGTTCAGCTGGTTGGTGATCAGCCCCCAGCCGTCGTTCTCCTCGCCGACCAGATTCGCGGCGGGTACCCGTATCCCGTCGTAATAGGTGGCCGTCGTGGTCAGACCACCCACGGTCTCGATGGGGGTCCAGGTGAACCCGGGGGCGTCCGTCGGGACCAGGATGATCGAGATGCCCTTGTGCTTGGCCGCATCCGGATCCGTACGGCAGGCGAGCCAGATCCAGTCCGCGTTCTGCGCATTGCTGGTGAAGATCTTCTGCCCGTCGATCACCCAGGCGTCGCCGTCCCGCACCGCCCTGGTGCGCAACGCCGCCAGGTCCGTGCCGGCCTCCGGCTCGCTGTAACCGATCGCGAAGACGAGGTCGCCGTTGAGAATCCGCGGCAGGAAGTACGCCCTCTGCGCCTCGGTCCCGTACTTCATCAGGGTCGGGCCGACAGTGTTGAGCGTGACCATGGACACGGGCGCACCCGCCCGGTACGCCTCGTCGAAGAAGACGAACTGCTCGTCGGGACCGCGGCCCTGACCTCCGTACTCCACGGGCCAGCCCAGTCCGAGCATCCCGTCGGCGCCGATCCGGCGCAGCAGTCGGCGTTGTTCGGCCGGATCATCGGCACGTCTTGCCCACATCCCGGACGCCGCATCCGGCCCGGTGATCACATCGCGGAAATAGGTGCGGAGCTCGGCGCGCAGCTGTTGCTGACGCTCCGTCGGGGCGAGGTGCACGGCGGCGGGCCTTCCGGACGCGGGCGTACGGATCAGAGTTTCTGACTGTCCGTCAGCTTCGTGGCCGCTGTCAAGGTCGGCGACGCCCGAACGCTCCTGCGCGGGAAACGCGAACGGCCTGCGCGAAGACGCAGAAGCGCCCTCACGCAGGCCGTTGTTCACCCCACCCCGCACCGGCCCCCCGACCGGCCCACGGTGGACCCCGGCTCACCAGAGTTTCGTGAAGTTCACCGTGACGTTCCTGTTGGACTGGTAGATCGCGGTGAACGCCGAGCGGTTCACCTGCGCCAAGTTGCTCTGGTTCGATGCCCCGGAACCGGTGGCCTGCTGCTGCGACGTCGACGAGTTGCCGGAGTTGTTCCTGCCGACTCCACTGCCACTGATCGTCGCAACTCCCGCGTTCGACCCGTCGTTCGCGAACGAGCCGTTGTCGGCCTGGGCAACGCCGCCGAAGAGTGCGGCGGCGAGGGGCAGTGCGGCAACAGCGGCGAGGGCACGAGCAGTACGGATGCTTGCCATGTCAATTTCCTCCAGGAACCGAAAGTGCGGCTGTTTTCGAGGCAGTTGGCCGACCGCCTCGATCTTGGTCACGACGTCGCGAGACCAAAGCTGCCCACCGAATCCCTGGCGAACCACCCAGGTCCACCGATTCCCCCGCAAGCATGAGGAACACCCGATAAACCTCCTGCCCGCCCCAAAGCCCCAGCTCACACCCCTGGCACACACCCCCGGCACCGCGCGATCCCGCGCGCCCCAAGAGGAAAAGCGTTTCGGCACATTTTCCGCCCTTCCACCCCGCCCGATCCACCCCGCTCGATCCGCAGCAACCGACCCGGCGCCACCCTCCACCGTCGCCCGCCCCTCACTCCCGCCACCTCTTCCTTTCTTCGAACAGTTGTACGAACATAGAGCTATGGCCATCACCGACCGGCAGACCGCCACCCTGGCCCTCGCCCACGCGCTCTCCGCCGCCGAGCACGGGCTCCCCGTCATCCCGCTGTCCGCCACCAAGCTCCCCGCCCTGCGCTCTCCCCACCACGACGAGGACCGGCCGGTCACGTGCCGGGGCGCCTGCGGTCTCCCCGGACACGGCGTCCACGACGCCACCACGAACCCTGCCGCCGTACGCGCCCTCTTCGCCGCCGCCCCTTGGGCCACCGGCTACGGAATCGCCTGCGGCCGGGCCCCGCACCACCTCATCGGCGTCGACCTCGACATCGACACCACCGGCCGGATCGACTCCGTGGCGGCCCTCCAGCAGCTGGCCCTGCACCACCTGTTCACCATCCCGCCGACGGTCACTGTGATCACTCCCAGCGGCGGCCGCCACATCTGGCTCACCGGCCCGCCCGGCATATCCGTACCGAATTCCGCAAGCCGCCTCGCCCCCGGCATCGACATCCGCGGCACCGGCGGCTACCTGGTCGGTCCCGGCTCGGTCACCGCTCGCGGCACCTACCGCCTCGCCCCCGGCGCCGCCGATCTCTCCCCGGCCCCCTGCCCCCGCGCGCTCCTCCGGCTGCTCGCGCCCCCCGCACGTCCTCACCACCCCTCCGGCCGCCCCCACCACGGCCAGGGGCTGGTCCAGTTCGTTCTCGCGGCACACGAAGGACAGCGCAACACCCGTCTCTTCTGGGCTGCTTGCCGTGCGTACGAACACGGCTTCGGCGACGCCCTGGCGGACGCCCTTACCGACGCCGCCGTCCGCACCGGCCTCACCGAACGCGAGGCCCGGGCCACCATCGCCTCAGCCGCCCGCCTCACCTCCGGCCGCCCCATGGGCCCGGAGGACGCCGACCGTCCCGACCGATTCCCCTGAGCCCGCACCACCGACCGGTCTCGACACCGTCGTCCGTGCACGCAGAAAGGGGCGCCCTCTCGGACGCCCCTTCACAGGTGCTGCGGTGGGTGTGGGATTTGAACCCACGGTGACATCGCTGCCACGACGGTTTTCAAGACCGTTCCCTTAGGCCGCTCGGGCAACCCACCCCACGTCATCGGTCATCGACCGGCCTTGACGCGAGGACAGCCTAGCCGGTCAGCTGTCGCCCTTGCGCTCCCCCAGGGTGACTTCGGCCGTCGACACCTTGCCGTCGCGCTTGTAGGTCAGCGTGACCTTGTCGCCCGGCTTGTGGGTCCAGATCTCGCCGATCAAGGTCGGGCCGCTGTCGATCACCGTGTCGTTGAACCTGGTGATCACGTCGCCCGCCTTGAGACCGGCCTTGGCGGCGGGACCGTCCGGGCTGACGGGCGGCGTGCCGCCCGAGCCCTGGTCCGAGATGACGGCGCCGCCGGTCTTGTCGTCCATGGTGACCGTGGCACCGATCACCGGGTAGACCGGCTGACCGGTCTTGATCAGCTGCTGGGCGACGTTCTCCGCCTGGTTGATCGGGATCGCGAAGCCGAGGCCGATGGATCCCGCCTGGGCCTGACCGCTGCTGCCGGTCGACTGGATGGCCGAGTTGATACCGATGACCGCACCACGCGCATCGAGCAGCGGGCCGCCGGAGTTGCCCGGGTTGATCGAGGCGTCGGTCTGCAGTGCGCTCATGTAGGAGTTGCTGCCGCCGGAACCGTCACCGGAGGCGACCGGGCGGTTCTTCGCGCTGATGATGCCGGTCGTGACCGTGTTGGACAGACCGAACGGCGCACCGATCGCGATCGTCGAATCGCCGACCGCGACCTGGTCCGAGTTGCCGAGGGCCAGCGGGGAGAGCCCCGACGGCGCGTTCTTGAGCTTCAGTACGGCGACGTCGTAACCCTCCGCGCGGCCGACCACCTCGGCGTCGTACTTCTTGCCGTTGGAGAACGTCGCCGTGAGCTGGCCACTGTTCGCCGCGGAAGCCACCACGTGGTTGTTGGTGAGGATGTGGCCTTCCTTGTCGTACACGAAGCCGGTGCCCGTGCCGCCCTCGCCGTCGCCGTTCTGCGCGTCGATGGTGACCACGCTGGGCAGCGCCTTGGCCGCGACGCCCGCGACCGTGCCGGGGTCGCGCTTGAGGGCCTGCGGATTGGTCGACGCCGTGACCGTGGTCGAACCGGAGGAGTTACCGCTGTCGTTCCGGTCGGCAGCCCAGTAGCCGAGGGCGCCGCCGACGCCGCCCGCCACGAGGGCCGCGACAGCCACCGCGGCCACCAGGCCACCGCCGCGCCGCTTGCGCGGAGCCTCCGGCGGCAGCTGGTTGGCCGCCCCCCACACGGGACCACCGCCACCACCCGCGCCCTGCGCGTACGCGGGAACGGCAGGCGGGGGCGGCGGCCAGGCACCGGCCGACTGCGGCTGCGCGGACGGCGCGTGCTGCGGCCCAGGGGACTGCGGCGGCGGCCAGTCCATCGCCTGCCCGGACTGCTGCGTCGCCGCCGCGTCCGACGAATCCGGGCCCGCGGGCGCCGACGGGGGCGCAGGCGTGCCCTCAGGAGCAGCGGCCGGCACGGGAGGTGCGGACGGAACGGACGGAACGGCCTGAGCCGCAGTGCCCTCGTTGCCCTCGTTCTCTGTGCTCACAGCTCTTTACTCCTCGGTTCCTCATCAATTTTCGGCAAGAGATCCGCTGCGTACGTGTCTGGAGCCAGCTTTTCCCATGACCCGTCAGGCCACTGTAAGCAGGACCTGTGTGTCCGTGCACCAATCTTTATATCCGGCAAAACGGTCCCCCGCCGCAAGGTACGCACCCCCGCCGCCACTCGGTGGCACCATGACGCGGTGACCCAAGCACGGCAGCACACCATGCAGCATCCCATCCAGGTCATCGCACACCGCGGGGCGTCCGACGACGCTCCCGAGCACACCCTGGCCGCCTACCGGAAGGCCATCGAGGACGGCGCGGACGCGCTGGAGTGCGATGTACGGCTCACCTCCGACGGCCACCTCGTCTGCGTGCACGACCGCCGGGTGAACCGTACGTCCAACGGCCGGGGCGCCGTCTCCGCCCTGGAACTCGCCGAACTCGCCGCCCTCGACTTCGGCTCCTGGAAGGACCGCGAGGAGTCCCCGGACTGGGATCCGGTGCCGGGCGAGTTCACCTCCGTACTCACTCTTGAGCGACTGCTCGAGCTGGTCGTCGAGACGCGTGCTGCCGGGCGCCCCCTCCAGCTGGCCATCGAGACCAAACACCCCACTCGCTGGGCGGGCCAGGTGGAGGAACGGCTGCTGCATCTGCTGAAGCGCTTCGAGCTCGACACTCCGCCGGACGAGGGCCCCTCGCCGGTCCGGATCATGAGCTTCTCGGCACGCTCCCTGCACCGCATTCAGGCTGCCTCGCCCACCCTGCCCACCGTCTATCTGATGCAGTTCGTATCGCCGCGGCTGCGCGACGGGCGACTGCCGGCCGGCGCCCGGATCGCCGGCCCGGGACTGCGGATCGTACGCAGTCACCCGGGCTACATCGAGCGACTGCACCGGGCCGGCCACCGTGTGCACGTCTGGACGGTCGATGAACCCGAGGACGTGGAGCTCTGCGCACGCCTTGGCGTCGAGGCAATCATCACGAACCGCCCAAAACGGGTTCTGTCCCAACTGGGTCGCCTTTAACATCAGTTACAGGGTGTACACCGGCGCATTCAGTCTGTATTCGATCGTTACGAATGCGTCACTGGCAGGCCATTGGCCGGTTTCCGGTCCAGTCCAGGGGGGCATCCACTCCGTGGCGTGGGGCAAAGGAGGTCTCGGGGGTGGCGTTGGTGGTGGCACAGGAAGTGCCCACGTCGTCGAGCATGGCCGTACCCCATGGCCCTGCGGGCGTGGGGCAGGCGCGGCACCGGATGCGCGAGCAATTGCGCAGCTACGGGGTGTCGGATTCGGTCGTCGACGATGCTGTATTGATCCTTTCCGAACTTCTCAGCAATGCCTGCCGACACGGCAGGCCGCTGGGGCGACACACAGATGTGGGTGACGGCGACGTACGTGCCGCCTGGCACGTCGACAGAACAGGCGGGCTGACCGTCGAGGTGACGGACGGAGGCGGTCCGACCCGACCGATTCCGGCCACACCGTCCGTGACGGCGCGCGGTGGCCGCGGGCTCAACATCATCAGCGCGCTCGCCCAGGAGTGGGGCGTACGCGACAGCTCGTCCGGCGAGGTCACCGTGTGGGTACTGGTCAGCGAGGGCCGCGGGCATGGCCACGGGAACGGGCATCTGCCGGGGCTCGACGGGCTGGACTTCGCCGACGCCTTCGACGACGCGGGCTGACGTGGCCCGAGGCCGATGCACCGGTTCGGCGTACGCACGGACCGGTGAACCGACGGGCTTGCGAACCTGTGGACGGATGAGCCTGTGCACCGAGGTCCGGATGGGGCCCGGGAGCCGCTGAACGGAGCGCGACACACCGGCGCTCCCGCGTACGTACCCCATGCGCCCCGGGCGTCTGTGTCCCGGACCCGACACGGGCGGCTAGGCTCGCGGCCCAGACCGCACTGTCGCAATCGGGAGAAAGCCCACCATGGCCAAGAAGCGCCCTCAGACCAAGGCCGGGAAGCAGCAGCTCAAGGACAGCGAGATCCCGGTGGTCGGGGCTCGCGAGCCCTGCCCGTGCGGTTCGGGCCGCCGCTACAAGGCCTGTCACGGCCGCGCCGCCGCCCAGGCCGTGACCGAGCTGGTCCAGCGCCCGTTCGAGGGCCTGGCGGGTGAGTGCGACTGGGTCGCCATGCGCGAGCTGGTGCCCGCCGCAACGGTCGAGCTGACCCTGAAGGGCGGACTGCCGGAGGGCGTGCCGTCCGTGACGCTCGCGACCGTGCTGCCGATGGCGTGGCCGGCGCTGCGCCGCGACGACGGCTCCGTCCTGCTCGCCCTGCAGAACGACACCTCCTCCGGCGACCTCAGCCGCGACCTCGCGGACACCCTGCAGCGCGCGCTGGCCACCGAGCCCGGCTCACCCGTCGCCGCCCGGCGCGTACCGGCCGACGGGCCGCGCCTGCAGGACCTGCTCGACCCGGAAGCCGCATTCGAGCCCGTCGTCCACTCCGGCTTCGAGTTCTGGGTCCCGGGCGCGGAGAACGCCACGCCCGAGGTGTCCGCATCGCTGGAGCGTGCGAACGAAGCGGCGATCCCGACCAGCATGCTCTCCGGCGTGGACGCTGCGTACTGGTGCGAGACCCCGGAGAAGAACCACCTGCGCTGGGTCATGCCGCACCCCGAGGAGCAGCTCCTCGACGCGCTCGCCCGGCTGCACGCCGCCGGCACCTCCTCGCTCGGTGAGGGGACGCGGCTGGTCGGCTCCTTCCGCGCGCACGGACTGATGGTCCCGGTCTGGGATCTGCCGAGCACGATGGGGGCCGAGGAGTGCGAGAAGCCCGCGGCCGAGCTCGCGGAGCGGCTGGCGCAGGCGCTCGCCTCGGACGCTCCGCTCACCGCGGACGAGCGGCGGGCCCGCGGCGGTCTCACCAACCGCCAAGTGACGCTCAGCTGACCGTGACCGCGTGACGACAGCGGCGGGCCGATCGGTGACTCATGTCACAACTCGCAGTACCCGCAAGTCAATAGCTGTCCGAATAAGCGAGATCGAATTTGCGAACGGCAGATCTCTTGTTACCGTTCTAGAAGCCCGGTCGCTGGTGCATCCCCCGTCGCCAGCGACCGGGCGTTCTCATGCCCGGACACGGCGCACGGAGCGACGCGCGGGACCGGGCACAGCGACTGCGGATCCGGCGTCAACCCGCCGCGGAAGGCGCCGGATCGGATCCGGACCTCAGCAGCAGCGGAGCCTCCTCGGCCGTCCCGTCGGGCACCCCGCCGCCCGCGTACTCGGCCACCGTCACATACTCGTCAGGACCTCCGCAGGACGAGCGGTGCGGCGTCCCGCAGCCGCCCGGCTCATCCTGTGACTCCACCGTGCAGTGAGTTTCGACGATCCGGCCTCCGGGCCCCATCAGCGTGAGTACGGACCGGAGTTCGTCACCCGTCGTATTGCGGCAGTAGCTGCGCGCCCATGTGGCGCGCCCGTCGGTCATGGCACAGGTCTGCCCGTCGATGCCCTCGGGAGAGGTCAGCTCGGGGCCGTACCGGGCGCCGGTCCGCAGCGCGGAAGCGTCCGATCCGGTGAAAGGCTGAGCCGCCCCCTCCGCCGGGCCCCCCGACTTCCCCGCGACCACTCGGCAGGTCGATATCGGACAGAAGTCCGGGCCAGGAACTCCCCTGCGAAGATCCCTTCGAGGGAGCCCCCGAAGACTCCTTCGAACCGGTTCCGGAAGGCCCATCAGAAAGCCCGCCATGGCTGGACTTTGCATCGGCAGACTTTGCATTACGCGGTACGTGACCGCGGCCGCCCGCGGGTTCCGCAGAGGCCGCGCGCGGAAGCACGACGGCGGAGACCACCACGCCCGCCATAACGATCAAGCGGAGATTCATGGCGGCCCCACCTGTCGACTCGCGGGAATTCCTGACGGTGCGCCGAAGATATCGACGAAAATGCGGGCGCCGGGGTGGAGCGCACCCATTTCACGCAGAACTCGACCGGCTCACACCCGAACGAGTGAGCCGAACAGCCCGTACGCCCGCTCGGAGCCCCACCGGGTCCGCCGACGCCGACCGGCCGCTCTCAGTACGCGAGCCGGCTGCCGCCGTCGGGAGCACTGTTGCTCGCTTCGACCAGCGCGTCCAGGACCGCCTCCACGCCCGGCAGCCAGGGCGTCACGGGGCCGGGCAGTGGAGCCCGTTCCCAGCGCACCTGCCCCGTACCCACTTCGGACGGGGGAAGGACGAGATAGCCCCCCTCGCCGTGGAAACGCAGCGAACTGGGCACCCAGTCCTTGGCGTGCAACAGCTCGCCGAGCTGTTCGAGGGTGTAGGGAGCGACCAGCAGCGACCACCGCGTCGGTGTCGCCACCACCGGACCGAGCCGCATCCCCATGCGGTCGAGCTCGGTCAGCGCCCGGGCACCGGCCATGGCCGGCAGGCTGAGCGCGCACGGGGCGCGGCCGCCGGTGGCCAGCATGATCGGCGCGGTCGGTCGATTGGTCCACCACCAGCGCACCATGCGCTCGTCGGTGGTCGCCGCGAGGAGACCGGGATCGAAGGGGTGTGCGCCGGGTACGGCGCACTCGGGATCGGGGCAGGCGCAGCCACGGCCGCGGTCACCGCGACCACCGCCTGCGCTCAGCCCCACTCCGGGAAGCACGGGCCACTGCCATGCGGTGGCACAGGTCAGGGCCGCGTCGAGCTGGGCGGGCCGTGCCTTGCGCCGGAGCCGGAGCCTGCGTCGCCTTCCGAGGATCTCGCGCATGAGCGCTCGTTCCTTTCCGTTGAACGCCGAGGGCCACATCACAACACGTGTGCGTCACGCCACGTGTGTATCACTTCACCGTGCGTACATGTTCTCTAAGTCTGCGGTACGGGTAACCCATCGGTACCGAGCGTGAGCCGAGTCGAGCTGAGCCGGTCCAGCCAAAAACATGGCGAGGGGCAGCGCGCATCGCGCCTGCCGTCCCATGGTGCACAACCCCGCCACTCGGGGGTGGGGCGCGGCCGTCACACGTGAGGACGTCCGGGCTCCCTGCCAGGTTCCGGGGCGATCAGAACTGCCCCTGGTTCATCACCGATTACGTACCCAGCATGCCCGGAATGACGCTCCCCCGGGACTTCACCCCGAGGTAACCCCCTGTCGAGCCAGACCCAGTCGACAGCAAATGGCATCCATAGGGTGCATTTTTTGGCCAACTTAGCGGTCCGCGGACACCACGAATCCCGCAGGGACAATGCTGGACATCTGCTTACTTGTGCGTGTACATGTGGATGCACTGATAGCGGCGCAGAATGACATGGGGGTTTGCGATGCTATTCGACGAAACGCACTGGTCGGAAAGCCGGTTGCCATGAGCGCCCCTCACCTGCCGAAAGTGGCTGGAATCGATCCCGCAGTTGCTGTTTCAGCGCACACTGCCGGGCCTCTGGACGATGTGCCGGCCGCGCCAGGGGCCTTTCTTCAAGACCGTCTGGCCGGTTGGGTCTCCGACCTCACCACGCTGCACGAACTCACCGAGCGCCTGGCCGGAACCAACACCCTCGACGACGCGTTGCACGAGCTGCTCGGTGCCGGCGCGGCCCTGGTCGGTGCCCGCCGCGGGCTGATCGTCTTCGAACCCTCCGACCGTCGCGGCCCGGTCTCCACCATCGGTCTCGGACTCGCCCACGCCGAGCTCGGCCACATCGAGACGGTGCCGCGCAGCGCAACCTCGTACGGCAGGATCCTGGACGGCCTCCCGGGCGCCGAAGGACCCCAGACCAGCCCCGATCTGCTCGGCGACACAGGCCTGGACCCCCGCCACCGCGAAGTCGCCGCCCGGCTCGGATACGCCGCCAGCTACGCCCTGCCCCTGACCACCCCCGCGACCGGACGGCTCGGCGCGGCCGTCTGGCTCTACGACGAGCCCGCCGAGCCCCTGGAACGCCAGCGCCACCTCGTCGGTCTCTACGCCCGTTACGCGGGCGCGCACCTGGCCCGGCTGCTGGAGCTGCATCGGGCCAGGGCAGAAGTGGCCGCCCTCACCGAGGAGCTGCGGCCCGGCCGGCTGCCCCGGGTCCCTGGCGTACAGCTGGCCGCCCGCCATCGCGCCGCACCGCGCGGCGGCGGTGACTGGTACGACGCGATGGCGCTGCCGGAGGGTGCGCTCGGTCTCGCCGTCGGTTCGGTGGGCGGCTCCGGGCCCAGCGCGCTGACTGCCATGGGACGGCTGCGGGCCGGTCTGCGGGCGTACGCGGTGATGGAGGGCGAGGATCCGGTTGCCGTGCTCTCCGATCTGGAGCTGCTGCTGCGGCTGACCGAACCCGCACGGTCCGCTACTGCGCTCTTCGCCTGCTGCGAGCCCGCCGCACGCAAGATCGTGCTGGCCGGTGCCGGGCACACCCCACCGCTGGTGACCGGCGACCGGCGCACGGAGTTCGTCGAGACGACCCTGTCCGCGCCACTGGGCATGCTCGCCTGCTGGGAGGCGCCGAGCGTGGAGTTCGCTCCGGCGCCCGGCGAGACGCTGCTGCTGTACACCGACGGGCTGCTGCGCCGCACCGGCGACTCGATGGACCGGGCGTTCGCACGGCTCCACTCGGCGGCCGCGAGCGTACCGAAGGCGCTGCGCCGGGACGCCGGATCGGTGGCCGACCATGTGCTGCGGACCGTCCTGCCGAATGGGCTCGACCAGGTCGACAGCGCCGAGGACGTCGTCATTCTGGCAGCGCGCTTCGACTGAGCCGCGTCATCAGCGGAGCTTCGCGTTTCGGCCGAGCAGGTGGTTCGGCCGGTCTCTCCGATCGGTCTTTGTGATCAGTCTCTGCAACAGGTCTCGGCAGCCGGTCTCTGTAAGAGGTCTTCCGGCCCTGGGCCCCCTTCCGCACGCCCGTACGATGGACGGGGTCCAGTGTCGTATCAAGGAGAGACAAGTCGTGTCTGAGGAGCCCACCCCGGAGACCCCGGAGACCGAAGAGACCGAGACGGTCAAGCAGCGGAAGAACGGCCTGTACCCGGGCGTCTCCGATGAACTCGCCGCCAACATGAAGTCGGGCTGGGCCGACACCGAGCTGAACGGCCTCGAGCCGATCGCCCAGGCCGAGCACACTGCGGCCCGCCGCGCCGCACTGTCCGCGCGCTTCCCCGGCGAGCGTCTGGTCATTCCTGCGGGCAACCTGAAGACCCGCTCCAATGACACCGAGTACGCCTTCCGCGCCTCCACCGAGTACGCGTACCTCACCGGCGACCAGACCCAGGACGGCGTGCTCGTCCTGGAGCCGAAGGACGACGGGCACGAGGCGACCGTCTACCTGCTGCCGCGCTCCAACCGCGAGAACGGCGAGTTCTGGCTCGACGGCCAGGGCGAGCTGTGGGTCGGCCGCCGCCACTCCCTGGCCGAGGCCGAGCAGCTGCTGGGCATCCCGGCGAAGGACGTACGTCAGCTCCCGGCCGCGCTGACCGAGGCCACCGGACCCGTCCGTAACGTCCGCGGCCACGACTCGGGCATCGAGTCCGCGCTGACCGACAAGGTCACCGCGGAGCGCGACGAGGAGCTGCGGGTCTTCCTCTCCGAAGCGCGCCTGGTCAAGGATGCCTTCGAGATCGCCGAGCTGGAGAAGGCCTGCGATGCCACGGCGCGCGGCTTCGAGGACGTCGTGAAGGTCCTCGACAAGGCCGAGGCGACCAGCGAGCGCTACATCGAGGGCACGTTCTTCCTCCGCGCCCGCATCGAGGGCAACGACATCGGCTACGGCTCGATCTGCGCGGCGGGCCCGCACGCCACCACCCTGCACTGGGTGCGCAACGACGGCCCCGTGCGCTCCGGCGAACTGCTGCTGCTCGACGCCGGTGTGGAGACCAATGACCTCTACACCGCCGATGTGACGCGGACCCTTCCCATCAACGGCACGTTCACGCCGCTCCAGCGGAAGATCTACGACGCGGTGTACGAGGCCCAGGAGGCGGGAATCGCGGCCGTCAAGCCCGGCGCGGCCTACCGCGACTTCCACGACGCCGCGCAGCGCGTGCTCACCGAGAAGCTCGTCGAGTGGGGTCTGCTGGGCGACCTGTCCGTGGACAAGGTCCTGGAGCTGGGTCTGCAGCGCCGCTGGACCCTGCACGGCACCGGCCACATGCTCGGCATGGACGTCCACGACTGCGCAGCCGCACGCACCGAGACGTACGTCAACGGGACGCTGGAGCCCGGCGTCTGCCTCACCGTCGAGCCCGGTCTGTACTTCCAGGCCGACGACCTGACCGTGCCGGAGGAGTACCGCGGCATCGGCGTCCGGATCGAGGACGACATCCTCGTCACCGAGGACGGCAACCGGAATCTCTCCGACAAGCTGCCGCGCCAGGCCGACGAGGTCGAGGCCTGGATGGCTCAGCTCAAGGGCTGATTCAAGGGTTGATCAAGCGCTGATCATCGACGGTCGGGACCGGTCGTGGACGGTCGGCACCGCGCGTCGGGGGCGCCCCGCTCAGGACACCATGAGCAGGGCGCCCTCCCGCCATTTCAGGACCTTGTCGAAGCTCACCACCGCACCACGCCCCGGGCGGTTGGCGAAGTGGACGTGGTCGGCGAGCTGTTCGATGAGGCAGAGTCCTCGGCCGTCCTCGGCGCTGAGCGGCGGAAGCGGCTGCGGTTGGTGCGCGGGCGGTTGATGCGCATGCGGCTGTTCGGCAGTGCGAAGCACACGCCGGGTGGGGAAGCCGGGCCCCGAGTCGGCGACTTCGATACGGCATTTCTCACCGTCCAGATAGGCGGTGACCCAGTACTGCCCGGAGGTCGTACCGGACTGCTCGCTCCAGGAGTCCCACGCGTCCCACGGGTCGCAGTCCCCGGGGGTGACGTTGGCACCCCTCTGCTCCCCGCCGTGCTCGACGGCGTTCGCACAGGCTTCGCTGAGCGCGAGCGACAGGTCGAAGGAGATGTCCGGATCCACGCCCGCGGACTCCATGGTGCCGAGCAGGAAGCGACGGGCGAGCGGAACGCTCGCAGCTTCGCGCCGCAAATGGAGTGACCACCAGATGCTCATGCTCCAGCCTCCTGGCTGCGGCTCGACATACCGATACGTATTGCCGCGCCGGGCGGTTCGTAAGCACAGTTCTGATGTGAGACCGCTCATTCGGCGGATACCAGCACTCCGTACACCCGTGTATGCCGGACCCGTCCAGCTCACGCGCCTCGTGTCCAACCGGTCAGAAGGCGACTTTCCGGACCTGACGTACGGCGGCCGGGGGCGCAGTGCGATGATGACCCGGCCATGTCTACGCCTGTCGCACGCGCCGGAGCCGGTCTGCGGCTACTGAGGGCCGCGGTGTTCACCGCGGCCTGCGTCGGGCTGTCCGCGGCAGGGCACACACTGGCCTCCTGCGCGACCGTTCCTTGGTGGACGCTGCTCGCAGGCTTCCTCGGGGTCTTCGCGGTGGTGGCGCCACTCGCCGGACGCGAGCGTTCCATGCCGTCCATCGCCACCGCCCTGGCCGGCGGGCAGATCGCCCTGCACACTCTCTTCGGCCTGGGCTCGCACGGCGTCCCCAGCACGTCGACGGGCGATGGGGCGGGCGACCGCTCACTGATCCGGTTCGCGGCAGGCCTCGTCTGCGGCGCAGGACCGGAGCAGCTGAACGCCGCCGCCGCCCACCGCATCGTCACCGCCGCAGGCATCGATCCGGCGACGGTGACGGCGATGGACCAGGGCCATCAGCACATGGCCACCGGGACGGGAGCGGCGGTCACCGCCGTGACCGACCCGGCCGCGCTCGCCGGTCTGCTGCCCAGCCTGCCCATGCTGCTCGGCCACCTACTGGCCGCGCTGGCCACCGGCTGGCTGCTGCGGCGCGGCGAAATCGCACTGTTCCGGCTGGTCCGGCTGTCGGCGCATGGCGCCAAGCAGCTCATGGCCGGGGCCCGGTTGCGTACGCTGCGGGCCGCGCTCGCTCTCGTACGGGCACTGTGCGCCGGTCTCCCGGGCGAACCGGCGACCGGGCCGCACATCCCCCGTAGTACCACGGTCGACGCCCCGGCTCCCGCCACCGGCGATCCACTGCAGCACCTGGTGATCAGGCGCGGGCCTCCGCCCGCATTCACCCTCGCAGCCTGACGCGACACCCTCCGCTCGTTGCACGCACGACTCGACCGCAGTCACCGCTCGGCGCCCGCCATGCGGTGGTCCCCGGCTCGGTGCAGGCACGCCGAAGGTGAGGAAGAGGTGTCGCGACGCCGCCGCGCATCCGCGCGTCGGACCACCTTTCCTTCGTGCTTCAGTGGAGTGATTTCTGACATGAACGTTTCCCGCATCGCCCTCGCCGGCGGCGTCGCCGCGTCCACCGTGCTGATCCTTGCCGGCACGGCCTCCGCGCACGTCAGCGTGCAGCCGCAGGGCGAGGCCGCCAAGGGCGGCTACGCCACGATCAACTTCAAGGTCCCCAACGAGCGCGACAACACCTCGACGACCAAGCTCGAGGTCAACTTCCCGACCGACCACCCGCTCGCTTCCGTGATGCCGCAGCCGGTGCCCGGCTGGAAGATCGTCGTCACCAAGAGCAAGCTCGCCAAGCCGCTCGAGGTCCACGGCAACAAAATCGACGAGGCGGTCTCCAAGGTCACCTGGTCCGCCGAGGGCAGCAAGAACGACCTCGGCATCCGCCCGGGCCAGTTCCAGCAGTTCCCGCTCTCCGTCGGTCAGCTCCCCGAGGACGCCGACCAACTGGTGTTCAAGGCCATCCAGACGTACGACAACAAGGAAGTCGTCCGCTGGATCGAGGAGCAGAAGGACGGCGCCGAGGAGCCCGAGAGCCCGGCGCCGGTTCTCAAGCTGACCGCCGCGACCACCGACGAACACGGCGCCGCCGACGACAAGGCCGGTGCGGCCGGCGCCGACCAGGCGAAGGACGAGCACACCGAGGCGTCGTCCGCGTCGTCCTCCTCCAGTGACACCACGGCCCGGGTCCTCGGCATCGTCGGCATCCTCATCGGCGCTGCCGGGGTGGCCTTCGGCGTCCTGGCCGGCCGCCGGCGCACCGCCTGACCCTCCGGCCCCACCGAACCACCGACCCACCAGGAATCAGCAATCCATGCTTAAGAAGACAGTGCTGGCCGCGGCGTTCGTCGCCGCGGCCGCGCTCACCCTGTCGGCCTGCGGCAGCAGCGACGACGCCAACAAGCCCCTCGCGGACGTCTCCGCCCAGGCGAAGACCCAGGCCGCGACGGTGCTCGACCAGCCGTTCACCAAGCCCGACCTCGTCCTGACCGACACCCACGGCAAGAAGTACGACCTGCGCGAGCGGACCAAGGGCAAGCCGACGCTCATCTACTTCGGCTACACCAACTGCCCCGACGTCTGCCCGCTCATCATGAGCAACATCGCCATCGCCAAGAAGTCCCTGCCCAAGGCCGACCAGGACAAGCTCCAGGTCGTCTTCGTCACCACCGACCCCGAGCGGGACACCCCGTCCTCGCTGGGCAGCTGGCTCAGGGCCCAGGACGCCTCCTTCATCGGTCTCACCGGCGACTTCCCGACCATCCAGGCGGGCGCACGCCAGATCGGCATCGGCATCGACCCTCCGAAGAAGGAGAAGGACGGCACGGTCGTCTCGATGCACGGGTCGCAGGTCATCGCGTTCTCCCCGAAGACCGACAAGGGGTATGTGCTGTACAGCGAGGACACCACGCCCGACGACTACACCAAGGACCTCCCCAAGATCATCAAGGGGGAGAACCCGTGAACCGCCGCGCCGTCTTCGCCGGCATCGTCGCCCTCACCACCGGGCTGACGCTGGCGGGGTGCTCGTCCTCGGGCGGCATGCCCGAACTGAAGGTGACCGGTGCGTTCATGCCGCAGCCCGTCAACGACATGGCGGCCGGCTTCCTCGTCGTACGGAACAGCGGCGACAGCTCCGACCGGCTCACTTCGGTCACCAGCCCGCTCTCCGACGACGTCACGATCCACCGGACGACGAACCAGACCATGCGCATGGTGACGTCCTTCGAGGTGCCCGCGGGCGGCGAACTGGACCTGGAGCGCGGCGGCAACCACATCATGTTCATGAAACTGAAGCAGCGGCCCAGGCAGGGCGAGAAGGTGTCCGTCGAGCTGCACTTCGAGAAGGCCGATCCCATCAAGGTCGACCTTCCCGTGAAGGAGACCACCCACAACCCGAAGAAGCAGTGAGGGACTGACACTCCATGACAGCCACCGCCCCGCACTTCGGGCCGACCCCGTCCGTGTCCCCGATGCGCCGGCCACTCGCCGCTGCCGCACTCCTCGCCGCATTCGTCGGCATGGTGTTCGGCCTGCTGCTGGGAGGCGCGGGACCGGCGTCCGCGCATGCCGCGCTCACCGGGAGCGATCCGCAGGACGGGGCGGTGGTCGCCACCGCCCCCAAGGAGGTCACGCTCACCTTCTCCGAACAGGTCGCCATGGGCGACGGCTCCGTCCGGGTCCTGGATCCCAGCGGCAAACGCGCCGATACCGGTGCGGAACCACGGAACCTGCAGAGCGGCTCCACCGTGAAGTACGGCGTCCCGCTGCACACGGGGCTGCCCGACGGCACGTACACCGTGGCCTGGCAGGCCGTCTCCGCGGACAGCCATCCGGTCTCCGGCGCCTTCACCTTCTCCATCGGCGCCCCGTCCAAGACGACCGTCGCCCTGCCGACGGACCAGGCCGGAGGCGGCCTGGTCGGCACGCTCTACGGCATCGCGCGCTACGCCGCGTACGCCGGTTTCATCCTGCTGGCCGGTGGCGCCGCCTTCGTACTGGCCTGCTGGCAGCGCGGGGCGAGTGCCCGCCCGCTGCAGCGCCTGGTCGTACGCGGCTGGATGACGCTCACCACGGCCACCCTGGCCATGCTGTTGTTGCGCAACCCGTACACCGGCTCCGGAAAGCTCGCGGACACCTTCGACCTGGACGGCCTGAAAGCCGTGCTCGACACCAAGCCGGGGGCCGCGCTGGTCTCCCGGCTGCTGCTGCTCGGCGCCGCCGCGCTCTTCATCGCCGTGCTGTTCGGGGCGTACGCGAAGCGCGAGGACGAGCGGGAGAAAAAGGACCTCACCTTCGGGCTGGCCATCGGCGGCGCGGTCATCGCCGCCGGGATCGCCGGGACATGGGCGCTGGCCGAACACGCCTCGACCGGGATCCAGCCCGGCATCGCGATGCCGGTCGACGTACTGCACCTGCTGGCCGTCGCCGCATGGCTGGGCGGCCTCGCCGCGCTGCTGGTCGCGCTGTACCGGACGCCGGACATCGAAGTCACGGCGGTACGCCGCTTCTCCCGTATCGCGTTCGGCAGTGTGCTGGTGCTCACCGCGACCGGGCTCTACCAGTCCTGGCGGCAGGTCGGCTCCTGGTCCGCGCTGACCGGTACCCGGTACGGGCAGCTGCTGCTCGTGAAGGTGGGGCTCGTCGCCGTCCTGGTCGGGGTCGCCTGGATCTCACGGCGGTGGACGGCTCGCCTGGCTGCGGGCACGCCGGAGGCGGTGGGCACGGACGCCGGCACCGCTGACGCCGATACCGGGTCCGCTGTGGAGACCGAGCCGGTGGCTGTACCCGAGGATCCCGCACGGGCCGTCCAACTCGCCCGGCAGAAAGCCGCCGTGGCGACCGCCACGAAGAAGCGGATCCGGGACGCCGACCCCGATCGGTCCGGGCTCCGCCGCTCGGTACTGGCGGAAGTCGGGGTAGCGGTGGCGCTGTTGGCAGTGACGACCGTGCTGACCTCGACCGAGCCCGGACGTACCGAGGAGGAAGCGGCCCGCACGTCGACGGCCGCATCCGCGCCCACGACCGCGGGCCCCATCGCGGTGAGCCTGCCGTTCGACACCGGCGGCCGGAACGGCAAGGGGACAGTCCGGATGGACATCGATCCCGGTCGTACCGGCGCCAACGGGCTCCACATCTGGATCGACGGCCCCGACGGACAGCCCATGGACGTCCCCGAGGTGAAGCTCGCCTTCACCCTCGCGGCCAAGGACATCGGTCCGTTGCCCGTCGTCCCCGACCGGCTCACCGAGGGGCACTGGACGGCGAGCGGCGTCCAGATCCCGATGGCGGGCAACTGGAAGATCGCGGTGACCGTGCGTACGTCGGACATCGATCAGACCACCATCGCCAAGAACGTGAAGATCGGCTGAGCGGGATCATGAGCGGAACCAGCATGAGCAGCGCGAACAGCAAGAACGGTGCGGGCAGCAAGCGCGGCACGGGCACTGGAGCCGAGGCCACCACAGGGGACCTCTCCCGGCGGCGGCTGCTCGGCAGTGTGGGTGCGGCCGGTGCGGCCGGACTGGTGCTGGGCGCGACGGGTGGCGCTACGGGCTACGCCGCGACCCGCTCCGACGAGCCGACCGCGCTTGCGACGATCGGCACGGCCCGGGCAACGTTTCACGGGAGACATCAACCGGGGATCACCACTCCGCTTCAGGCGCGCGGCCATCTCGTCGCGTTCGATCTGGCACCCGGCGCGGGACGGAAGGAAGCCGCCGCCCTGATGCGCCGATGGTCCGCCGTGGCCCAGCGGCTGATGGCCGGCGAACCCACCGCCGGCGGCAGTGCGGACGGCACGACGCACGACACCGGGATCGCATTGGACGCTGGACCGTCCTCGCTGACCGTCACCTTCGGCTTCGGGCACACCTTCTTCGAACGCACGGGTCTGGTGGCCCATCGGCCGCCGGGGCTGGACCCGCTGCCGCCGTTCTCCTCCGACCGGCTCGACCCCAAACGCTCGGGCGGCGATCTCTGGGTACAGATCGGTTCCGACGACGCTCTCGTCGCCTTCCACGCACTGCGCGCCATCCAGAAGGAGGCCGCCACGACGGCCGGGGTGCGCTGGCAGATGAACGGCTTCAACCGCACCCCCGGCGCCACGGCCAAGCCGATGACAGCCCGCAACCTGATGGGCCAGATCGACGGCACCGGAAACCCGAAGCCGTCGGAGCGCGACTTCGACCGGCGCATCTTCGTCCCGTCGCACACGGCGGAGGGCGACGACGTGAAACACGCCTGGCTGGCCGGTGGCTCGTACGCAGTCGTGCGACGGATCAGGATGCTGCTCGACGACTGGGAGAAGCTCCCGCTGGACCGGCAGGAGCGGGTCATAGGGCGGCGCAGGGCGGACGGTGCGCCGCTGAGCGGTGGCACCGAGACCACCGAGATGGACCTCGACAAGGCGGGGCCCGACGGCAGGCTGCTGATCCCGGACAACGCACACGCCCGGATCTCCTCCCCTGAAAGGAACAGCGGCGCGGCGATGCTGCGGCGCCCCTTCTCGTACCACGACGGCATCGCGGCGGACGGCACTCCGGATGCCGGGCTGCTGTTCATCTGCTGGCAGGCAGATCCGCTGAAGGGGTTCGTGCCGGTGCAGCGCAAGCTCGACCGGGGAGACGCGCTGTCGCCGTTCATCCGGCACGAGGCGAGCGGCCTGTTCGCGGTGCCGGGCGGCGCGGCGGACGGGGAGTACGTGGGTCAGCGGCTGCTGGAGTCGTGAGCCACCGCGGCGCATTAGGGTGACGGTATGTCCGCCACGCGCTACGCCTATCTCGGTCCCGAAGGCACCTTCACCGAGGTCGCCCTCCGTACGCTCCCGGAAGCAGCCACTCGGGAACTTGTCCCGATGGTCTCCGTACCGGCGGCTCTGGACGCGGTACGGAGCGGGGCTGCCGCGGCAGCACTCGTACCGATCGAGAACTCCGTCGAGGGCGGCATCACCGCGACCCTCGACGAGCTGACGACCGGCGAACCGCTGATGATCTACCGCGAGGTGCTGCTCTCCATCACCTTTGCGCTGCTCGTGCGGCCCGGCACCAAGCTGTCCGACGTCAAGACGGTCACTGCACACCCGGCAGCGCAGCCGCAGGTACGCAACTGGATGGCGGCCCATCTGCCGGAGGCCATGTGGGAGTCGGCCGCGTCCAACGCGGACGGTGCGCGGTTGGTGCAGGAGGGGCGGTACGACGCCGCCTTCGCCGGTGAGTTCGCTGCGGCGACATACGGTCTCGAACCGCTGGTAACGGAGATCCACGACGCGGAGAACGCGCAGACTCGCTTCGTCCTGGTGGGCCGCCCGGCCCGGCCTGCGGCGCCGACCGGTGCGGACAAGACGTCGGTGGTCATCTGGCTGGGCGACGACCACCCCGGTGCGCTGCTCGAACTCCTCCAGGAGTTCACGGTGCGCGGGGTGAACCTGATGCTGATCCAGTCGCGGCCGACGGGTGCGGGCATCGGGAACTACTGCTTCGCGGTGGACGCCGAGGGGCACATCGCGGACCGCAGGGTCGGTGAGGCGTTGATGGGCCTGAAGCGGATCTGCCCGAAGGTACGGTTCCTCGGTTCGTATCCGCGGGCCGGGGTGGCGCCGGAGGACGTACGACCGCTGCGTGCGGGGACGTCGGACACCGACTTCACGGACGCCTCGGACTGGCTGGCCCGGAACCAGGACGGCCGGGCCTGACGGTCGGGACCAGGAGTCGCGATTGACGGTCGGGGCTGAGAGTCGGGGGCGAGGGTCGGGGTCGGCCCTCATGCCGCGGTGGCGTGCGCCCATCACCGGTGTTATCTGCTGATTCTCACAACCCGCAGAGTTATCCACAGGGCGGGTTCTCGACCTGGGGACAAGTCGACACCCCAATGCGACATGGTCGACAAATCGCTCCAGTCACCCCACACCCCTCCACAGAGCCGCAGGTCGGCCGGTGTCACCTCAATTCCATTGATCAACTCTTTAGGGCGAGGAATTCCCACCCGAATGGGTGTGTGAAGCGAGTTTGAACGGGGAATCGATGAGCCTTCATGTGGCTTTCGGAATGATCTCTTCCTGTGTCCACAGATCTTCTTCACAGCCTGTGGATAACTTCGGAGGGTCACCGCCCCCTGTGGACAAGCGACCTCCAACTCCCGCTCCACGCAAGGTCGGTACGTCAAGAACGGAAGCCCCTTAATACCCCATTTAGGGGAATAGGAGCCCTTTATTTGACAGCCAAGATCAACTGAGGCCATCGAGCGTTCCTCAGTATTGCCAATTCCGGCAATTCGGGCAAAGTGACACGCTCGGCAATATCGGTTCGAGCTATGGAAGCGCACACCGGTAGCCTGGAGGCGTGATTGACCTTCGCCTGCTCCGTGAGGACCCCGACCGTGTTCGCGCCTCCCAGCGCGCCCGTGGAGAGGACGTCGCACTCGTCGACGCTCTTCTCTCCGCCGACGAGCGGCGCAGGTCGTCCGGTGTCCGCTTCGACGAACTCCGCTCCGAGCAGAAAGCGCTCGGCAAGCTCATCCCCAAGGCTTCGCCCGAGGAGCGCACCGAGCTGCTCAAGAAGGCCGAGCAGCTGAAGGCCGACGTCAAGGCCGCCGACGCGGAACAGGACGAGGCGGACGCGGAGGCCAAGAGCCTGCTGCTGCAGCTCGGCAACATCGTCCACGAGGACGTGCCGGTCGGCGGCGAGGAGGACTTCGTCGTTCTCGAGACGCACGGCACCATCCGCGATTTCGGCGCCGAGGGCTTCGAGCCCAAGGACCACCTGGAGCTCGGCGAGGCGCTCGGCGCAATTGACGTGGAGCGCGGCGCCAAGGTCTCCGGCTCGCGCTTCTACTACCTGACAGGTGTCGGCGCGCTGCTGGAGCTCGCCCTCGTCAACGCTGCGATCGCGCAGGCCACCGAGGCCGGATTCATCCCGATGCTGACGCCGGCGCTGGTCCGCCCGCGCGCCATGGAGGGCACCGGCTTTCTCGGTCAGGCCGCGGAGAACGTGTACCACCTGGAGAAGGACGACTACTACCTGGTCGGCACCTCCGAGGTCCCGCTCGCCGCGTACCACATGGACGAAATCATCGACGCGGACAAGCTTCCGTTGCGGTACGCCGGCTTTTCGCCGTGCTTCCGCCGCGAGGCCGGTACGTACGGCAAGGACACCCGAGGCATCTTCCGGGTGCACCAGTTCGACAAGGTCGAGATGTTCTCGTACGTCGACCCGGCGGACGCCGAGGCCGAGCACCGGCGTCTCCTCGACTGGGAGAAGCAGTGGCTCACCGGACTTGAACTGCCGTTCCAGGTGATCGATGTGGCCACCGGCGACCTGGGGTCCTCGGCCTCCCGGAAGTTCGACTGCGAGGCGTGGATCCCGACCCAGGGCAAGTACCGCGAGCTGACGTCCGCGTCGAACTGCGACGGTTTCCAGGCGCGTCGCCTCTCCGTCCGGATGCGCGAGGGCAAGAAGGTTCAGCCGCTCGCCACCCTGAACGGCACGCTCTGCGCCGTACCGCGCACCATTGTGGCGATCCTGGAGAACCACCAACTGGCCGACGGTTCGGTGCGGGTGCCCGAGGTGCTCCGTCCGTACCTGGGCGGGCGTGAGGTTCTGGAGCCGGTCGCCAAGTGACCTTCCCCTACAAGCTCGTCGCGACCGACCTCGACGGCACGCTGCTGCGTAACGACGACACGGTCTCGGAGCGCACCCGCGCGGCACTGGCCGCCGTGACGGCGGCCGGTGCCGCGCACATCATTGTCACCGGACGGGCCGTCCCATGGACCCGCCACATCCTGGACGCCCTGGGCTACAACGGCATCGCGGTCTGCGGTCAGGGCGCGCAGGTCTACCACGCGGGCGAGCACAAGCTGCTGACCTCGCTGACGCTGGACCGGCAGCTCGCCGGTCTCGCGCTGTCCAAGATCGAGGCGGAGGTCGGCCCGCTGGCGCTGGCGGCGAGCCGCGACGGACTCGACGGCGAGGTGCTGGTCGGCCCCGGCTACCAGGTGCAGGAAGGGCCGCTTCCGGCCGTCTTCGTCGACGACGCGACCGAGATGTGGTCCGCGCCGCTGAACAAGGTCTACATCCAGCATCCGGCACTCGACGACGACGCACTGGCGAAGGCCGCGCGCGGAGCCGTCGGCAGCCTGGTGGACGTGGTCATGGCAGGACCCGGCGTGGTGGAGATCCTGCCGCTGGGGCTGAGCAAGGCGACCGGGCTCTCTCTGGCAGCGCGCCGACTGGGCGTGAAGGCGGCGGACACGCTCGCCTTCGGCGACATGCCGAACGACATCCCGATGTTCGCCTGGGCGCAGCACAGTGTGGCGATGGCCAACGCGCACGACGACCTGAAGGCCGTGGCACACGAGATCACCGCGTCGAACGAGGACGATGGCATCGCAGTGGTGCTGGAACAGCTGCTCTAGGCATCTGCGCCGGTCGCACAGCTGCGCCGACGCGCGGATACGCAGATGAGTTGGCTGTGCCGGCTGGGCTGACGTAACTGTGCGGAGGATGCGCGGATCGAACGCGCGCGGGGTCCAGGCCCCGACGACGGCTTAGCAAGCCGCTGCCTTACCACTCGGCCAATCCTCCGGGAGGGCGGCCGCGCGATGCGCGCAGAACGGCCGCCCCGGGCTTCCCGCTGCGAGCGGCTCGGCGGAGTGAGGTGATGGTTACTCCGGCGCCTGCTCCGGGCCGCCCCGATGGGAACTCGACGGACTCGGACTCTCGGTCATCGCCGCGCTCCTCTCCCGGTCTGTGGAATTCCTGTCGGCCTGTGCCGCATCAACAACTGTGCCCGGGACGGACTTTCGGTGCCACCCATTTTCCGGGTGGCACCGAAAGTCCGCGATCAGCCGTCGGATCAACGCTGCCTGTTGCGGCGGCTCAGATCCTTCAGGTTACGGGCAAGATCATCCATCCGGCCGTCGATGCGGACGATGTCCTCGGACATGTGGCCGAGCCGTACGCTCATGGCGCCGACGACCTGATGCGTGACGTCCAGCCGACGGTCGAGGCTGTCGAGCCGGTGCGACATCCGGTTGAGGACCGGCCCGAGCTCCTGGAGAGCACTGCCGACTCCGGCGAGGCAACTCTCGACCCTGGTGACGCGATGTTCGAGCGAGGCGTACCCCGCACGCAGGTCCTGCTCGGCGTCGAGCAGGTAGGTACGGACGCATCGTGCGATGTCGCTGTCGCGAAGAAGCATCGCGACATTGAGCACGGTCCTGCGGGTGTAGAGGGTGAGTTGAGTGGCCGCCTGTGGATAACTTTCAGCCTCTTCACCTTCCCATAGGGACATCATGTCCCTATGGAAGTTCCGCAGCTCAGCGCCTCGCAGCAGCGTGAGGCCGTTCTCCTCCATCTCATCTCGATGGCGCTGGATCACCTTTTTGATGACTCTGTCGATACTTCGAAGTAACGAGCCACGTCCTCTGTGCGGACGTGAATTCCGTCCGGGAGCATGACAAGACTCTTGACCCTGTCGAGGACGTCGACGCGCTCCATCTGCTCGACGCGCAGCGCGCGCGATTCGAGCAGGGCGACTTCCGTGGGCATGGACATGCCTTCCGATGGTGAAACGGACGATGAACAGCCCTGTCCCCGGGCTTCAGAGGCGGAGGACGCTCACGGTTGCCACTCACCCAATGACCGACCCGGCGGGTGTTCCCTCACCGGCATCGGCAATCCCAGATTTCACGAACGCTACGACGCCACGGATTCCAGTTGCCTCCACGCACCCTGAACAACGAGCCGATAAACGGACAGTTACGCGTACGACTGTCCGCTCATGCGGCAACCCCCGCCCACCGGACGGGGGTTGCCGCATATGAGGCGTGAAGAGATTCCGATCGACTCCCGCTCACTCCTCGCCGGCGAGCTTCAGCGTGCGCAGCTTCTGGCCCGCGTACCAGGTGGCGAGCACCGTGACTGCCGCCAGCAGCACCGTCGCGAGCGGCAGTCCGACCTCGGAGGTGATCGCGCCTTCCCCGCCGACCTTCTCGGCAAGTGCGAGCGACCACTGCTGCACGCTGAGCGTGCGCGCCCCGGGCACGAAGCTGCCGAAGAGGGCCTCCCACACCAGGGCATAGACGAGACCGAGGACCACTGCGTGCCTGCTGACCGTGCCGAGCAGCAGGAACAGCGCGCTGTACGCGATCGAGGCGACCAGCGCCGCGATCGTGTACGCCACCGCGATCTGCTGGCCGTTGCCATTGAGGATCAGACCCGCGACGAATGTCGGCAGGGCGGAGAAGACCATGGTCACGGCGATCGCCACGATCAGCTTGGTGAAGATGATCGTCGGCCGTTTCACCGGCTTGGCCAGCAGATAGACGATCGATCCGTCGTCGATCTCCGGGCCGATGGCCCCCGTACCGGCGATCACACCGATCAGCGGCACCATCGTGGCGATGGCGAAACCGCCCAGCACATTTGCCGCGACCTGGTCATCCGCCCCGGCGAACATCCGTACCGCCACGGCGATGACGATCAGCAGCGCGGGCAGGACGAAGAGGATCGCGGCCCGGCGTCGGCCGAGCAGGGCCCGGTAGGTGAGCCGGGCGACTGTGGGGTTGTACATGACGCTTCACAGCTCCTTTCAGGCCGCTACTCAGGCCGCTACGAGATAGGAAAAGACCGATTCGAGGGACTCGTCGGACGGCGAGACCGTCAGCAGACGGATGCCGTGTTCACGCGCGACCTTCGGGAGCAGCGTGGTGAATCGTCCGAAGTCGACCGCCTGGATCCGCAGGGCCTTTTCGCCCAGGTCGACTTCGATCCCGGCCGTCGACGGGTCGGCGATGAGCGCGGCAGCGAGTGCACGGTCGTCGCTGGACCGTACGAGATAGCGGTGCGGGCGGTCCGTCATCAGCCGGCGGATCTTCCGGAAGTCACCGGACGCCGCATGCCGTCCGGCCACGATCACCTCGATGTGCGAGGCGAGTTGCTCGACCTCTTCGAGGATGTGGGAGGAGAACAGGACCGTACGGCCCTCGGCGCCCATCCGCCGCAGCAGCTCCATCAGCTGCATCCGCTGCCGCGGGTCCATCCCGTTGAACGGCTCGTCGAGGAGCAGCACCGACGGCTCGTGAACCAGCGCGGACGCCATCTTCACGCGCTGGCGCATGCCCTTGCTGTACGTGGAGATCTTGCGGTCCTGCGCGTACTCCATCTCGACCGTGGCCAGCGCCTTGCGCGCCGCCGCATCACCGAGTCCGTGCAGTTCTGCATTGGCGACGACGAATTCGCGGCCGGTGAGGAAGTCGTACATCCCCTCTCGCTCCGGCACGATGCCGATCTGCCGGTACACCGCCTCGTTGCGCCAGATCAGCGCGCCGTCGAGCGTGACCCTGCCCGTCGACGGCGCAAGGAACCCGGCCATCATGTTGATCAGCGTGGACTTCCCCGCGCCGTTGGGGCCGAGCAGCCCGGTCACGCCGGGGCCCACCGTCATGGTGACGTCGTTGACGGCGACCACATTGCCGAACCAGCGCGAGGTGTGGTCGATCTCGATGGTGGTCACAGCCCGACCCTCCGGTAGCGGCGCATCAGTACGGCGTACGAGCCGGCGACAAGCGCGAGAACAACGATCAGATACACCACACCTGTCCCGGCGCCCGGTCCTTCCCCTCCGGGGAAGGCGGAGGTGGCGCCGAGGAACGCGGTCTGGACGCCGCCGATCAGCGTGATGGGCGAGAAGAGCCCCAGCCACTGCACCGCGCCCGCCGAGCCCGTCTCCCAGGCAATGGCCTGGACCGTGGAGACCGCTCCGTACGAGATGGTCAGCACGGCGATCACCGCCGCGACGCCGAAGCCGCGGCGCGGTGTCAGTGCGGCGACGACCAGACCGAGCCCGGCGAAGAGCACGGAGAGCAGCGTCACCGACGCCACCCCCTGCCCGAACCACTTGGTCTGGTCGGCGAAGTCGAACTTCGCCAGCAGCGCGCCCACGTACATCACCAGAAGCGGCGTCACAGTGAGGATGAACAGGGCGGATGCCATGGCGGCGTACTTGGCGACGACGTAGTCGGCCCGCTCGATGGGCCGCGAGAAGTAGAGGGGGACACTCTTGAAGCGGAGATCCCGGGAGACGGACTGCGGTGCCTGCGAAGCGATGAAGAGGCCGATGACGGCCTGCAGATAGATCGCAAAGTCCGTGTACTTCATCATGAGCTTCGTCGCGTCGGGCGCGACCATCGCGACGGCCACGGTGATCAGCGCGACCATGCACATCACACCGAAGAGCAGCATCGGCAGCACCTTGGACTTGGCGGAGCGGCCCAGTCCGAAGGAGCCCCGCAGGGACTGCGAGTAGAGCGAGCGGCGGGCATAGCTGCGACCCAGGCGCGGGCCGTCGTAGGCGCGGTACCCGATGTTATGGATCCGGGTGTTGTCGCTCCCGGTCACGGCCCCGGTCTCAGTGCTCATCGTGACCGCTCCCCTTCTGCTGTGCGGCGCCGGCCAGGGCTGTCTCCGCAGCCTCTGTGGCGCCTTCGGTACGGAAGACCTCGGCGATGTGGTGGCGTCGCTGTTCCATCCGTACGAGTCCGAGCCCGAGCCCGGCGACGCTGTCGCGGACGACGTCGTACGTCTCCTCGCCGGTGGCCTCGATCAGCAGGATGTGACCGGCGCCGGGCAGGCTGTCGGCCTCGATGCCGTCGCGGCCCACGAGCCTGACCCCTGCCGCCGTCAGCGCCCGGCGCAGCGCGTCCGTGCCGTCCGGGTGGGTGTCGCTGTCGGTGACCTCGACCGCGAGGGTCGTGGTGGTCTGGGTGAAATCGCTGGTGGAGCTGGAGCGCAGCAGCGCGCCGCCGTCGATGACGACGACATGGTCGCAGGTGCGCTCCAGCTCGCCCAGGAGGTGCGAGGTCACCAGGACCGAGATGCCGAAGTCGGTGTGGATGCGGCGGATCAGGCCGAGCATCTCGTCCCGCCCGACCGGGTCCAGTCCGTTGGTCGGCTCGTCGAGGAGGACCAGCTGCGGGTCGTGGACCAGCGCCTGAGCCAGCTTCACACGCTGCTTCATGCCGGTCGAGTAGCCGCCGATGGGGCGGTAGCGCTCCTCGTACAGCCCCACATGGCGCAGGGTGTCGGCGGTGCGCTCACGCGCCGCCGTCGGCGACAGTCCGGACATCCGCGCCATGTGGACGACGAACTCGGTGGCCGAGACGTCCGGCGGCAGGCAGTCGTGCTCGGGCATGTAGCCGACCCGTTCCCGGATGGCGGCGCCACTGGTGGCGACGTCCAGCCCGAGCACCGCGGCCCGGCCTTCGGTGGCGGGGGACAGACCCAGCAGGATCTTGATCAGTGTGGACTTGCCGGCTCCATTGGCACCCACCAGGCCGGTTACACCGGGCCCGATGTCCAGGGAGAGCCGGTCAAGAGCGGTCACCCGGGGGAACCGCTTGCTCAGGCTTTCGGTTGCGATCACAGTCACGTACTCGAAGGTAGTGGCGCGGGCCACACCGGTCGTCAGACCAGGCGGTTGGATCCGCATCAGACTCCAGTCGTACGGACCCGTAGGGGGACCCCACGAAGGAGGACAGCGGAGCGCGACGAAAGCAGGGGGGCGACGGAGGACAGAGGGACGAAAGCAAGGGGTGAGGCCGGAGGCGGGCCGGTGCGGGGTGCTCGTGGAGTTGTCCACAGGTCTGCGCATGCCCCTTGACGTAGCCGCCGAGCATTGTCACATTCATCAATGTCACGTTACGAGCACGTACCGCACACGGCATGGGACGGACGGTGGCATGGCATCACCGGTGAAGGACGCAGCAGTCCCGGAACTCCAGGGGTTCAGAGAGGTGCAGCGCCTCGCGTACGCATGCGCGGAGGCGGTCGCCGCCCGGCTCGAACCGGGCGTGACGGAGCGCGAGGCGGCCCGGATGCAGCGGGAGTGGCTGCGCGGGCGCGGGGTGCGGGACTGGTTCCATCTCCCGTTCGCCTGGTTCGGGGACCGTACGGCGTTCGCCGGTTTCAAGGTGCCGCTGCAGTTCTTCCCGACCAACCGGAAGCTGGAGCCGGGAATGCCGTTCATCCTCGACATGGCTCCGGTGTACAAAGGATTCACGGCGGACATCGGATACTCCGGCTGTCTCGGGCTCAACCCGCTGCACGACAAGCTCCTCGCCGACCTGGAGGCCCACCGCGCGCTGATTCTGGGCGAGGTGCGCGAGCGGCGTTCGCTGCGCGGGATCTATGAGGACGTCGAGCGCCTGATGATCAGGCAGGGGTATGCCAACAGGCATCGCGCGTACCCCTTCGGAGTCATCGCTCACAAGATCGACCGGGTCACCGAACGCCGTTGGTCCCCGCGTGTCTTCGGGTTCGGTACGCAGTCGCTCAAGGGGCTGGTCAGCGATGCACTGCACGGGCACCGGGACGGCTGGTCGCCGCTGTGGAGTCCGTACAGCTTCTCCGACCATCCGCCGCAGCCGGGGCTGTGGGCGGTCGAGCCCCATCTCGGATTCCGGGGCACAGGCGCCAAGTTCGAGGAGATCCTGGTCGTCACCGACTCCAAGGACCCCGAGCAGAGCGCCTTCTGGCTGGACGACGATCTGCCGCATGTGCGGCGCTGGGCCGAGGAGAGGGTGGCGGCGTGAGTCTTCAGGATGTGCCGGGGATCCGCGAACGCCGGGTAAGTACCGGCGGGATCGAGTTGTGCGTTGCCGAGCTGGGCGACGAGACGCGTCCCACGGTCGTGCTCGTGCACGGCTACCCGGACAGCAAGGAAGTCTGGACGGAGGTCGCGGAGCAGCTGGCCGAGCAGTGGCATGTCGTGCTGTACGACGTGCGCGGGCACGGCCGGTCGACGTCTCCGGCGCCGCTGCGCGGCGGGTTCACACTGGAGAAGCTGACCGACGACTTCCTGGCCGTGGCCGAGGCGGTGAGCCCGGACCGGGCGGTGCATCTGGTCGGGCACGACTGGGGTTCGGTCCAGTCGTGGGAGTTCGCGACGGTCAAGCGCACCGAGGGCCGGATCGCTTCCTTCACTTCGATGTCGGGTCCCTCCCTGGACCACTTCGGGCACTGGATCAAGCAGCGGTTGTCCCGGCCCACCCCGCGCCGGGTCGGCCAGCTGCTCGGCCAGGGCGCCAAGTCCTGGTACGTGTACATGCTGCACACTCCGGTGCTGCCGGAGCTTGCCTGGCGCGGTCCGCTCGGCAAGCGGTGGCCCCGGATACTGCAGCGGCTGGAGAGCGTGCCCGCGGGCGACTACCCGACGCCGTCCCTGCCGAACGATGCGGCGCACGGCGCCTGGCTCTACCGCGACAACGTCCGTGCCCGGCTGCGCAGGCCGCGTGAAGACGCATTCGCACATGTGCCGGTCCAGCTGATCACACCGACCGGTGACATTTTCCTTTCGGAGCGGCTCTACGACCAACTGGAGCTGTGGGCACCGCAATTGGTGCGACGCACCCTGCCGGCCAAGCACTGGGTACCACGCACCCGGCCGGACCAGTTGGCTTCCTGGATCAGCGAGTTCGTGGCCGGCATCGAGTCGGCCCAGGAGGACGGGCGGCCGCTCCAGGACCACAGACCGACCGGGGCGCACGCGGACCGGTTCGGCGGGCAGCTGGTGCTGGTGACGGGCGCGGCCGGCGGTATCGGACGGGCCACCGCGTTCGCCTTCGCCGAGGCCGGCGCCCGGGTGGTGGCCGTGGACCGGGACGCGGAAGGGGCGGCCAGAACAGCCGAGATGGCCCGCCTGATCGGCTCCCCCGCGGCCTGGGGCGAGGCGGTCGACGTCAGCGACGAGCAGGCGATGGAGAAGCTCGCCGAGAAGGTCGCCGACGAGTACGGCATCGTCGACGTCCTGGTCAACAACGCCGGGATCGGGCTGTCGGGCTCCTTCCTGGAGACCACGAGCGAGGAATGGAAGAACGTCCTCGACGTCAATCTGTGGGGAGTCATCCACGGCTGCCGGATCTTCGGTAAGCAGATGGCCGAGCGTGGCCAGGGCGGCCATATCGTCAACACCGCATCCGCCGCCGCGTATCAGCCGTCCCGGGCGCTGCCCGCGTACAGCACCTCCAAGGCGGCCGTGCTGATGCTCAGCGAGTGTCTGCGGGCCGAACTGGCCGAGCGCTCGATCGGGGTCAGTGCGATCTGCCCCGGCATCGTGAACACCAACATCACCGCGACGACGCGGTTCGCCGGGGCCGACGCCGCCGAGGAGAAGCGGCTGCAGAAGCGGGCCGGCCGGCTGTACGGGCTGCGCAACTACCCTCCGGAGAAGGTCGCTGACGCGATCATCGAGGCCGTGGTGCACAACCGGGCCGTGGTGCCGGTGACACCGGAAGCCCGCGCCGCCCGGTTCCTGTCCAGGTTCGGCCCCGGCACGCTGCGCGGGATCGCCCGGCTGAAGCCGCCGCTGTGACCCGGCACGGAACGTCGGCGGTGACGAGCCGGTCCGCCGCCGAGTACCGGATCGAGGACCTGGCGCATGCGAGCGGCGCCACGGTCCGCACGATCCGGGCCTACCAGGACCGTGGACTGCTGCCGACACCGGAGCGGCGCGGCCGGGCCAATGTGTACGGGGACACGCATCTCGCCCGGCTCCGGCAGATCGCCGACCTGCTGGACCGCGGTTACACGCTGGCCAGCATCAAGGAACTGCTGGAGGCGTGGGACGCGGGCCGCGGTCTCGGCGGGGTGCTCGGGCTCGTCGCCGAGGTGCACGGGCCCTGGACGGACGAACAGGCAGACCGGATCACCCGGGACGAGCTGCACAGGAAGTTCGGCGGTGTGCAGGACGACCAGGCGGTCGCCGAGGCGGTCGAGCTCGGTGTGCTCGAACCGATCCCGGGACGGCCCGACGAATTTCTGGTGCCGAGTCCACAAGAGCTGTCGGTGGCAATCGAGTTGCACAGGGCAGGCGTACCGCTGACCGCAATCTCTGGTCATTTGAGGGAACTTCGCGGTCAGATCGAACACATTGCCTCCCGTTTCCTGGAGTTCACCACGGAGCACGTGTTCGCGCGCTATCTCGGTCATCGTCCGCCGAGGGACGCGGATGCGGCCGAAGCCGCCGAGCTCGTGCGGCGACTCCGCCCGCTCGCCCAGCAGACAGTTGATGCGGAACTGGCGCGCGCCATGCGGACGGTCGCCACCCGCCATCTCCAGCATCATCTCGGCGCGGACACACCGCTCGGCTCGGCTCCCTCCGCGTGCGAGCCTCGTCCCGTACTGCTGCCACCGGACACATTTCGGTCTGTGCAACAGCTCGTTGGGCCGCAGAACGTCGCGGCCTTCGTCATGGCAGCCACCGAACGCGAGCTCCAGGCACGGACATTGGATGCACTTGCCACATCACACGCTAAATCCAGTCAAGTTGATCAAATGGATTGATTTCACAGTCACTTGTCCACAGAATCACCAAATCCCCTGTGGATAACTCAAGTTGACTGTGGATCAAACCTGTGGACGAAAATCGCTGGTGTGAATCCTGAGCAAATCCGGATGCGCCGACGAGATCGTCACGGGCACCCTTGCGGGATGGACGAAAGACGCACCGTCAAGGTGTCCAAATACCTTTCGAAACACCTGCGGCATCACCCCGAGCGGATCGGCATCACTCTCGATGCAAACGGCTGGGTGCCGATCGACGAGCTGCTCCGCGCCACGGCCCGGCACAACTTCCCCATCACCCGGGACGAGCTCGATCACGTCGTCGCGGTCAACGACAAAAAGCGCTACGCCATCGAAGGCGACCGCATCCGTGCGAGCCAGGGCCACACCGTCCCGGTGGACCTCGATCTGCCGCCGGTCGAGCCGCCCGCGTACCTCTACCACGGCACGGTTGGCCGCGCCCTGCACGCGATCCGTACCGAGGGGCTACGCCCCATGAACCGACGCCACGTCCACCTCTCGCCCGACCGTGAGACGGCGACCCATGTCGGCGCCCGACGCGGCCGACCTGTCGTCCTCTCCGTGGACGCGGCCGCGATGCACCGAGCGGGTCATGTCTTCTACGTCAGCGCGAACGGGGTCTGGCTCACGGAGGCGGTACCGCCCGAGTTCCTGCGCTTCCCCGGCTGAACCCGAACGGAACCGACCGGGGTCTGATCGCACCGCCGCCCACCACACCGACCCAGTGCACCGACCGGTGGCACCCGGCAAGATCGTGAGCATGGTCCGTCCACACTTCGCCGGCACCGAAGCCGTAGTCGTAGCGATCCGCGAGGTCGCCCGCGCATTCGATCTGGAGGTGCGGACCACCGATGGCATCGGCGCCGACCAGGTCTCCCGGCGTACTTCCGCCGGCGCCTTCTCGGTCATCGATCCGGACTGCTCGCTGCCGCACGAGGCCTTCGTCGAGCTGAGCGGCTCCCCGGCCGTCACCATTCAGGTCTTCCCTGACGACGACGCGAAGATCACTGTCGACGGCATCGAGTTCCCCGAGTCCCGCGCGACTCCGTGCTCGCCTTCCTACGGTCGGTCCACACCGGGATGGCCCATGTGAAGGGCAAAATCTTCCCGCCCGGCTGGTGGCTGATTGTGTCGCTGCCCGGCGACGAGACCTACAAGGAGCTCGTGCCGCGCGGAACGCTGTCGCCCTGGTTCAGCCGCAGCGTCCGTCGTCAGGGGCTGCCATGTGCTTTTTTGTCCGCAGCACGTCCACCGTATGGTCGTAGGTATGCGTCTGAGCACTGTAATTCTGCCGATCCACCGCTGGAGCGACGGCCGGAGGATCTGGCAGCGCGCCGAGGAGCTGGGGTTCCACGCCGCGTACACGTATGACCATCTCGCCTGGCGGACCTTCCGCGACGGACCGTGGTTCGGTGCGGTTCCGACCCTGACCGCCGCGGCCGCCGTCACCGAGCGGCTGCGTCTGGGCACGCTTGTCACGTCCCCCAACTTCCGGCACCCGGTGACCCTGGCCAAGGACCTCATCACGCTGGACGATGTCTCCGACGGACGTATCACCCTCGGCATCGGCGCAGGCGGCAACGGTTTCGACGCCACGACGCTGCGCAGGAGCGACGAAGAGCCGTGGACCCCGCGCGAACGGGCGGACCACTTCGCCGAGTTCGTGCCACTGCTCGACCGGTTGCTGCGGGAACCGTCGGTCACGCACGAGGGCGAGCTCTACGTGGCGAACGAGGCACGGAACATCCCCGGCTGTGTGCAGCGGCCTCGGCTGCCCTTCGCGGTGGCCGCAACCGGGCCGCGCGGGCTGAAACTCGCCGCGCAGTACGGCCAGGCATGGGTCACCACCGGAGACCCCAAGCTGTTCGAGACGGGCACCCCGGAGCAGTCCGTGGAGGCCATCCGCGGGCAGATCATCAAGCTCGGCACGGCCTGCGAGGCCGTCGGCCGGGATGTGGCCGAGCTGGACAAGATCCTGCTCACCGGCTTCACCCCGGGCCGCCCGCTGGAGTCCTTCGACGCGTTCGTGGACTTCGCGGGCACCCACTTCGAGCTGGGCTTCACGGAGATCGTCATCCACACGCCGATCGCGGACTCCGACTTCGCGGCGGACGAGAAGATCTTCGAGCGGATCGCCACGGAGGGCCTGTCCCAGCTCGGCTGACCCGCACCCGCCGCCCGCCGACCCGCCCACTGACTGGCACACCCGCCACCGACAGCGCGGCAGCGGCCCGTCGGATCCTCCGGCATATGGCTGAGGCATATTCCCCAGCTCAGGGGCGCGCATCCTCAAATGCGCGCCCCTCTGCACACCGGTGCGCTCCCGTACGCGAGAATGACTGGGTGACCTCAGCTATCGATTCGCCTCTGCCTGCCGTTCCCCGGCTGATTGCAACCGATCTGGACGGCACTTTGCTGCGCGACGACAAAACCGTCTCGGAGCGCACAATCGCGGCACTCGCCGCGGCCGAGGAGGCCGGGATCGAGGTCTTCTTCGTCACCGGCCGGCCGGCCCGCTGGATGGATGTCGTCAGCGACCATGTCCACGGCCACGGTCTGGCGATCTGCGCGAACGGCGCCGCGGTCGCCGATCTGCACGCGGGCGGCGAGCTGGTCCAGGTACGGCCACTGGATCGCGACGTCGCCCTCGATGTCGTCCACACCCTGCGTGTCGCCGCCCCCGGCACCTCGTTCGCCGTCGAGCTGACCACCGGCATCCACTACGAACCGTCCTACCCGCCGTTCCACCTCGACCCGGGTGCCACCGTCGCCATCGCCGAGAAGCTGCTCCACGAAGAGGTGCGCGGCTCAGGCGCCCCCGTGCTGAAGCTTCTCGCGCACCACGCAGAACTGGCACCGGACGAATTCCTCGAAGTGGCTCGCACCGCAGCCGGTGACCGGGCGTCCTTCACCCGGTCCAGCCCCACGGCCCTGCTGGAAGTCAGCGGTCCCGGCGTCTCCAAGGCCAGCACGCTGGCGCTCTGCTGCGCCGAGCGCGGCATCTCGCCCGCTGAGGTCGTCGCCTTCGGGGACATGCCGAATGACGTGGAGATGCTGAGCTGGGCGGGCACCTCGTACGCGATGGGCAACGCCCACCCCGCGGCGCTGGCCGCCGCCTCCGGCCGGACCGTCACCAACAACGAGGACGGTGTCGCGGTCGTCATCGAGCGGCTGGTCGCCGAGCGCCGGACGCACCGTAGCGAAGGCTGAAACGCCGTTCGCCCCGAGGCCCGCCCGAACGCCGAAGACAGCCGTCACAGCGGTGCCTCCCACACCACCGTCGTACCGCCCCCGTCCTCAGCGATTCCCGGCCCGAACCAGCTCGCCCCACCCAGCGATTCCGCCCGGCGCGCCAGGTTCCGCAGCCCGCTGCGCCGACCGCCCTCCGGGACGCCCACCCCGTCGTCGGCGACCGACAGACGTACCGCGTCGCGTCCGTCGGGCAGCGTGACGGTCGCATCGACCACCACGTCCATGCGGGACGCCCCGGCATGCCGGAAGGCGTTCGACAGCGCCTCCCGCAACGCCGCGATCAGGTTCTTGCCGGTCAGCTCGCCGACCAGTGAGTCGACCGGGCCGAGGAAGCGGTGCGCCGGCTTGAAGCCGAGCGGGACGGCCGCCATGTTGATCTCACGCAGGACGCGGGTGCGCAGCCCCGACGGTGCCTCGGCCGGCTCCTGCTGCAGCGCGAAGATCGCGGTACGGATCTCCTGAATGGTCACGTCCAGTTCGTCGACCGCCCGGCCGACACCGGTCTGCACCTCGGGCACCACCGACCGGCGCTGGGCGCTCTCCAGCATCATCCCGGTGGCGAACAGCCGCTGGATGACGAGATCGTGCAGGTCACGGGCGATCCGGTCGCGGTCCTCATACACTGCGAGCCGCTCCCGGTCCCGCTGCGCCTCGGCCATCATCAGCGCGAGTGCGGCTTGCGAGGCGAACTGTGTGGCCAGGGTCTGTTCGGTCTCGGTGAACGGCCGGTCGCCCCGGGCCCGCGGGGTGGCGAGTGCGCCGAGCACCCGCCCGCCGCTGTGCAGCGGCAGCAGCATGCTCGGGCCGAACCGGTGGGCAAGACCGGTGACCATGCGGAAGTCGGTGGCTGAGTCGTCCGTGAAGACCGCCTCGCCGGCCAGCAGCTGCGCGACCACCGGACTCTCCGGGCCGATGATCACCCCCAGCGAGGCGGACGGCTCGTCGGCGGAGACGGCGGCGACCTCCAACCCGCCCCCCTCGGCCGGAAGAAGCACGATCCCCGCGGCGGAGGCAGCGAGATGGCGGGCCTGTTCGGCGACGACGGCGAGGGCGTCGTCGGCGTCCCCGCCGGAGAGCAGCGCGGTGGTCACGGCCACCGACCCGTCGATCCACCGCTCGCGCTGGCGTGCCGCCTCGTACAGCCGGGCGTTGCCGATGGCGATCCCGGCCTCCGTGGCGAGCACCCGAACCATGTGCAGGTCGTAGTCGGTGAACTCGCCCCCGTCGGCCTTCTCGGCCAGATAGAGATTGCCGAAGATCTCGCCCTGGACCCGGATCGGGACGCCGAGGAAGGTCTGCATCGGGGGATGGCCCGGCGGAAATCCGGCGAACCTCGGATCGGCCGTCAGATCGGCAAGCTTCACGGGGGCCGGGTCGTGGAGCAGCGCACCGAGAAGCCCCCGGTGGCCGTCGGGCCGGTGCCCGATGGCGGCTTCCACCTCTGTCGACACCCCGTGTGTGAGGAAGTCGGAGAGCCCCTTGCCCCCCTCGTCGGCGACGCCGATGGCGGCGTAGTCGGCGTGGGTGAGCTCGGCGGCGGTCTCGCAGATCCGATCGAGGGTGGAGTGCAGTTCGAGCCCGGTGCCGACGGAGCGCATCGCTTCCAGCAGTTGCGGGATGCGAGCGGTGAGCTCGGTGGACAGGCCCTGCAGACCGCGGGTCGCCTGCGTTGCGGCTTCGAGTGAGTCCTTCGGGTCCTGCTCTGCCATACCCAGAGCCTAGTTAGTCCCATTTGGGGAGGAAAGTGGACCGATGGGTCCTGCGGATCGATCCGGCGGCCGCCGCCCTCCTTCTACGCCCGCGCGGCACCGTCCGGCACTCGATCCGCCTCCCGCACGGTCTCCCGTTCGCGCTCCAGCATCCGGCGCAGCGGGCCGTCCGCCGCCGCGAGAGCGGCATACGGACCACGCTGCACGATCCTGCCCGCGTCCATCACCAACACCTCGTCGACCGCGTCGAGCCCCGCCAGTCGATGGGTGATCAGGACTGTCGTACGGCCCCGGGTCGCGACCAGCAGATCCGCTATCAGCGCGTCCGCCGTCTCCAGGTCGAGATGCTCGGCGGGCTCGTCCAGAACGAGCACGGGGAAGTCGGCGAGGAGCGCCCGGGCCAGCGCGAGCCGCTGCCGCTGCCCGCCGGAGAGGCGGGCCCCGTGCTCGCCGACGAGGGTGTCGAGCCCGTCGGGCAGCGCTTCTGCCCAGTCGAGCAGCCGTGCCCGGGCGAGGGCGGCCCGCAGCTCGTGGTCCGTTGCGACGGTACGGGCCAGCCGCAGGTTCTCCCGGATGGAGCTGTCGAAGACATGCGCGTCCTGGGCACAGAGCCCGACGAACCGCCGGACAGTGTCCCCGTCCAGCGCCGAGGCCTCCACACCACCGATCCGGTACGTCCCCGCCCGCGCGTCCAGGAAGCGGAGCAGGACCTGCGCGAGGGTGGTCTTCCCGGAGCCCGAAGGGCCGACGACCGCAATGCGCCGGCCTGCGGTCAGCGTCAGGTCGACGGAGTCCAGGGCGTCCCGCGACGCTCCCGCATAGCGGGCCGCCACCCCCCGTACCTCCAGCGGGAAAGGTGTCGCGGGGGCCTCGACCGGGGTCGCGGGCTCGTGCACCGGCACCAGGGCGTCCAGCACCTCGTACACCCGCTCTGCGCTCCGCTTGACCCGCTGCCGGTACTGCACGGCGAGTGGCAGACCGGTGACGGCCTCGAAGGCGGCAAGCGGGGTGAGAACCACCACCGCGAGTTCCACACCCTCCAGCCGTCCGTCGTGAACCGCCGGGAGGGCGACGAGTGCGGCGGCGACGACGGTGAGGCCGCAGATCAAGGCGGAGAGGCCACCGCCGAGCGCTGTGGCCGTCGCCGCGCGTGACGCGATCCGGGTCAGGACGGTGTCGGCCTCCCGCGTCCTCTCCTTGCGCGCGGGCAGCGCGCCCGCGACGGTCAGTTCGGCGGTCCCGCCGAGCAGATCGGTGATCCGGGTGGCCAGATCGGCCCGCGCGGGCGCCAGTTGGCGTTCCGCACGACGGGCACAGGCGCCACTCACGAGCGGCACGCCGACCCCGGCCAGCAGCAGTCCGAGGGCGAGCACGACACCCGCCTGGGGCAGCAGCCAGCCGGTGAACCCGGCTGCCGCAGCTCCCACCACGACCGCGGTCCCGGCGGGCAGCAGCCACCGCAGCCAGTAGTCCTGCAGCGCGTCCACATCGGCGACGAGCCGGGACAGCAGATCCCCGCGCCGCGTCCGACCCAGTCCGGCCGGTGTGATGCGCTCCAGTCCGCGGTACACGGCGACGCGCAGCTCGGCGAGCATCTTCAGCACAGCGTCGTGCGAGACGAGACGCTCGGCGTAGCGGAAGACGGCGCGGCCGAGCCCGAAGGCGCGGGTCGCTGTCACGGCGACCATCAGATAGAGCACCGGGGGCTGTTCGGAGGCGCGGGAGATCAGCCAGCCGGAGACGGCCATGAGTCCGACGGCCGACGCCAGAGCGAGGCTGCTCAGCAGCAGTGCGAGCGCCAGCTGTCCGCGCTGTGCCCCTGCGGCCTCCCGGACCCGGGCGAGTACCTGCCCGGACCGGGCTGCGGTCTCCCGCAGCACCTCGGGCTCCTGCCCGGCTTCGTACGTGTCCCGGTTCCCGGAGCCGTCCGCGCGCGCCTGTCGGGACACCACGGCCGCCCCTTCGCCCAGCACCGTTGCCCACTGCTGTTCCGGTGCCGCACCGGGTTCCAGCACCACCACCCGGTCGGCGACCGAGAGCAGGGCCGGGCGGTGCACGACCAGCAGCACGGTCCGCCCCGCCGCCAGCCTCCGTACCGCCTCGACGATCCCCGCCTCCGTCTCGCCGTCCAGGCTCGCAGTCGGCTCGTCGAGCAGCAGGAGCGGCCGGTCGGCGAGGAACGCCCGCGCGAGCGCGAGCCGCTGCCGCTGACCGGCGGAGAGTCCCGCACCGTCCTCGCCGAGGAGCGTCTGCGCGCCGTCGGGCAGTTCCGCCACGAAGTCGTACGCCCCCGCGTCCCGCAGCGCCGCCGTCACCGCGCTGTCGTCCGCGTCCGGCCGGGCCAGCCGTACGTTCTCCGCGATCGTGCCCGCGAAGAGCTGTGGGCGCTGCGGCACCCAGGCGATCCGTTCCCGCCAGCGCTCGGGCGCGAGCGTCGCCAGATCGACGCCGCCGACCCGTATCCGCCCCTCGTCGGGCGCCGCGAAACCCAGCACCACATTGAGCAGCGTGGACTTCCCGACACCGCTCGGGCCGACCAGGGCGACGGTCTCCCCCTCGTCCACCACCAGCGAGGCTTCGTCCAGCGAAGGTTCGGCACGGCCCTCGTGCCGGACGGTCACCCCCTCCAGCTCCAGCCGCAGCGACGGCGGGATGTCCGCCGTACCGCCCGCCCGCGGCTCGGTCTCCAGAACCGCGAAGATCTCTTCCGCCGCCGAGAGTCCCTCGGCTGCCGCGTGGTACTGCGCCCCGACCTGCCGGATCGGCAGATAGGCCTCGGGCGCGAGGATCAGCACCACCAGGCCGGTGTAGAGGTCGAGTTCACCGTGCACGAGCCGCATGCCGATGGTGACGGCGACCAGTGCCACCGACAGGGTGGCGAGGAGCTCCAGGGCGAAGGACGACAGGAAGGCGATCCGCAGGGTCCGCAGGGTGGCACTGCGGTACTGCGAGGTAATGGTGCGGATGGACTCGGCCTGGGCCTTGGCGCGGCCGAAGACCTTCAGCGTCGGCAGTCCGGCGACCACGTCGAGAAAGTGTCCGGAGAGCCGCGAGAGCAGCTGCCACTGGCGGTCCATCCGGGACTGGGTGGCCCAGCCGATCAGGATCATGAAGAGCGGGATGAGCGGCAGCGTGACCACGATGATCGCTGCTGAGACCCAGTCCTCGGTGACGATCCTGGCGAGGACTGCCACCGGAACGACCACCGCGAGTCCGAGCTGCGGCAGATAGCGCGCGAAGTAGTCGTCGAGCGCGTCGACACCGCGGGTGGCGAGCGCCACCAGGGAGCCGGTGCGCTGGCCGCTCAGCCAGTCCGGCCCGAGCGCCGCCGCCCGGTCCAGCAGCCGGCCGCGGAGCTCGGACTTGACCGCCGCACTGGCCCGGTACGCGGCCAGCTCGGTCAGCCAGGAGACCAGCCCGCGGCCGAGCGCGACCGCCACGAGCAGGATCAGCGGGGTGCGCAGCCCGGGAACGGTGAGCCCGTCCTCGAACCCGCCCACCACCACGTCGGCGATGAGCATGGCCTGGGTGATGACCAACGCAGCCCCGACCACTCCGAGTGCCACCACGGCCGCCAGGAAGAGCCGGGTGGCACGGGCGTAACGGAGCAGACGCAGGTCGATCGGTTTCACGTGAAACAGCCCCCAGAGAGCTCGTTCGGTGGACCGGGGCGAGAGAAGAGCCGGAACCCTTCTCTCGCCCGAAAGAGAGGCCCGGGCGTGTCAGTGCGCCTCGGCGATGTGCTGCGTGCCGATCCGCTTGCGGAACACCCAGTACGTCCATCCCTGGTACAGCAGCACCACGGGGGTGGCGATCCCTGCGCACCAGGTCATGATCTTCAGCGTGTAGGGACTGGACGAGGCGTTGGTGACCGTGAGGTTCCAGGCGTCGTTCAGCGAGGACGGCATGACGTTCGGGAAGAGCGTCAGGAAGAGCATCGCGACCGCGGCCGTGATGGTCACTCCGGAGAGCGCGAACGACCAGCCCTCACGTCCCGCCGCTATGGCACCGATCGCTCCGACCAGCGCCAGCACAGCGACGATCATCGCGACAAGGCTCTTGCCGTCGCCGTTTTCGATCTGGGTCCACATCAGGAAACCGAGCGCGAGCACCGCGGTGACCAGACCCAGCTTGAGCGCCATGCCGCGCGCCCGCTCCCGGATGTCCCCGACCGTCTTGAGTGCGGCGAACACCGCACCGTGGAAGGTGAAGAGGAAGAGCGTGACCAGACCGCCGAGGATCGCGTACGGGTTGAGCAGGTCCCCGAAGTTGCCCACGTACTCCATGTCGGCATCGATCTTCACGCCGCGCACGATGTTCCCGAAGGCCACACCCCAGAGCACGGCCGGGATCAGCGAAGTCCAGAAGATCGCGTGTTCCCAGTTGGTCTGCCACTTCTCCTCGGGCCGCTTCGCCCGGTACTCGAAGGCGACACCGCGCACGATCAGGCAGAGCAGGATGATCAGCAGCGGCAGGTAGAAGCCGGAGAACAGTGTGGCGTACCACTCCGGGAAGGCGGCGAAGGTAGCGCCGCCCGCAGTGAGCAGCCACACCTCATTGCCGTCCCAGACGGGCCCGATCGTATTGATCAGGACCCGCCGTTCCCGGCGGTCCCGGGCCAGCAGCTTGGTGAGGACACCGATGCCGAAGTCGAATCCCTCCAGGAAGAAGTAGCCGATCCAGAGGACGGCGATGAGGACGAACCAGACGTCGTGGAGTTCCATCTCTCCGCTCCTCTGCTCTCAGTAGGAGAAGGCCATCGGCCGGTCGGCGTCGTCATGGTCGTCGCCGCCGATCTTGGTGGGCGGGTTGAGGTCGGACTCCGTGAGTTCTGGCGGTCCGGCCTTGATGTACTTCGTGAGCAGCTTGACCTCGATCACAGCGAGCGCCGCGTAGAGCAGGGTGAAGAGGATCAGCGAGGCGAGCACCTCGCCCTGCGAGACGCCGGGGGAGACGGCGTTGCGGGTCTGCAGAACCCCGAAGACGACCCAGGGCTGGCGGCCCGTCTCGGTGAAGATCCAGCCCCAGGAGTTGGCGATCAGGGGGAAGAGCAGCGTCCAGAGGGCGACGATCCAGTAGAGCTTGGTGAGCTTCGGGCTGAGTGCCTTGCTCTTGAACAGGACCAGATGCGGCACCTCGTCCTCACCGGTCCGCAGCCCCGGTCGCAGCATGAATTTCTTCCGCGTCAGCCACAGTCCGAGCAGGCCGAGGCCGAAGGACGCCATGCCGAAGCCGATCATCCAGCGGAAGCTCCAGAAGGCGACCGGGATGTTGGGCCGGTAGTCGCCGGGTCCGAACCTCTCCTGCTCGGCCTTGTTGATGTCGTTGATGCCGGGGATGTACGAGTGGAAGTTGTCGTCCGCGAGGAACGACAGTATCCCCGGGACGGAGATCTCCACGGTGTTGTGCCCCTTGGCCACATCGCCGACCGCGAAGATCGAGAAGGGTGCCGCGTTCTGCCCCTCCCAGAGCGCCTCGGCGGCGGCCATCTTCATCGGCTGCTGCTTGAACATGACCTTGCCGAGCAGGTCGCCGCTGACGGCGGTGAGGAGTCCGGCGATCACGACGGTGACCAGTCCGAGCCGCAGCGAGGTGCGCATCACCGGGATGTGCTGCTTGCGCGCCAGGTGGAAGGCGGCGATGCCGACCATGAACGCGCCGCCGACCAGGAAGGCCGCCGTGATGGTGTGGAAGAACTGGGTGAGCGCGGTGTTCTGGGTGAGCACATTCCAGAAGTCGGTGAGCTCGGCCCGGCCGCGTTCCTTGTTGATCCGGTAGCCGACCGGGTGCTGCATCCAGGAGTTGGCCGCGAGGATGAAGTACGCGGAGAGGATCGTCCCGATGGAGACCATCCAGATGCAGGCGAGGTGGATCTTCTTCGGCAGCTTGTCCCAGCCGAAGATCCACAGCCCGATGAAGGTGGACTCGAAGAAGAAGGCGATCAGCGCCTCGAAGGCCAGCGGGGCGCCGAAGATGTCGCCGACGAAGCGCGAGTAGTCGGACCAGTTCATGCCGAACTGGAACTCCTGCACGATGCCGGTGACGACACCCATGGCGATGTTGATCAGGAAGAGCTTGCCCCAGAACTTGGTGGCCCTGAGGTACTTCTGATTCTCGGTCCGCACCCAGGCGGTCTGCAGGCCGGCGGTGAGCGCGGCGAGAGAGATCGTCAGGGGAACGAAGAGGAAGTGGTAGACGGTGGTGATCCCGAACTGCCATCGCGCCAAGGTCTCCGGCGCCAGAGCTAGCTCCACGTCGTCTTCTCCTTACGTCGCCGTAGTGAGCGGAAGTGTGCACTGCAAACCGACCGATCACGGGAGGAACAGGACGCGCTTGTGAACGCGTTCACATTCACAAGCATTATGGCGCACGGGCTTTCGACGTGTTCGAGGGGGGTCCCCCTATCGGGACGCTCCCACGCGAAGGCCCCGCACCTCGACGAACGAGAGGTACGGGGCCTTCCGGGTGCACGCGTACGCGCCGCGACGGGTCGCGGCAAGCGCGAGGCTGATCGCGGCATGCACACCCACCGCTGCACGCACGAGGCTCGCGCCGTATGCGCAAGCGGGACTTCGGTTACAGCTCCTTGCGGTACGCCTCCGCCACCCTCAGGAACACGTCGTTCGCCTCGTCCTCGCCGATCGAGACCCGCACACCCTCGCCCGCGAACGGCCTGACCACGACTCCGGCCCGCTCGCACGCCCCGGCGAAGTCCAGCGTACGGCCGCCGAGCCGCAGCCAGACGAAGTTGGCCTGGGACTCCGGAACGGTCCAGCCCTGGCTCACCAGAGCCTTGTGCACCCGGATGCGCTCGCAGACCAGGGAGCCGACCCGGCCGAGCAGTTCGTCCTCGGCACGCAGCGAGGCGACCGCCGCGTCCTGCGCCAGCTGACTGACCCCGAACGGCACCGCCGTCTTGCGCAGTGCGGCCGCCACCGGCTCGTGGGCCACTGCGAATCCGACCCGCAGGCCGGCCAGACCGTAGGCCTTGGAGAATGTCCGCAGCACCGCCACATTGGGCCGGTCCCGGTAGATCTCGATGCCGTCCGGCACCTCGACATCGCGGATGAACTCCTTGTACGCCTCGTCCAGCACCACGAGCACATCGCCCGGCACCCGGTCCAGGAACCGCTCCAGCTCGGCCCTGCGCACCACCGTCCCGGTCGGGTTGTTCGGGTTGCAGACGAAGATCATCCGGGTACGGTCCGTGATCGCGTCCGCCATCGCGTCGAGGTCGTGCACCTCGCCGTCGGTCAGCGGCACCTTCACCGAGGTCGCGCCGCTGACCTGGGTGATGATCGGGTACGCCTCGAAGGAGCGCCAGGCATAGATGACCTCGTCACCCGGGCCCGACGTGGCCTGGAGCAGCTGCTGCGCCACCCCGACGGAGCCGGTTCCGGTGGCGAGATGCGAGATCGGCACGCCGAACCGGTCGGCCAGCTCGTTCATCAGACCGGTGCAGGCCATGTCCGGGTAGCGGTTGAAGTTCGCGGCCGCGGCCAGGGCGGACTCCATCACGCCGGGCAGCGGCGGATACGGGTTCTCGTTGGAGGACAGCTTGAACGCGAGCGGTCCGTCGGCCGCCGCCGGCCTGCCCGGCACATAGGCGGGGACGCCGTCCAGTTCGGCACGCAACTTGGGGCTCGTCTCGCTCACCGCAGGTCCTCCTCGACCGTCGTACACATCAATACTGCTCACCTTATGAGGATTGGGCGCCGGTGCGAATGGGCGAGCGAAGGAATCGTCCGGTGAGCCCGGGAATGGGGGGAGCATCCCTCATCCCGGCGTGCGCCGGTGGCTCACTCCGTGGCGCGCATCCCCCGAAGAGGTGAGTTGAGACCTCTTCGAAACATCGACCATTTGGTAGGCCCATCCTCATCGACGCATCACACATTGCGTTCGACCCCATCAACGCCCTTGTTTTGTAAGGTATTTGACATCAAACGATCATGCAGAAACGTGCCTGTCAATGCGTGAATATGCGACCGGCCCGACCGCCTGCCCGAGCCCTACTATCGGCTCGCCATGACAGCAGCAGGGAAGCACCAGGTGAGCCGGACGGAGACACCCCGGCGCGGCGGCCGGCAGGGACGAGCGGGAATCCGGGATGTGGCCGCCGCCGCCGGAGTCTCCATCACGACCGTCTCCGACGCGCTCAACGGCAAGGGACGGCTCCCGGACGCCACCCGCCGCCATGTCCGCGAGGTCGCCGAGCGCCTGGGCTACCGCCCGTCCGCCGCGGCCCGAACCCTCCGTACCGGCAAGTCCGGCCTCATCGGCCTGACCGTGACGACGTACGGGGATGAACCTTTCACCTTCACCGAATTCGCCTACTTCGCGGAGATGGCCAGAGCGGCCACCTCCGCCGCGCTCGCCCGCGGCTACGCCCTCGTCATCCTTCCCGCCACCTCACGCCACGATGTCTGGTCGAACGTCGCCCTCGACGGCACCGTCGTCATCGACCCCTCCGACCAGGACCCGGTCGTCACCGAACTCGTCCGCCAGGGGCTGCCCGTCGTCTCGGACGGCCGCCCCGCCGGCACCCTGCCGGTCACCGCGTGGGTGGACAACGACCACCGGTCCGCTGTGCTCGACCTCCTCGACCACCTCGCCGCCGCCGGGGCCCGCCGGATCGGCCTGCTCACCGGCACCACCACCGACACATACACCCGGCTCTCCACCACGGCATACCTCCACTGGTGCGAGCGCGTGGGCCAGGATCCGGTGTACGAGTCCTATCCCGCCCACGACCCGTGCGCGGGAGCGGTCGCAGCCGACCGGCTCCTCGCCCGCCCGGACCGGCCCGACGCCGTATACGGGCTCTTCGACCCCAACGGCACCGACCTGCTGGCGGCCGCCCGCCGGTACGGGTTGCGCGTCCCCGAGGATCTGCTGCTCGTCTGCTGCAGCGAGTCCACCGTGTACGCGACGACCGAGCCCCCCATCACCACGCTCTCACTCAAACCGCGCCAGATCGGCACAGCGGTCGTCCAGCTCCTCATCGACGCGATCGAAGGCGTCGACCAGGACGGTCCGGTGGAGCGGGTCATACCGACCGAACTCATCGTCCGGACGTCCTCGCAACGCCGTCCGCCCCGCACCACGGTCAGCCCACCTCGATCCCCGTCCAGGGATTGATCAGGCCAATTGGGACCAATCGGCCGGTGAACCTGTCGTGCGCCCGGATTCACCACCCCTGGTGCATCACACTGCACGATCCGCATTCCTATGATGGGCGCACGACACCGCGGACCACCCCGACCAGCAGGGCCCGTCAGGTGTACGGCGGCGCGACGGTGGTGGAGGGGTCGATGACACAGGGGGCCGGTCAGGAACCCGTGGAGCGGACGGCGACGTTGCGTGACTTCCGTGTGCCGCCCTATGCGCAGACTCCGGCGCCGCCCGCGGCACCGCACCCCGGCCATGCGGTACCGGGCGACGAGCCGGAGGGATACACGCCCACCGCGCGGGATCTTCCCGTGATCAACCGCGGTGACACCGTCCAGGTGCGGGCCGTCCCGGATCCGCGGCCCGCCACGGACCAGGGGCTCGGACCGCTGTACGTGGTCGGCGACGTCCACGGCTATCTGGACGAGCTTCGCGACGCCCTCATGGGACAGGGCCTCATCGACGCCGAAGGTGCCTGGGCCGCGGGCAACGCCCGGCTCTGGTTCCTCGGCGACTTCACCGACCGCGGTCCGGACGGCATCGGCGTCATCGACCTGGTCATGCGTCTGTCCGCCGAGGCCGCGGCCGCGGGCGGCTACTGCAAGGCCCTGATGGGCAACCACGAACTGCTGCTCATCGGCGCCAAGCGGTTCGCCGACACGCCGGTCAACTCCGGTGCGGGCACTGCCACCTTCCAGGCCGCCTGGCTGCTCAACGGCGGCCAGAAGACCGACATGGAGCGGCTCCAGGACGTCCACCTCCAGTGGATGTCCCGTCTCGACGCGGTCGTCGAGGAGGACGGGCACCTTCTGATGCACTCCGACACGACGGCGTACCTCGACTACGGCTCCACCATCGAAGACGTCAACGAGACCGTGCACGCCATTCTCACGCGTAACGACGCCGACGAGTGCTGGGACCTGTTCCGCAAGCTCACCAAGCGGTTCGCCTTCCGCGACGAGGGGGGCTCGCAGGCGGTCCAGGAGCTGATGGCGGCGTACGGCGGGCAGCGCATCGTCCATGGTCACAGCCCCATTCCGTATCTGCTCGGCGAGGTCGGCCCCGAGGACGGCGAGGACAGCGCAGGCCCCGTGGTGGACGGCCCGCACGTGTACGCGGACGGGCTCGCCATCGCCATGGACGGCGGTGTGACCATGGCCGGAAAGCTGCTGGTCGTCCGGCTGCCGTTGCATGACTGACAGTCTTCGGGGAAGACGCATCCACGACCTGACCACGCCGACCACTGGGCCTATTTACGGAAACCCCCTGTCACCCCGTGCCGTGGGCGCTCTACCATCGGCCTATCAGTAGCAGGCTCTCCTCCGTTTCCGCCCAACTGCCCGGTCCAAGCGGGTACTCAGGCCCAACGGAGCATCGGGGGATGCACATGAACAGCGCTCCGCACCTGCTGGCCGAGGACCGACCCGAGTACGAGCGGATCCTCGGCGATGCGCTACGTCACGCTCACGAACGACCGGATCTGGCCGGAGTCGGCGAACGGCTCAACACGGAACAGCTGCGCACCATGGCGCTGAACGCCACGGCCCTGATCACCGCGGCGGCGGCCACCGAGTACGACCACTACGTGAAGGTCCGCGAAGAGCTGCGCGGACCGGCCGCCGACTCGGCCCAGGGTTCGGGCCTCGGGTCCGAAGCGGACGATCCGGACCGGCCGGGCGCCGGCATAGGGGCGGTCGTCACCGTCCTGGCGCCGATGCTCGCGGGCACCGCCGCGCTGATCTTCCTGCTGGTCGGCTACATCCTGAAGATGCTCAATCGGCCTCCGTCGTTCGCCGACACCATGGTCACCGCCGGCTGGTTCTTCGCGGCGGTCATGGCGGCAGCGATACTGGCCGCCGCCATCGGACTGCTCACCACGGCGCTGCGCAACGGCTCGACGTCGCTGCCGGCCGAGGACACCGAGGACGAGCTGCCGGAGGATGTGGCGCGCGCCAGGGAGGCCTGGCGCCATGCGCTGCTGGAGCGGGGCATCCTGCCGTTCCTGCGGGACGCGCTCGCCGATCCCACGGCCGGCCCCGCATCCCGTACACCGCACCGCTCGGCCAACCGCATCCCGAAGATCGGCTACTCCAGGCCGGACTTCTCGGGCCCGGAGGAGGGCCCGGCAGCGGGTCCCCGCCCGTCGTTCACCAGCCCCGACTTCACCAGCCCGGACTTCGGCGGCCCGGAACACGAGCTGGACTGACCGGGACCGAATCCCTTGTTCGTCGTCCTCGTGCCGGCGATCGGAGCGGGTCTCGTTGTCCTCGTGGCCCTGCCCCTCCTTCTGGTCTTCGGCCCCGGAGAGATGCACTGAGCCGGGACGGTTCTCGCAGCGCCCCGGCTCAGTGCTCCACCCGATGACTCAGTCCGCGATCGGCAGATAGACGCGGTTGCCGGCCGCCGCGAACTCCTTGGACTTCTCCGCCATGCCCGCCTCGATCTCCGACTGCGAACCGCCGTGCTCACGACGGATGTCCTGGGAGATCTTCATCGAGCAGAACTTCGGGCCGCACATCGAGCAGAAGTGCGCCGTCTTCGCCGGTTCCGCCGGCAGCGTCTCGTCGTGGAACTCCCGTGCCGTGTCCGGGTCGAGAGCCAGGTTGAACTGGTCCTCCCACCGGAACTCGAAGCGCGCGTCCGACAGCGCGTCGTCCCAGTCCTGGGCACCCGGGTGCCCCTTGGCGAGGTCGGCCGCATGGGCCGCGATCTTGTAGGTGATGACGCCCGTCTTCACGTCGTCCCGGTTGGGCAGGCCCAGGTGCTCCTTGGGCGTGACGTAGCAGAGCATCGCAGTCCCCCACCAGGCGATCATCGCGGCGCCGATGCCCGAGGTGATGTGGTCGTACGCCGGGGCCACATCGGTGGTCAGCGGGCCGAGCGTGTAGAACGGCGCCTCCTCGCAGATCTCCTGCTGGAGGTCGATGTTCTCCTTGATCTTGTGCATCGGGACATGGCCCGGGCCCTCGATCATCGTCTGGACGCCGAACCGCTTGGCGATCGTGTTGAGTTCGCCGAGCGTGCGCAGTTCGGCGAACTGCGCCTCGTCGTTGGCGTCGGCGATCGAGCCGGGACGCAGCCCGTCGCCCAGCGAGTACGTCACGTCGTACGTCGCGAGGATCTCGCAGAGCTCCTCGAAGTTCTCGTACAGGAACGACTCCTTGTGGTGCGCCAGGCACCAGGCCGCCATGATCGAGCCGCCGCGGGAGACGATGCCGGTCTTGCGGCGGGCGGTGAGCGGGACGTACGGGAGGCGCACCCCGGCATGGACCGTCATGTAGTCGACGCCCTGCTCGGCCTGCTCGATGACGGTGTCCTTGTAGATCTCCCAGGTCAGTTCCTCCGCCCTGCCGTCGACCTTTTCGAGGGCCTGGTAGAGCGGAACGGTGCCGATCGGCACCGGGGAGTTGCGCAGAACCCACTCACGGGTGGTGTGGATGTTGCGGCCGGTGGAGAGATCCATGACCGTGTCGGCGCCCCATCGCGTCGCCCACGTCATCTTCTCGACCTCCTCCTCGATGGAGGAGGTGACCGCCGAGTTGCCGATGTTGGCGTTGACCTTCACCAGGAACCGCTTACCGATGATCATCGGTTCGATCTCCGGGTGGTTGACGTTGGCCGGCAGAACCGCCCGGCCGGCGGCGATCTCCTCACGTACGACCTCGGGTTCGACGTTCTCCCGGATCGCCACGTACTCCATCTCCGGGGTGATCTCGCCCCGGCGGGAGTATGCGAGCTGGGTCACCGGCTGCCCGTCGCGGCTGCGGCGCGGCTGCCGCGGGCGGCCGGGGAAGACCGCGTCGAGGTTGCGCAGTCCGCCGCGCGGCGAGGTGTGCTTGAGCCCGTCGTCCTCGGGGCGGACCGGGCGACCCGCGTACTCCTCGGTGTCGCCGCGGGCGACGATCCAGTTCTCCCGCAGAGCCGCGAGGCCGCGGCGGACGTCGGTGTCGGTGGCGGGATCGGTGTACGGCCCGGACGTGTCGTACAGCGTCACGGCGTCGCCGTTGGTGAGGTGCACCTGCCGGACCGGCACCCGGAGGTCCGGGCGCGAGCCCTGGACGTATCCCTTGTGCCAGCCGATGGACTTTCCGGCCTCGTCGCTCTGGTTCGAGGCAGGCGTGCGTGCGTCCGATGTGGTCATGAGACCTACTCCCTACGCCGGCATTACCCGGTAACAGGTTCGGCGGTCGGCGCAGCCTGTCCCGTACGGATGTACGGATATCAGCGCCCTCTCAGCCCGGTGCTCCGAGCTCCCGCGTGTACAAAGGTGCCACCAAGCTAGCGCCCTTCGAGGCGTACTGAACAGTGGCCCCCTTCCCTTCTTGCGATGATCCCCCGGTGACGTCCCCTCAAAATAACTCCGGACCGCAGGACCATCAGCACGGTCACTCGCACAGCCACGGGCCTGCCGCGCCGGTCTCGAAACATCTGCGCAAGGTCATCGCGGCCGTCCTGATCCCGTTCGCCACCGCCGTCGTCGTCGGCCTGGTGGTGCTCTGGCCGGGCGGTGCACCCGCGCACGAGCGCACCGGTGTCGGCTTCGACCGGCAGACCCAGCAGGCCACGGTGGTGAACGTCGACAAGGTCGACTGCAAGGACGTGAACGCCGCGCAGACCCCGGCCACCGGCAACACCACAACGCCGTCGGGGAACGCCACTCCCGGCCAGGAGCCGGGGCTGTGCGAGAAGGCCACGATCGAGGTGACGACCGGCCACGACAAGGGAAGGACCTTCGTCGAGATCGTCCAGCCCGACGCGCCACGGCAGTTGCACGAGGGGCAGGGTGTGATCGTCGCGTACGCCCCCGACGCACCCCATGACCTTCAGTACTCCGTGACGGATGTGGACCGGAAAGTACCGATGGCCCTGCTGGCCGGGATCTTCGCTCTCGCAGTGGTCGTGGTGGGCAGGCTGCGCGGGGTGATGGCGCTGATCGCGCTCGCCGTGTCGTTCGCCGTGCTGACCCTGTTCATCCTCCCCGCGATCCTGCAGGGTTCGAACCCGCTGCTGGTCGCAGTCGTCGGGGCCAGCGCGATCATGCTGATCGCGCTCTACATGTGCCACGGGCTGACCGCCCGTACCTCGGTCGCGGTCATCGGCACGCTGATCTCACTGCTGCTGATCGGGCTGCTCGGTTCGCTCTTCATCGACTGGGCGAGCCTGACCGGCAACACCGACGACAGCACCGGCCTCATCCACGGCCTGTACCCCCACATCGACATGAGCGGCCTACTGCTGGCCGGTGTCATCATCGGCTCGCTCGGCGTGCTGGACGATGTGACGGTCACCCAGACATCGGCGGTCTGGGAGCTGCACCAGGCCGACCCGACGATGGGTGCGCGGAGGCTCTACCGGGCAGGTATCAGGATCGGTCGCGACCACATCGCCTCAGTGGTCAACACGCTGGTGCTCGCCTACGCCGGCGCCGCGCTTCCCCTTCTGCTGCTGTTCTCGATCGCGCAGAGCAGCGTGGGCACGGTGGCCAACAGCGAACTCGTGGCGGAGGAGATCGTACGAACGCTGGTCGGATCGATCGGACTGGTCGCCTCGGTGCCGGTGACGACGGTGCTGGCGGCCCTGGTCGTCTCCGCGGACCGCACAGGGCTCGGTGCGGAAGCCGGAGCTTCGGCGCCTGCACGGAACGGAAAGGGCCGGCGTCGCAGGGCGAGGCATTGACGCTCAAGCCGGTGGCCGTGTCGGCGCGGTGCACATATCACCCGTTCGGCAGATACCGCGTTCGACCGGTGCGCCGACCGTCGGCGCAAACCTTTTCAGCCGGCGTTCTGTTCCTTGGCCAGGATCCGGCCCAGCGCCTCCTCGAGGTTGCCCTCGAAGTCACTCAGCGTGCACTCCTGGCCGAGGGGGACAAGCTTGTCCGTCCGGTCGAGAAACGCAACGAGTGGCGCTGTGCCGGCCCTGAAGAGAGCGCGATCCGCGCCGACCTGAAGCCGGATGTGTACGTCGGACAGCCCCTCGGGCTCCGTGGGACTGATGTGCACATCACCGTCACCGCTGGGGCTGTTGAGGCCGTCCAACAGCAGCTCACGACCGAAAGCCCAGGTGACGGGGGCGTCACCGGGCAGATGGAAGGTCATCCGGATCGCGTACGGATCGCATACCTCGTACCGGAGCTCCACCGGGATACGGAATGAGAGCTCCTCGGAGACGAGAAAACTCATCATGACCTCAGCTTGAACCGACTCGCGCATCGTTCAACCCCGCAGTAGATGAATCTGGCCAGGAATGATCCCCCATGGCCCTATTGACGCCATCGTGGTGCACCCGATAGCAGATCACAAGGAGTGAGTTTTCAGATACTGATAGAGAACACGAGCGAACGCAAGAGGCTTGCCACTTCTCCGCGTAGTCGTTCGACTGCGGGGAGCAAGCGATCTTCTTCGTCGAGGGGTACCGAAATGGCCACGGCTGCGGCCGTGAATCCGACTGCGATCGGGATGGCGGCGCAGACCGTTCCCAGGGCGTACTCCTGTCGTTCGACAACAGGTTCCGTTCGCTCCAACGACCTCAAACGCTCAAGAAACGCCGGTCGGTCCCGCACCGTGTACCGCGTCAGCGGCTGCACAGGGTGACGATCCAGATGGTCCTCACGGGCCTTCTCGTCGAGCCGGCTCAATAGACACTGGCCGATCGCATGAGCATGTCCGGTCTCCCTGAACGAGGCCCACTCCTCGACCGCGGGTGCTGCAGGGGCGTCGGCGACCGCGATGAGTTCGATCTCACCCTCGCGGTAGACGGCGCAATACACCGGTGCACCGATGATGTCGCGCCAGCGGGCCAGCGACTGGGCCATGGTGCTGCGACGATTCTGCAGTGCACCGTCGTCGACCAGCCTCTCGGCGGCGGAGCCGAAGAGGAATACCCCGTTCTCCCGGCGCAGATAGCCTTCATGGGTCAGGGTGCGCAACAGGTGATAGGCAGTGGGAAGGGGAAGCCCCGCTTCCCGTGCGAGCTGCTTCGCAGGCGCCCCGTCCCGATGGGCGCCCACAGCCTCCAACAGCCTCAACGCCCGCTGAACCGAACCGATCAACGTCGGGACAGCGGTACTCGATGCCGTGGTCAAAGGTCACCCCCAGGCATGGTGACGGGCAGTCAGCCCGTTCGTGGGGGCCGCCCCCACGGACCTGCCGCAGACCTGGGGTCCGGAGACCGGGCGTATACACAAACCAGTGGTCAGGGTGGTGACGGACAGTTGTTTCCCAGGCAACGACAGCGGACCGCCACTGTATCGGCAGCGTGCGCGAGCGATGTCGTTTCGTCTGGTACTTAGCTCAGCTGGGCTAATCGCCCGACCGGTGACCGGCCGCCGTCTACCAGTCGCCGCGCGACGACGAGGACGACATGAACTTCCGTACGACGAACACGAGCCCGCCGACCAGGATCACGAAGACCAGGACCTTGAAGAGCAGACCGATCACGAACCCGATCACGCTGGCGATCAGGCCGCCGAACACGACGATCGCGATGACGGGCACCGCGACCCACTTCACCCACCAGGGCATCCCCGCGAATATCTCCCGAACGGCCATCGTCCCTACCTCGTCTCTGTGCGTAACGGCTTCGATGAGCACCTGCTTCGATGCTAGAGGCGCGGGGGTGACCTGCGGGGGCACCGGAGCCCCCGAACTCCCCTGATCGAACCCTTAGGGATCCCTGAGGGCCCGGCTCAGCTCTCCGGCGGAGAGAAGACCACCATGACCCGCAGATCCTCGGTGATGTGGTGGAACTTGTGGGCCATACCGGCCGGTACGTACACCACGCTTCCCCTGCCCACCTGTGTGGTCTCCATGCCGACGGTGATCGAGGCGCGGCCGCTGACAACGAAGTAGACCTCGTCCTGGTTGTGCGGCTGCTGCGGATCGAGGTCGCCGGCGTCCAGCGCGTACAGGCCGACGGACATGTTCCGTTCCCGCAGGAAGTGCAGATACGCGCCGTCGTTGGCGGCCCGTTCCGCCTCCAGTTCGTCCAGTCTGAATGCCTTCATGGCCCGTCCGCCCCTTGCTTTCGTTCTGCCGGTGTTCGCCACCGATCATGTCTGCCACGATCAGACACATGAAGAATTTTGTAGTCAAGACGATCGCCAACGCAGGTGCGCTGGCCGTGGCCATCTGGCTGCTCGACAACATCACGTTGTCCGGCGGCAGTACCGGTCGCAAGGTGCTCACCCTGATACTCGTGGCCCTGCTCTTCGGGCTGGTGAACTTCGTGGTGAAGCCCATAGTCAAGTTGCTCACCCTGCCGCTGTTCATCCTCACACTGGGTCTGATCACCCTTGTGGTGAACGCGCTGATGCTGCTGCTGACCTCCTGGCTGGCCGACCAGTTCGACCTCAGTTTCCACGTCGAGGGCTTCTGGACCGCCGTGCTCGGCGGCCTGATCATCTCGGTCGTGTCCTGGGCACTGAATGTCGTCCTGCCGGACGAGGACTGATCCGACCGAATCAGAGCGATCAGCGGAGCCGGCTGGATCAGCTGGATCAGAGGCACCGGTACAACCAGAGAACAGAAGGAACAGCATGAGCACCATGGGTGACGGAACCCGGGCGGTACGGGCGGGCCTTCCCGAACCGGAGCAGTACGAACCCACGCTGCCCGGTCCGGTATTCGCCGCGCACTTCCACCTCTCCGGCGAGCCGACCGGCCCGTACACGTACGGCCGGGACACCAATCCGACCTGGACCCATCTGGAGCGGGCCATCGGCGAGCTCGAAGCTCCGGGGGAGACCGTCGAGACCACGGTGTTCGCCTCCGGCATGGCGGCGATCTCGGCCGTACTGCTGTCCCAGGTGCGGTCCGGTGACACGGTCGTCCTGCCCGATGACGGCTATCAGGCGCTGCCGCTGGTACGCCAGCAGCTGGAGGCGTACGGCGTCGAGGTGCGCACCGCGCCGACCGGAGGCGACGCACAGCTGGCGGTCCTGGAAGGGGCCCGACTGCTGTGGATCGAGACACCGTCCAACCCTGGGCTCGACGTCTGCGACCTGCGGCGGCTCATCGAGGCCGCGCACGGGACCGGCGTCCTGGTGGCCGTCGACAACACGCTCGCCACCCCGCTCGGTCAGCGTCCGCTGGAGCTGGGCGCCGACTTCTCGGTGGCCAGTGACACCAAGGGCATGACCGGACACGGTGACATCCTGCTCGGCCACGTGACCTGCCGCGATCCGGAACTGGCGGCGGGCGTACGACGCTGGCGCAAGGTCGTCGGGGCGATCCCCGGACCGATGGAGGCCTGGCTCGCGCACCGTTCGCTGGCCACGCTGGAGCTGCGGATCGACCGGCAGTGCGCAAACGCACTCGTTCTCGCCGAGGCGCTGGGCAAGCGCCAGGAGATCACCGGGCTGCGGTATCCCGGGCTGCCCACCGACCCTTCGTACCCGGTCGCAGTGCGGCAGATGCGGCGCTTCGGCTCCGTGGTGTCGTTCGTGCTGCCCGACCGCGACATCGCCGAGCGCTTCCTGGCCGGGCTGCGGCTGGTCGACGACGCCACGAGCTTCGGCGGCGTACGTTCCACCGCCGAGCGGCGGGCGCGCTGGGGCGGCGACGCCGTACCGGAAGGCTTCATCCGGTTGTCGGTCGGGGCCGAGGACGCGGACGACCTGGTGGCCGACGTGGAGCGGGCGCTGGACGAGGCGATGGGCCGGCGCTGAGCCGGCCGGGCACAGCAAGACATGGCCGGTACGGACGGTCCGAGCCTCCCCCCTCGTGGCTCGGACCGTCCCGGTTCCACGCGCGAAGAACCGCCTGGACAAGGCTAATTGACTCTGCGTCAGTGTCCAATCACAGTAGCGACAGCGACCTATCGACATATTTATAGTTGTTCGGGTCGGACGCTTCGCAAGGGTGGGAGGGGACAGGACGTGGACCTGGCCCTGCTGCGTACTTTCGTGACGGTGCACCGGGCCGGGTCCTTCACTCGGGCCGCCGCACTGCTCGGCCTCTCCCAGCCCGCGGTCACCTCGCAGATACGCACACTGGAACGGCAGCTGGGCCGCCCGCTCTTCCTGCGCAGGGCCCGCGGTGTGACCCCGACGACCATGGGCGACGAACTCGCGCACCGGGCGGCCCCCCATCTGGACGCGCTGGTCGAGATCGCCGAGAGCGGGGTCGACGAGGAGTCGGCCGTACGGACGCTGCATCTGGCCGGGCCCCCGGAATTCATCTCGCTGCGCGCTCTGCCCGCACTCATCCCTCTCGTCTCCCACGGCCTCGCCCTGCGCAGCTCGTTCCTCGCGAACGCCGAGGAGGCGCTGGAGGGGCTCGCCGCCGGACACCATGATCTGGCCATCGCGACGGCCCGGCCGCGCGGTGGGCTGCTCACCGCGACTCCGCTCTGCGACGAGGAGCATGTGCTGGTCGCCGCCCCGCGCTGGGCCGCGCGCCTCGGCCCCGGAACGCTGCGGCACAAAGGTCCTGTGGTGCTGGAGCAGCTGCCGGTGGTGGAAGTGCACGAGAGCCTGCCACTCGTCTCCCGCTACTGGGCCGCTGTCTTCGACTGCCGTCCCGCGGCCGCGGGCACAGTCGTAGCACCGGATCTGCGGGCTGTGCTGGAGTGCACCGCCGCAGGCGCCGGGCTTGCCGTACTGCCTCGCTATCTCTGCGAGGGGGCGCTGGAGCGCGGCGAGGTGGTGGCGCTCCTGGACCCGCCGGTCCCGCCGCTGCGCACCTACTTCCTTGCCGCGCGGACCGGCACACTCGCCCTGCCCCACATCGCGCGGGCGCACGAGTGGCTGCTGCGCGCTGCAGCCGACTGGTGACCCCCGGGCGTGCGGGTGTTTCAGAACGGGTTCTGTGGGCCACTCTCTTGCCATGACCGAACGTCCTGTGGTCAAGCGCACCGCACGCGCCATCTTGCTCGACGGCAACGACCTCATCCTCATCAAGCGCACCAAGCCTGGGGTGGATCCGTACTGGCTCACGCCGGGCGGCGGGGTCGAGCCCGAGGACGCAACCGTTGTCGACGCTCTGCACCGCGAGGTGGACGAGGAGCTCGGCGCCAAGATCACCGATGTGGTCCCCTGCTTCGTCGACACCGTGGAGCACATCGAGGGCGGTGGGGTGAAGGGCGTGAAGGTGCAGCACTTCTTCGTCTGCCGGCTGGACTCGATGGACCTGTCCCGCCGGCACGGCCCCGAGATCGAGGATCCGTGCGGCGAGTACGACGTCGTACGGGTGCCGTTCAGCCGGATCGGGATCGCCGCCGTTCATCTCGTACCGCTCTCGCTGCGGCACTACCTGGACGGCAATATCGAGGGCGTGCGGGCGATGCACGCGCCGGACCTGGGCTGATCCGGGGCCCGGGGACCTGCTTCTGCCTGCTTCTGCTGGGACGGGCTTGTGTTCAGGCCGGGCCCGTCGTGGGTGCCAGTTCCTCGACGGAGTCGTATCGAATGCGCTCGCGCGGCATGCCGATGCCTGTGAGTACGTCCACGCCGCTGCGGATCATCCCCGGCGGGCCCGAGAGATAGGCGTCGTACTCGTGCCAGGGGCCGAGCTCGCGCACCGCGTCGGGCAAAAGGCCCTTCAGTCCCCTGCCCGACCCGCCGGAGACCACCGGGCGGACGGCGAGCCAGGGGAAGGTCTGCTGGAGCCGCAGCATCGTGTCGATGTCGTACAGGTCGCGGTCGCTGCGTGCGCCGTAGAAGACCTGCATCGGGCGCCGGTCGCCGTGTTCGGCGACATCCTCGACGAGCGCCTTGATGGGTGCGATGCCCGTGCCGCCTCCCAGGCAGAGCAGACCGTTGTGGGTGGTGTGGTCGACCGTCATCGAGCCGGTGGGCGGGCCGAGCCGCAGGACGTCGCCGGGGCGGGCCCGGTGCACCAGTGCGTTGGAGACCCAGCCTGCCGGAACCGCCTTGATGTGGAACGTGAGCAGACCGTCGGGCCGTGGCGCCGAGGCGAAGGAGTAATGCCGCCAGATCCGCGGCCACCACGGGGTTTCCAGGGCGGTGTACTGGCCGGCCAGGAAGGGATAGGCCTGGTCGGGGCGGAGCGTGAGGATCGCTATGTCGGGCGTTCTGAGGTCATGGGAGACGACCTCCGCGACCCACCAGGCGGGCGCTCGTTCCTCGTCCTCGGCGGCCGCGTCGATCATGATCTGCGACAGCGCGGTGTAGGTGCGGATCCAGGCCGCCTCGGCCGCCCCGTCCCACGTGGTGGCGTAGCGGCTCAGGGCGCCGAGGAGGGCCTCGCCGACCGCCGGATAGTGCGTGGGCAGGGTGCCGTATTTACGGTGTCCCCGGGCCAGTCCGCCGAGGTACTCGGTCAGCGCATCGGGGTCGTCCATGCGGTCGGCGGCCGTCAGGATCGCCCGCAGGAGACGGTCTCGCTGGGCGTCCATCGCGGCCGGGAACAGGGCGCGCAGTTCGGGGTGGCGGACGAAGAGCAAGGCGTAGAAGTACGAGGTGGCCTGGTCCGCGACAGGGACGATCTCCGTCAGGGTGCGGTGGATCAGGGTCGCATCGGGAGATCTGAGAGTTTCGTCGCCGGGCATGGTGGCCGGAGCGTCCATAACTGAGCCTCGCCTCGAACATCTTCTGGTCGCCTTGCGTGCCGACAGTGCTCGCAGCCACCGCGTGCGGCCCCTCGCCCCAGCATGCCTGCGCCGACTCCAGGCCGGACAAATAACGGGAAGTCCGGGTATCCGAACCACGTTTCCCGTTACGCTCCCTTGCCCCATGGCTGTACCCGGAATCCACGGCAGGGCTTCGACCCACCGCCCCCGGCGGGCGAGTGCAGCAGGAAGGCGCCACGTACGCCCAAGCAAGTACGCACGGATACTCCCGCTGTCGGACGCCCAACTGCCCTTTGCCAGGCACCGTGTTTCACGTGAAACCACTCAAGCGTTCGGCTCGCCGAAGTTTCCTGGTCGCCCATGTCGCGGTCTCCGTCAGTTGGCTGGGCCTCACCGTCGGCCTGCTGACACTAGGGATCACGGCCTTCCTGACCGGCGATACCACCACCGCGCAGGCCGCGACCCGCGCCATGAAGATCTTCGGGGACTGGTTGGTCGTGCCCGTCGCTCTGGTCTCGCTCCTCAGCGGTCTCGTGCTGGCGCTCGGCACCTCGTGGGGCCTGGCCAGACACCGTTGGGTCTGGACAAAGTTCTGGCTCACTCTGATCACCACGACCCTGTCGATCTTCTCGCTGCGGCCGGGCATCAACGAGGCTGCGGCACAGGGCGCCGTCGACATCGATCTGGTCGTCGCACCTTCCGTGGCAACAGCCACGTATCTCTTCATCACCGCGGTCTCGGTACTGAAGCCATGGGGGCTGACCCGGCGCAGCCGACGGCTACGCGTCTCGGCCAGTTCCGGTAAAGCGGTGGACGAGCGATCACTGCGTCGGACAGCCTGAGCCTCATGCCCAGCCGACTACCCCGTCCGCACGCCGACGCACCCGTCCGGCGTCTCACCCGGGGAGACCTGGTCCCCTGTGCCGATCTCTGCGAGGACCGCGGCTGGCCGCGTGATGAGCTCCGATGGGGCCTGCTCCTGTCCGCGGGGACGGGCTACGGCATCGACGACCCCGAGGGCAAAGGCCTGATGGCCACCTGTGTGGTGACCTCCTACGGCCAAGGCCTCGCCGCCGTCGGCATGCTGCTCGTCGCCGAGCGGTACACACGGCAGGGGATCGCCCGTCGTCTGATGCGCCATGTGATCGAGGCGACCGGGAAGACCTCGCTCAGCCTGTACGCGACGGAGTCGGGGCGGCCGCTCTACGAAGAGCTCGGCTTCGAAACGGTGGGGCGGGCAGAGCGAGTGATCGGGCACTTCCGGCCGAGCGAAGCATCGAGCGGCGGCCTTTCGACGGCGGGCGCCGTGACCGTCCGCCCGGCCGCCGCCGGGGATCTGCATGCCATGCTCCGGCTGGACACGGAGGTCTTCGGCGCCGACCGGACGCACATTCTCGCCCGACTGCCGGCGTTCGCGGACCACCTGCGGGTCGCGGAGGACGACGGTGAGCTGGTGGGCTACGCGGCGATCTGGCCGAGTGAGCGGGTCCATGCAGTCGGTCCGCTGATCGCCCGGGACACCGATACGGCCGAGGCGCTTGTCACCTCGCTCGCGAAGGCAACGGACCGCCCCCTTCGCATGGACATCGACGCACGCCACGAGGGGCTGCTGAGACTGCTCAAGGAGTGCGGTCTGCAAGCCGGTTCCGGTACCACGGTGATGACCTACCGGGCCCCGGATCTGCCGGGTGACTGGACCCGTCGCTTCGCGCCGCTGACTGTGGCGACGGGCTGACGCCGACCGGTCGGCCGAAGTGTTGTCAGCCCGCGCAGCCGCGAATGTCCGCTGCCCTGTGCCGTGGGTCTCCAGGCGCTTGGGAACGGACATTCATGCGTTTCCGCTGTCGTTGCGGTGGTTCGCCGACTAGGCGAGCGCCTCCACGGCAGCTGTCGCGAAGCCGTGGTCCTGCTCGGGTGCGCCGCCGCCCACGCCGACGGCGCCGATCAGCCGGCCGTCGCGGAAGACCGGCACCCCGCCGGCAATGAAGAGCAGCGGCCGGTCAAGGGCGGTCGGCAGGGTGTGAAAGAGCCCGCCCGGCTGAACCGCGTCGACGAGGTCGGCGGTCGGAGCACCGAGCTGGAGGGCCGTGTACGCCTTGCGGGTGCTGGTCTCACCCGCAATGAGAACGGCCCGGTCGTCGCGCCGGAAAGCCAGCAGGTGACCGCCCGCGTCGAGGACCGTGACGGCAGCGGAGACACCGGCGGCCTCCGCGGCGGTGCGAGCGGTGGCGACGAGCGCTTCCGCGTCCTGGATGGTCAGCGGCGTGACGGCGGCCGGCGAGAGGGTGGTGGTCATGAGGGACATCTCCTTGGTGCGGTGGGGCTTACGTATGTGTGGTGACTGTGGGGATGTCAGTGCCGGGCTTCGGCGACTGCGACCGGCTCGGGGACGTGACCGGCGACGCGTCGGCTGTGCGTGACCGTCCGACGTTCCAGGACGCTGGAGAGGACGGCGAGGACCAGGGCGGATGCGGCCAGTGCGGCGCCGACCCAGTTGGGTGCGGTGTAGCCGAGGCCCGCCGCGATGACGATGCCGCCGAGCCACGCCGACAGTGCGTTGCCGAGGTTGAAGGCGCCGATGTTGACGGCGGAGGCAAGGGTCGGGGCACCCGCGGCCTGGTCGAGCACGCGCTTCTGCAGCGGCGGTACGGTCGCGAAGCCCAGACCGCCGATCAGAACGATGGTGACGGCTGCCGCGATCTTGTTGTGGGCGGTCAGGGTGAACAGGGACAGGACCACGGCGAGGGCGCCCAGTGACACGTACAGCATCGGCATCAGGTGGCGGTCGGCGAACTTGCCGCCGAGCAGATTGCCCCCGACCATGCCAAGCCCGAAGAGGACCAGCAGCCAAGTGACGGAGGACGCGGAGTAGCCGGCGATCTCGGTCATCATCGGCGTGATGTAGGTGATCGCGGCGAAGACACCGCCGAAGCCCAGGACGGTCATCGCCATGGCGAGCAGCACCTGCACATTGCGGAACGCGGCCAGCTCGTGCCGGAGCCGTACGCCCTCGGCCCTCGGCTGCTCGGGAACCAGCTTGGCCACACCGAGGAGGCCGACGACTCCGAGGGCCGCAACGATGAAGAATGTGGTGCGCCACCCGACGCTCTGCCCGATGTACGTGCCCAGCGGTACGCCGACGACATTGGCGACGGTGAGGCCGGTGAACATCATGGCGATCGCGCCGGCCTTCTTCTGCGGGGCGACCAGATCGGCCGCGACGACCGAACCGATGCCGAAGAAGGCACCGTGGGCGAGTGAGGCGATCACCCGTCCCGCGAGCATCACGCCGAAGACGGGGGCTACGGCGGACACCGCATTGCCCAGGATGAACAGGCCCATCAGGAGCAACAGCATGCGTTTGCGGGTGACCCGGGTGCCGAGGACCGTCATCAGCGGGGCGCCGAGTACGACACCTAGGGCGTAGCCCGTGACCAGGAATCCTGCGCTCGGGATCGAGACCTGGAAGTCCGCTGCAACCTCGGGGAGCAACCCCATGATCACGAACTCGGTGGTGCCGATACCGAATGCCCCAATGGCGAGGGCGAGGAGCGCGAGCGGCATGGGTTTCACCTTCCCAGAAGATTGCGTCTGCGCCTTACGAGCGTCAACAATAATTGCAGACGCTGTTACTTGCAAACGCGGGCTATTGCAGACGTCCCCTATCCTGGACGGAAGCAGCTCCCGCACGGAGGAGAGACCATGACAGCGACGGATCCCGCACTGACCGCCCTCTCCCAGGGCTGGTGCGCCCTCTCCCTGCTCCACGGCAAGATCGAGGCCCGCATCGAACGGGCCCTGCAGTCCGGGCACGGCCTCAGCGTGCGGGAGTACTCCCTGCTCGACGTCCTGAGCCGGCAGCACAACGGCCCGGGCGGCCATCTCCAGATGAAGCAGGTCGCGGACGCCGTCGTGCTCAGTCAGAGCGCCACCACCCGCCTGGTCACCCGTCTCGAGGACCGCGGGCTGCTGACCCGGTATCTCTGCGACACCGACCGCCGCGGCATCTACACGGATGTCACCGAAGCCGGCCTCACCCTTCTCGCCGAGGCCCGGCCGACCAATGACACGGCGTTGCGTGCCGCTCTCGACGAGGCCGCCAAGAATCCCGAGCTGGCACCCCTCGTCAGGACGGTCGAAGAGCTGAAGGTCCCCGCGCGGGCCGTGTGATCTGCGTAGTCTGCCGATCATGAGCGATCTGGAGATACGGCCTGCTGCCCTCACCGACATCCCGGCCGTCGTGGCCATGTTGGCGGACGATGCACTGGGCGCACAGCGCGAGTCACCGGACGACCTCGCCCCGTACCGCGCCGCGTTCCAGCGGCTCGCCGACGACCCGAACCAGCATCTGGTCGTCGCCGTACGCGACGGCGCTGTCGTGGGGACCCTGCAGCTGACCGTGGTCCCCGGGCTGTCCCGGCGGGGCTCGACGCGCTCGATCATCGAGGGCGTCCGTGTCCATGCCGATGAGCGCGGGAGCGGCCTCGGCACCCGGCTGATCCATTGGGCCGTGGACGAATCCCGGCGCCAGGACTGCCAGTTGGTCCAGCTGACGTCCGACGCGACCCGGACCGATGCGCATCGCTTCTACGAGCGACTCGGCTTCATCGCCAGTCATGTGGGCTTCAAGCTCGCCCTCTGACCGCTGCTCGCAGCCCGAAGGCAGGATCCCAAGGACCGAAGGAGGTCCCGGTGCACGGCATCAGCGACGCACAGCGTCGGTTCAGGCTCGGCCGGCGCCATCTCCTGGCACCCTCCGTACGGGCAGCGTCCGCGGAGTCCGTGGCCGACGCGGTCGTGGCCCTGCACGCCACCGACGCGGCCACGGTCTTTCTCTCCGTCTGCGCCCGGTTGTCCGAGGCAAGCGTCGGCGCGGTGGAACGAGCTCTCTACGAGGACGTCTCGCTGGTCCGGCTGCTCTCCATGCGCAACACCCTCTTCACCGTGTCACATGGGCTCGCTCCGTACGTCAACGCGTCGAACGCCCGGACCGTGGCCGCCAAGGAGCGCCGGACCTTCCTCAAGCACCTGCGGGACGACGGGAACGGACTGGACACGCACTGGCTCGCCGAGACGGAGAAGAAGACTCTCGCCGCCCTGACGGCTCGCGGCTGCGCCACCGGCAGTGAGCTGTCCGCCGCCGTACCGGCGCTGCGTACGAGGATCACGGTCTTCCCCGGCAAGAAGCAGGAGACGGTGCAGGGCGTCGCCACACGCGTCATACGAGTGCTGGCGGCCGACGGTCTGATCCGCAGGGACAAGCCGCGCGGCTCCTGGACGTCCAGCCAGTTCCGATGGACAGCAGCCGAGCCCTGGCCCGCCCGGGAGCCCGCAGCGGCACAAGCGGAACTGGCCCTGCGCTGGCTCCGCTCGTACGGCCCAGCGACCGAGGCCGACCTGAAGTGGTGGACGGGCTGGAGCCTCGGCCAGGTACGCCAGGCGCTGGAGGCCACCGGAGCCGAGGAGGTGCGGCTCGACAACGGCGCCACGGGCTGGGTCTCGCCGGGGGACACGGAGCCCGAACCGGTCCTGGAACCGTGGGCGGCGCTGCTCCCGGCCCTCGACCCGAGCGCGATGGGCTGGGCCGATCGCGGCTTCCACTTTCCGGCCGAGTACCGGGCGGTGCTCTTCGACCGGGCCGGCAATGTCGGACCGACAGTGTGGTGGAACGGCCGGATCGTGGGCGGCTGGGCTCAGCGCGCCGACGGTGAGCCGGTGTGGCGACTGTTGACCGACGTCGGCCGGGAGGCCACCACCGCGATCGAGGCGGAGGCGTCCCGGCTGTCGGGATGGGTGGGTGAAACGCGGATCACTCCGCGCTTCCGTACGCCACTGGAAAGGGAGTTGACGGCCTGAGCAGTCCGCGTCGGCGGCCTGTATAGGTCACCACGCGTCGCGTTTCACGTGAAACCTGACGCCGACGCGGCACAGGGCCGCGTGACGACGTGACACTCAGGCGCCGAGGCCTCGCCAGCCCTCCGCGTCCACCCCACCGGGGACAGCCGATGCAGGGTCGTACGGTTCACGCGTGAAGACGAACGACCCCAGGTCGAGGTGGCTCACGCTGCCGTCGCCGGCCCTGACGACGCGGAGCGTCTCCCCGGCGTAGTACCCGTCCAGACCGATCCAGCTGCCATCAGGCTGCGCGACGAAGCGGGCACCGCGGCCACTGCCACGCAGCGGCTGCAGTGTCAGCCCCCCGTCCGCGGTCAGCTGCAGGATGTTCGGACGCGTGCCCCAGTACCAAGGACCGGTGAGAGCGAGGAGTTCCGCGTCGACGTCGGTCAGCGGGCGCCAGGGCTCCGGAATACGGGGCTCGGCCTCGGCGACGATCCCCACGAGGTCTGCGGCGACCTCACCGACGAACAGCCCCGAGGTGGTGTTGGTGAGCACCACCGCAGCCACATCGTCCTCGGTGCTGAGCCAGAGCGCTGCCAGGAAGCCCGGCAGCGAACCGGTGTGCCCGAGAAGGGTGCGCCCGTCCTCGCGTACGACCTGCAGGCCGAGACCGTAATTGCCTTGCCAGTCACCGGACTCGGGCGGCGCCGACGGCGCGCGCATCTCCTCCACCGAGGCGGCGCCGAGAACCCGGTCGTCCCCCTCGGCGAGGAAGGAGGCGAACCGGAGGAGGTCGGTGGACGTGGACCAGAGCTGCCCTGCCGGAGCCATCAGGCCGAGGTCCTCGGCAGGTTCGGGCAGCAAGGCATCGGCCCAGGGGTGCACTGCCCAGCCACCCGCATGCGGCGCCTGCGGCTGGGTGGAAGTACGGCTCATGCCCAGCGGCTCCAGAATCTCGCGCTCCAGCACCTCCGCCCAGGATGCCCCGCGCACCGCCTCGATCAGCGCGCCGAGCAGTGTGTAGCCGGGGTTGGAGTAGTGATGCCGCCGGCCCGGAGGATGCATCCGGGTCTGCTCGCCGAGGACATCGGCAAGTTCGGGACGCAGCGTGCCCGGCGTCCGCTCCCACCAGGGTGCGGGCGACTCGGCGCCCAGTCCCGCGCTGTGGCCGAGCAGCTGAAGGATGGTGACACCGCCGACGCCCGTGCCGGGCAGATGCTTCTCCAGTGGGTCGTCGAGATCCAGCAGGCCCTCGTCGCGCAGCCGCAGAACCAGTACGGCGGTGAAGGTCTTGGTGAGGGAACCGATCCTGAACTGCGTATCGGCGTCCGGAGCATGGCCGTCGACGCAGCTGCGGGAGCCGCTCCAGACGGTCCGGCCCTGGCGCTGCACCGCGGCGACGAGTGAGGGTGCGCGGCCTTCGGCCTGCGCAGTGGCGATGCGGTGCAGCAGAGCGCGCTGCGTGCCGGGAAGCAGTTCTTCCGAGTGGTAGGTCATGGTCAACAAGTACCGGTGCAGCCGCTCCGTGGCGACCTCATTTATGCGGGCCGAGAGGTCAGCGCTTGCGGCTGTACGTCCTGACCAACACCCCGTTGTCGAAGGTACGCACCGACTCCAGCGCGAACTCGGTGGCCGCGAAATCCGAACCGAACATCGGCATGCCTGATCCGTAGACCAGCGGATACGTCTTGATCACGAGCTCGTCGATCTCGTCGAGCAACTCCCCCGCGAGCTGCGAGCCGCCGCAGAGCCAGATTCCTAGCTCGCTGTCCTCCGCCTTGAGTTCCCGCACCCTGCCGACCACATCGTCCGAGACGAGCTCCACGTTCGGGTCGGGCGATTCCTTCATGGTCCGCGAAGCCACGAGCTCGCGCAGCTGGGCGTACGGACTGGTGATGTTCATGTCCAGCGCCAGCTGGTAGCTGGCCCTTCCCTGGATCACGGTGTCGAACTTCTGATTCTCGGCGTCGTGAAAGCCGAGCTGGCGGCGGCCTTCGGTCGCAACCGTCTCCGGATACTGGGATGTGAGGAACTCGAGGAACTCCTCGTTCACGAACAGGTACATGGACGACGCGTCGCCGCCCGGGTCCCCGATGAAGCCATCGATGGAGCAGGCAATGAAGTAGGTCAGCTTTCGCACGAGGTCCCCGCTCGACGAGGGTTGGCGGAGTGCTCAACCACTACACTCATAGTGCTTCATATGTAGTGGTTGAGCACTCCTTTTCCACCGATGAGCCAGAGGATGCGGAGATACGCATGGTCAGGAACCCCGAGCGCAGGACGGCGCTCGTCGACGCCGCCATCGAGCTGCTGGCGCACGAGGGCGCACGAGGATTCACCTTCCGCGCGGTCGATGCACGGGCGGGCGTCCCTGTGGGCACATCGTCCAACTACTTCGCCAGTCGGGACGATCTGTTCATGCAGACGGGTGCCCGGATCACCGACCGGATGACACCGGACCCGGTCAGGGTCGAGGAGGCCATGCGCTCGACGCCCTCACGCGAGCTGGTCACCGAGCTGATGCAGTGGCTGGTGCAGCGCATGACAGACGACCGCACCGACTATCTCGCCATGCTGGAACTGCGCCTGGAGGCCACCCGCCGGCCGGCCCTCCGCGACCACCTCAACCGAACTGTTCGCGCCGACCTGGACGAGAACGCCCGCTTCCACCGTGAGGCCGGCCTGCCGGGCGATACCGACGCCTTCCTCGTGCTCTACCTCGCCATGACGGGCCTGCTGCTGGACCACTTCACCCTGCCCGGCATGCTCACCGGCGGCCACCCCGCCGCCCGCGACCTGGACCGGCTGGTGGAGACGATCGTCACGCGGATCATCCCGACGGAGTGACCACGTCCGCGAACGCGGCAAGCATGGCCTGGCCTCTCTCGCGCAATCCCGGCCCTCGGTACGTCACACACGGCCCACCGGGGCACTCACCCAGCTCACGGACCCGGCGATGATCTGCCGGGCACGCCTCAGGTCTGTGCCATGTCCACGAAGCGTGAGTAGTGACCCTGGAACGCCACGGTGATCGTCGCCGTCGGACCGTTACGGTGCTTGGCCACCATCAGGTCCGCCTCGCCCGCTCGCGGGGACTCCTTCTCGTACGCGTCCTCGCGGTGCAGCAGGATCACCATGTCGGCGTCCTGCTCGATGGAGCCGGATTCACGCAGGTCGGACACCATCGGCTTCTTGTCCGTGCGCTGCTCAGGACCACGGTTCAGCTGGGACAGCGCGATGACCGGCAGCTCCAGCTCCTTCGCCAGCAGCTTGAGGTTTCGGGACATGTCCGAGACTTCCTGCTGACGGCTCTCGGCCCGCTTCGAACCACCGGACTGCATCAGCTGCAGATAGTCGATGATCACCAGCTTGATGTCGTTCCGCTGCTTCAGACGACGACACTTCGCCCGGATCTCCATCATCGAGAGGTTCGGCGAATCGTCGATGTAGAGCGGGGCGGCCGAGACGTCCGGCATCCGGCGGGCCAGCCGCGTCCAGTCCTCGTCGGTCATCGTGCCCGAGCGCATGTGATGCAGCGCCACCCGCGCCTCGGCGGACAGCAGGCGCATCGCGATCTCGTTGCGCCCCATTTCGAGGGAGAAGATCACGCTGGGCAGGTTGTGCTTGATGGAAGCGGCCCGGGCGAAGTCCAGGGCCAGCGTGGACTTACCCATGGCCGGACGTGCCGCGATGACGATCATCTGGCCCGGGTGCAGGCCGTTGGTCAGCGCGTCGAAGTCGGTGAAGCCGGTCGGTACACCGGTCATCTCACCGGAGCGCGATCCGATCGCCTCGATCTCGTCGAGTGCGCCTTCCATGATGTCGCCGAGCGGCAGATAGTCCTCGCTGGTGCGCTGCTCGGTGACGGCGTAGATCTCGGCCTGCGCGGAGTTGACGATCTCGTCGACGTCGCCGTCGGCCGCATATCCCATCTGCGTGATCTTCGTGCCGGCCTCGACGAGCCGCCGCAGGACCGCCCGCTCGTGGACAATCTCCGCGTAGTACGAGGCGTTGGCCGCGGTCGGCACGGACTGGACGAGAGTGTGCAGATAGGGGGCGCCGCCCACCTTGGTGATCTCGCCGCGCTTGACCAGCTCGGCCCCGACCGTGATCGGGTCGGCCGGCTCGCCCTTGGCATAGAGGTCGAGGATCGCCTGGAAGACGGTCTCGTGGGCGGGGCGGTAGAAGTCGTGCCCCTTGATGATCTCCACGACGTCGGCGATGGCGTCCTTGGACAGCAGCATGCCGCCGAGAACCGACTGCTCGGCGTCGAGGTCCTGTGGAGGTACACGCTCGAAGCCGGGCGATCCGCCGTCCCAGCCGCTGCTCGCCCGGCCGCGGTCGTGCTGCTCACCACGTTCCCGGCTGTCACCGCGGCGCTGGCGGGAAACAGGCAGACGGTCACTGGGACCGGCGTCGGTCCAGGGGTCGTCCAAAGGCTCGGGAATACTCACCGGCCACCTCCTCCCGTCCGCTCCGCGGACCCTCGCCGTGCCACTCCTTCTTACGGCACAGCACCGACAATCAAGACGCTCGACTCCGGTTCCATCACGTCGAGCTTCTGTGGGATTCCAGGGCTGAAACGGGGTGTGGGCGCCGGTCCACGGTAGGCGCCCCGGCACCGTCAGCCAATCTGGTTATCCACAGGGCATGTGGACGACGGATCAGATGCTGTGGAGAACTCTGCAGAACCTGTGCACGGAGCGGGGGACAGCACTGTGGACAAACTCATAACGCCGCCATGACCACAGCCCTGACCTGGCCTTTCTCCGTCCACGGGCTGTGGGGGAGAAAAACTTTCCGACTCGGCACAAGATCACGGCAAACCAGGTGCAGAAGAACACAACACACCAGCGAATGTAAGGACTGCTATGGCATTGCATCTGTTACCTGTGGAAGGTTAGATTGGCGCCTATGACCCTGGCTCCAGCGACCTCGCACTCCAGCCGCCGACGGCACGATCGCGAGATCATCGCGCTCGCCGTCCCCGCCTTCGGCGCACTCGTCGCCGAGCCGCTCTTCGTCCTGGTCGACAGCGCCATCGTCGGTCATCTGGGCACACCGCAACTGGCCGGCCTGGGCGTCGCGGCGGCACTGCTGACCACCGCCGTCAGCATCTTCGTCTTCCTCGCGTACGCCACCACGGCAGCGGTCGCCCGGCGGGTAGGGGCAGGCGATCTCGCCTCCGCGATACGGCAAGGCATGGACGGCATCTGGCTGGCCCTGCTCCTCGGCGTCGCCGTCATAGCCGTGACGCTTCCCTCGGCCTCCTGGCTCGTCGGGATCTTCGGCGCCTCCGACACCGCCGCCCCGTACGCCACCACCTATCTGCGGATATCCAGTCTCGGCATCCCCGCCATGCTCATCGTGATGGCCGCGACCGGCGTACTCCGCGGCCTGCAGGACACCAGAACCCCGCTCTATGTCGCCATCGGCGGCTTTGCGGCCAACGGCGCCCTCAACGCGGTTCTTGTCTACGGCGCCGGGCTCGGCATCGCCGGATCGGCCTGGGGCACGGTGATCGCCCAGTTCGGGATGGCTGCCGCCTATCTGCTCGTGGTGGTGCGTGGAGCGCGTCGGCACGGGGCTTCGTTGCGCCCCGACGCGACAGGAATCAGGGCCAGCGCGCAGGCGGGCGTTCCCCTGCTGGTCCGTACGCTGTCGCTCCGTGCCGTACTGATGATCGCCACCGCCGTCGCCGCACGCCTCGGCGACACCGATATTGCCGCCCACCAGATCATCCTCTCCCTGTGGAGCCTGATGGCTTTCGCCCTCGATGCCATTGCCATCGCCGGGCAGGCCATCATCGGCCGCTACCTGGGAGCCAATGACACCCAGGGCGCACGCGAGGCATCCCGTCGCATGGTCCAGTGGGGCATTGCCTCGGGTGTGGTGCTCGGGGCTCTGATCGTGCTCGCCAGGCCCCTGTTCATTCCGCTCTTCACCGGCGACGGAGCGGTGCGGGACACACTCATCCCGGCCTTGCTGGTGGTGGCACTGTCCCAGCCGATCGCCGGCGTGGTCTTCGTCCTGGACGGTGTGCTCATGGGCGCCGGGGACGGCCGTTACCTCGCCTGGGCCATGCTGATCACCCTGTCCGTCTTCGCTCCGGTCGCCCTGCTCGTGCCCACGATCGGCGGGGGGCTGACGGCGCTGTGGTGGGCGATGACCCTGATGATGACCGTCCGCATGGTGACGCTCTGGCTGCGGACCCGTTCGGGCAAGTGGATCGTCACCGGGGCCACCCGCTGACCACCGGCCACGGAGCCTGTTTCACGTGAAACGACAAGGGGCCGCACTCCCACGGAGTGCGGCCCCTCACCTGCTCTGGTGAGCTCTGCCCTTAGGCAGCAACGACCTCGATACCGAGCTTCGCCGCAACCTCGGGGTGCAGACGCACGGACACCTGGTGTCCGCCGAGCGTCTTGATCGGCGAGCCGAGCTCGACGCGACGCTTGTCGACGTCCGGGCCACCGGCAGCCTTGATCGCCGAGGCGATGTCGGCCGGGGTGACGGAGCCGAAGAGACGGCCGGCGTCGCCGGAGCGAACAGCCAGACGGACCTTCACGGCCTCGAGCTTGGCCTTGATCTCGTTGGCCTGCTCGATCGTCGCGATCTCGTGGATCTTGCGGGCGCGGCGGATCTGCGCCACGTCCTTCTCGCCGCCCTTGGTCCAGCGGATGGCAAAGCCACGCGGAACCAGGTAGTTGCGGGCGTACCCGTCCTTGACGTCGACGACGTCGCCGGCAGTGCCGAGGCCGGAGACCTCGTGGGTAAGGATGATCTTCATTATTCGGTCACCCTTCCCTTATCGCGCGGTGGACGTGTAGGGCAGCAGCGCCATCTCACGGCTGTTCTTGACTGCCGTGGCGACGTCACGCTGGTGCTGCGTGCAGTTGCCGGTGACGCGGCGGGCACGGATCTTGCCGCGGTCGGAAATGAACTTCCGCAGCATGTTCGTGTCCTTGTAGTCCACGTACTGGGTCTTGTCCTTGCAGAACGCGCAGACCTTCTTCTTAGGCTTGCGCACAGGCGGCTTCGCCATGGTGTTTCTCCTGTGTGATCAAGAAGTGGGGGTACGAGCTTCCCTAGAAGGGAGGCTCGTCCGAGTAGCCGCCACCAGAACCACCAGAACCGCCGGAACCGCCGGAGCTTCCGCCCCAACCGCCTCCGCCGCCCTGCTGACCCCCGCCCTGCTGGCCGCCGGCCGGCGCGCTGGTGGCCCACGGGTCGTCGGCGGGAGCACCGCCGCCACCCTGCTGGCCACCGCCACCGGGACCGCCGCCCCAGTTGCCGCCGCCCTGCTGGCCACCGCCGTAACCACCCTGGCCGCCCTGGCCACCTCGACCAGTGGTCTTGGTGACCTTGGCCGTGGCGCTCTTGAGGCTGGGGCCGACTTCCTCGACGTCCAGCTCGTAGACCGTGCGCTTCACGCCCTCGCGGTCTTCGTACGACCGCTGCTTCAGCCGGCCCTGCACGACAACGCGCATGCCTCGCTGGAGCGACTCGGCGACGTTCTCCGCCGCCTGTCGCCAGACCGAGCAGGTGAGGAACAGGCCTTCGCCGTCCTTCCACTCATTGGTCTGCCGGTCGAAGATGCGGGGAGTGGACGCGACACGGAACTTCGCGACCGCCGCACCGGACGGGGTGAAGCGCAGCTCGGGGTCGTCGACGAGATTGCCGACGACCGTGATGACGGTCTCGCCTGCCATGGGTGAACCTCTCGGCGGGGATTGCTTCTGGCTGCTTGCTGCTACTCGAACCCGATGACCGCTGAGCTAGATGCTCAGTGGATCTCGGGACGGAGGACCTTGGTCCGGAGGACCGACTCGTTCAGGTTCATCTGGCGGTCGAGCTCCTTGACGATCGCAGGCTCGGCCTGCAGATCGATGACCGAGTAGATGCCCTCGGGCTTCTTCTTGATCTCGTAAGCGAGACGACGACGGCCCCAGGTGTCGACCTTCTCAACCTTTCCGTTGCCCTCACGGACGACGGAGAGGAAGTTCTCGATCAGCGGGGAGACAGCGCGCTCCTCGAGATCGGGGTCGAGGATGACCATCACCTCGTAGTGACGCATGTGGAACCCACCTCCTTTGGACTCAGCGGCCACGGTCGTTCCGTGGCAGGAGGGTCGTGATGCGTAAGCAACAGTGTCTCCGAGTAAAACAGCCGGCACTGACAACGCCCTCCATCGAGAGGGGCTGATGTGCTGGCCTGGGCAGACACCGGTGCAGACCGTACAGAGTACCCGCACACCGGCCTCCGGTTGAAATCCGGTGCTCAGGAGACGCAATCTGTACACATCGGGTGTGAGCGGCGACACGATGCGCCGCCTTTCGGCCAGGAGGTACTCCATGGCACAGACAATGCGAACCCGCCCTGCCGTTTCCCTGCTGGCCACGGACGGCAGGCCCCATCCGCTCCAGAACACCCTGGTGGCGGTGACCGCCGTTCTCGGCCTTCTCGCCTTCGTGACGGCGATGTTCCACAGTCTGCATCTGATCAGCTCGTGGGCCGGACTCGTCGGGATCCTGACGGGTGCGTACGGGCAGTACATCTCGGTGACCACCCGCGAGAGGTTCCCGCTGATCCTCGGCATGGGCGCGTCCGCCATCGGATTCTTCCTGGGCATGGCCCATGGAGGCCTCTTCGGCGGCGTGGTCGGTTGATCCCGGCCCGGACCCGGCCGAACACACCGGGACCCGGCGCCGGTCCACACCACGGGGCCGTCCAGGTCCCGGTGGACCGGGTTGCCGGGTTCCACCGGGTCGGCAAGGTCCCATAGGGCCAGACGGGGCGCTCCCCGGTCGCAGTAGGCTTCGGCGCGAGAGCCGGAGCCCCTGACCGATGGGGACACACCTGCCGAGGAGCGCCCCGACATGAGCCTGACCCTGAGGACCATCAGCCGAGAGCAGCATCTGGCGTACATCCAGAGTCTGCCTTCGGCCAGTCACTGCCAGGTCCCGGCGTGGGCTGATGTGAAGACCGAATGGCGCTCGGAGAATCTGGGATGGTTCGACAAGACCGGCAAGTTGGTCGGCGCCGGCCTGGTCCTGTACCGACAGCTGCCCAAGATCAAGAGGTATCTCGCGTACCTCCCCGAAGGCCCGGTCATCAACTGGTACGCCCCGAACCTCGACGACTGGCTGCAGCCGATGCTGGCGCATCTCAAGCAGCAGGGGGCCTTCTCCGTGAAGATGGGCCCGCCGGTCGTCATTCGTCGCTGGGACGCGACCGCCATCAAGTCCGGTATCCAGGACCCTGATGTGAAGCGTCTGCGCGACGTCGAGGCCACCCACATCGAGCCTCGTGCCTTCGAAGTTGCTGACCGGCTGAGGAAGATGGGCTGGCAGCAGGGCGAGGACGGCGGCGCCGGATTCGGTGACGTACAGCCGCGCTATGTCTTCCAGGTCCCGCTGGCCAACCGGTCGCTGGAAGACGTCCTCAAAGGCTTCAACCAGCTGTGGCGCCGCAACATCAAGAAGGCCGAGAAGGCCGGTGTCGAGGTCGTCCAGGGCAGTTACGAGGACCTCGCCGAATGGCAGCGGCTGTACGAGATCACCGCGGTCCGCGACCACTTCCGGCCGCGCCCGCTCTCTTATTTCCAGCGCATGTGGACGGTACTCAACTCCGAGGACCCCAACCGCATGCGGCTCTACTTCGCGCGGCACAACGGCGTGAACCTGTCGGCGGCGACGATGCTCGTCGTCGGTGGCCACGTCTGGTACTCGTACGGCGCATCCGACAACATCGGGCGCGAGGTCCGGCCCTCGAACGCGATGCAGTGGCGCATGCTGCGCGACTCGTATGCGATGGGCGCGACCGTCTACGACCTTCGCGGTATCAGCGATTCGCTCGACGAGACGGACCACCTCTTCGGTCTGATCCAGTTCAAGGTCGGTACCGGCGGCGAAGCCGTCGAGTACGTCGGCGAGTGGGACTTCCCGCTCAACAAGCTGCTCCACAAGGCTCTCGATATGTACATGTCGCGCCGCTGACGAAACCGGCTTCATTCGTTTCAATAGGTGCTTCAGCAGGCATGCCGGAAGGCAGGCCAACAATCTCAGGCACTTCATCAAGCTCCGCATACCTCTGATACACCGCAGCCACCAGAAAGGTTCCGGACCGGCCATGGCGCTCTCCCTCTACGTCGACACCGCGCGCTGGCGGGCGCACCAGAAATCCGTGCTCGACCAGTTCCCCGGGCTCGTCCCGGTCTGCAAGGGCAACGGATACGGCTTCGGTCACGAGCGGCTCGCCGACGAGGCGATCCGCTTCGGCTCCGACACTCTGGCCGTCGGCACCACCTATGAGGCGGCCCGCATAAAGGACTGGTTCAGCGGCGATCTGCTGGTGCTCACCCCGTTCCGGCGGGGCGAGGAGCCGGTGCCGCTGCCCGACCGTGTCATCCGGTCCGTGTCCTCCGTGGACGGTGTGCACGCCCTGGTCGGGGCTCGTGTCGTCATCGAGTGCATGAGCTCGATGAAGCGTCACGGCGTCAAGGAGGAGGAGCTGGGGCAGCTGCACGCCGCCATCGAGGACGTACGCCTCGAAGGTTTTGCCCTGCACCTGCCGCTGGACCGGACGGACGGCTCGGACGCGGTCGAGGAGGTCATCGGCTGGATGGACCGCCTGCGGGCGGCCCGACTGCCGCTGCACACCATGTTCGTCAGCCATCTGCGTGCCGAGGAACTGGCCCGGCTGCAGCAGCAGTTCCCGCAGACCCGCTTCCGCGCCCGCATCGGCACGCGGCTGTGGCTCGGCGACCACGACGCGACGGAGTACCGGGGCTCCGTCCTCGACGTCACACGTGTCGTCAAGGGCGACCGGTTCGGCTACCGCCAGCAGAGGGCCGCCTCCGACGGCTGGCTGGTGGTCGTCGCCGGCGGTACGTCGCACGGCGTGGGCCTGGAGGCCCCGAAGGCCCTGCACGGCGTGATGCCGCGGGCCAAGGGCGTCGCCCGCGCCGGCCTGGCCACGGTCAACCGCAACCTGTCGCCGTTCGTCTGGGCGGGCAAGCAGCGCTGGTTCGCCGAGCCGCCGCACATGCAGGTGTCGATCCTGTTCGTACCCGCGGACGCACCGGAGCCGAAGGTCGGGGACGAGCTGGTCGCCCATCTGCGCCACACGACCACCCAGTTCGATCGTCTCGTCGACCGCTGAGGCGCTGGGCCGACCCGGAGAACGACCGTTGAGGCCAGGGCCTCGCCGAGGGCTCGCGGCCTTCCGGCGAGGCCCTGCTCAGTCGGTAGCCGATTCGTGCGCCGCGCCCCACTCCACCCACGGTCCCTCGACCGCGTGCGCCGCGTGCCGCGGCCGGTGCGTCACTGCGTGTCCCAGTACAAAGACGTCCTCGGCCCCGTCGAGTACCCCGCCCGACGGATCGTCCGACCCGTCACTGCGTACGACGTCCCGCTCCGGCATCAGGATGTCCCGTACGACGACGGCGCAGAGGTACAGCGTGCCCAGCAGATGCACGGCGATCGCCAGCTGGTAGCCCTCCGTCGGCAGCCCCTGGTGCTTGTCGCCGCTCGTCGTGTACGCGAGGTACATCCAGATCCCCAGGAAGTACATGACCTCGCACGCCTGCCAGATGAGGAAGTCCCGCCAGCGCGGCCTGGCCAGCGCCGCAAGAGGGATCAGCCACAGCACGTACTGCGGTGAATAGACCTTGTTGGTGAGGATGAACGCCGCGACGACGAGAAACGCCAGCTGAGCGAAGCGGGGCCGGCGCGGGGCCATCAGCGTCAGCACGCCGATGCCCGCGCACAGCAGGAGCGTCAGCAGCAGCGAAATGTTGTTCACGGTGTCGACCGAGATGGAGATACCGGCACGCTGCGCGATGATCAGCCAGAACGAACCGAAGTCGAGCGGCCGGTCGTGGCTGAACGTGTAGAACTTCTTCCACCCCTCGGGCGCGAACACCATCACCGGCAGGTTCACCACCAGCCAGGATGCGGCCGCGCCGAGCGTCGCCACGAAGAACTCCCGCCATTTGCCCGCCCGCCAGCAGAGCACGAAGATCGGCCCCAGCAGGAATACGGGATAGAGCTTGGCGGCCGTGGCGAGGCCGATGAGGATGCCGAACGCCAGCGCCCGCTGCCGGGACCACATGAGCATGGCCGCGGCCGTCAGGGCGACGGCCAGCAGGTCCCAGTTGATCGTCGCGGTGAGCGCGAAGGCGGGCGCCAGGGCGACCAGCAGCCCGTCCCACGGACGGCGCCGGTGTGTACGGGCGACACACACGGCCATGACCGCGGTACAGATCATGAGCATGCCCGCGTTGACCATCCAGTACATCTGCTCGCGGTACTGCATGGAGCCGCCGGGCGTCAGCCAGGCCGCGACCTGCATGAACACCCCCGTCAGTACGGGGTATTCGAGGTACTGCATGTCGCCGCTCAGCCGGTCGAAGTACGGCACGAGGCCGTCGGCGAAGCCACGCCCGACGAAGAGATGCGGAATGTCGGAGTAGCAGGCATGCGTGTACTGCGAACTGGCGCCTCTGAACCACGCCCAGTTGTAGCAGGGCGCCTTCTGCACCATGCCGAGCGCAAACATCCCGATCGCCACCAGCGCGACGACACGCACGGCTGTGAGCGGCCCGGTGCCGGTCCTCGCCCAGCGTCCCGACCGGCCGCCGATCAGCTCGCTGCCGGCCGCCGCGATCTCGTCCTGCTGCGTGGGCCGTACGACGGGCCGCTCCTGATGCACGCTCGTGTCCTCTGCGCTTGGCATGCCGCACATCCTGCCGTACGGGACTGTGGAAACGGCGAGGGCCGCCGCACCGAGTGGTGCGGCGGCCCTGCGGACGTCCTCCTGCGGCTCCCCCTTCACCGGCCTGCCGGCCGAGTGGAGCGCTTGCCTGCCGGGCGCTACCCGGCCGGGCCTCCGAAGATGCTGCCGTTCCCGTTTCCGTTCCCGTTGCCGCCACCGGCGCCCCCGGGGGACGACGTCGGGTCTGTCGAGGGCACGGGCGTTCCTCCCGTGCTGCCGTCGGTCGTTCCGGTGTTGCCGCCTGTGTTGGTGCCGCCGCTGCTGTCCTGGCAGTTCCAGTCCCACGCCTTGCAGCTCTTGCTCGGGCCGGGTTTCGGGAAGGACGGGGTGCTCGAGGGCGTCGAGGACGGCGTGCTGGAGGGGGTCTCCGAAGGCACGATGCTCGGCGTCGGAGACGGGCTGGGCGCGCCGCCGCCATAGACCGTCTCGCCCCAGGGCTCCGGCTTCGGGAAGGGCACGGGCGATTCCCCGGCCAGCGCTTCGATCATGTAGTCGTGCCAGATCTGGGCCGGGAACGAGGCACCGTGGATCGTCTTCTCACCACCCGTCCCGTACATCTTCTCGAACTTACGGTTCTTGTGCTTCTCGTTGTCGTCCAGCCGGTACATGCTGATGGCCGTCGACAACTGCGGGGTGTAGCCCACGAACCAGGCGGACTTGTTGTCGTCCGTCGTACCCGTCTTGCCCGCCACGTCGCGGCCGGGAAGCTGGGCAGGCGTGCCGGTTCCCTTCTCCACGACGTTCTTCAGGACGTCGGTGACGTTGTCGGCGATGGCGTTGTCGAAGGCGCGCTTGTTGACCTTCGGGTGCTGATAGACGGGCTCGCCGCGGTACTTGACCTCTTCGACCGAGTACGGATCGTGCTGCATACCGCTGGTGGCGAAGGTGCCGTACGCCCCCGCCATCCGGATCGCACTCGGCTGGGACGTACCGATGGAGAAGGACGGAACGGTCGAGTCCGCCATGGAGCGGTCGTCGCGCAGACCTGCGGCGATGGCGACGTCCTTCACCTTTTCGGTGCCGACGTCCATACCGAGCTGGACGTACGGGGAGTTGGCCGACCACTGCATGGCCTCGCGAAGGGTGATGTTGCCCCTCGACTCATGGCCGTCATTGGACTGCAGCCATTCCTTGCCGTTCTCATCGGTCCAGACCTCACCGTTGTACTTCTTGATCTTCAACATGTCGTCGGCGTTGTAGATGCTCTTCGGTGAGACCTTCGTACGCTGCGACTCGCCCTGATCCTCGCCGCCGGCCGGGTCACGCTTGCCGTACTCCATCGCGGCCGTCAGCACGAACGGCTTGAAGGTCGAACCGACCTGTGCACCGGTGGTGTCGGCGTTGTTGGTGTAGTGCGTCGTCGCATCCTGGCCGCCGTAGATCGCGGCGATGGCACCAGTATTCGGATCCACCGACGCGCCACCGAACTGGACGTGCGTGTCCGTCGTGGGGCGCTGCTTCGGCTTGATCTTGTTGTCGTAGACCTTCTTGACCGCGGCGTTGAGCTTGTCCACCTTGCTCTTCACGAAGGTGGTGTGGATCTCGTATCCGCCCTGGGCGAGCTTGTCCGCGGTGATGCCCTTGGTGTTGTTGTTGAGGAAGTTCGACTTGGCCAGGTCCACCAGATAACCGATCTGGCCGCTCAACTCCGCACTCTTCTTCGGCGGGTGCGGAGTGGGGAACCCCTGCTTCAGGTACTTCTGGCGATCCTCAGCCGTCATCCGGCCGTCCTTCACCTCTTCGTCGAGGATCCAGGCCCAGCGCGTCTTCGCGCGAGCCAGGTTCTTCGCCGGGGTGGCCTGTATGGGGTCGTACTCGGGCGCACCCGCCGGGTCGTAGTAGGTCGCGCCCTTGAGCAACGTGGCCAGGAAGGCACACTGACTCGCGTTCAGCTTCCTGGCATCCGTGCCGTAGTACGTACGGGCCGCGGCCTGGATCCCCGATGCACCTCGTCCGTAGTACGAGATGTTGAGGTAGTCGGCCATGATGTCCTTCTTGTCCATCGTTTTGCCGACCTTGAGCGTGATGAACAACTCCTCGAACTTGCGGCTCAGCGTCTGATCCTGAGAGAGCCGCGAGTTCTTCACATACTGCTGGGTGATCGTCGAACCACCCTGGGTCTCACCACCCTTGGCCATGTTGTAGAGGGCCCGGGCAATGCCCATGGGGTCGATACCACTGTCCGTTTCGAACGACTTGTTCTCTGCCGAGATGACAGCGTTCCGCATGGCTGCGGGGATCTGCGAGTAATCGATGATCTGACGGTTGATCCCACCACCCGTCGCGACCATCTGCGTGTTGTTGGCCCAGTAGTAGACGTTGTTCTCCGCCTTGGCGGCATCCTTCACCTTGGGCGTGCCGACCATCGCGTACGCCAGCCCGGCGAAGCCCATGAGCAGGCCGAGGAAGCCGATGCACAGACCGGAGACCAGCCTCCACGACGGCAGCCAGCGCCTCGCTCCGTACTTGCCGGCGCGCGGGTAGTCGATGAAGCGCTTCTTGGCAGGAGGCTGACTACCGCGTCCCCGGCCCCGGCCGGGGCCTTCGCGCCCGTCGCCGCCACCGCGACGGCGGCCCCCTCCGCCATAACCTGCGCCACCCCCCTCGGCGGCACGGCGCCCGCCGCGCTGGGCGGCCCTCCTGGCCTCGGCGCGTCCGCCGTACGGACTCTCCCCGCCATAAGAATCGGAAGGTGACTCAGAAGTTACTCCGCGTGACGGCGCTGCACGGCGTCCTGAGGACGACTGGGCGGCTCGTCTGGCCGCGGCACGCCCGCCACCTTGCGGTTGCTGCGTTTTGCGACGGTGCTCGCTCATCGAACGACTACTCCTCGGGCAGGCGAGAACGCCTGGAAGCGGCAGTTGAGATCCGGTCCCCCCGAATTACGGACCAGCCCTGCGACAGGCTCATCCGCAGCCGGTCCGGTCGGTCCGCGATGACTGACGCGCGCGGACGTCACACGGTTCCCGGTGGTCTGCATCCCGCACAGACTACGCACGCTCAAAACCCCCCTAGAGCCGAAGTTCACCCTAAATAACGCAAGTCGCTTCCTACGAATTGATGATGTGACGCCGTTCACGACGGTCCCCCTTGTCGCAACGCGGCGAGCGATCTATCGTCGGGATGTATCGAGTCGATACATCAGCTCGGCATAGGGCTCCGCGAGAGCACTCGGAGTAAGGAGGAGGCGAAGTTGAGCAGACGCTCCGGCATCCTCGAATTCGCCGTACTCGGCCTGCTCCGCGAGTCGCCGATGCACGGGTACGAACTGCGCAAACGCCTCAACACCTCGTTGGGGATCTTCCGCGCCTTCAGCTACGGCACCCTCTACCCCTGCCTCAAGACGCTGGTCGCCAACGGCTGGTTGATCGAGGAGACAGGAAATGCGCCCGTCGACCTTCCGCCCGTCACCGGCCGTGCGGTCGCCCCTGCTTCTTCACTGGCTGGGCGTCGCGCCAAGATCGTCTACCGGCTGACGGCAGAAGGTAAGGAGCACTTCGAGGAGCTGCTCTCGCACACCGGCCCCGACTCCTGGGAGGACGAGCACTTCGCAGCCCGCTTCGCCTTCTTCGGGCAGACGGAGCACGAGGTGCGGATGCGCGTGCTGGAAGGCCGCCGCAGCCGGCTGGAGGAGCGCCTGGAGAAGATGCGCGCCTCTCTGGCACGAACCCGCGAACGACTCGACGACTACACACTTGAGCTGCAGCGACACGGCATGGAGTCCGTGGAGCGCGAAGTGCGCTGGCTGAACGAGCTCATCGAGAGCGAGCGGTCGGGACGGGATCAGCGACGATCCTCGCCCGAGGGCTCGGCTCCGCAGAACACAGCAGGAGAGACGGACGGCCTGCCCCGGCATCGGGGTCTTACCCCGCCGGATCCGTCCGACGACACCGGCAAATGAAGTCCCGGCAGTTCCGCAGGGCCTTCATCGGAATCACCGAGAACACTCAACACAGGGAGCAACCGGAATGGGTTCGGTTCGCGTAGCCATCGTCGGCGTGGGCAACTGCGCCGCCTCGCTGGTACAGGGCGTCGAGTACTACAAGGACGCCGATCCGGCCGGCAAGGTGCCCGGTCTGATGCACGTCCAGTTCGGCGAGTACCACGTGCGTGACGTCGAGTTCGTCGCCGCCTTCGATGTCGACGCGAAGAAGGTCGGCCTCGACCTCGCGGACGCCATCGGCGCGAGCGAGAACAACACGATCAAGATCGCCGACGTGCCCAACACCGGCGTGACGGTCCAGCGCGGCCACACCCACGACGGTCTGGGCAAGTACTACCGCGAGACCATCGAGGAGTCCACCGAGGCCCCGGTCGACATCGTCCAGGTCCTCAAGGACAAGCAGGTCGACGTTCTCGTCTGCTACCTGCCCGTCGGTTCCGAGGTCGCTGCGAAGTTCTACGCGCAGTGCGCCATCGACGCCAAGGTCGCGTTCGTCAACGCCCTCCCGGTCTTCATCGCCGGCACCAAGGAGTGGGCTGACAAGTTCACCGAGGCCGGTGTCCCGATCGTCGGTGACGACATCAAGTCGCAGGTCGGCGCCACCATCACGCACCGCGTGATGGCGAAGCTCTTCGAGGACCGGGGCGTCGTCCTGGACCGTACGATGCAGCTGAACGTCGGCGGCAACATGGACTTCAAGAACATGCTCGAGCGTGAGCGCCTTGAGTCCAAGAAGATCTCCAAGACGCAGGCCGTCACCTCCCAGATCCGTGACCGTGAGCTGGGTGCGGACAACGTGCACATCGGCCCGTCGGACTACGTGGCCTGGCTGGACGACCGCAAGTGGGCGTACGTGCGCCTCGAGGGTCGCGCCTTCGGTGACGTTCCGCTGAACCTGGAGTACAAGCTCGAGGTCTGGGACTCCCCGAACTCCGCCGGTGTCATCATCGACGCCGTGCGTGCCGCGAAGATCGCCAAGGACCGCGGCATCGGTGGCCCGATCCTCTCCGCGTCCTCGTACTTCATGAAGTCCCCGCCGGTCCAGTACTTCGACGACGAGGCCCGCGACAACGTCGAGAAGTTCATCAACGGCGACGTCGAGCGCTGACCCGACCGGAAACGGCGTGTCACCGTAGGAGGGCGATGAGCGGCAACGCTCCGCCTCTCCCGCATCGTTGAGGGTCCCCAGGTAATCCGCCCGGGGACCCTCAACGTATGTGACCCTTGCCCTCATGCCCGTCGTACGTGATCTGCGCGTACTCCTGCGCCTTCGGAACTTCCGTCGTCTGCTCGCCGTACGGCTCCTCTCCCAGTCTGCCGACGGCGTCTACCAGGTCGCCCTCGCTGCACACGTCGTCTTCTCTCCGGAGAAGCAGACATCGGCGGGAGCCATTGCCTCCGCGATGGCCGTACTGCTGCTTCCGTACTCGCTCATCGGCCCCTTCGCCGGCGTCTTCCTGGACCGCTGGCCGCGCCGCCAGGTCTTTCTGTACGGCAATCTGCTGCGCACTGCCCTCGCCTGCTGCACCGCCCTGCTGATCCTCGACACCGCGCCCGACTGGCTCTTCTACGCATCGGCTCTGTGCGTCACCGCGGTCAACCGCTTTGTGCTGGCGGGCCTCTCTGCCGCACTGCCCCGGGTCGTCGACGAGGACCGGTTGGTCATGGCCAACTCACTCTCACCGACAGCGGGAACGCTCGCCGCCACGGCAGGCGGCGGCCTTGCCTTCGCCGTGCGTCTGATCGCGGCGGACTCCGATGCGGCGGTCGTGCTGCTGGGCGCGGGGCTCTACCTTGCGTCGGCGCTGGCATCCCTGCGCCTTGCGGCCGATCTCCTCGGGCCGGATCCGGGCGGCCCCCGTCTCCGACTGAGGGACGCCCTGGCCACCACCGCACGGGGACTCGTCGGCGGACTGCGCCATCTGGCGGAACGGAAGGACGCAGCACGGGCGCTGGCCGCCATCACGGTGATCCGGTTCTGCTACGGGGCGCTGACCGTCATGGTGCTGATGCTGTGCCGGTACGCCTGGTCCGACAGCAACTCCGGCGGACTGGCCCTGCTCGGCCTTGCCGTGGGGTTCTCAGCTGCGGGATTCTTCGCGGCGGCCGTGGTGACGCCCTGGGCGGTGGGGTGGCTCGGCCGGTTCCGCTGGATGGCGGCCTGTGCAGCCGCAGCCGCCGTCCTCGAACCCGCGCTGGGATTGTGGTTCAGCCCCGGCCCGACGCTGGTCGCGGCGTTCGTCCTCGGACTGGTCACCCAGGGAGTGAAGATCGCAACGGACACCGTCGTACAGACGTCGGTGGACGACTCCTTCCGCGGCCGAATCTTCTCCCTGTACGACGTGCTGGTCAACGTGGCCTTTGTGAGTGCGGCCGCAGTAGCCACCTTGGCCCTACCTCCTGACGGCGAGTCGGCCGCAGTGGTGATCGGAGTTGCCGTGCTCTACGCGATCGTCGCAGTGACGATGTTCCGGTGGAGCCGCGTCGCCGGCGTGCGATAGCGGCGGCTACCCCCGGCGGCCCTCCGCGGCAGGGTCGGCCGCCCCAGAACTTCAGACCTGTGAGTGCACCGAGCGCCACCACGATGACGACGACACCGCGAACCGCCAGGACAGCCGCGACGAGGGGCACTGTTTCACGTGAAACAGTGCCCCTCGTCGCATCGGTCGCGTCATGTTTCACGTGAAACATGACGCCGGTTCCGACCTCAGGTCTGCGTGGCCCACCACTTCTTGAGCTCAGCCACCGCGGTGTCGTGCCCCATCGGACCGTGCTCCATCCGCAGCTCCAGCAGGAACGCGTACGCCTTGCCGATCACCGGCCCAGGACCGACACCCAGTGCCTGCATGATCTCGTTGCCGTCCAGGTCGGGCCGAATGGCGTCCAGCTCCTCCTGGTTCTTCAACTGTGTAATGCGCTCCTCGAGTGCGTCATACGTCCGCGAGAGGGCATCGGCCTTGCGCTTGTTCCGCGTCGTGCAGTCCGAGCGGGTCAGTTTGTGCAGCCGCTCCAGCAGCGGACCCGCATCACGCACATACCGACGAACAGCGGAATCGGTCCACTCCCCGTCGCCGTAGCCGTGGAAGCGCAGATGCAGCTCCACCAGCTTCGAGACGTCCTTGATCATGTCGTTGGAGTACTTGAGCTCGGTCATTCGCTTCTTGACCATCTTGGCGCCCACCACCTCGTGGTGATGGAACGAGACACGTCCGTCCTTCTCGAAGCGGCGGGTCCGCGGCTTGCCGATGTCATGGAGCAGCGCAGCGAGCCGCAGAGTCAGATCGGGCTCGTCCTCCTCCAGATCGATCGCCTGCTCCAGGACGGTCAGCGAGTGCTCGTAGACGTCCTTGTGACGGTGATGCTCGTCACTTTCCAGTCGCAGCGCGGGCAGCTCCGGCAGCACCTGCTGCGCCAGTCCCGTGGAGACAAGCAGGCCAAGACCCTTCCGAGGATGAGCGGAGAGCAGCAGCTTGTTGAGCTCCTCACGGACCCGTTCGGCGGAGACGATCTCGATACGCCCTGCCATCTCAGCCATCGCGGTGACTACATCGGGGGCGACATCGAAGTCCAACTGCGCGGCGAAGCGCGCGGCGCGCAGCATGCGCAGCGGGTCGTCGGAGAACGACTCCTCGGGCGTCCCCGGGGTGCGCAGCACGCGCTCCGCCAGGTCCTCGAGGCCGCCGTGCGGGTCGATGAATTCCTTCTGCGGCAGCGCGACGGCCATCGCGTTGACCGTGAAGTCGCGGCGTACGAGGTCTTCCTCGATGGAGTCGCCGTAGGAAACCTCCGGCTTGCGTGAGGTCCTGTCGTACGCCTCTGACCGATACGTGGTGACTTCGATCTGGTAGCCGTTCTTCTGGCACCCCACTGTGCCGAAGGCGATACCGACCTCCCACACCGAGTCCGCCCACGGACGGACGATCTTCAGGACGTCCTCGGGGCGGGCATCAGTGGTGAAGTCCAGGTCGTTCCCCAGCCTGCCGAGAAGCGCGTCCCGGACCGAGCCGCCAACCAGGGCGAGACTGAATCCGGCATCCTGGAAACGGCGGGCGAGGTCGTCGGCGACCGGGGACACCCGCAGCAGTTCGCTGACTGCGCGGTGCTGCACCTGGGTCAGGGCACTGGAGATGTCTTCATTGGCGTTCGGCACAACAGAAAAGGGTACGTGCCCGGACCGGCCCGGGCGTCATCGTTTCTTTCTGCCCTGCAAGACTCTCCCGATCACCACCAAGCGCACTCCCCAGCGCTTGGCCCCGGCGCACATCGTTACCATGCGGGGACGCAGCAACCGACAACGATCGACAGCAGCTGACTACGACGAGGGACGGACAGGCGCGTGGCCGAGGCGGCAGACATTCAGGGGATCAGTCACTCTCCTGCCCGCCGGTGGCTGCGGCGCACAGCCTCCGTGATCCTCGGAGCGCCGCTCGTCGCCACTCTGCTGGCCGGTCCGGCCGTGCCCGGGGCGCAGGCCGACGAGGCGAGCAAGGCTCCGGCCGGCTCCGGCACCGTCGACGTGACCCTGGACTCCCTGGCCCCCAGCGCGCCGGTGAAGGGAGACACGCTCACTGTCTCCGGCACTTTGACCAACAGGAGCAAGGAAGCGGTCACCGATGCCCGGGTCGACCTGCGGGTGGGGCCGCGACTGTTCGGCAGGACGTCCATCGACGCGGCAGCCGAACGCACCGGGTATGTGCCCGGCAGCGATCCTGCGGCGATCGGCGGCAAGTACACACTGAAGATCGCGAAGCTCCCGTCCGGGATCACCCAGAACTTCACGCTGTCCGTGCCCGTCGGCAAGCTGGGGCTCGATGACGCCGGTGTCTACCAGTTCGGTGTCTCGCTGTCCGGACAGACCTCCCGTGCCCCGTACGAGCAGGTCCTCGGCATCGAGCGCACCTTCCTTCCCTGGCAGGAGGACGAGAGTGATTCCAGGACCCGGATCACCTATCTCTGGCCGCTGATCGCGTCGGCCCACCTCACTGCCGAGACGGGTTCCGACGAGCAGCAGACCCCGGTCTTCGCCGACGACGACCTCGCCGCGGAGCTTGCTCCGGGCGGGCGCCTCGAGCAGATGGTCTCGCTGGGCAGCCAGCTGCCTGTGACCTGGGTGATTGATCCGGATCTGCTGGCCGGTGTCGACGCGATGACGAAGAGCTACCGCATCAAGGTCGGCGACACCACCATCGCCGGGAAGAACCAGGCCGTCGCCAAGCAGTGGCTCACCGAGCTGGAGACAACTGTGGCGGACGACAAGGTCGTCGCGCTGCCGTTCGCCGACCCGGATCTGGCGTCCCTCGCCCACCGCGGAAAGAACGTCTCGGGAAGCCTCAGCCACCTGCAGAACGCCACCGAGGTGGCCGGCACGACGGTGGAGACCGTCCTGCATGTGAAGCCGTCCACGGACTTCGCGTGGCCGGTCGAAGGCGCCATCGATCCATCGATCGTCGATGTCGCCACATCGGCCGGTGCGCACAACGTGATCGCCCGCAGCGACAGCCTCCAGGAGACCGGGGGGCTGCCGTACACGCCGAGCGCGGCCCGTCCGATCGGTGGCGGCACCACCGCTGTCGTCGCCGACTACCGGCTCTCCAAGGCCTTCGAGGGCGACATGTCGAAAGCGGGAAATTCCACCCTCGCCGTTCAGAAGTTCCTCGCCACGACCCTCGCGCTGAACGACCAGGACACGGACGCCGAGCGCAGCATCGTTGTCGCACCGCAGAGGATGCCGACCGCCGCTCAGGCACAGTCGATGGCACGCGCCCTGCACGCCCTCGACGACGAACGGTGGACACAGCCCCTCGACCTGGTGGACGCTGCCGAGGCGGAGCCCGACGCCGACGCGACGACGAGGGTTCCCGGGACTTCCCAGTACCCGAGGAAGCTCCGCAGCCAGGAGCTGCCCACCCAGGCCTTCCAGGACATCAAGGCCACCCAGGCCTCGCTCGACAGCTTCCGGGGCATCCTCACCCAGCCCGAGCGGGTCGTCACACCCTTCGGCAACGCGATCAACCGGTCCATGTCGACCTCGTGGCGCGGCAAGCCGCTGGAGGCCCAGCAGTACCGGGACGCGGTTCGCACGTATCTGCATGGGCTCACCAACGAGGTGCAACTCATCTCCAAGTCGGACGTCACCCTGTCCGGCCGCAGTGCCACCATCCCGGTGACCGTGCAGAACAAGCTGGTGCAGGGTGTCGATCATCTTGTTCTCCGGCTGAAGTCGGACAACGCGACGCGGCTCAGGCTGAACGACGGCGGCGCGGTGGCGGAGAAACCGATCCGCATCGCGGGCGGCCACAGCCAGTCCGTGAAGTTCGACGCCTCGGCAAACGCCAACGGCCAGGTGCAGGTGAGGGCGCAGCTCTACACCGAGGACGGCACGCCGTACGGCGAGGAGATGACCTTCACCGTGAAGGTCTCCGAGGTCACGCCGACCGTGCTGCTGGTGATCGCCGGCGGACTGTTGCTGCTGGTCCTTGCGGGCATCAGGATGTACACCCATCGCAAGCGTGCCAACGCGGACGGCCCGTCCGGAGGCGACGGCGGTGAACCCGAGCAGCCGAGTGACCCGACGCCGGACACCGGTCCGGAAAGCGGGGAGCCGTCGGGCACGGGTGAGAAAGTGGACCGTTGAGCGATGTCTGTCGTGGCCGGTCGGCCGGGGACAATGAGGTGGGGTATCGATGAACGCGCCGTACGACGGTGACCGCGGTCAGAGTGCGGGCGGAGCTGGGCCTTCCGACGGATCCCCGACGCCTTCGGACCCGGGGCAGGTGGATCCGGCGCCGGACCCGTACCTCCAGGACGCGTACAGCCACGATCCCTACCGCGCCCAGGACCTCTCCGCCCAGGACCCGGTGGCCGAGGTGCTGTACGACCGCGCCGCACACCCGCCCCCGCCCCCTGGCACATACCAGCCACCGCAGCCGCTCTACCAGCAGCCGCCCGCGGCGCAGTACGCCCCCGATCCGCGCGTCTGGGCGCAGACCCCGCCGCCCGAGCCGGCCGGGCCGTCCCGCCATCTGCCGTACGGCGAAGACGCGGCGACCACCCAGTTCGTCGGCGTCGACGACCTCGTCACCCAGGCGTCCGGGGGCCACGAGGAACCGGATGCGTTCGCGCACCTGTTCCGGGACCAGGAGGGGCCGGCCGGGCCCCCCGTTCCGCCCGAGCCCGAACCGGCTCCGGCGCCCGCTCCGCCGAAGTCCGGCGGCCGGGCCTCCAGCCTGCTGAAATCCAGCGCGGTGATGGCGGCCGGCACCCTGGTGTCCCGGCTCACCGGATTCGTACGCAGCCTGGTGATCACCGCTGCGTTGGGTGCGGCGCTGCTCGGTGACAGTTTCACCATCGCCTACACGCTGCCGACAATGATCTACATCCTCACCGTCGGCGGTGGACTCAACTCGGTCTTCGTTCCACAGCTCGTCCGTTCCATGAAGGACGACGAGGACGGCGGCGAGGCCTATGCCAACCGTCTGCTGACCCTTGTGATGGTCGCGCTCGGCGTGATCGTGGCGATCGCGGTCTTCGCCGCACCCCTGTTGATCCACCTGATGTCGAGCACGATCGCGAACGATCCGGCGGCCGACAACGTCGCCACAACGTTTGCCCGGTACTGCCTGCCGACCATCTTCTTCATGGGCGTGCATGTGGTGATGGGCCAGATCCTGAACGCCCGCGGCAGGTTCGGCGCCATGATGTGGACCCCGGTCCTCAACAACATCGTCATGATCTTCACGTTCGGCATGTTCATCTGGGTCTACGGCACCTCAGCCGAATCCCACATGGGTGTGCAGACGATCCCGCCGGAGGGCATCCGGCTGCTGGGCATCGGCACGCTGCTCGGTCTGGTCGTCCAGGCCCTGGCGATGATTCCGTATCTGCGCGAGGCCGGCTTCCGCTTCCGTCCGCGCTTCGACTGGAAGGGCCACGGCCTCGGTAAGACGGTCAAGCTGGCCAAGTGGACCGTCCTGTTCGTCTTCGCCAACCAGGCCGGTGTCCTGGTCGTCACGCAGCTGGCGACCGCAGCCGGCAAGGCTTCCGGCAGGAACGGCGCGGGTTTCCTCGCCTACTCCAATGCCCAGCTGATCTGGGGAATGCCGCAGGCGATCATCACCGTCTCGGTCATGGCAGCCCTGCTGCCCCGCATCTCCCGCGCCGCCCACGACAACGACCCCGGCGCGGTCCGTGACGACATCTCCCAGGGGCTGCGCAACTCCGCCGTGGCGATCGTGCCGGTGGCCTTCGCGTTTCTCGCTCTCGGCGTCCCGATGTGCACCCTGCTGTACTCGTCCAGCGGCACCGAGGCTGCCCGGTCCATGGGCTTCATCCTGATGGCGTTCGGACTCGGCCTCATCCCGTACTCCGTGCAGTACGTGGTGCTGCGCGGCTTCTATGCGTACGAGGACACCCGCACGCCGTTCTACAACACGGTCATCGTCGCCGGGGTCAACGCTGCGGCCTCCGCTCTCTGCTACGTGGTCCTTCCGGCCCAGTGGGCGGTCGTCGGTATGGCGGCCTCGTACGGGCTGGCCTACGCCGTCGGCGTGGGCATCGCCTGGCGTCGGCTGCGCAACCGGCTGGGCGGCGACCTGGACGGCGCCCATGTCGTGCGTACGTACGCCCGGCTGTGCCTCGCGGCGATCCCCGCAGCGGTCATCGGCGGTGGCGTGGGCTTCGCCCTGCTGCTGGGCCTGGGCGAGGGTGCCTTCGGTTCGCTGGTCGCGTTGATCTCGGGCGGGGCCGCGCTCATGGGGGTCTTCTTCGTCGCTGCGAAGCGGATGCGGATCGAAGAGATCAACGGCATGGTCGGTATGGTCCGCGGACGGCTCGGACGCTGAAGACCGGCGGCCCGCACAACCATCGCCGGTCTCCGTGTGTCGTGCATAGCGCTGGAGTGTGGGCACAATTGGCGTGACTGTGCAGAGCTGGCTGGCATCGCGCAACGGATGGGGAGGCAGGAACGACGGTGGCGGAACGTAGCACGGCTGCCGTCGACGTGGCCGACAACAGCGGTGATGAATCGCTGACCGCCAAGGCGGACGAGGCCACGACCGACGGGACGACAGAAGCCCAGGACACGGAGGGCACAAGCCCCCAAGACGCGGACGGTGAGCGAAGCAGCTCTGAAGCCGCCGCAGCGACCCCGGACCTGCACAGTGGTCACAAACTGGCCAGACGCTACCGGCTGGAGGAGTGCGTCACCCGTCTGGACGGATTCAGCAGCTGGCGTGCTGTCGACGAGAAACTGCGCCGCGCGGTGGGTGTCCATCTGCTTCCTGCGGACCATCCACGAGCCCGTGCCGTGCTGGCCGCGGCCCGCTCCTCGGCGCTGCTCGGAGACCCGCGTTTCGTGCAGGTCCTCGACGCGGTCGAGGAGGACGACCTCGTCTATGTCGTCCACGAATGGCTCCCCGACGCCACCGAGCTCACGGCTCTGCTGGCCGCCGGTCCGATGGATGCTCACGACGCCTACCAACTGGTCAGCCAGGTATCCCAGGCCATGGCGGCCGCGCACCGCGAGGGCCTCGCGCATCTGAGGCTCACTCCGGGCGCGGTACTTCGGAGCTCGACCGGCCAGTACCGGATCCGCGGCCTCGCCGTGAACGCCGCCCTGCGCGGCATTACCGCCGACGGTCCGCAGCGCGCGGACACCGAGGCGATCGGCGCCCTGCTCTATGCCGCATTGACGCAGCGCTGGCCGTACGAGATCGATGCCTACGGTCTCACCGGGCTCCCCAAGGGTGTGGGGCTGATCGCCCCCGACCAGGTGCGGGCCGGAGTCCACCGCGGCCTCTCCGAACTCGCCATGCGCGCCCTCGTCAACGACGGGGCCACCGCCTCCCGGCAGGAGCAGCCGTGCACCACACCGGACGAGCTGGCCAAGGCGGTCGCGGCGATGCCCCGCATCCGCCCGCCGGAGCCCACCTTCACGGCTCCGCCGGAGTACCAGCGCACGACCTACCAGCAGGGCAGCTACGGGCGTCCGCCCGCCAGCACCGGCGTTCCCGTGGCGCAGCCCGTCATGGTCACACCGCCGGCACCGCTCCAGAGCCGTACCGGCAAGGCGCTCAAGTGGGCCGTGTCGGCCCTCCTCATCGCTGCCCTGGGCCTCGGCAGCTGGCAGCTCGCGGAGACGCTCCTCGACCGCGGCAAGGAGACGGACGACCCGGGAACCACACAGACGGATCCGGAGAACGGTGACAAGCCTTCCCCTGCCCCGGCCAAGCCGCTGCGGCTCAGCGGTGCGACAGAGTTCATGCCCAGCGGGTCGGGGATCCAGCAACAGGACGCACCGAACGCCGTCGACGGCAAGTCCGACACTGCCTGGATCACCCCCAGCTACAAGGGCTACCCGAATTTCGGGAACCTCGCGCCCCGCAGAGACGGCAGCGGCATAGTCGTCGACCTGGGCAGTGTGCAGAATGTCAGAGGCATCAAGGTCCAGCTGTACCGCAGCGACCAGAAGATCGAAGTGCTCGCAGCTGCCGAGGACGCCTCCGCTCCGTCGTCGCTTTCGGATTTCCCGCAGCGCCTCACCAAGCTGAGCAAGGCAGGAAGCAGCCTGGATGAGACACTCACCAAGCCCGTACGCACCCGCTACGTGCTGATCCATGTCACCGAACTCCCACCGGACGGGTCGGCAAGTTCCTTCCGCGGCGGGATCTCGGAGATCTCCGTACTCGGCTGACCGAGCAGGCCGGCAGGGACCATCCTCCCTGCCGGCCTGCCGCATGTCCGGCCGCTGGTGACCGCAGCCCTCGCTTGAACCGATCTTCCTCATCTCTATGCCGCACGACATATGAATCGTGATAGACAGACGGCCCCGACGCACAGAGGGAGGGAGGGGAGGTGGCCTCCGAGCCGTCAGAGCCACTCAGCGACTCAGACCTCCTCGCTCGCCATGTAGCCGGTGAACCGGATGCTTTCGGTGAGCTCGTCCGACGCCACCGAGACCGGCTGTGGGCCGTGGCACTACGGACCCTGGGGGATCGCGAGGAAGCGGCCGATGCGGTCCAGGACGCCCTGGTCTCCGCCTTCCGGGCCGCCCACACCTTCCGTGGCCAGTCCGCCGTCACCACCTGGCTGCACCGCATCACTGTCAACGCATGCCTCGACCGGGTCCGTAAAGCCGCCACACGCAAGACCTCACCGGTCGACGACACCGAGCGGCTCGAGCAGCTTCTTGAGCCTCACGAATCCGCCGAAGCGCCGGCCGAACGCCAGGATCTGCACCGTGAGCTTCTGGCAGCACTCGGCACCCTTCCCGCCGAGCAGCGCGCCGCGCTTGTCCTCGTGGACATGCAGGGATACCCCGTGGCCGAGGCCGCCCGCATCCTCGACGTACCGACCGGCACGGTGAAGAGCCGCTGCGCGCGAGGCCGAGCCCGGCTCGCTCCTCTCCTCGCCCATCTGCGCAGCGAGAGCGGAGAGGCCAGTGAACTCAGCCCTGGAAGGAACCGGACGCAGAGAGCATCCGTCCCACCCGCGTCGGGGCCGAGAGACACAGGAACCAGTGATCCTGCCGAAGTGAAGGGCGGAGGTGGACACACATGACATCAACGACCGACACGACCCAGCACCCGGATGTCTCGGAGATCTCCGACCTCACCGAAGGAGTGCTGCCTCCGTCCCGCACGGCGGAAGTACGCCGTCACCTGAACGAGTGCGGCATCTGCGGAGAGGTCCTGATCTCTCTCGAAAAGATCCGTGAGCTGCTCGGCACCCTGCCTGATCCCGAGCGTATGCCCGACGACATCGCAGACCGCATCGATGCCGCACTGGCCGCCGAACCACTTCGCTCCTCGGACCACACAGCAGATGTTTCACGTGAAACAGAGGCCGTCGTGGGGCAGGATCAGGAAGCCGGAGATCAGGACTCAGGGGGCCAGGAAGCACGGGGCCGAGAGACACAGCCCGCCCTCGCGGACCGTCCTACAGGACACCCGCGGGCCACCACCGGCCCCGGCCGCCGACCCGCACGACGACGCCGCCGCGGCATAGTTCTCGGCACAGCCCTCGGTGCAGCCATGGTCGGCGTGAGCGTCCTCATGCTCCAGACGGTCCAGAATTCCCCGGACTCTGCAGGAGCCAGCAAGGCCACGGCTGCCGACAGCGGCGTCAGCGCCCCCGAGGACGGAGTGAACGCGTTCTCGGGTTCTCCGCTCAGCCGACACGTGGAAGCGCTCCTGAATGGCACCGGGATGCCCGCCTCAGGGGAATCGGACGAGAAGCGAGCACCGTCCGTCGAGATGCAGTCGCCGCCCGATACCGAGTCCCCCACGCCCCCCTCGCCCAAGACGCCGCTGCGTACCCCCGCGGTGACAGTCCCCGCCTGCATCCAGCAGGGCATCGGACGAAGGACTGCCGCTCTCGCCATCGAGGAAGGCACCTACGAAGGAACGCACGCCTACCTCGTAGTCCTGCCGCACCAGACCAACGCGGCGCTCGTCCAGGCCTATGTCATGGACGCCAGCTGTGTCGATGCAGACCCCACCGGCAATGGCAAGCTACTCCTGACCCACAGCTACGCCCGCCCCTGAGAATCGTGCCGGGCGCCGCTCCGGCACGTCGGGAATGCATCCCCCGTAGGATCCGTTGGGTGGGGTGTGAGTCGTTGAACCGACCCCATTAGGCGTGGACAGTAGGCAGTCTGCAGAGACGAGGAAGAAACCCGTGAGCGACGTCCGTAATGTGATCATCATCGGCTCCGGGCCTGCGGGTTACACCGCGGCCCTTTATACCGCGCGTGCGTCGCTGAAGCCTCTGGTGTTCGAGGGCGCCGTGACTGCTGGCGGCGCTCTGATGAACACCACCGACGTGGAGAACTTCCCGGGGTTCCAGGACGGGATCATGGGCCCCGAGCTCATGGACAACATGCGCGCCCAGGCGGAGCGGTTCGGCGCCGAGCTCATCCCCGACGATGTGGTTGCCGTCGATCTGGTCGGTGACATCAAGACCGTCACCGACACGGCGGGCACGGTGCACCGCGCCAAGGCCGTCATCGTCACCACCGGCTCTCAGCACCGGAAGCTCGGCCTGCCGAACGAGGACGCCCTCTCCGGACGTGGTGTCTCCTGGTGTGCGACCTGTGACGGCTTCTTCTTCAAGGACCAGGACATCGCCGTCATCGGCGGTGGCGACACGGCCATGGAGGAGGCAACGTTCCTCTCCCGCTTCGCCAAGTCGGTCACGATCGTCCACCGCCGCGACTCGCTGCGGGCCTCCAAGGCCATGCAGGAGCGTGCCTTCGCCGACCCGAAGATCAAATTCGCCTGGGACAGCGAGGTCGCCGGGGTCCACGGCGAGCAGAAGCTCTCCGGTCTGACGCTGCGCAACACCAAGACCGGCGAGACGTCCGAGCTCGCGGTCACCGGTCTTTTCATCGCTGTCGGCCACGACCCGCGTACGGAGCTCTTCAAGGGCCAGCTCGACCTCGATGACGAGGGCTATCTCAAGGTCAGTGCTCCATCGACGCGCACCAACTTGACCGGTGTCTTCGGTGCCGGCGACGTCGTCGACCACACCTACCGGCAGGCCATCACCGCTGCCGGCACCGGCTGCTCCGCCGCCCTCGACGCCGAGCGCTTCCTTTCTGCGCTCGCCGACGAGGAGAAGGCCGCTGCGGCCGCCGTCTGATCCACGCCTCTCACCCCACACCCCCGCAAAGTTAAGGAGGCCGCCGTGGCCGGCGCCCTGAAGAACGTGACTGACGACTCCTTTGACGAGGACGTCCTGAAGAGCGAGAAGCCCGTACTGGTGGACTTCTGGGCCGCCTGGTGCGGTCCGTGCCGCCAGATCGCCCCGTCGCTGGAGGCAATCGCGGCTGAGCACGGCGACAAGATCGAGATCGTCAAGCTCAACATCGACGAGAACCCGGCCACCGCTGCCAAGTACGGCGTGATGTCCATCCCGACGCTGAACGTGTACCAGGGCGGCGAGGTCGCCAAGACCATCGTCGGCGCCAAGCCGAAGGCCGCCATCCTCCGCGACCTCGAAGGCTTCATCGCCGACTAGGGCCACGGTCCGCTGTTTCACGTGAAACGGGTCCATCCCTTGGGGATGGACCCGTTTCACGTTCTCGTGGGCTTCTGGATCACAGCGGGCGCAGCGCCGGCTCCTTCTGTACGGCACCGAGCAGCCGGTCCAGCGCCAGCTCGACGTCTTCCTTCCACGAGAGCGTCGTGCGCAACTCCAGTCTCAGCCGTGGATGAACCGGATGCGGACGTACGGTCTTGAAGCCCACCGCCAGCAGATGGTCCGCCGGGAGCACACATGCCGGTTCCTTCCACCGGGCATCCCCGAACGTCTCAATCGCCTTGAATCCCCGTCGCAGCAGATCCTTGGCGACGGTCTGCACCATGACACGCCCCAGTCCCTGGCCCTGGTAGCGGGGCGTGATCCAAGCAGTTATCAACTGCACGGCGTCGGGGGAGACCGGGCTGGTGGGAAAGGCGGTCGAGCGCGGCACATACGCCGGTGGCGCATAGAGAACGAAGCCGACCGGCACGTCGTCCACATAGACGACACGGCCGCAGGATCCCCATTCCAGAAGGACAGCAGAGATCCAGGCTTCCTTCTCCAGCTCCGGGGTCCCTGCTTTTATCGCAGCTTCCCCACTGACCGGATCAAGTTCCCAGAAGACACACGAGCGGCACCGCTTGGGGAGATCGGGAAGGTTATCCAGTGTGAGCGGTACGAGCCGCCGTCCCATGAAGGCTGTTCCTCGCTTCCTTCGCCCGCCGCATCGCGTGCGGCGGCCAATGCACTCCGTTCACGGAGCAGGCCGCCGACGAATCCTCCGACAGCCCCCAGGCCCAGCCCCACTGTCACCAGTTGGCCGCGGCTCACTGATCGCATGGCCCTCCCTCCGCCGAGGTGGATCAAGCTGATGTGCCATACCAGAACGAATCGTATCCACCCGGAGATGAAGTCGATACCGTGAGAAAGCAAAGGGCGGGCTGTATTCCGGCAGGTTCCGGAATACAGCCCGCCCCGACGTTCCGCCGGACGTCAGCTCTCGCCGTCCTCGACAGTCTCGTCGGAGAGACCCTGCTCGAGCACGCGGCCCTCGCCCGGCGCCAGGCTGCCGAGAATGCGGTCCAGATCTTCCATCGAGGCGAACTCGACGACAATCTTTCCCTTCTTCTGTCCGAGGTCGACCTTCACCCTGGTCTCGAAGCGGTCTGAGAGCCGGGAAGCAAGGTCGGAGAGCGCGGGCGACAACCGGCCGCCGGCCCGAGGCCCCTTTGACTTGGGAGTGCTGCTGGGGCGGGAGCTCATCAGCGTCACGATCTCCTCGACCGCTCGCACTGAGAGCCCCTCGGCCACGATGCGATGGGCCAGCCGGTCCTGCTCCTCGGAGTCGTCCACGGACAGCAGCGCCCTCGCATGACCGGCGGACAGCACCCCGGCAGCGACCCTGCGCTGCACCGGCGGAGACAGGCGCAGCAGTCGCAGCGTGTTGGACACCTGCGGACGGGAGCGCCCGATCCGGTCGGCCAGCTGATCATGCGTGCACTTGAAGTCCTTGAGCAGCTGGTCGTACGCGGCTGCCTCCTCCAGCGGGTTCAGTTGAGCCCGGTGGAGGTTCTCCAGGAGCGCGTCCAGAAGCAGCTTCTCGTCGTCCGTGGCCCGGACAATGGCCGGGATCCGCTCCAGACCGGCCTCACGGCAGGCCCTCCAGCGCCGCTCGCCCATGATGAGCTCGTACCGTTCCGGCCCCAGCTTCCGCACGACTACGGGCTGGAGCAGGCCGACCTCCTTGATGGAGGTGACCAGCTCCGCGAGCGCGTCCTCGTCGAACACCTCACGCGGCTGACGAGGGTTCGGAGTGATGGATCCGATAGGAACCTCGGCGAAGTACGCCCCCGCGGCATCCGTCGGCCCCGCGGATGACTCGGACTCCGCGGGTGCACTCGGCTCCGGCACCACGGGAGCAGCCGTGAGTGCGGTCACCTTTGCGGCGGCCACGCCTCGCTCGGTGGTCATCACCGGGATCACGCCCGGCGAGTCCGAACCCGCCCCGGAGGCCGGCACCTGACGTTCCTGCGGGGCAGCGGGAATCAGCGCACCGAGCCCACGCCCCAACCCTCTACGACGCTCACTCACTGGATCCCCTCCGAAATGTTCTGCTGGCTGTTCTGGCTGCCCGTCTGGGCATGCTGAGCCTCGTAATGCACCCCGACCCCCCGAAAGGCGATCTCACGAGCGGCTTCAAGATACGACAGGGACCCACTGGAACCCGGGTCGTAGGTCAACACGGTCTGTCCGTAGCTCGGCGCCTCCGAGATCCGCACGGATCGAGGAATGCTTGTGCGCAGCACCTCCTTACCGAAGTGGCTGCGCACCTCCTCCGCCACCTGCGAAGCGAGCCTGGTCCTGCCGTCGTACATGGTGAGCAGGATCGTCGACACATGCAGATCGGGGTTGAGATGCCCCCGAACGAGGTCGACGTTCCTCAGCAGCTGCCCCAGCCCCTCCAGCGCGTAGTACTCGCACTGAATAGGAATCAGCACTTCGGCGCCCGCGACCAGAGCATTGACCGTCAGCAGACCGAGCGAAGGCGGGCAGTCGATGAGGATGTAGTCCAACGGCTGCTCATACGCCTGAATTGCCCGCTGCAGTCGACTCTCCCGCGCCACCAGCGACACCAGCTCGATCTCCGCACCGGCGAGATCGATAGTGGCGGGGGCGCAGAAGAGACCTTCGACGTCCGGGACGGGCTGAACCACGTCGGAGAGCGGCCTGCTCTCGACCAGGACGTCATAGATCGAGGGAACTTCGGCATGGTGATCAATGCCCAGTGCCGTGGAGGCATTGCCCTGCGGGTCGAGGTCGACCACGAGAACGCGTGCGCCGTGAAGGGCCAGCGAGGCGGCAAGGTTGACCGTCGTAGTGGTCTTGCCCACCCCACCCTTCTGGTTGGCCACCACCATGACGCGCGTCTGGTCAGGGCGGGGCAGCCCCTCGCCGGCACGACCGAGGGCCTCGACGGCCAGCTGGGCCGCACGGCCGATGGGTGTGTCATCCATCGGCGGCGGTGTTTCACGTGAAACACCGTCCCCCGCCGATTCGGTTCGGGGACCGGGGACCGGATCGGTCATCGGTCCCGCGATGTTGGCGTCGGACCGCACGGATTCACTCTCCTCGACTTCAGGCTCGCAATGAGCAGAGCCTGCCATGCTTTCGGGGTCGCGAACCAGCGAGGCCCACTCTTCTGTGGATGAATCCACTTCTGTGGACAACGCCGTAGCCCTGACGGGCTTACGATGCCGCGGCGCGGCAGCCGCGCGACCGCGACTGATGATTCCATGCAGCAGAGAGCGACGTTTCACGTGAAACACGATGCCCCTGCAGCGTAGCTACAGGGGCACGACACTCCGCATGCGGTGCATATGGCCGCTTGCGCGGAGCATCACTGGTAAACGGCGCGAACCGTACGTAACAGGCTATGCCGCAGCGTTACGGCGCGACCTCAGCGACGCCGCCGCGTACGACTGACCCTGGCGGCCTTCGCCCTCTTTGCGGCGAACCTCACACCGCCCGGACTCTCACCGACCACCACTCGCACCACGGTGGACATCGGTTCGACCACACCCTCACCGACGTGCAACACCTCGGTGTCCACCACGCCGAGCTTACTCAAGGCCGCACGCGCGCCGCTGATCTCCTCCTCGGCGGTATCGCCCTTGAGCGCAAGCATCTCTCCGTAGGGGCGTAGCAGCGGCACACCCCAGCCCGCCAGCCGATCGAGCGGCGCCACGGCGCGAGCGGTCACGACATGAACCGGCTGCAGCGTCCCCAGGACCTCCTCGGCACGACCGCGGACGACCGTCACGTGGTCCAGCCCCAGCAGCTCGACAACTTCCTGAAGGAAATTCGTCCGCCGAAGCAGCGGCTCCAACAGGGTGATCTTCAGATCCGGACGCACCAGCGCCAGCGGAATACCCGGGAGACCGGCGCCGGAACCCACATCGCAGACCGTGACACCCTCGGGCACGACCTCGGAGAGCACCGCACAGTTCAGCAGATGCCGCTCCCACAGCCGCGGCACCTCACGAGGACCGATCAGCCCTCGCTTGACCCCGGCATCGGCAAGCAGTTCCGCGTACCGGACAGCCTCCGGGAAGAACTCACCGAAAACCGCTCGCGCCCCTTCGGGCGCCTGGGGAAGTTCTACCTCCGCCGTCACGGGAACCGTCCTTCCGTACCGCATTACCGCACTGTGGGTGGCTGACTATCAGGCTGACAAAGATCGGCCCCGCCTGCGAACAGACGGGGCCGACAGAACAGGGGTCCGGTCAGGCCGGGAGAACGACGACGAAGCGCTGCGGCTCCTCGCCCTCCGACTCACTGCGCAGACCTGCGGCCGCAACCGCATCATGCACAACCTTGCGCTCGAACGGCGTCATCGGGTCCAGCCTGACCGGCTCACCGGTCTTCTTGACCTCGTCCGCGGCCTTGGCACCCAGCTCCGCGAGGACAGCGCGCTTCTTGGCCCGGAAGCCCGCGATGTCCAGCATCAGCCGGCTGCGGTCACCGGTCTCCCGGTGCACGGCCAGTCGCGTCAGCTCCTGGAGCGCCTCCAGCACCTCACCGTCGCGGCCCACGAGCTTCTGCAGTTCACGTGCCGAGTCACTGATGATCGAGACCGCGGCCCGGTCCGCCTCGACATCCATGTCGATGTCACCGTCGAGGTCGGCGATGTCGAGCAGGCCCTCGAGGTAGTCGGCTGCGATCTCCCCTTCCTGCTCGAGGCGGGTCAAGGTGTCGCTGCCCTCAGCGGCCGTGGAGGTGGTGCCTTCCGTCACGGATGGACTCCTTCTTACTTCTTGGACGGGTGCTTGGGCCGCTGCGGACCCTTGCGCTGTCCGGACTTGGCTTGGCGTGAGGAGCCGGACGCGGGCTTGCCCGCCGGCTTGGGCTTGTCGTCCTGCGGTGCGTCCTGCTTCTCCAGCGAGGTCTTGGGCTCCGATTCGGTGGAATCGGCCTCCTTCGCCGCGCCCTGCTGGGCGGCACCGCTCTGACGCTTCGCCTTGGTCTGGCGCTTGGGCTGCTGGCGCTTCTGCGCAGCTCCGCCCTCGGCCTCGGCGAGAGCGGTATCGCCCTTGATCACCGTGCCGTCCTCCTGGGCGGCGAGGCCGAGCTTGGCCAGTCCGGCGATGAACTTCCGCTCGATGTCATTGCGGTCCGAGCCCTTGGACACGATCCGCTTGACGGTGTTGCGCTTGGTCCTGCCGCGCACCTCACCGTGAGCGGTGACGCTCTTCAGCAGACGTCCCAGGTACTGGTCCTGCGCCTTGCTGCCCGGGGTCGGGTTCTGGTTGATCACGTACATCTGCTGACCCATGGTCCAGACGTTGGTGGTCAGCCAGTAGACGAGGACACCGACGGGGAAGTTGATACCCATGACGGCGAAGATCAACGGGAAGACGTACATCAGCATCTTCTGCTGCTGCATGTACGGCGTCTTGACCGTCAGGTCGACGTTCTTCGTCATCAGCTGGCGCTGGGTGAAGAACTGCGACGCCGACATCATCACGATCATGACCGCGGTGACGACACGGACGTCGGCCAGCGAGGCACCGAGAGCGGCGACCTCCGACGCGCTGTCGGTGAACTTCGCAGCCAGCGGAGCGCCGAAGATGTGTGCCTGCCGGGCACTGTCCAGCAGCGGCTGGTTGATGACACCGATCGTCTTGCCCGAGGCGATCGCCGAGAGCACGTGATACAGGGCGAAGAAGAACGGCGACTGCGCCAGGATGGGAAGGCACGAGGAGAGCGGGTTGGTACCCGTCTCCTTGTACAGCTTCATCATCTCTTCGGACTGACGCTGCTTGTCGCTCTTGTAGCGCTCCTGGATCGCCTTCATCTTCGGCTGGAGCACCTGCATGTTCCGGGTCGACTTGATCTGCTTAACGAAAAGCGGGATCAGGCAGATCCGGATCAGCACCACCAGGGACACGATGGACAGGCCCCAGGCCCAACCCGTGTCATCGCCGAAGATCGCTCCGTACAGCTTGTGGAACTGGACGATGACCCACGAAACGGGGTAGGTGATAAAGCTGAACAGACTGGCAATCGTGTCCACTAATCAGGCTCCTTGAGCTTTGGGCGAGGTCTCTGAGGCCGGACTGGAGGGTTCGGAGACCGTCCCCCCAGGAGGCACATCAGCGGCGGAGTCCCCGCCCTTGTTGCCACGTATTGCATTACGCAGCAGTTCGTGCCAACGCGGGCGTTTGCGTGGCGGAACGTGATCCACGCCGCCGGGTGACCACGGATTGCATCGCAGGATGCGCCATGCGGTCAGCGCCGTTCCCTTGATCGCTCCGTGCCGGTCGATCGCCGTATATCCATAGTGGGAACACGACGGGTAGTAACGGCAGACGGGCCCGAGTAGTGGGCTGATCGTCCACTGATACAGCTTGATAAGAGCCAGCAGCGGGTACTTCATCGCACGCCCCCTCCCAGCAGCCGCTGAAGGGCGGCGTCCAGGTCTCGGGCCAGCTGTTCATGGTCGGCGTCGCCCGATCCGGGCAGCGCTCGTACGACAACCAGGCTACCGGGGGGCAGCAGGGCCAGTCGTTCGCGGACCAGATGGCGAAGCCTGCGCTTCACCGCTGTGCGTACGACCGCTCCACCCACGGCTTTGCTGACAACGAAACCCGCACGCGGCGGGGGAGCACTCTCCCCAGTCACGTGCGGGTCCGTTGCACCGCTGCGTAGATGAACGACGAGTAGCGGGCGGCCGGCCCGGCGTCCTCGACGTACTGCGGTCGCGAAGTCCTCGCGCCGCCTCAGCCGATTCTCGGTAGGCAGCACGTCATGACCTGTACGCGATCAGGCGGACAGGTTGGCGCGACCCTTGCCACGGCGGGACGCGAGAATCGCGCGGCCGGCACGGGTGCGCATACGCAGCCGGAAGCCGTGGGTCTTCGCGCGACGACGGTTGTTCGGCTGGAAGGTGCGCTTGCTCACTCGGGGGCTCCAGAAATGATCGTGTGTTGGCGGGACATCGCCTGGCTGTCACCGTGCGCCCACGAGAGACTCGCGTAAACGCCTTAGTGCACCGCTTCACAATCACTGATCGTGATCTTTGCCCATCGGAGGCAGGCGGCAGCAGCCATCGACAACTCGACCTGGTCACGGTACGCGCGGCTACGCCATCCGGTCAAACCGGCTCCGCGGTGGCCTTGCGACAGCCTTACCACAACCCGCGCTGTACACAGCCTGTGGACAACAACTTGAACGACGTGGGTCGGCCTGACTACCGTGGCTGAACTCCGGTTCTTTTTCTTCCCGCCTGCCGGGCCTTACCCATCCCGTCCCGAGAACCACACATTCGTGGGACCAGCGAGAGAGCGTGCCTTGTGGCTGACGTACCTGCCGATCTTGCCGCAGTGTGGCCACGAGTGCTGGAGCAGCTCCTCGGGGAGGGCCAACAGAGCATCGAGCCGAAGGACAAGCAGTGGATCGAGCGCTGCCAGCCGCTCGCACTCGTCGCCGACACTGCACTGCTCGCCGTCCCCAACGAATGGGGCAAGCGTGTCCTGGAGGGCCGGCTCGCGCCGCTCATCAGCGAAACGCTGAGCCGGGAGTGCGGCCGCCCGATCCGGATCGCGATCACCGTCGACGACTCCGCCGGCGAACCGCCGAACTCGCCGGCGCCCCCGATGCACCAGTCCCAGCAGCCGCAGCAGCACCGCTACCAGGGACCGCAGCACGACGAGCGGCAGCAAGACGACGGGTACGAGGGTTACGGCCACCGACCCACGGACGACGGCATGCCGACGGCCCGGCCGGCCTACCCCGACTACCAGCAGCAGCGCCCCGAGCCGGGCGCCTGGCCGCGCACTCCTGAGGATCTTTCCTGGCAGCAGCCCCGGCTCGGCGGTTTCCAGGAGCGCGACACGTCCGCGGAACAATGGCGTGAACAGCAGCACGACTACCGTCCGCAACAGCCGCAGCACGACTACCGGTCGCAGCCACCCGAGCGCCAGGGTTACGAGCAACAGCGCCCCGGGCGCCACGCCCTGCCCGAGCCCCAGCACCGGCAGGGCGGTCCCGGCACCGGACGGCCCGGCGGCGCCACCGGGCCGATGGGCGCACAGCCCTCACCCGCGCCCGGTCCCGGCGAGCCGCACGCCCGGCTGAACCCGAAGTACCTCTTCGACACCTTTGTCATCGGCGCGTCCAACCGGTTCGCGCACGCGGCTGCCGTCGCCGTCGCCGAGGCACCCGCGAAGGCGTACAACCCCCTCTTCATCTATGGGGAGTCGGGGCTCGGCAAGACCCACTTGCTGCATGCCATCGGGCACTACGCGCGCAGCCTTTACCCAGGCACCCGGGTGCGTTACGTGAGCTCCGAGGAGTTCACCAACGAGTTCATCAACTCGATCCGCGACGGCAAGGGCGACACCTTCCGGAAGCGGTACCGCGATGTGGACATCCTGCTGGTCGACGACATCCAGTTCCTGGCGAGCAAGGAGTCGACGCAGGAGGAGTTCTTCCACACCTTCAATACGCTCCACAACGCCAACAAGCAGATCGTGCTGTCCTCGGACCGGCCGCCCAAGCAGCTGGTCACCCTGGAGGACCGGCTGAGGAACCGCTTCGAGTGGGGGCTGACCACCGATGTGCAGCCGCCGGAGCTGGAGACGCGAATCGCGATCCTCCGCAAGAAGGCTGTGCAGGAGCAGCTCAACGCCCCGCCGGAGGTCCTGGAGTTCATCGCGTCCCGTATCTCGCGCAACATCCGCGAGCTGGAGGGCGCGCTGATCCGGGTGACGGCCTTCGCCAGCCTCAACCGTCAGCCGGTGGACCTCGGGCTGACCGAGATCGTGCTCAAGGACCTGATCCCGGGCGGCGAGGACTCGGCCCCGGAAATCACGGCGTCGGCCATCATGGCGGCGACCGCGGACTACTTCGGTCTGACGGTGGAGGATCTCTGCGGATCCTCGCGCAGCCGGGTGCTGGTGACAGCTCGCCAGATCGCGATGTACCTCTGCCGCGAGCTGACGGATCTCTCGCTGCCCAAGATCGGCGCGCAGTTCGGCGGTCGCGACCATACGACCGTGATGCACGCGGACCGCAAGATTCGTGCGCTGATGGCGGAGCGGCGCTCCATCTACAACCAGGTCACCGAACTCACCAACCGCATCAAGAACGGCTGACGGAGCGCCGGTACGGCATCTGCCACGTTCTCTGTACGGCGCCGGACGGGCGCCCCGGACGGACTCTCACCCAGTCCTCGGGGCGCCCTTCGTCGTTTCGGGACGCCCGCGAAGGTCTCCCGAGCTCCTCCGGGGGGCTTCCGAAACGTCTCCACGGACCTCCGCACCGTCCCGACGGGCCTCATGAGCGCTTCCGACGGGCGTCCGGAGCACGTCCGAGACCCCTTCGAACGGCTTCTGTGCGTCTCCGTCGCGACCCCGGTGTTCGAATACATGCCGCCGACCTGGGGTTCTCCACAGATCTGGGGAGAATTCACCCTCCACAGCCTGGGGACCACGAAGTTGTCCATACTGCTTCCACAGGGACGACGGCCGATACTTCATCAGGCCAGGTCAAGAGCCTGGGGATTTGTGGCCAACAGTGATCCACAGCCTGTGGACAGAATATTCGTCCACAAGGCGCATCCGATGTTGTCCACTGGCGGCCCACAGGCAGGGCCATGTTGTCCCCAGCTTCTCCACACCCCTGTCCACTGTTCGGCAACGCGACACCGCCTTTCACTGCGCAGAGTGAAAGGCGTCACACCAAGGAGGCTGGTTGGGCTGTGGGGAACCTGGGTAAAGCTGGGGACAGCCCTGGGGAGAAACACCCCCGCCCTGTGCATCGGGTGTGCAGAACTTTCGTGTGTCCACAGAAACGCCGGGTTGTCCACCGGTGCCACCCACAGGGTCGGTGGACAAAAAATGGGGTCTGACCTGCGGAAACGACGTTATCCACGGTTTCCACAGCCCCTACTACTACTACCACTTAGAGTTAGCTCGGAATCTGCTTCGAAGTGGGGCCTGTGCACAACTCGACGCCGGAGCTCCCCGAACCTCTTGTCGCGACTTGACCCCGAGCAGCACCGAGTGTCGGTGCCGTACGTCAGACTGGTCCCCGGCGTCCTCCTCCTGCCATCGGCGGAGTGACCCCGACCAGACAACGAAGGCCAGCAGAGCGAGCGAGCAACAGCAGGAGGCGGTTCCGGTGAAGATCCGGGTGGAGCGCGATGTACTCGCGGAGGCGGTGGCCTGGGTGGCTCGCAGCCTTCCGGCCCGTCCGCCGGCGCCCGTTCTTGCGGGCCTTCTGCTGAAGGCTGAGGACGGGGCCCTCAGCTTCTCGAGCTTCGACTACGAGGTCTCGGCCCGGGTCTCGGTGGATGCCGAGGTCGAGGAGGACGGCACGGTGCTGGTCTCCGGCCGACTGCTCGCCGACATCTGCCGCGCCCTTCCCAACCGCCCGGTGGAGATTTTCACCGACGGTGTACGCGCCACGGTGGTCTGCGGCTCCTCGCGATTCACACTCCACACCCTTCCTGTGGAGGAGTACCCGGCGCTGCCGCAGATGCCGACCGCGACGGGCACGGTCCCCGGCGAGGTCTTCGCCTCTGCTGCCGCCCAGGTCGCCATCGCGGCGGGCCGCGACGACACACTCCCCGTCCTGACCGGTGTGCGGATCGAGATCCAGGGCGACACGGTCACCCTGGCCTCCACCGACCGCTACCGCTTCGCGGTCCGCGAGTTCCTGTGGAAGCCGGAGAACCCGGACGCCTCGGCCGTCGCCCTGGTGCCCGCCAAGACGCTGCTGGACACCGCCAAGGCGCTGACCAGTGGTGACACGGTGACTCTGGCCCTGTCCGGCTCGGGTGCCGGTGAGGGCCTCATCGGCTTCGAGGGCGCGGGTCGGCGAACCACCACGCGACTGCTCGAAGGCGACCTGCCGAAGTACCGGACGCTGTTCCCCACCGAGTTCAACTCGGTCGCGGTCATCGAGACCGCCCCGTTCGTCGAGGCTGTCAAGCGTGTGGCCCTCGTTGCCGAGCGGAACACCCCGGTGCGGCTCAGCTTCGAGCAGGGTGTGCTGATCCTGGAAGCCGGTTCCAGCGACGATGCACAGGCTGTGGAGCGTGTCGACGCCGTGCTGGACGGCGACGACATCTCGATCGCCTTCAACCCGACGTTCCTGCTCGACGGGCTCAGCGCGATCGACTCCCCGGTCGCCCAGCTCTCCTTCACGACGTCCACGAAGCCTGCGCTGCTCAGCGGCCGGCCCGCGGTGGATGCCGAGGCGGATGACGCGTACAAGTACCTGATCATGCCGGTCCGTCTCTCCGGCTGACCGACCATCGGTCCGTCACGGCAGATCTCGACGGGCATGCTCAGCGCCGAGCATGCCCGTCGGCCTGTCCCCGGCCGGGCGTAGGCTCGGCTTTGGGTACGAATCGGCACAACGCTTAAGGAATCTCTGATGGAGCTCGGTCTCGTCGGCCTCGGCAAAATGGGCGGCAACATGCGCGAGCGCATCCGCCGCGCAGGCCACACCGTCCTCGGTTACGACCGCAATCCGGACGTCTCCGATGTCCACAGTCTCGAAGAGCTTGTGGGCAAGCTGAAGGGCCCGCGAGTCATCTGGGTGATGGTCCCGGCCGGTGCAGCGACACAGTCCACGATCGACGAGCTGGCCGCTCTGCTGTCGCCCGGCGACATCGTCGTGGACGGCGGGAACTCCCGCTGGACGGACGACGAGAAGCACGCGGTCGAGCTGGGCATCAAGGGCATCGGCTTCGTCGACTGCGGTGTCTCCGGTGGTGTCTGGGGCCTGGAGAACGGCTACGCGCTGATGTACGGCGGCGACGCCGACCACGTGGCGAAGGTCCAGCCGGTCTTCGACGCCCTGAAGCCGGAGGGCGACTTCGGTTCCGTCCACGCGGGCAAGGTCGGCGCCGGCCACTTCGCGAAGATGGTCCACAACGGCATCGAGTACGCCATGATGCAGGCCTACGCCGAGGGCTGGGAGCTGCTGGAGAAGGTCGACTCCGTCACCGATGTGCGCGAGGTCTTCCGCTCCTGGCAGGAGGGCACGGTCATCCGTTCCTGGCTGCTCGACCTGGCGGTCAACGCGCTGGACGACGACGAGCACCTCGACAAGCTGCGCGGCTTCGCCGCCGACTCGGGTGAGGGCCGATGGACGGTGGAGGCGGCGATCGACAACGCGGTGCCGCTGCCCGCGATCACCGCGTCGCTCTTCGCGCGTTTCGCCTCGCGTCAGGACGACTCCCCGCAGATGAAGATGATCGCCGCGCTGCGCAACCAGTTCGGCGGCCACGCGGTCGAGAACAAGAAGTAACCGCAACGCAAGGCGGACCGGACCAGCACCACCGGTCCGCGCTACGGAACACGGAGCAGGAAGCCGGGAAGGTCGGCGTACACCCATGCATGTCACGCATCTCTCGCTGGCCGACTTCCGCTCGTACGCCCGGGTCGAGGTACCTCTTGATCCGGGCGTCACCGCGTTCGTGGGTGCCAACGGCCAGGGCAAGACGAATCTCGTCGAGGCCGTCGGCTACCTCGCGACGCTCGGCAGCCACCGCGTCTCCTCCGACGCGCCGCTGGTACGGATGGGCGCGGACCGGGCCGTCATCCGGGCCGCCGTCGCACAGGGCGAGCGCTCCCAGCTGATCGAGCTCGAGCTCAACCCGGGCAAGGCCAATCGCGCCCGGATCAATAGATCGTCGCAGGTCAGGCCGCGTGATGTGCTGGGGATCGTACGGACGGTGCTGTTCGCGCCGGAGGATCTGGCGCTGGTCAAGGGCGATCCTGGGGAGCGTCGGCGCTTCCTCGACGAGCTGATCACGGCGCGTTCGCCGCGGATGGCGGGGGTCCGCTCGGACTACGAGCGGGTGCTGAAGCAGCGGAACACCCTGCTGAAGTCCGCGGCGATGGCGCGCAGGCACGGTGGCCGGTCGATGGATCTGTCCACCCTCGATGTGTGGGACCAGCATCTGGGCCGGGTGGGCGCGGAGTTGCTGGCGCAGCGGCTTGATCTGATCGCGACCTTGCAGCCGCTGGCCGACAAGGCGTATGCGGATGTCGCGCCCGGCGGTGGCCCCGTGACCTTGGAGTACCGCAGTTCGGTCGGCGCGGGCGTGGAGCCGGCCCGTACCCGGGACGAGCTGTACGAGCAGCTGATCGCTTCCCTCGCGGAGGTGCGTAAGCAGGAGATCGAGCGGGGTGTGACGCTGGTCGGCCCGCACCGCGATGATCTGCTGCTGGGGCTGCGCGGCATGCCCGCCAAGGGGTACGCGAGCCATGGCGAGTCCTGGTCGTACGCGTTGGCGCTGCGGTTGGCTTCGTACGATCTGCTGCGCAGCGAGGGCAATGAGCCGGTGCTCGTCCTGGACGATGTCTTCGCCGAGCTGGACGCGCGGCGCAGGGAGCGGTTGGCGGAGCTGGTGGCTCCGGGCGAGCAGGTGCTGGTGACGGCCGCGGTGGACGATGACGTTCCGGGCGTGCTGGCGGGTACGCGGTACACGGTGTCGGCGGGCGAGGTGGAGCGCGTATGAGTGGCTCCGGTGGTGCGGCGAAGGGCTTGGGCGGTGCCGGCGGCTCGGGCCCGCAGGAACCGGCGCGCGAGGCGAAGGAGCCGGAGGCGTCGGGGGTCGATCTGGCTCGGGTGGCGTTGCGTGCCGCGAAGGAGCAGGCCCGGGCGCGGGGCGCTGCGGCCCAGCAGAAGAAGCAGGCCAGACGGGGTGGCGGTCTGCGTTCCGGGGCGCGGGCGGACGGTCGTGATCCGTTGCCGCTGGGCGCTGCGATCAATCGTCTGATCACCGAGCGTGGCTGGGAGACGCCTGCTGCGGTGGGCGGGGTGATGGGCCGCTGGCCGCAGATCGTCGGTGAGGATCTGGCCAATCACTGTGTGCCGCTGCGCTATGACGAGGATCCCGAGGAGCGGGTGCTCACGGTGCAGTGCGACTCGACGGCGTGGGCGACGCAGCTGCGGCTGCTGGCGCCGCAGCTGGTGGCGCGGCTCAACGCGGATCTGGGGCACGGCACAGTGAAGTTGATCAAGGTGCTGGGGCCGGGCGGCCCGCAGCGCAGGTTCGGTCCGCTGCGCGCGCCGGGGAGCGTCGGCCCGGGCGACACGTACGGCTGACCTGCGCTTTCTCTCCATGTTCGGCCCTCTGCCGGGCTCCGGCGGCAAGCGTTCCCGGTTCCGCCGAGGCTCGGCTGTGGCGGTGTGCTGCCCGGCTCGCCGTGCTGCCCGCGGGTTCCGGGATATGTCGTTCTGTGGCGATTGAAACCGTACGGATGGGCTGATGCGTCCCTCACCGTAGCGGGAGGTTGACAGGCCGAAGCGCTCAATGCCCGCGTGAGCCTCTTAGAGCCCCATCCTGAATATGGGGAGTCGTCAGGCGCTCATCCAGGGCGGCACATGCGGACTCAGGTACCGGCAAACCCCCATTCATGTCGGCGCTACCGGTAGACTGGTGGACAATCCCGCATCTTCGCGGGAGTCGTCGATACAAGCCGAACGACGCAGCCGCTCCCGCCTGCCCGGAGAACGGCCTGTGCTGTGCCAGAAAGGGCGCTTCGTGGCCGATTCCGGCAACCCCAACGAGAACATTCCGTCCACACCCGGTGAGAGCGGCGGGGTAACTGCCTCGTACGACGCCAGCGCGATCACCGTCCTCGAGGGCTTGGACGCGGTCCGCAAGCGACCTGGTATGTACATCGGCTCGACCGGTGAGCGTGGCCTGCACCACTTGGTGCAGGAAGTGGTCGACAACTCGGTCGACGAGGCCCTGGCCGGGCACGCGGACACGATCGACGTCACGATCCTCCCCGATGGCGGGGTTCGTGTGATCGACAACGGCCGTGGTATCCCGGTCGACATCGTGCCGTCGGAGAAGAAGCCGGCCGTCGAGGTCGTGCTGACCGTGCTGCACGCCGGCGGTAAGTTCGGCGGCGGCGGTTATGCCGTCTCCGGCGGTCTCCACGGTGTAGGTGTCTCCGTGGTGAACGCGCTGTCGTCGCGCGTCTCCGTCGAGGTCAGGCGGGACGGCTACCGCTGGACCCAGGACTACAAGCTCGGTGTGCCGACGGCGCCGCTGGCCCGTAACGAGGCCACCGAGGAGTCGGGGACGACGGTCACCTTCTGGGCCGACGGGGACATCTTCGAGACCACCGAGTACTCCTTCGAGACTCTGGCACGCCGCTTCCAGGAGATGGCGTTCCTCAACAAGGGTCTGACGATCAATCTCACCGACGAGCGTGAGTCGGCGAAGGCGACGGCGGGTGCGGATGTCGCGGAGGCGGTCGAGATCGCCGAGGAGGAAGCGGCCCGCACGGTCACGTACCACTACGAGGGCGGCATCGTCGACTTCGTGAAGTACCTCAACTCCCGCAAGGGCGACGTCATTCACCAGTCGGTGATCGACATCGAGGCCGAGGACAAGGAGCGACTCCTCTCGGCCGAGATCGCGATGCAGTGGAACACGCAGTACAGCGAGGGTGTGTACTCCTTCGCGAACACGATCCACACGCATGAGGGCGGCACCCACGAGGAAGGCTTCCGTGCGGCGCTGACCACGCTGGTCAACAAGTACGCGCGGGACAAGAAGCTGCTGCGTGAGAAGGACGACAACCTCACCGGTGACGACATCCGTGAGGGTCTGACGGCGATCATCTCGGTGAAGCTGGGCGAGCCGCAGTTCGAGGGCCAGACGAAGACCAAACTGGGCAACACGGAGGCGAAGACCTTCGTCCAGAAGGTCGTCCACGAGCACCTCACGGACTGGTTCGACCGGAACCCGAACGAGGCTGCGGACATCGTCCGCAAGGGCATCGCGGCGGCCACGGCCCGCGTCGCGGCCCGCAAGGCGCGCGATCTGACGCGTCGCAAGGGTCTCCTGGAGAGCGCCTCGCTGCCGGGCAAGCTGAGCGACTGCCAGTCCAACGACCCGACGAAGTGCGAGATCTTCATCGTCGAGGGTGACTCCGCCGGTGGTTCGGCGAAGTCCGGCCGTAACCCGATGTACCAGGCCATCCTGCCGATCCGAGGCAAGATCCTGAACGTCGAGAAGGCCCGGGTCGACAAGATCCTGCAGAACACCGAGGTCCAGGCGCTGATCTCGGCCTTCGGTACCGGAGTCCACGAGGACTTCGACATCGAGAAGCTCCGCTATCACAAGATCATTCTGATGGCGGACGCCGACGTCGACGGTCAGCACATCAACACCCTGCTGCTGACGTTCCTCTTCCGCTTCCTGCGTCCGCTGGTCGAGGCCGGGCACGTCTACCTTTCCCGCCCGCCGCTCTACAAGATCAAGTGGGGTCGGGACGACTTCGAGTACGCGTACTCGGACCGTGAGCGCGACGCCCTTGTCGAGCTCGGCAAGCAGAACGGCAAGCGGATCAGGGAAGACTCGATCCAGCGCTTCAAGGGTCTCGGCGAGATGAACGCCGAGGAGCTGCGCATCACCACGATGGACGTCGACCACCGGGTGCTCGGCCAGGTCACGCTGGACGACGCGGCGCAGGCCGACGACCTCTTCTCGGTGCTGATGGGTGAGGACGTCGAGGCACGGCGCTCGTTCATCCAGCGCAACGCCAAGGACGTCCGCTTCCTCGACATCTGAGTCGGCCGTACCAGCAAGCCGCCGCTCGAAAGGACTTTGACCAGCAATGGCCGACGAGAACACCCCTGTGACGCCCGAAGAGGAACCCGCAACCGCGGGTGTGGGCATGCGTGTCGAGCCCGTCGGGCTCGAGACGGAGATGCAGCGCTCCTACCTCGACTACGCGATGTCCGTCATCGTGTCGCGTGCGCTGCCCGACGTACGGGACGGCCTCAAGCCCGTCCACCGACGTGTGCTGTACGCGATGTACGACGGCGGCTACCGGCCCGAGAAGGGCTTCTACAAGTGCGCCCGTGTCGTCGGTGACGTCATGGGTACGTACCACCCGCACGGTGACTCGTCGATCTACGACGCACTGGTGCGACTGGCGCAGCCGTGGTCGATGCGGATGCCGCTGGTGGACTCCAACGGCAACTTCGGTTCTCCGGGCAACGACCCGGCTGCCGCCATGCGGTACACCGAGTGCAAGATGATGCCGCAGTCCATGGAGATGGTCCGGGACATCGACGAGGAGACCGTCGACTTCCAGGACAACTACGACGGCCGTAATCAGGAGCCGACGGTCCTGCCGGCGCGCTTCCCGAACCTGCTGGTCAACGGTTCCGCGGGCATCGCGGTCGGCATGGCGACCAACATCCCGCCGCACAACCTGCGCGAGGTCGCGTCCGGTGCCCAGTGGTACCTGGAGCACCCGGAGGCCTCGCACGAGGAGCTGCTGGACGCCCTGATCGAGCGGATCAAGGGCCCGGACTTCCCGACCGGTGCGCTCGTCGTGGGCCGCAAGGGCATCGAGGAGGCGTACCGCACGGGCCGTGGGTCGATCACGATGCGCGCGGTCGTCGCGGTCGAGGAGATCCAGAACCGGCAGTGCCTGGTCGTCACGGAGCTTCCGTACCAGACCAACCCCGACAACCTCGCGCAGAAGATCGCCGACCTGGTCAAGGACGGCAAGGTCGGCGGGATCGCGGACGTCCGTGACGAGACGTCCTCGCGCACCGGCCAGCGCCTCGTGGTCGTGCTGAAGAGGGACGCGGTCGCCAAGGTCGTACTGAACAACCTGTACAAGCACACCGACCTGCAGACGAACTTCGGCGCGAACATGCTGGCCCTGGTCGACGGGGTGCCGCGCACGCTGTCGATCGACGCGTTCATCCGCCACTGGGTGACGCACCAGATCGAGGTCATCGTCCGACGTACGAGGTTCCGCCTGCGCAAGGCGGAGGAGCGCGCGCACATCCTGCGCGGTCTGCTCAAGGCGCTCGACGCGATCGACGAGGTCATTGCCCTCATCCGGCGCAGCCAGACGGTCGAGATCGCCCGTGAGGGCCTGATGGGCCTCCTGGAGATCGACGAGATCCAGGCGAACGCGATCCTGGAGATGCAGCTGCGCCGACTGGCCGCGCTGGAGCACCAGAAGATCACGGCCGAGCACGACGAGCTCCAGGCGAAGATCAACGAGTACAACCAGATCCTGGCGTCGCCCGAGCGGCAGCGGCAGATCGTCAGCGAAGAGCTGGGGGCGATCGTCGACAAGTTCGGCGACGACCGACGCTCCAAGCTGGTGCCCTTCGACGGTGACATGTCCATCGAGGACCTGATCGCCGAGGAGGACATCGTCGTCACGATCTCGCGCGGCGGCTATGTGAAGCGTACGAAGACGGACGATTACCGCTCGCAGAAGCGTGGCGGCAAGGGCGTACGCGGCACGAAGCTCAAGGAAGACGACATCGTCGACCACTTCTTCGTGTCGACGACCCACCATTGGCTGCTGTTCTTCACCAACAAGGGCCGGGTCTACCGGGCCAAGGCGTACGAGCTTCCGGACGCCGGCCGTGATGCGCGCGGGCAGCATGTCGCCAACCTGCTGGCCTTCCAGCCGGACGAGCAGATCGCCGAGATCCTGGCGATCCGCGACTACGAGGCCGCGCCGTATCTGATCCTGGCCACCAAGGGCGGTCTGGTGAAGAAGACCGCGCTGAAGGACTACGACTCGCCGCGCTCGGGCGGTGTCATCGCGATCAACCTCCGTGAGACGGAGGACGGCAGCGACGACGAGCTGATCGGTGCGGAGCTGGTTTCGGCCGAGGACGATCTGCTGCTCATCAGCAAGAAGGCCCAGTCGATCAGGTTCACTGCGACGGACGAAGCGCTGCGCCCGATGGGCCGTGCCACCTCGGGTGTCAAGGGGATGAGTTTCCGCGAGGGCGACGAACTGCTCTCGATGAATGTCGTCCGGCCAGGTACGTTCGTCTTCACTGCCACCGATGGTGGGTACGCGAAGCGGACCGCCGTCGACGAGTACCGCGTTCAGGGTCGCGGCGGCCTCGGTATCAAGGCCGCCAAGATCGTGGAGGACAGGGGCTCGCTGGTCGGCGCGCTGGTGGTCGAGGAGACGGATGAGATCCTTGCCATCACGCTCGGCGGTGGTGTGATTCGTACGCGAGTCAATGAAGTCAGGGAGACGGGCCGTGACACCATGGGCGTCCAACTGATCAATCTGGGCAAGCGCGATGCCGTCGTCGGTATCGCTCGTAACGCCGAGGCCGGCCGCGAGGCCGAAGAGGTCGACGGGGCCGATGACGCCGAGGGCGAGACGGCTGAGACGACTGCCGAGGTGACGACAGCCGAGTCGACTGTCGAGGGCACTGTCGAAGGCATGTCGCCTTCGGCCGGGGAGCACGAGGAGTAGAGCGTGAGTGGAGCCACGGGCGCCGGTTCGGCCGCTTCCGGAGCTGGAGCGAACGGTGCCCGTGGCCCTGCCACGGACTCCCAAGGGGGCACTGTGACAGACACCCGGGGGCCTCAGCCCCAGTACGAGGGATACGCGACCGGGCCGCTGCCCGGTGAGCGCGAGCCCGCACCGGGGCAGGCAGGCGGGCCTTACCACCCGCCACAGGCGTACCCCTCGCCCGCGGGCGGGACGCAGGGCGGCCGGCCCCAAGGAGCGCAGCAGCACGGCACACAGGGCGGTACACAGGGCGTCGGTGGTACGCAGGCGACCCGTCTGCCCCGCACGGGGGCGCGGACAACTCCGCGTATCCGTAAGGCGCGACTGCGGGTGGCGAAGGCCGACCCGTGGTCGGTGATGAAGGTCAGCTTCCTGCTCTCCATCGCGCTCGGCATCTGCACGGTCGTGGCGGCCGCGGTCCTGTGGATGGTGATGGACGCCATGGGCGTCTTCTCCACCGTGGGCGGCACGATCAGCGAGGCGACCGGTTCCAACGAGAGCAACGGCTTCGATCTGCAGTCGTTCCTGTCGCTTCCGCGCGTTCTCATCTTCACGTCGGTCATCGCGGTGATCGACGTGGTGCTGGCCACCGCGCTGGCGACGCTGGGCGCCTTCATCTACAACTTGTCGGCGGGCTTCGTGGGCGGCGTGGAGCTCACGCTGGCCGAGGACGAGTAGGGCTTCGGGTATCGATTTTGGGACTGGCCCCGACGTGCGCTAATCTTCAGAAGTCAGCGCGCAGCGCGGCGGGGCTATAGCTCAGTTGGTTAGAGCGCATCCCTGATAAGGATGAGGCCACAGGTTCAAATCCTGTTAGCCCCACCAGTACAAAGACCCCCAACCGATCATGGTTGGGGGTCTTTGACATCTCCGGCGGACATCAGCCCATGAGTAGATCTGCCAGCAGCCCCGAGTGCAGTGGCTTCGACCGCTGTGCCGAGGCTCACACCATAGGGCCAGCGGGGGCGCCATGACTGATCACGGTTGGTCCGACAGCAGCGATGACGAAGACCCCTTCGAACGCGGGAAGCTGGATTGGGCCTTTGTGCGGTGGATCCTTCTCGCGGGGTTCGTGATCTGCGTGATCGGCGTGGCGTGGTTCAGCTGGGCCTTCGCTCAGCGGAACCCCTAGCCCTCTCGCCGATCATGGTTGGGCGCTTGTGATTGTCGGCGGACATCAGCCGATGAGCGGATCTTCCAGAAGGTCGGCGAGCATGGCCGCTGCTTCCCGCCGGTCGTTATCCACAACGTGTGTGTAGACGTCCATGGTCATGCTGATCTGGCTGTGCCGCAGGATCGCCCGAGCCACCTTGGGGTGCACCTTCAGGAAGGCGAGCAGCGTCCCGCAGGTGTGCCGGGCAAGCCGGACCGTGATCCGACGAAGACCGGCACGCTTGATCAGCGCGTCGAAGGTACGGGAGAAGCCGCGCGGCTCGATCATCCCGCCGTGGCGCTCCGAGAAGATCAGATCCTCACCAGGAGCTTGCTGCCAGGCATCCTGGGCGATCCACCGTTCCAGGACTTGCAGGTGCCTCCGTTCCTCCAGCGCGTCGGCACAGAACTTCGGCAACGGCAGCACGGCCTGCGACGACTCGGTCTTGAGGTCTTTGAGCCCTCGGGACTGGGCAGGCGTCGCCGAGTTGATCGCGGAAGATGTCGTAGTCGAGTGGCCGATCAGCCTCGAACGCATCATCGGCCGGGCAAACTTCGTCGCGGTGAACCGTGAATATTCGGAGGGCTGGTCGATTCGGGTGCTCAAAGTGGTGGCCGAGGGCGACGAAGCCGTCTCCGAGGTCGAAGTGCCACACGACAGTCTTGGCGTCTTCCGCGCAGCATCGTTCTGGACCGTCCGTGACGGGCAGATCGTCCGTGGGACGGAGTACTGGACGAGCCTGGGAGCGGACCCGCAGCCTGAATGGCGGGCCGCCCTCGTCGAACCGATGTAGTGCGGCGGGCCCCTGTGAGCCCCGGTTTCTATTGCTCCCAGGGTCGTAGTGCCTAGCCGCTGGGGCGGCTGAGTGAGGAGTCCTCGCCGGAAGTGGGGTTCGTTGATGCAGCGGGCGGCTCTATCAAGAGGGCATCCAGCGCCTGACACCAACGGCTGGGCGTACGGGCGGCTGGGTGCGGTGGTCGTGCGTGGGGCGGTGCAATGCCGCGAGGGTGCGCACGGCGTTCTGGGTGGCGCTGTGCGCGCGGGTGTGCGCGCGGCGGTTGTACGTGGCGATGTGCGCGCGGGGTGGCTCGTGCGTACGGGCCCAGGGTGCGCAGGAGTGTGTGCCTCGCCCTTCCCGGCAGGGCGCGGGCGCACGAGAAGGCCCCGTCCGGTGTGAACCGGACCAGGGGCCCTGTGCGTCGGGTGCGCCGCTCTCACGGTGGAAGGAGTGATGCCTTCCCCGCCGGGGCGCCGTGAGCGATGCGGGCGGCACCTGTGGTGCCTGTGGCGCCCAGGGTGTTCCTTGTGTCCACGGTCAGGTTCCTGGTGGCCGGTGACGAGCCGTGCGCCTCGGCGCGGATGCGCTGGTTCATCGTGGGTGGCAGCGCCCTGTCACGCGGAAGGGTCCATCGCACCGACGGGGTGGTCGCGGTTGCGGTGGCAGCACCCGTGTGCTCCTGGTTCGTGGCCGTCGGCTGCTGCGCGGTCGCGGCGGGGGCGCTGATGAGCCCCATCGACGCGAGAAGCGCGAAGAAGGCGGTGATGAAGGCGGTCCAGATGCTCTTGACCTTGAAGGCGCTCACGGCCCCTCGCTTTCGGGTGGTCCGGTTTGCTTACCTTTCTGATGATGTGGATGTGGCTCGCGATTTCAGGGACCGACGCCGTGGATGCGCCGATCTTCAGATGAACACCACTCGTATGGTTCAACCGGGCTGGACGAGTCGGCGCGGGCTGGTCGGGATGGTCGGGTTTGCCCGGGCGCCGGCTGGGTCGCGGGGAGGTAACCGATCGATATCGGCCGGTGTGTATAGTCGGGCGGCAGAAGTCTCCTACGTCAAGGAAAGACGAGGTCGCGCGGTGAAGAAGCTTCTCCTGGTCGCACTGGCCGCCATCGGCGGGCTCCTCGTGTACCGCCAGATCCAGGCGGATCGCGCCGAGCAGGATCTGTGGACGGAGGCGACTGACTCCGTGCCCGCAGGTTCGGGTGTGTGAGACAGAACAGCCTTTTGCGGGCCCCGGTCGCTGAGCGGCCGGGGCTTCGTGCTGTTGCGGGACCGTGACACCTGTGCTCTTGAGTTCACCTACGCAAATCAATAAGTTGCGTGAGCAAAGAAGCTGGTATTCCGGTCGAGGGGGCACGGGTGAGGGGACTCAATCACCGCTGGACTGCAACAGCAGTGGGGGCATGGGCCGGCGGGGCGCTGCTCGCCCTGATGGCAGGAGCGCTGCCGGCCGCGGCGGCAGGATCCGGAGCCAACGGCGCCCATGGGGCAGCTGCCGCGCCGGGCACGGCCGCCCCGGACAACAGCAGCCTTGTCATGGTGCTCGACTCCTCCGGATCCATGGCGAACGACGACGGCACCGGCCGGACCCGGATGGAGACCGCACGTAATGCCGTGGGCACGGTCGTGGACGGTCTTCCCGACCGCCATCCGACCGGGCTGCGGGTGTACGGCGCCGATCGCCCCCAGGGATGCACGGACACCCGGCTCTTACGGCCGGTGCAACCGCTCGACCGCATCGCAGTGAAGCAGGCCGTGGCGGGCGTGCGGCCCAAGGGCGACACGCCCATCGGTCTGTCCCTGCAGAAGGCCGCGGAGGATCTTCCCGGGCCCGTCGACGGCGCCATGGGGACGCGCACGATCCTGCTGATCTCCGACGGTGAGGACAACTGCGGCACGCCGCAGCCCTGCGAGGTGGCCGAGCAGCTCGGCAAAGGCGGCGCCGGGCTGCGGATCGACACCGTCGGCTTCCAGGTGAAGGGCAAGGCTCGCGAGCAGCTCGAATGCATCGCGGAGGCGGGCAACGGCCGCTACTACGACGCGCCGGACGCCAAGTCGCTGGCCAGGCAGTTGCAGCGGGCATCGCAACTCTCCGCGGACGGCTACCGGTTCCGCGGCAAGCGGGTCGAGGGTGCCGCGACCGGCGACCGGGCACCTTTGCTCGTACCCGGGCAGTATCTGGACGCCATCGGCCCGGGCGAGAAGCGGTACTACGCGGTCGATCTGGACGCGGTGTCCACGGCGGACTTCTCGGCGACGGCTGTGCCGCAGCCCGGGGCGGCTGTCGACACCTTCGACGCACTGCGCACCAGCATTGCGTCCGGCACCGACAGTTCCTGTGTGACGAACACCGAGCGCTTCCATCAGAAGGAGGGTGCGGCCCCGCTGACCTCGGCGGTAGCCCGCATCCCCGCCCCGGAGGGAAGCCGCGTCTGCGACAGGGCGGGCCGCTACTGGCTGGTGGTGGAGCGGGAGAGCAAGAAGGGCTCCGATGCCGCGCGTTGGCCGCTGGAGCTCGTCCACGGGGCGGAGGCGCCGCTGAAGAAGGGGGTCGTGCCCGCCGCCTCGGAGCCGGAGTACGGCGTGGGCGGCAAGAGCGCCGCGCTGCCTTCCGGCGACCCCCGTGATGTGCGGGGAGGCACCGGATTCAACGATGCCAAGGAGCTCGGCCGGGGCGTGTGGCGCGACCGGATCCTGCCGTCGCAGACGCTCTGGTACAAGGTGCCGGCCGGCTGGGGCCAGCAGGTGCACTACGACGTCGAGTTCGCCAACGAGCCGACCGTGGAGCAGGCCCCCTCGTACTCGTACGGGGCGACGCAGCTGTTCACACCAGCCCGCTTCCCGGTCGGCGGTGGCGGCGAGTTCACCTCGACGACCATGTACAACGGCCGTCCGGCCGCAATCAGGATGGGGTCGGTTCCGGTCGCCTGGACCAACCGTTACGAGTACCGCTCCACGGTCCAGCCGGTGCACACCAGGGGCGAGTTCTACATTTCCGTGACGCTGGGTGCGCGGGCCGCTGAGATCGCCGAGAACCCGCAGATCGGCGTGGTGCTTCGGGTATCGGTGCTCGGCGACGAGCGGGCCGGACCGGAGCACGGTGCGGCCGTCCTCGGGAAGAAGACGGACAACGGGGCGGACAAGAGGGGCAATTCGACTGCGACCGCAGACAGCGATGGTACGGGCGGGGCAGGATGGACCGGCATCGCGGCCGCTGCCGGGGCGGGCGCCGTGGTGGTTGTGATCGCGGGGCTCGTGTTCGTGCGCAGCCGCCGCAGGGTGGCTACCCAGACGACGAGGGGAAGCGCGTGATGAGGCAGCGCAACAGGGGCCGGGCGACGCTGGCCGCGGTCGCGGCGATGTGCGCGGTGGCGGCGCTGCCGGGGCAGGCGTACGCGGCCGGGGAGCCTGCTCCGTACACCTTCGACCCCGAGGCCAGGACGGTCCGGGGCGCGGAGGTCAGCACCGACGCGTCGGCACTGACCCCCGGATCCGTGTACAAGAGTTCGATCAAGCCGGGCGAGAAGCTCTACTACCGCCTTGACCTCGATGCCGACACCAATGCGTATGTCTCGGCGGTGGCGGTGCCCAAGCTCGGCGGCCAGGTCGCGTACGGGGACGGCATCACGGTCAGCATCAGGGACAGCACGGACCTGCAGTGCAGCTCGGAGGATGCCAGGTTCGAGTCGGCGGAGTTCCCCCGCCCGATCGCCGCGTACGCCTACCGGGTCCCGGAGAAGGACCACACCACCTGCAATGAGGCCGGTACGTACAACGTGCTGGTCGAGCGGAAGGACAAGGAGACCTCGACTCCGGAGGAGTGGGACCTGGAGCTCCGCTACGAGTCGGAGCCGAAGCTGAAGAAGAGCGGGTCGGTACCCACCGAGGCGCCGGCGAACTGGCCGTCGGCGTCGCCGTCACCGCCCACCCAGGCCGCGCAGGAGCGGCCGGGCGGCACCAGTTATTACGACGCCACCAGCCTGGAGACCGGCGAGTGGGACGACAGCATCGAGCCGGGGCAGACCCGCTTCTACCAGGTGCCGGTGGACTGGGGACAGCAGATCTTCGCCACCGTCGATCTCGGCAACAGCGTCGACGGCTCGGACGAATACGTCGGCAGCGCGCTCGCGCTGTCGCTGGACAATCCGGCGCACGGCCATGTCGACGAGGCCTCGCCGCTGTCGTACTCCGGCAGGCCGGCCTCCGTGTCACTGGCTCCGCTGCCCCCGGTGGCGTACGAGAACCGGTTCGCCTCCAGCGCCGATGCCAGCGCCATGCGGTTCGCGGGCTGGTACTACCTTTCGGTGACGCTGAGCCCGGAGGTCGAGAAGGCTTACGGCAAGAAGGCGATCCCGATGACCCTCAAGGTGAAGGTCGAGAACTCCGCGGGTCCGTCGCCGTACGAGGGTTCCGCCGGGGTCTTCGGTGTCACACAGGACGACAAGGACATGGCCAGGAGCGGGCAGAGCGCCCCGGAGGCCGCCAAGAGCGACACGATGAAGGTGGTTGCCGGCGCCGGGATCGGCGCGGGCGCCGTGCTCGTGCTCGTGCTCGGGGCGTGGACGCTGCTCGCGCGGCGACGCGCGGCGACCGTCACGGGCGGGCCGGCGGCCGTGGGGACGGCCGAGCAGCCGCCGTACGGAGGACCGCCGCAGGCCTGGTGATTCCGGGCGCGGGCCCGGCAGTCCGGAGCCGTCAGCGGCTGAGGCCGGCGAACTCAGGTCTGAGTCAGCGCCCAGATGCCCACGGCGAAACAGATCAGCGCCACCAGCAGGACCGGGACTGCCACCTTCGGGGGCGGCCCCGGACGCTTCTGAGGAACATGCGCGGGAACTCCCACTGTGGGATGGGGAACCTGCGGCTGCTGAGCGGTGTAAGCACGAGTGAGCGCTTGTTCGTGCTGCACCGCGGCTGTCGGGGCCTGGGAGGGATCCGGTGCGGCGGCAGGGAAGGGGGAACCTGCATGTGCCGGGAGCGGATGGGGGAAAGGGGCCGGCTGCACCGGCTGGGCCTGTGGCTGGGGGGTGGGTGGCTGCTGCGGAGGCGGGGCGAGGTGGAAGCTGCCCGTCTCCGACATCGGGGAGGGCGACGGGGTGTGCGGCTGCTGCACGGACGGCTGTCCGGGCTGCTGTCCGGACAGGTGGGCGTCCTGCTGGAGTTCCTGGTCCGTGGGTGTGATCTGCGCGGCATGCGCGGGTTGGGCGGGAGTCCGGGGGGCCGCGAGGGGGCCTGCGGGACCGAATCCGGCGGGCAGCGGGCCGATCTGGTCGAAGACCTCCACCGGTTCGTCGTCGACGCCGGGCTCCGGCAGCATCTCGACGGCGGCGGTCAGGGCCTTCCGCGCGCCCGTGGCTGTCCGGAACCGGGCCTGGGGATCCGGCTGGAGCAGGCCTGCGAGGACCTGCCACAGCGGTTCCGGGATGCCTTGCGGGGCGCTGGGCGTGCCGTGCGACGCGAAATGCTCGACGAGAGCCCTGGAGTCGGGCTTCTGACCCTGCAACAGATACAGCGCGACGAGGCCGACGGCGAAGAGGTCCGCGGGGAAGTCGGGCTCCGCACCCATCATCTGCTCGGGCGCGAAGTAACCCGGGGTTCCCACCACATAGTTGGTCTCGGTGAGGCGCGGCTCGCCCTTGCGCATGGAGATACCGAAGTCGGAGAGCCGCAGATGCGGCCGGCCGGTGCCGGTAGCCTCCATCAGGATGTTGGCGGGCTTGATGTCGCGGTGCACGACCCCCTCCGCGTGCACCGTCGACAGCCCGGACAACAGCTGGTCCAGCAGCGTGCAGACGAAGCGCGGGGGCAGTGGGCCGTAGTCGCCGATGACATGTGCCAGCGAGCCGCCGCTGACCAGATCCATGGTGAACAGGACCTTGTCGTCGTCCGCGGCCCAACTGGCCGGGGCGAGTACATGCGGATGCTCGATCCGCAGTGCCTGCTCGCGGACGAAGCGCAGCAGCGTGTGCGCGTCGCTCTGCTGGAGCACCTTGGCCGCCACGTACCGGCGGCGCCGGTGGTCCCAGGCACGCCAGACGGCGCCGACGCCACCACGTCCGATCGGATCGATCAGCTCGTACCGACCCGCGAAGACCTCACCCATTGCGCTGCGCCCGCTCCCAGTTCCTGTTTCGGCTCGTGCCCGGCTCTCGGGGGTAGTGCCCTAGGACTTGTCGGACAGGCCCTAGCCCTGGTGTCCCTCGTAGTGCGCGACAGCGTCCGCGGTGCGCCCGGCCCCGTACACCTTGAGGAACTCTGCCAGCTCCGGGTGGGTCGGGGCGAGGGAGTCGGCGGCATCGATGATGTCCCCGGCGGCCGCGACCGACCGCAGCAGCGACTGGATCTCGCGGACCACGCGCCGGACGGTGGGCGCCCCGCCGGTGGTCGAGGTCTGACCGGTGCCGGTGAGGACGGAGCCGCCCTGGGACTTCTTGATCTCTTCCATGCGGTCGGTGGCCTCCCCAGCGCTGACGCTGCCGTCGGCGACATGGCCGGCCAGTTCCTGCAGGGCCTGGACACGCTGGACGACCGCCGGGTTGCCGATCTTCGCCCGCTGGCCGCTCATCAGCTGGGAGAGCATGGGGGCGGACAGCCCGAGTACGGCGGCGAGCCGGGCCTGATTCAGGCCGAGATCATCGATCAGCCGACGGAAGAGCGCCCCCAGTGGCTCTCCGTACCAACTGCGCTGAAGCTCCCTGGCTCTTGCCGTTGCCTCTTGCTGAGCTGCGTCCATTGCGTCTCCCCTTCGCTGCGGCTTCGCTGCTGCGAACCTCGACGAGCATCTTACGGAGAGGGGTTGCCGACCGGGAGCCCCAATCTTTTTGGAAGATTCAGGGGGTCACCCGGTACTCTGGTCTGCGGCGGTGACCGAGACGCTGATGCGTCCGGTGCTGTCCACTTTTCGGGGCCTTAGCTCAGTTGGTAGAGCGCTGCCTTTGCAAGGCAGATGTCAGGAGTTCGAATCTCCTAGGCTCCACATCTGTAGAGACCCCCCTGGCCTGTGGAAACGCAGGTCAGGGGAGTCTCTGTGTTTATGGCGTCAGCACCGTGTCAGTGTGCGGGTCCGCTGTACCGCCGCCGTTTGGCATCCATCGGGAAGCCGGATGAAAGTGAGTCCGCGGCAGCGGCTGACGAGGACCGCACGAGGCCGGCTACGGGAGTCCGGCGTCGGCCTCCACATCGCTCCTTCCGGCGCTCGCCTGCAGCCAGACCGCGGCGAGATGGCCGCCGGTGGCGTACGGCGTGTGGACGCGGGCTTCGAGGGTGCCATGGGTGTAGTCGAATTTGCCCTGGCTGTCGACACGGCCGCCCGCGTACTGCTTGTCCGCGAGCTTGGTGAGGTCGATCGCCAGGTTTCCGCCGTTGTCGGTGATGACGCGGACACTGCCGGGTTTGTACCACCAGCGGTTCCCGTCGGTACGGGACGACTCGGTGCGCTCCTGGTCCCGGGCGGTCCACTTCGAGGTGTCCAGGGCGGTTCCGGTGAATTCGTCGCTGAACACCAGGGCCTGGGCCGCCCGGGGCCCGACGCCGAGCGGCTGGACTCCGGCGGGGGTGGCGGGGTCGACGAGGGGTGGTGATTCCTCGGCACCGGCCGGGGCGGTGGCGAGGACCGCGCACGCAGCCGGTGCCGCGCACGTTACGGCGAGGCGGCGGAGTGCGGTGCGCGGCTGGACCACGGGCTTCTCCTGACACAGACGCCATGCATGGATTGCGATGCACGCGACAAGATCTGCCAGGACGCGCCGGTCCGGAAGGCATGCAGGCGGAACTCGGCACAGAAGTCCAACAGCGGAAGCGGAAAGTCCACTCTTCTCTTCTGTCGGTGGCTCTCCATGGAAAACGCAACGGACGCCGGGAAAACCTCAGGGTTTTCCCGGCGCCCGTTCTGTTGGGCCGGTTGGCTCAGCGGCCGTCGTCGAGGTCGGTTCCGTCCACCTCGTCCGTCCCGTCGGGGCCGGTGTCGTCCTGCTTGGCACGGACCTCGGGGTCGAGGACCGTCGGGCCGCTGCCGTCGACCGAGGTCAGCGGCGCGCGGTCGGAGACCTCCGTGGGGGCGGGGGGTTCGACCAGCCAGTCCGGGTTGGCCTGCTTGTCCCACCACCGCCATGCGGCATAGGCGCCTGCCGCCACCAGGGAGACCACGGCGAAGCCCTTCAGCGCGCGGCCCGCCTTGGCCCGCCTTCTGTTCCTTCTGGCCAGTTGCTGGATCTCCTTCGGAGTGACCTGCCCGCGCAGGGCGGCCAGGGCCGCGATGCTGCGGGACGTGGCCTCCTCGGCGACGGGCTGGGCGGCGGCCACCGCGGACCCGACGCGGGGCACGGTGTACTCCGCGGCGTACCTGGTGGCCTGGCGGGTGCGGAGCGCGGCGCGCTGCGCGGCCTCGTCGACCTTGGGCGGCACATGAGAGCGGGCCAGTTCGATATGTGGTGCGAGATATGCGTCGTACTGGACGCGGGCCTGTTGGGCTGCTTTCGACGCCTTCGGCGCGAGCCGCGTACGGGCCTCGTGCGCATAGCGTGCGGCCTGGTCCTTGGCCGTTTCGGCGTAGGGCGCCACCACTTCCGCGGCGTGCTGCACGCTCTCCTTCGCCGAGTCGGTTGCGGCGCGCACGCTGTCGATGCGGGTCACGGGATCCTCCTCCTTGGTGGCGGGTAGGTACTCCGCCTTTCCACCCATTTCGAGATCATGCCTGCCGGTGGCCCAAGTGGCATGTGGGGCGGGCATCCGGGTCATGAGTGACGGTTGTGAGGGACGGTCGTGAGAGACGTCCTCGGACAATGCGGTGCAAGGGGAGCTTGCCGACGACAATGCCACGGTTCAGCTCAGTACGCGCCGGTTCGTCACGCGCTTGGCCTCATTTGTTCCTGCGGGAAGCGGCAGGCGAGCGGCGTGAAATCAGGCAAGAAGGTGAGGGATGTCCGTTCGCGGGTGGCGGTCGGGCGCCGTGAGGGATGGTCCGTGCGAGGATCGGTGGACGTCAGCGAAGACTTACGGAAGGCAGATCGTGGCCGAGCAGCTTTACGCCACCTTGAAGACCAACCAAGGCGACATCGAGATCCGGCTTCTGCCGAACCACGCGCCCAAGACGGTCAAGAACTTCGTCGAGCTCGCCACGGGCGAGCGCGAGTGGACCCACCCCGCGACCGGCAAGAAGTCCAAGGACCGGCTGTACGACGGCACCGTCTTCCACCGTGTCATCAGCGGCTTCATGATCCAGGGCGGCGACCCGCTGGGCAACGGCACCGGTGGCCCGGGGTACGAGTTCGGTGACGAGTTCCACCCGGACCTCAGCTTCAACAAGCCGTACCTGCTGGCCATGGCCAACGCCGGCCCGGGCACCAACGGCTCGCAGTTCTTCGTCACCGTCTCGCCCACCGCGTGGCTGACCGGCAAGCACACCATCTTCGGTGAGGTGACGGACGAGGCCAGCAAGAAGGTCGTGGACGCCATCGCCGGCACCCAGACCAACGCCCGCACCGACCGTCCGGTGCAGGACGTGGTGATCGAGTCGGTCGTCGTCGAGACCCGATGATCTCCGGTGGTCACCGGATGATCACTCTCTGATTCCTCTGACGGGAACCAACCGCCCTGCTTGTCCGTACTGCTTACATAGCGGATGAGCAGGGCGGCTTTGTGCGCGCTGCCGCTCACGAGATACCGAGGGGACCAGGAAGTGATGGGACCGATGGACGAGCAGCCGCCCGGGACCCGGGACCAGTCCGCCGCCGACGGCCCGCTCGGCTGCTACCGCCATCCGGGCCGTGAGACAGGGATCCGCTGCACCCGCTGCGACCGCCCGATCTGCACCGAGTGCATGGTCAGCGCCTCGGTCGGCTTCCAGTGTCCCGACTGCGTCCGCCAGGGATCCGGCACAGGGCACGGACCGGCGGCCAATCAGCCGCGCACCCTCGCCGGCGGCACTGTCGCGGCCGACCCCCGGCTGGTCACCAAGATCCTGCTCGCTCTCAATGTCGCCCTGTTCATCGTGGTGCACGTGAAGGGGTCGCTGCTCCAGGACCTGACGCTCTTCGGCCGGGCCAACCTCTACTACGGCGGCCCGCCGGAGGGTGTTGCGGAGGGCCAGTGGTACCGGCTGGTGACGTCGATGTTCCTGCACCAGGAGGTGTGGCACATCGCGTTCAACATGCTGGGACTGTGGTGGCTCGGCGGCCCCCTGGAGGCAGCGCTCGGGCGCGCCCGCTACCTCGCGCTCTATCTGCTCTCCGGCCTGGCGGGCAGCGCCCTCACCTACTGGCTCGCCGCACCGAATCAGCCCTCGCTCGGTGCCTCCGGCGCCATCTTCGGTCTGCTGGGCGCCACCGCCGTGCTCATGCGCCGCCTGAACTACGACATGCGGCCGGTCCTCGTGCTCCTCGCGCTGAACCTGCTCTTCACCTTCACCTGGGGTGGGATCGCCTGGCAGGCGCATGTCGGCGGTCTGGTCGCGGGCACGGTGATCGCCATCGCCATGGTGCATGCACCGCGCGGGCGGCGTGCGCTGGTGCAGTACGGCACCTGTGCGCTGGTCCTGGCGGCGGTGATCCTCATCGTGGTCGCCAGAACGGCCGCACTGACCTGATCACAGGGGTGATCGCAGACCGGCCGAGGTCGCCCTTCGTGCAGTTGTCCACAGGTGGTGGGCGATCTTGTGCATTCTGTGGGTACAACTGTGCCCCTTGTCCCTGAGCTGGACTTTTCCAGCCCGGACAAGGGGCGTGCCACCCCTCGATGAGGGAGGCGGCAGTCACACCGGCGTCAACATCCAAGGAGTTATCCACAGATCGTCCGACCTTTTCCCCCACCTGTGGATAACGCTGTGGGTAACTCAGGGCAAGGGTTGCAATACCGGGGTCAGCTGTGGTTCCAGGTACGAGGTGGAGCTACTTCCACTGTGTGGAGACGCCGAAGCCGCCGGCGATGAAGCCGAAGCCGACGACGATGTTCCAGTTCCCGAGCGCATTGATCGGCAGATCGCCGTCGGTCACATAGAAAACGACGATCCAGGCCAGACCGATCAGGAAGAACGCCAGCATCACCGGCGCCACCCAACTGCGGTTGGTCAGCTTTATGTTGGTTGCCTGCTTCGCCGGAGGCGGCGTGAAGTCGGCCTTCTTGCGGATACGTGACTTCGGCACGAGGAACTCTCCTGTCGATGCGCTGCGTGACCGCGCAGGGAACTATGGCTGGCGCCGGGGCGCGAGGGGGAATGCTGCCTCCCCCGGGCGTCCGTTAGCGTAGTGCTTCCGTGGCGCCGAAGGAGATAAGGGTACGTTGAGTAATTCTGCCGACTCTCCCCAAGGGCCGGTCCGGCGCCCCTTCAGGCACCCGGTCCGGGTGCTCACCGCTGCCGTCTTCGCCCTCGCCGGACTGATCTTCGTCACCAGCGCCAACACGGCCAAGGGCACCAACATCCGCACCGACTCCTCGCTGCTGAAGCTCTCCGACCTGATCCAGCAGCGCAACGGGAAGAACGCGGCGCTCAACGACTCCAACGCATCCCTGCGCGACGACATCGACTCCCTCGCGCAGCGCGACGACGGCCGCACGAAGGCGGAAGACGCCAGACTCAAGGCGCTGGAGCGGGAGGCAGGCACCACGAAGCTCTCCGGCCGAGCCGTCGCCGTCACCCTCGACGACGCCCCGCCGGACGCCACCGCGAAGCCCGGCTACCCCGATCCACAACCCAATGACCTGGTCATTCACCAGCAGGATCTGCAGGCGGTCGTCAATGCTCTCTGGCAGGGCGGCGCCCGCGGTATCCGGGTCATGGACCAGCGACTGATCTCCACCAGTGCCGTGCGCTGCGTCGGCAACACCCTGATCCTGCAGGGCCGGGTCTACTCACCCCCGTACAAGATCACCGCAGTCGGCAACCCGGACAGCCTCAAGAAGGCCCTCGACAACTCCCCGGCGATCCAGAACTACCTGCTGTACGTGAAGGCGTACGGGCTGGGCTGGAAAGTCGACGAGCGTGAGGCGGTGACTCTTCCCGGCTACTCGGGCACAGTGGATCTCCACTATGCGAAGCCGGTGAAGTAGCGAGCGGTTCCGGGGGAGGCCGACCGGTGTCGGTGCGACTGATCGTCAGGACGTTCAGCGAACTGTGCATCACCGTTGGCGCCCTGATCATCCTCTTTGTGGTGTACGTGCTGTTCTGGACCGGAGTGAAGGCCGCCGGCGCGACCGAGGGGCAGATCGACGGCCTTCAGGACCGGTGGGCTCGCGGGGCCGTGTCCGCGCCCGCGCCGACCGTGCCGCCCTCGTCCTCGCCCACCGCCAATGCGCCCACTTCCACCGCGCCCGCGCCGCCCGCACCCGCCGCATACCCGGACGGGAGGGCGTTCGCGATGCTGTACATCCCCCGCCTCGGCAAGGGCTGGGAGTGGCCCATCCTGGAGAACACCAAGGTCAGAACGTTGCAGAAGGGCCTCGGTCACTACCGGGGAACCGCCTCCCTCGGCGCGACAGGCAACTTTGCCGTGGCCGGACACCGACGCACGTACGGGGATCCCTTCAAAGATTTCCCGAAACTGCGCCCCGGCGACGCGGTGATCGTGACGGACGGCACCACATGGTTCACGTACCGGATCGACAAGGAGCCCTACCGGACCGTGCCGAGCGACACCGGTGTGATCGACCCCGTCCCCCACAAGTCCGGCTTCGACGGCCCCGGACGCTATCTGACGCTGACCACCTGCGATCCCGAATGGGGCAGCAGCCACCGGCTGATCGCCTGGGCGCATCTCGACGCGACCCAGCCTGTGACCGACGGCAGACCCGCAGCTTTCCACAGCTGACCCGCGCCCAAGCCCCGGCCCTTTAGTCTGGTCCCGTACCGAATGGAGGGGACAGCATGTACGGCTGGATCTGGAAGCATCTGCCGGGCAATGTGTGGGTGCGTGGGCTCATCTCGCTCGTCCTGGCGCTCGCCGTCGTCTATGTGCTTTTCCAGTACGTCTTCCCGTGGGCCGAGCCGCTGCTCCCGTTCGGCGACGTGACGGTCGACGGCACGAGCGGAACGGGGGCCGGCCAGTGAGCGCCCGCATCCTTGTCGTCGACAACTACGACAGTTTTGTCTTCAACCTCGTTCAGTACCTCTACCAACTCGGCGCCCAGTGCGAAGTGCTGCGCAACGACGAGGTGACCACGGCCCATGCCCAGGACGGCTTCGACGGCGTCCTGCTCTCGCCCGGCCCCGGCACCCCCGAGCACGCCGGCGTCTGTGTCGACATGGTGCGCCACTGTGCTGCGACCGGCGTTCCGGTCTTCGGTGTCTGCCTCGGCATGCAGTCGATGGCCGTGGCGTACGGCGGTGTGGTGGACCGCGCCCCGGAGCTGCTGCACGGCAAGACGTCGCCGGTGACCCACGAGGGCAAGGGAGTCTTCGCCGGACTGCCGTCCCCGTTCACCGCGACCCGCTACCACTCGCTCGCCGCCGAACCGGACACGATCCCGCAGGAGCTGGAGGTCACTGCGCGCACGGCCGACGGCATCATCATGGGCCTGCGCCACCGGGACCTGGCGGTGGAGGGCGTGCAGTTCCATCCGGAGTCGGTGCTGACGGAGTACGGCCATCTGATGCTGGCCAACTGGCTGACGCAGTGCGGTGATGCGGGCGCTGTCGCGAGGTCGGTGGGGCTCGCGCCGGTGGTGGGCAAGGCCGTCGCGTGACCGCACTCCGTCCCGAACACGACCCCGGACAGGACGGTCCGTACGAGCAACATGCGTACGAGGCCACGGGCGCGTTCGAGGCGGCAGTCGACCAGTTGGCGGATCCCCTGAACGATCCGCTGCCGGGGCAGCACGCCTCACCGTGGCTCCAGGCGGAGAACCCTCCGGCGAAGAGGGCCGACACCGGGGCGGCGCACGGCGGACAGCCACAGGCGTCACAAGGGGCTCAAGAGCCCCAGGGGCCGCCGCGCGAGTGGTACGACCCCGAGGGCTACGAACGGGACTGGTACGGGCAGCAGGAGCCCGTCACGGCGTCTTTGCCTCAGCCGCTCCCCCTCAACGACGAGACGGTCGGTCTGCGGACGGCCGACCCCCGGCGCACGGCCGATCGTGCGATGACTCCACCCACACCTCCACCGCGACCGGAGGCGGAGCCGCAATACGTGTCCGAGTACGCACCCGAGCCCGACGCGGACAGCACGGCGGCTGCCGACCCCCGCCCGGAGCCGGCCGAACCCGGACCGCGGACGGACCCACCCGCCGGCGGCCGCGCCGAGCGCCGGCGCGCCGTCAAGGGGCGCGGCCGTCGACGCGCCGACCCGCGGCCGGGAGCCCGGTCGGAAACGGTGCCGGACGGGAGACCGCTGACGCGCGTCGAGGCGAGGCGCGCCGCCCGCGCAGCCAAGGACAGCCCCGCCATTGTCGCCAGCCGGGTCGTCGGCGAGCTGTTCATCTCGCTCGGTGTGCTGATGCTGCTGTTCGTCACGTACCAGCTGTGGTGGACGAATGTGCGCGCGGACCAGATCGCCGGCAACGAGACGCACAAGATCCAGGACGACTGGGCGAAGGGCGACCGCAAGCCCGGAGCGTTCGAGCCGGGGCAGGGCTTCGCCATCATCCACATCCCGAAACTCGATGTGGTCGCGCCGATCGCCGAGGGCACCAGCAAGGAGAAGGTCCTCGACCGCGGCATGGTCGGTCACTACGGCGACGGCGCGCTCCGTACGGCGATGCCGTCGGCCGCGAAGGGCAACTTCGCGCTGGCCGGTCACCGCAACACGCACGGCGAACCGTTCCGCTACATCAACAAGCTGCACAAGGGTGACCCGATCGTGGTCGAGACGCAGGACGCGTACTACACGTACGTGATGACCAGCGTCCTTCCGCAGACGTCGCCGTCCAACGTCTCGGTGATCGGACCGGTGCCACCCGGATCGGGTTTCACAAAGCCCGGCCGCTACATCACTCTGACGACCTGTACGCCCGAATTCACAAGTACATACCGGTTGATCGTCTGGGGCAAGATGGTCGACGAACGGCCGCGCAGCAAGGGGAAGCCCGACGCGCTCGTCGGCTGAACATCATCACAACAGGGACGGGTGCGGTGGCAGCGAGGACCCAGCAGCAGGAAGAACAGACCGACGAGTCCGCGCCCCCGGTGCGGAGCAGGGACCGTCACGCCGTGGCGACCGCGGTCAGTCTCTTCGGTGAGCTGCTGATCACTGCGGGCCTGGTACTGGGCCTGTTCGTCGTCTACTCCCTGTGGTGGACCAATGTGCTCGCCGACCGCGAGGCCGAGAAGCAGGGCCACACCGTCCGCGACCGCTGGGCCGACGGACCCGGCGCCCTCGACACCAAGGACGGCATCGGCTTCCTGCACGTACCCGCGATGAAGAACGGCGAGGTGCTGGTCAAGAAGGGCACCAACACCAAGAACCTCAACGACGGCATCGCCGGCTATTACACGGACCCGGTGAAGTCGGCTCTCCCCTGGGACAAGCAGGGCAACTTCACAGTGGCGGCGCACCGCGACGGGCACGGGGCGAAGTTCCACAACATCGACAAGGTGAAGACGGGCGACGCGGTCGTCTTCGAGACCAAGGACACCTGGTACGTCTACAAGGTCTTCAAGGAGCTTCCCCAGACCTCGAAGTACAACGTCAAGGTGCTCCAGCCGGTCCCGAAGGAAGCGGGCGTGAAGAAGCCCGGCCGCTACATCACGCTGACGACGTGCACGCCGGTCTACACGTCGAGGTACCGGTACATCGTGTGGGGCGAGCTGGTGCGTACGGAGAAGGTCGACAAGGACCGTACGAAACCGGTGGAGCTGCGTTAGCCGTTACGATGAGGCAGGCCCGAAGTCGCAACTATCCTTTGCGACTTCGGGCCTTCTGCGGTGTGGCTACTACATGAGCACCTGAAGTTTCGCGCCCGCGCTCCAGGCCTCCAGCAGGCCGCGGTGCACGGCGGTGACGCCGACCTGTAGCGCGATGTCGAGCGCCTCGCGAGAGAACGGGCAGGTCGCCACGTACACGGCCACGTCTGCCTGGTGCAGCGTCTTGGTACCGACGAACTTCTGCATCTCGCCGCTCCACACCGAGCGGTACGGAGCGAAGTTCTTGCACTGGACGACGAGACGGCGCCCGTCGAGGGTGTACGCCGTGATGTCGGCCCCGCGGTCGCCGCTGCCACCGTGGATCTCGACGCCGGTGCAGCCGTCCCGACGCAGCAGGCTCGCGATGTGCTGCTCGAACTCCCGCCAGTTCATGGCGTCGATGGAGGCCATGACTCCGGCGAGAGGGCGCTGCTCCCGGGTGCGCTCCAGTCGGTGCAGCCGCTGCTCGTGCTGGGCCAGCTTGCGCTGTACGCGGTGGATGTCCGCGCGCGCCGAGATGAGATCCCGGCGCTGCTCGCCGGACGTCTCGATGAGGGCGTTGAGCATGGGGACGACGGTTTTGCCGAGGATGTGGGTGATACGGCCGTCGATGCGGTCGTCGAGGTCCGCGGAGGGACTGTGGACAAAGTTATCCATAGGTTGAGTCCGTGCGGCGTACTCCGTGTCGAGGAGGTACGTACGCACCTGACGTGCGACTTCGCTGTCGCGGAGCAGCATGGCTACGTTGAGGATTGAGCGCCGACTGAAGATGGCGAGGGTGGGCGTGCGTGACTTGATCCCACTGAGTTCCTTGAAGGAGCTCAGTTCTGTACCTGTCAAAACGCGATAGCCGTTGGCTGTCAGCTCCTCTCGGTGATCGAAGATCAGGGACCGGATGGCCTTGATCCCCACCCCGAAATACGTGGCGACCATTGCGGTTGTCACATGCATGCCGTCGGGCAGCAGCGACAGAGTTTTGACTCGGTCGAGTACCTCTGTGCGTTCGGCCAGGCCTTGCCGAAGCGCCTGTGATTCCAGAAGCGCAGCCTCATTGATCACGTTCATGTCCTTTCGCGAATTCCGCGGTGGGTGGAACTCGATGTCCCGCCCCAACGGATCAACGAATCAGCACATATGAAGACACGATCGGTTTACGGCTGTATGTGCGGCATGCCGGGCAGGAGGCATCGCGGCGGGCACAGCAAAGGGCCCCGGTCACCGTTGAGGTGCCGGGGCCCGATGAGTGATGCGGTTCGGGGTCAGTCCTGTGAGCCGGACGGGCCGCCGAAGATATTGCCGTCCCCGCCGCCTCCGACGGTAATGAGGGTGACCGTGCTGCCCTTGGCCGCCGTGCTGGTGGGGGGCGGGTTGCTGTTCACCACTGTGGCGCCCGGCTTGTCGACCGAGTTGGGGGCGAGCGCGACCACCAGACCCATGCCTTCGAGCTGGGCCTTCACATCTTGGTACCGCTTGCCGTAGATGTCGCCGGGGATCGTGACCTGCTCCGGCTGCGCCGGTCCCTTGGAGACCGTCAGGACGATCTGGGTGTTCAGCGGCTTCTTGCCGTCCGTCGGCGACGGGGTCTGTTCGATGACCTCACCGGCCGGCTTTTCCGAGTCCGTGGGGGTTTGCGAGACGTTCTGGAAGCCGACTTGGTTGAGCTGGGCCACCGCGACGTCGTACTGCTTGGTCCTGACATCGGGGACGTACTGGGTCTTCTCCCTGGCAACCGTGATCTCGACCTCGGACTCCGGCTTGGCCTTCGCGCCGCCCTTGGGGTTCTGGTCGACCACGGTGTCGGGGTCCGCGTCGGCGGACTCGGACGCGACGACCGTCACTTTGAAGCCCTTCTCCTCCAGTGTCTTGCGGGCGTCGCTCTCGGACTGCTTTGTGACGTCCGGGACCTCGACCTTCGGCGCACCGGTGGAGACGACGACCGTGACGGTCTCGTTCTCCTGCATCTGGCCGTCCTTGGGGGTCTGGCTGCAGATCTTCCCCTTGGGCTGGTCCTCGCAGGGTTCCTTCGAGCCGACCTTGAGAAGGACGCCGGCGTTCTTCGCGAGGTCCTGCGCCTCGGCCACGTTCGACCCGATCATGTTCGGCACATCGACCTTGCCGTTGTTGCTGTTGTCGCCACCGAAGACGGATCTGCCGATCAGGATCGCGCCGATCAGCACCAGAATGCCCGCGGCGATCAGCAGGATCGTCGAGGTGTTGCTCTTCTTCTGGCGTCGGCGGTCCGGGCGGTCGTCGTATCCGTAGCCTCCGTCGTCCGGGTTGACCGGGGGCAGCATGGAGGTCTGGGCGCCGTGTTGGTCGGCAGCGCGCAGTGCCGTGGTCGGCTGGTCCTGCCCGTACCCGTCGTACCCGCCATAGCCGGCCGCGCCCATCGCCGCAGTGGCGGCAACCGGCCGACCGTCGAGGCAGGCCTCGATGTCGGCGCGCATCTCATCGGCCGACTGATAGCGGTAGTCCGGGTCCTTGACCAGGGCCTTCAACACGATCGCGTCCATTTCGGGCGTGATCTCGGGGTCGAAGTTGCTGGGGGCCTGCGGCTCTTCCCGTACGTGCTGGTAGGCGACCGCGACGGGAGAGTCACCGATGAACGGCGGCCGGACCGTCAGCAGCTCGTAGAGCAGGCAGCCGGTCGAGTACAGGTCGGAACGCGCGTCGACCTGCTCGCCCTTGGCCTGCTCCGGGGAGAGGTACTGGGCGGTGCCGATGACGGCCGACGTCTGGGTCATCGTCATGCCGGAGTCACCCATGGCGCGGGCGATGCCGAAGTCCATGACCTTGACCTGGCCGGTGCGCGTCAGCATGACGTTCGCCGGTTTGATGTCGCGGTGGACGATGCCTGCCCGGTGCGAGTACTCCAGTGCCTGGAGGATCCCGACCGTCATTTCGAGGGTGCGCTCGGGCAGCAGTTTGCGGCCGGAGTGCAGAAGTTCTCTGAGCGTCGACCCGTCGACGTACTCCATCACGATGTACGGGATGGAGACCCCGTCGACGTAGTCCTCGCCGGTGTCGTAGACGGCAACGATCGCCGGGTGGTTGAGCGAGGCGGCGGACTGGGCCTCACGGCGGAACCGGGCCTGGAAGGACGGGTCGCGGGCGAGATCGGTCCGCAGCGTCTTCACAGCGACGGTGCGGCCGAGCCGGGTGTCGTGAGCGAGGTAGACCTCGGCCATGCCACCACGGCCGAGCACCGAGCCCAGCTCGTACCGGCCGCCGAGGCGACGCGGCTCTTCCATAACTGTTCCAGCCCTCTCCGTCAGTCCCGACCACACCGGTGTGTGGTCCGGCGGTGTGCTGCTCGCGCATACGCTACCGGCCACGCACTACCTGATCGGCCCAGAGCCGTCACCTGATATCTGACCGGTATCCCAATGTGCAGATATGGCGCCCCATGTGATGGGCATCACTACCTGTTGTCGATGACCGCCTTCATCACATCCCGGGCGATGGGAGCGGCGAGGCCGCCACCGGAGACGTCGTCCCTGTTGGCCTGGCTGTCCTCGACCACTACGGCCACTGCGACCGGGGAGCCACTGTCGGTCTTCGCGTACGAGATGAACCAGGCGTACGGCTTCTCGCTGTTGTTCAGACCGTGCTGGGCGGTACCGGTCTTGCCACCGACAGTGACGCCGTCGATGAGGGCGTTGGTTCCCGTGCCGCTCTTGACGACGGTCTCCATCATCTGCTGGAGCTTCTGTGCGTTCTCACCCGAGAGGGGCTGGCTGAGCTGCTCCTTCTCGTGGGTGTAGATGACGTCGAGGTTGGGAGCCTGGCGCTCGGCGACCATGTACGGCTGCATGAGCTTGCCGTCGTTGGCGACCGCGGCAGCGACCATGGCCATCTGCAGCGGAGTGGCGCGGTTGGACGCCTGGCCGATACCCGCCATGGCGTTCTGCGGCCGGTTGTCCTTCGGGTAGATGCTCGCGTCGGCGCGGACCGGGGTGAAGATTTCCTTGTTGAAGCCGAACTTGTTGGCTTCGTCGATCATCTTCTGGTTGCCGAGGTCGTCGCTGATCTTGCCGAAGACAGTGTTGCAGGACATCCGCAGCGCTTCCTTGAGCGAGGCATTCTCGCACGGGATGTTGCCCTCGTTTGCGAGGTTGTCGCTGGATTGCGGCAGTTGCCAGGGCAACGGGGAGTGCGTCTTGCCGTCGATGTCGGTGTAGAGGCCGTTTTCCAGGGCCGCGGCGGCGGTGACGACCTTGAAGGTCGAGCCGGGCGGGTAGGTCTCGCGCAATGCCCGGTTGAGCATCGGCTTGTCCTTGTCCTTCAGGAGCTTCTGCCAGGCCTTCGTGTCCGAGTTGGAGTTGCCCGCGAAAGTCGAGGGGTCGTACGAGGGGGTGCTGGCGAGGGCCAGGATGGCGCCGGTCTGCGGGTCGAGCGCGGCGACGGCACCCTTCTTGTCGCCCAGCCCCTGGAAGGCGGCCTTCTGGGCGGCTGCGTTGAGGGTGGTGACGACGTTGCCGCCCTGCTTCTTCTCGCCCGTGAACATCGACAGGGTGCGGTCGAAGAAGAGCTGGTCGTCGTTGCCGGTGAGGATGCCGTCCTCAAGGCTTTCGAGCTGCGAGGCGTCGAAGGCCTGCGAGGAGTACCCCGTCACGGGCGCCCACATGGGGCCGTTCTTCCAGGCCCGCTTGTACTTGAAGTCGCTGCCCTTGGTCTCGACCGAGCTGGTCACAGGGTTGCCGTCGACGATGATGTTGCCGCGCTCATGGGCGTACCGCTCGATGCGGACGCGGCGGTTCTCGTCGCGGGTGTTCAGCTCGTCGGCGCGGACGTACTGGAGGTAGTTGGTCCGTACGAGCAGGGCGAGGATGAGGACGCCGCAGAAGATCGCGATCCGGCGCAGGGGCTTGTTCACGGTCGGACCACCTGGGTCATCTCGGCGTCGGAGGAAGGAGCGGGGGCCGGTGCGGGGCGGCGTGCGGTGTCGCTGATCCGGATCAGGATGCCGATCAGAGCCCAGTTGGCGATCACGGACGAACCACCGGCGGCGAGGAACGGCATCGTCATACCGGTCAGCGGGATGAGTCCCATGACACCGCCGGCGACGACGAAGACCTGGATCGCGAAGGCGCCGGAGAGGCCGATCGCGAGGAGCTTGCCGAACGGGTCGCGGGCGGCGAGAGCGGTGCGCACACCGCGCTCGACGATCAGACCGTAGATCAGCAGGACAGCCATCATTCCGGCGAGACCGAGCTCTTCGCCGACGGTGGAGAGGATGAAGTCGGCGTTGGCGGCGAAACCGATCAGGTCGGAGTTTCCCTGACCCCAGCCGGTGCCGAGCGTGCCGCCCGACCCGAAGGACATGATGGCGTCACCGATCTGCTGGCAGGCGCCGTCGGTCGTGTAGCAGGCGAACGGGTCCATCCAGGCGTCGACGCGCTGCTGGACGTGCGGCTCGAACGTGGCCACACCGACCGCCCCCGCCGCGGACATCAGGAGACCGAAGACGATCCAGCTGGTCCGTTCCGTGGCGACGTACAGCATGATCACGAACAGGCCGAAGAAAAGCAGAGACGTACCGAGGTCCGTCTCGAAGACCAGGATCAGAATCGACAGGCCCCAGATCACGAGGATCGGTCCGAGGTCGCGGCCGCGGGGCAGGTACATGCCCATGAAGCGGCGGCTGGCCAGGGCCAGCGCATCTCGTTTCACCATGAGATAGCCGGAGAAAAAGACCGCGATGATGATCTTCGCGAATTCGCCGGGCTGGATGGAGAACGGGCCGAGGCTGATCCAGATCTTGGCGCCGTTCACCGCAGGGAAGAACATCGGAAGTATCAGCAGGACCAGCGCCACCGCCATGGAGATGTACGTGTAGCGCTGCAGGATCCGGTGGTCCTTGAGCGCCAGCAGGACGGCGACGAACAGGGCGACGCCGATCGCGGAGTACATCAGCTGCTTGGGCGCGTCGGGGCTGAAGGCGCCGAATTGTGACTCGGCCCGCTGGATCAGCCGGGGCGACTGGTCCAGTCGCCAGATCAGCACCAGCCCCAGCCCGTTGAGCAGGGTCGCCAGTGGCAGCAGCAGCGGATCCGCGTACGGAGCGAACTTGCGCACTACGAGGTGGGCGACGCCGCCGAGCAGGATCAGGCCGAGCCCGTATCCGAGCATGCCCGAGGGCAGCTCGCCGTCGATGGCAAGGCCCACATTGGCGTACGCGAACACCGAGATGCCGATGGCGAAAGCCATCAGGCCCAGCTCGGTGTTGCGACGGCTCGGCGCGTCGATCGCGCCGATCGTGGTCGTATTGGTGACAACGCTCATGGTGCTGAAGGCTCCCCTACGGCTTACTGCTTACCGCACTGCGGGACCAGCTTCTGCTCTTCCTCCGAGAGGCTGGGGCCGGGAGTGGGAGTCGCTGTGGTCGGCTTGGTCTTGGTGGCGTCGGACCGGGCGGACGTCTTGGTGACCTCCGAGCCCGTGCCGCCGGCTTCGCCCTCGCCGGTGCGGGCGTTGCTCTCCGCCTCGGCCGCGCGGCGCTGCGCGTTCTTCTTGCAGGCGGATGCCTGCGTCGAGAGCTCGCTGATCTTCTCGCGGGCGTCCGCCAGGTTGCCCTCGGCGATGGTCGCCTCGACCTGCTTGCGCTGGTAGGGCGGGAGGTACTTGAGTTCGATCTCGGGGTGGTCCTTCTCGACCTTCGAGAGCGAGACCCACGCGAGGTCCTGGCTGATGCCGCGGAACAGCGCGACGTGTTCGTTCTTGGCGCCCACGTAGAACTGGTTCTGGGTCCAGCGGTATCCGCCGTACACACCGCCGCCGATGACGGCCAGTGCGAGCACGATGTACAGGGACCTCTTCAGCCACCTGCGGCCGCCGCCGGGCTTGATGTAGTCGTCGTCGGTGTACGCGTCGAAGGAGCCGTTCGGCATTTCGCCGTAGCCGAGACCGTCACCGCTTCCGGGTGGGCCGAAGCCGCCCGCGGGCGGTGGGACGGGACGGCCGAGGCCGGCCGCGCGTCCGGCGGGGGTCTCCATCGCGCCGCCGTCGTTGAGCTGGGCGGCCTGGTTCTCGGCGACCGCGCCGACGATGACCGGGGTGTCGTTGAGCTGCCCGGCCAGGGTGTCGTTGCTGTCGACGTCGAGGACGTCGGCGACGATGCAGGTGATGTTGTCCGGGCCACCGCCGCGCAGGGCGAGCTGGATGAGCTCCTGGATCGTCTCCTGCGGGCCCTGGTAGCTGGCGAGGGTCTCTTCCATCGTCTGGTGCGAGACGACGCCGGAGAGTCCGTCGGAGCAGATCAAATAGCGGTCGCCGGCACGGACTTCACGGATGGAGAGGTCGGGTTCGACGTGGTCGCCGCTGCCCAGCGCGCGCATCAGCAGGGAGCGCTGCGGGTGGGTGGTGGCCTCTTCCTCGGTGATCCGGCCCTCGTCGACCAGCCGCTGCACCCAGGTGTGGTCCTGGGTGATCTGGGTGAGTACGCCGTCGCGCAGCAGGTACGCGCGGGAGTCGCCGACGTGGACGAGGCCCAGGCGCTGACCGGTCCAGAGCAGGGCGGTGAGCGTGGTGCCCATGCCCTCCAGCTGGGGGTCCTCCTCGACCATCATGCGCAGTTGGTCGTTGGCCCGCTGGACCGCCGTGCCGAGCGAGGTGAGGATGTCCGACCCAGGCACGTCGTCGTCGAGCTGGACGAGCGTGGAGATCACCTCGGAGCTGGCGACCTCACCGGCCGCCTGACCGCCCATGCCGTCGGCGATGGCGAGAAGGCGCGGACCGGCATAGCCGGAGTCCTCGTTGCCCTCCCGGATCATGCCCTTGTGCGATCCGGCGGCGAAGCGCAGGGACAGACTCATGCGCACCTCGCCCGTCGGCTCGGGGTACAGCCGGTCTCGAGCCACACTGCCCACCCTCCGGTCGGGAGCCGGGCCGGGTCCGTTGCCCGGACGGCCGCGGCTCGCTCGCTCCGCTCGCTCATTGTCGTACTACTTCCGCAGCTCGATGACGGTCTTGCCGATCCGGATCGGCGCGCCCAGCGGAACAGGCGTCGGGGTGGTGAGACGGGTCCGGTCGAGATACGTGCCGTTGGTGGACCCGAGATCCTCGACGATCCACTGGCCGTCACGGTCGGGGTAGATCCTGGCATGCCTGCTGGACGCGTAGTCGTCGTCCAGCACGATCGTTGAATCGTGGGCCCGTCCCAGGGTGATGGTCTGCCCCTGGAGCGCCACCGTGGTGCCGGTGAGGGTGCCCTCGGAGACGACCAGCTTTGTCGGTGCCCCCCGGCGCTGACGGCCGGGCTGCTGGCGTTGCTGCGGCGGTGCCGCGGCAGATTGACGTGCCTGTTGCGGACGTGCGTCGCTCGCACCGCGGCGTGAGCCGCGTTGCGTGACGCGCGTTCCGAACAGGTCGCTGCGGATGACCTGGACGGCCACGATCACGAACAGCCACAGAACAGCCAGGAAACCTAGCCGCATGACCGTCAGGGTCAGCTCTGACATTGCCCCCGCTTCACCCTTCGGCTTGCCGGTAAACGATTGTGGTGCTGCCCACGACGATCCGCGAGCCGTCGCGGAGCGTAGCGCGGGTTGTGTGCTGCCCGTCTACCACGATGCCGTTGGTAGACCCGAGATCCTGGATCGTCGAGGGCGTTCCGGTCCGGATCTCACAGTGCCGGCGGGATACGCCGGGGTCGTCGATCCGCACGTCGGCTTCGGTGCTGCGTCCCAGCACCAGCGTCGGGCGGGAGATCTGATGGCGGGTGCCGTTGATCTCGATCCAGCGTCGCACCTGCGCGCTCGGCATGGGGCCGGGCGCGGCCGGCGGGCGCCGGTCGGCGGTGGGTGCTCCGTGACGGCCGCCGCCCGGCGGCGGGGCCGCGGGCATGGGCGGGACGGAGCTGGGCGGGTAGCCGTAGCCGCCGGTGGGCTGGGGGGCGGCGGGCCGCCCCTGGCCCGGGTGGCCGGACTGACCCAGGTGGCCTTGAGGGGCCTGCTGGCCCTGCTGTGACGAACTCGACGCGAGAGTGCGGCTCCGTACGCGGTAGAGCCCGGTGTCGAGGTCGTCGGCCTTCTCCAGGTGGACCTTGATGGATCCCATGAAGGTGTAGCGCTGCTGCTTGGCGTAGTCCCGGACCAGACCGGAGAGCTCGTCGCCGAGTTGGCCGGAGTACGGGCTGAGGCGCTCGTAGTCCGGGGCGCTGAGCTCGACGATGAAGTCATTGGGGACGACGGTTCGCTCGCGGTTCCAGATTGTTGCGTTGTTGTCGCACTCGCGCTGGAGGGCACCCGCGATCTCGACCGGCTGGACCTCGGACTTGAACACCTTGGCGAAGGTGCCGTTGACCAGACCCTCGAGACGCTGCTCGAAACGCTTCATGACTCCCATGGGGCACCTCCTCCGGTGTTCTCGTCCCTGTACTGCTCACTGATCGTATCCACGCGTCGGGAAATCGGCTGGTTCCCCTTGTCTGCCCTGTGGATGAGTGTCACCTCTCACACGGATCGTAGAGGTGGTGTCCTGACAGTGTCCCGCACCTGGGGTGCACTGAGGAGGAGTGGGGGGCGGTCGTCGCGCGTTCCCGCTGTCCATCATTCGTTCTGTATCCGTCTGCGAAACAACGGATGTGAATCCACCCTTTCCAGCGTGCTAATCTTCCGGATGTCGCCAGGCGCTCGCACCAACAGGTGAGAGAGTCTGAAAACACCACTCATGCGCGAGTGGCGGAACGGCAGACGCGCTGGCTTCAGGTGCCAGTGTCCTTAGGGACGTGGGGGTTCAAATCCCCCCTCGCGCACAAGAGAGAAGCCCCACAGGCCAACGGCCTGTGGGGCTTCTTCGTTCCCTGGCGGATTTGGCGCGTTGTTTCACGTGAAACGCCCGATTCGGGGTGGTCCGGGTAGGTGTTCCGGTGTGTATGAGCGTGACGAAGGGCCGGGGCCCGCGGAGGTCGACGACTCCGCGTGCCCCGGCCCTTCATTGCATGGCTCAGGCCGCGAGGCGGGCGGCGAGGGCCTTGGCCTTCTCCGCGGCATCGGTGAACGCCTTGGCGCGGGAGGCCTCGGCGAGGGGGATGAGCTCGGCCATTGCCGGCTGGGAGTGGGCCAGCGTCAGCTCCGGAACGATGAAGTCGACCTCGGCGCCGAACATGCTCGTCAGCAGCTTCTCCAGGTAGTTCTGGACGAACTCGGAGTCTGCGCGCGGCGTGCCGGGGGCGTACGAACCGCCTCGGCTGGCGACGACGGTGACCGGGGTGCCGGCCACGGGGCTGTCGGGGCCCGCGTTGTGGCCGACGATGATCACCTGGTCGAGCCAGGCCTTCAGGGTGGACGGAATGCTGAAGTTGTACATCGGCGCGCCGATCAGGACGGCGTCCGCCGCTGCAAGTTCGGCGGCGAGCTCGCTGCGCAGCGGGTCCTCGGCACCGGCGGCGGCCGCGGCGGCGTCCAGGTGGGGCAGCGGGTTCGCGGCGAGGTCGCGGTAGACGACCTGGCCGTCAGGGTGCTGCTCGAGCCACGTCTGGACGAACGTGGCGGTGACCTCGCGCGACGCGGAGCCCTGGGGGAAGACGGCGGAGTCGAGGTGCAGGAGCGTGGCCATGGGGGTCTCCACGGATATCTAGGGATGGTGCCCGGCTGGATGGGAGGGCGTCTTTTTCGTGCGTACCTAGTAATAGCATAGGTCCTTACTATTCGTAAGTCCCGCACGGCGACGCAGTACCCTGGGTGTATGGCGGAGCACAGCGAACAGGCGTGTCGGCGGGTCGACGTGGGCATCACGCGCGTTTTCGAGCTGTTCGGGAAGCGCTGGACAGGCCCGATCGTCTCCGTACTCATGCAGCATCCGGTGCACTTCGCCGATCTGCGGCGGGCGATTCCGGGCATCAGCGAGCGCATGCTCTCGGACCGGCTGTCCGAGCTCGGTGCTGCCGGACTGGTGGTCCGCGAGGTCGACGAGGGGCCGCCGCTGCGGGTCTCGTACCGCTTGACGCAGGCGGGCGCCGCGATGGAGCCCGCGCTCAAGGAGCTGGCGCTCTGGTCGAAGACGTACCTCGCGGACGACGGCGGCGGCTGCTAGCGGCTCAAGCTCCGGCTGCAGCTTCTGCGACCAGGGCTGTGGCTATGGCTGCTGGGGTGCGTCCTGGGCGGTCGTTCCGCCCGACGAGTTGTAACGCAACAGATACTCCGCGAACCGGGCCAGATCGTCCGCCGTCCACTCCGCGAGGCGCTCCTGATAGGCCGCGCGACGGCTGGCCTGTGTCGAGGCGAGGGCCCGGGTTCCGGCCTCGGTGGGATGCAACACCTGGATGCGGTGGTCCGCGGGGTCCGGGTGGCGCTCGACCAGGCCGAGCTTCTCCAGGGCGCCGATCTGTCGGCTGACCGTCGACTTGTCCAGCATGTAGTGCGCCGCCAGGTCTGTTGCGCGGCAGCCGTGCCGGTCGTCGATGTGTGCCAGCAGCGTGTACGAGACCAGGGGCAGCTCAGGATGGAGACGGGCTGCGGCGGCGCGCGCTCGGCGCGCGAACGCGGTCAATTCCCGCTGAATGACATCCAGTGACTCTTCGCGTTCCCGGGGGGTGCCTGTCACGGAGCTCACCTTCCTAAAATTTCAGTTGTATAGTACAACAGATAGAGGAGTTGTAAAAGCCAACCATTGGAGTTCCGATGTCCACAGGCCAGAGTGCCGCCGCCGGCTCCACCGCAGGCGCCCTGCGTCACGTGCTGAGCCATCTCGTCACTCCACTGCTGATGTGCATCGGTATGGGGCTCGCCTACCTGGGGGCGTTCCACGCTCCGGAACCGCACGACCTGCGGGTGGACGTGGTGGGGGCGGGGCCGAGGGCCCAGGTGCTCGCGCAGACGCTGCAGGACAAGGGCGACGGAGCGCTGAGCGTGCATACCGTCGCCGATCGGACCACTGCGGTGAACCACCTGAAGACACAGGAGAGTTACGGGGCCTACCTGCCGGGGAAGCACCCCGAGCTGCTGGTGGCCACCGCCTCCTCGGACACCAGCGCCACGGTGGTCGAGAAGGTCTTCACGAAGGTGGCGGCCGCGCAGGGCGACCCGCTGAAGGTGACGGACACGGCGCCGACCGCGGACGGCGATCCGACCGGCCAGGGAATCTTCTTCCTGCTCGTCGCGGTGAGCATCGGGTCGTACGCATCCGTCGCGGTGATCGGTGGCGCGGGCGCGGCGCTGGCGCTGCGGATCAGGGCGGCGCTGGTCGTCGGCGCGTCGCTGGCGGTGAGCGCCATCGGTGCGGCGTTCGCGGGGCCGCTGTTCGGACTGGTGGATCACGGGCTCGGCGGCGTCTGGGCGATGGCGTGGCTCTACTCGGCGGGCATCCTGCTGGTCGGGGTCGGGCTGCACACGTTCCTGAAGCGGTGGACGACGCTCGGCGTGATGGTGCTGTTCGTGATGCTCAACTTCACCAGCTCCGGCGGCATCTTCCGGCCCGAACTGCAGCCCGGCTTCTTCGGTTCGCTGCACGCCTTCTGGAACGGTGCGGGCTTTGTCGAGGGTGTGCGCAGCCATGTGTACTTCGGCGGGTACGCGCTCGGCGGACATGTGCTGATGCTCACGCTGTGGTTCGTGGTGGGGCTGGCCGTGATGGGCGTGGCCGGGCTGGCCGAAGCGAAGCGGCGGGGCGTCGCCGCGCATGCCCAGGGCGCGGTCGGGTCCCGGCACCGGGCCGGGGCGGAGAGCCGGTCAGCGAGCCGTCCCGGGGCGGAGAGCCTGTCCGAGGCCGAGCGTCGGTCCGAGGCCGAGGCGGGCGAGGAGCTGGAGGAAGAACTCGAGGAGACCGTCGGCGTCTGACCAGTCCAGGGCGTTGCCCACAGGCGTCTGCCCCGGTTTTCCACAGGGGCAGACGCCTGTTGGCGGACGGCGGTACCGTCGTCGCCAGTTGATGTTGGACAAGGACGCCGGTCGAGGGCGGGGGAGGCTGCGTGCCATGGATCAGTTCGAGGCGACGGTGCCGGTGCAGCGGGCTGTGACGGATGCCCCGCGCATTCCGGTCGTGCCCGGGTTTGCACGGCGCCTGGCCGTGGCGGAGCAGAGCGCGCCGCGGTCGCCCCGAGAGGCCGGCAAGGCGTTGCGTGACCGGATACCCAGGGCCTCGCACGACTCCCTTGTCCTTCCGGTCGGCCGGCCCGACGCGATGCAGGCGGTCGAGGAGTCGAACCGGGGCCGCGTCCCCGGCCTCGCGCCGATCCGGGTGGGGCGGATGGCTGCCACGCCGTTCGCGTTCTTGCGAGGTTCGGCCGGGTTGATGGCCCATGACCTGATGGGCACACCCGTGACGGGGGTGGGCGCTCAGCTCTGCGGCGATGCGCATGCGGCCAACTTCGGGCTGTACGGCGATGCGCGGGGCAGCCTGGTCATCGATCTGAACGACTTCGACGAGACCGTGTTCGGCCCGTGGGAATGGGATCTGAAGCGGCTCGCCACGTCGCTGGTGCTCGCGGGGCGCGAGGCCGGGGCGGACGAGGACACCTGCCGCCAGGGCGCGTACGACACGGTGGGCGCGTACCGGCGGACGATGCGACTGCTGGCCAGACTTCCCGCTCTCGATGCCTGGAATGCCATCGCCGATGAGGAGCTCGTCTCACACACGGACGCGCGGGATCTTCTCGGCACACTGGAGCGGGTCTCGCAGAAAGCCCGTAACAACACCAGCGCCCGCTTCGCGGCCAAGTCCACGGAGGAGTCCGAGGACGGCGGACGCCGCTTCGTCGACGCACCGCCGGTGCTGCGGCGGGTGCCGGATGCGGAGGCCGCCGCGGTGGCGGCGGGGCTCGGCGACTACGTGGGCACGATCTCGGAGGACCGGGTGCCGCTGCTCGCCCGGTACGCGATCCACGACGTGGCGTTCCGGGTGGTCGGCACGGGGAGCGTCGGCACCCGGTCGTACGTGGTGCTGCTGCTCGATCACCGGGGCGAGCCGCTGGTGCTGCAGGTGAAGGAAGCGCGGCCGTCCGCGCTGGCGCCGTATCTGCCGGCCGTCGGGTTCGATGTGCCGGAGGTGGCGCACGAGGGACGTCGGGTGGTCCTCGGGCAGAAGCGGATGCAGGTCGTCAGCGACATTCTGCTGGGGTGGGCGACCGTCGAGGGTCGGCAGTTCCAGGTGCGGCAGTTCCGCAACCGTAAGGGCAGTGTGGACCCGGTGGCCCTGACGGCCGACCAGGTCGACGACTACGGGCGGATGACGGGTGCGCTGCTGGCGCGGGCCCATGCGCACAGCGCCGACCCGCGGCTGATCGCGGGGTACTGCGGGAAGAACGACGAGCTGGACGAGGCGATGGCGGACTTCGCGGTGACGTACGCGGACCGTACGGAGGCGGATCATGCGGAGTTGGTGCGGGCCGTCGATTCCGGGCGAATAGCGGCCGAGCTCGGGGTGTGAGGGGCGGTTCCGCCGACCGCGCGTCTTCGGGGCGCGGGGCGGGGCCATACGCTGGACGGGTGACCCACGAAGCCGCCGGGGTGCCGACCACCCGGAACGACGATGACCGGCAGGACAACGACCGGCAGCACGAGCAGCATGTGCAGGACGAGCAGCATGCGGCGGACGCGCAGCCTGGCCGCAGGGCCGACGAGGGTGCGGGCGCCGGCCCGGATGCCGATGCGGGCAGTGCTGCCGATGGGGCGCGTCCCGAGGCACGGCTGGCGAAAGCTGTGCGGGTGGCGGAGCAGGCTCTGATCGAGTTCGAGATCGCGGTGGAGACCTTCCGGGTCGAGGTCGAGAACTTCTCCCGGCTGCATCACCAGAAGCTCGGCCCGATGTACGCCCGCCTCGACGAGCTCGATGCGCAGATCGCGGAGGCCCGGGCTGCCAGGACCGGTGACCCCGAGGACCTGCGCAAGGCGCAGGAGGCGCGGGCGCTCGTGATGCCGATGCCGGGTGTCGAGGAGCTCTTCCACGACTGGATCGACTCCGATGGGCTGTCCCCCGAGGCGGCGGCCATGCTGACCGAGCAGCCGGTCCGGCCGCCCAAGCGGGTCCGGCCGACCGAGGAGGCGCGCAAGCTCTACCGCGAGCTGGCGCGCAAGGCCCACCCGGATCTGGCTCAGGACGAGACGGAGCGGGCGCGCCGGGACGAGTTCATCACGCGCGTCAACGCCGCTTACGGGCGTGGGGACGAAGCGCTGCTGAAGGAGCTGGCGCAGGAGTGGGCTGCCGGACCGGCCACGCAGCGGTCGGAGCTCAGCGAGAGCGAGGAGCTCTACGCCCGGCTGAACTGGCTGACCCAGCGCAAGGAGCTGCTGACGGTCCTTGCCCAGGAGCTGGAGGAGAGCGCGATCGGGGCCATGCTCCGGATGGCACCCGACGATCCGGACCGGCTGCTCGACGAGATCGCCGAGCAGCTGCTGGGCGAGGTCTCGCAGCGCGAGGCGGAGCTTGCGGGGCTGGTGCAGTAGCGTTTCTGGTGACTCTGGAGCGTGACTCCGGAGCGTACGCACGAGAGAAGGCATGACCCATGAATTTCGCTCCGCTGCCCTCGGTGGATGTCGCGGCGGTGCCGTCGGACGGCCTGGTGCTGGACGTCCGGGAGAACGACGAATGGGCCGCCGGGCATGTCGAAGGTGCCCTGCACATTCCGATGAGTGATTTCGTCGGCCGCTTCGGTGAGCTGACCGAGGCGGCCGAGGACGGTCGGCGCGTGCATGTGATGTGCCGGGTCGGTGGCCGATCCGCCCAGGTCACCCAGTACCTGGTGCAGCAGGGCATCGACGCCGTGAACATCGACGGCGGGATGCTCGCCTGGGACGGTGCCGGACGTCCGATGGTCACCGACAACGGCACCCCGGCCTTCGTCCTCTGACCCGCCCCGGGTCCGTCGGGTCCGCCCCGGGTGGTCCGGGGCCGGGCCCGCGGTTCTCAGCCGAGCGGATGAGCGGCCAGCAGGTCGCCCAGCGCTTCCTCATGCGCCGCCGCCGGGCCGAGCGAGAGCTCGATCTGCTTCGCCCAGGCGTGGAAGCGGTGCAGCGGGTAGTCGGTGTCAGCGCCGAAACCGCCATGCAGATGCTGCGCGGTCTGCACGATCCGGCGGACGCCGTCCGAGGCCCAGATCTTCGCCACGGCGATATCGCCCGCGACGGGCAGCGCGCCGGCTGTACCCGTGGAGATCCGCCAGGCCGCCTGCCAGAGTGTCACCTCCATGGCCCGCAGATCGATGTACCGGTCGGCGGCCTGGACGGCGACGGACTGGAACGTCGCGACGGGGAACCCGAACTGCTCGCGCTTTCCCGTGTATTCGCTCGTCATGGACAGCACCGTCTCGCCAAGTCCCAGTGCGAGCGCGCAGGTTCCGGTGGTGAGCAGGGCGCGGAGCCACTCCCAGGCTCCCGGGGTACCGATCAGTGCGCGGTCCTCGATCCGTACCCCGTCGAGCCGGACCTCGGCGAGCAACTCGCCGCTGGTGGAGACCTGTTCGGCCAGCGTGACGCCCTCGGCGGTACGGCGTACCAGGGCCAGGACGGCGCGGTCGTCGGCTGTGTGGGCGGGCACGGCGATCCAGTCCGCGGAGCTCGCCCACGGCACGCCTGACTGCACCCCGTCGAGTACCCAGACCGGACTGTCGCTACTGCTGGACCGGTCGTTCTTCCCGTTGCTGTCCCGGAGGGCGGTGACGGCGAGTTCGGCCGGGTCGTGGCCGGTGCGGCCGTTGGCCCCGACGGTGAGGACCAGCTCGCCCCGGCCGACGCGGGGCAGCAGTTCGGCGGCCAGACCGGGATCGCTGTCGCGCTGGATCGACATCGCGACCGCGCAGGTCTCCAGCAGCGGCACCCGGGCGAGCACCTTGGCCGACTCCCGCAGGACCAGGCAGAGCGCGACCGGATCGAGCCCGGCCCCGCCGTGTTCCGGCGCCACGGTCAGGCCCAGCAGGTCGCCCGCGGCCAGCTGGGCCCAGAGGGGACGGTCGATGTCCTCGGCCACCGCGCCCGGGGTGAGAGCGGGGCTCGGCACTTCGTCGGGCTCGACGCCCGAGAAGACCGCCCTCGCTGCCTCGACGGCTGCCTGCTGCTCCTCGGTGAAGGTGAAGTCCACTGCCCTGGCCTCCTGCGAACCGCTGCGCCCGTAGTCGGACCTGACGGGTCGTCAAGATAGAACAGGTTCTACAAGAAGGGAACAGCGGAGAGGCGGGGGCAGAAGGAGAGGGCAGCGGGCCGGGGATCCGCTGGTGTCAGCGGTCGAAGTCGAGCTCCACCTCCGGTGTGACCGGATGCGACTGGCAGGCCAGCACATAACCCGCCCCTGTCTCTTCCGGTTCCAGCGCGAAGTTGCGGTCCATCCGGACCTCGCCGGAGACCAGGAAGGCTCTGCACGTCCCGCACACCCCGCCCTTGCAGGCGTACGGCGCGTCGGCACGGCTGCGCAACACCGTCTCCAGCAGTGATTCGCCGTCCTGGACCGGCCAGCTGCCCGAGCGGCCGTCCAGCCTCGCGGTCAGTGTGCTGTGTGCGGGCGCCTCGACGCGGGTGCGGGCGGTCGCGGCCGGTCCGTCGTCGACGTGGAAGATCTCCTGGTGGATACGGGCCCGGTCGACACCGAGGCCGTGCAGCGCGCTTTCCGCTGCCAGGACCAGACCGAACGGCCCGCACAGGTACCAGCCGTCCACCTCTCCCACCGAGAGCAGCGCGGGCAGCAGCCCGGTCAGTCGCTCCCGATCGAGCCGGCCGGACGGCAGACCGGCCTGCTGCTCCTCGCGGGAGAGCACCGTCACCAGCTGGAAGCGGTCCGGGTAGCGGTCCTTGAGGTCGGCGACCTCGTCCAGGAACATCGTCGAGGCCGCTGTCCGGTCGCTCCGGATCAGACAGAACCGGGCCGCCGGCTCCCGCGCCAGCAGTGTCGACGCGATCGACAGCACCGGGGTGATGCCGCTGCCACCGACGATCGCCGCGTAATGCCCGGCGCGCGGCGTGAGCACGAAGCGTCCCATCGGAGGCATCGCTTCGACCTGGTCGCCGACGGCGAGCTCCTTGAGGGCGTACGTGGAGAACGCGCCGCCGTCGACCAGCCGGATGCCCACCCGCAGAGCCGGATCGGCCGGCGCCTCGGTGGCCGGGGCACAGATCGAGTACGAACGCCGGATCTCCTCGCCGTCGACCGTGTAACGCACGTTGAGATGCTGGCCGGGCTTGTGGCGGAAGGTCTCGCGCAACTCGGCCGGCACCGTGAAGGTGACGGCCACCGAGTCGTCGGTCAGCCGCTCGATCGCGCGGACCCGGAGCGGATGGAACATCTACAACTCCTTGAAGTGGTCGAACGGTTCGCGGCAGCTCACGCAGCGGCGCAGCGCCTTGCAGGCGGTGGAGGAGAACCGGCTCAGCAGCTCCGTGTCCGTGGAGCCGCAGTGCGGGCAGCGCACGGACAGGGATAGCGGCACCGGACCGCCGGACGGGACGGCCGCATCATGCGGGCGCGGCGGCGCTATGCCGAACTCGGCGAGCTTGCGCCGCCCTTCCGCGCTGATGTCGTCCGTCGACCAGGCCGGTGCGAGGACGGTGACCACGGAGACCTCCGGTATCCCGTGGTCGTGCAGCACCTGCTCGATATCGGCGGACATGGCCTCGATCGCCGGGCAGCCGGTGTACGTCGGGGTGAGGCGGACCGTGACCTTGCCGGGGGCGAGTACCTCCACCCCGCGGAGCACGCCCAGCTCCTCCAGGGTCAGGACGGGCAGCTCGGGGTCGGGCACGGACCCGGCGAGCCTGCGCACCTCCTCCTCCAGCAGCGTTCCGGTCACCATGACGCTCCCGGGTGGCTGCGGTGCAGATGCTGCATCTCGGCGAGCATTCGGCCGAAGGGTTCCGTGTGGATGCCCTGCCGTCCCGCCCCGGCTGTCCAGGCCCCGGACTGCGGTCCTGCCGGTACGGTCAGCGTTGCCTGCTCCAGCACGCCGGTGACCGTCGCCAGCCAGCTGTTCTGCAGCGACTGCCAGTCGATCTCCACGCCCTCGACCGGCTGGAACAGCTCACCGGTGAACCGCCACAGGGCGTCCACCCCGCGCTGCATCCGCTGGTGACTCTCCGCCGTACCGTCGCCGAGCCGCAGCGTCCAGTGCTCGGCGTGGTCCTGGTGGTAGGCGACCTCCTTGACGGCCTTCGCCGCCAGCCCGGCGAACTCTCCCTCACCGGCTGCCAACTGCTCGTACAGCCCCCGCTGGTAGACGGAGAAGTAGAGCTGACGGGCGATGGTGTGGGCGAAGTCGCCGTTGGGCTGCTCGACCAGCTGGACGTTGCGGAACGCCCGCTCCTCGCGCAGAAACGCCAGCTCGTCCTCGTCCCCGGCGAGCGAGAGCAGCACCCGGGCCTGCCCCAGCAGATCCAGGGCGATGTTGGCGAGGGCCACCTCCTCCTCCAGCACGGGCGCATGGCCCGCCCACTCCCCCAGCCGGTGCGACAGCACCAGCGCGTCGTCGCCGAGGGCGAGGGCCGCGGTCACAGGTGCTTCACCCCTTCCGGGATCTCGTAGAACGTCGGGTGCCGGTAGGGCTTGTCGCCGGCCGGTTCGAAGAACGAGTCCTTCTCGTCCGGCGAGGAGGCCGTGATCTCCGTGGACGGCACCACCCAGATGGAGACACCCTCGGAACGGCGCGTGTACAGATCGCGGGCGTTACGCAGGGCCATCTCGGCGTCCGGGGCGTGCAGGCTGCCCGCGTGGGTGTGGGAGAGGCCGCGCCGCGACCGCACGAACACCTCCCACAGCGGCCAGTCCGTCGAGCTGCTCATGCTGTCGCCTCCGCGATCGGTGTCGGTGTGGTGTGCTTCTCTGCGTGGTGCTTCACGGCGTACGCAGCCGCCGCATCCCGTGCCCAGGCGCCCTCTTCGTGTGCCCGGCGTCGCTGGGTGAGGCGCTGTTCGTTGCACGGGCCGTTGCCCGTCAGGACCTCCTGGAACTCCGTCCAGTCGATCGACCCGAAGTCGTGGTGTCCACGCTCCTCGTTCCACCGGAGGTCCGGGTCCGGGAGGGTGAGTCCCAGCGCCTCGGCCTGCGGGACGCAGATGTCGACGAACCGCTGCCGCAGCTCGTCGTTCGAGTGGCGCTTGATCTTCCAGGTCATCGACTGCGCCGAGTGCGCCGACGCGTCGTCCGGCGGGCCGAACATCATCAGGGACGGCCACCACCAGCGGTTCACCGCGTCCTGGGCCATCTCACGCTGCGCCGGGGTGCCGCGGCCGAGGGCGAGCAGCAGCTCGTACCCCTGGCGCTGGTGGAAGGATTCTTCCTTGCAGATGCGGACCATGGCCCGGGCGTACGGACCGTACGAGCAGCGGCACAGCGGCACCTGGTTGGTGATTGCGGCGCCGTCCACCAGCCAGCCGATCGCGCCGACATCCGCCCAGGTCAGCGTGGGGTAATTGAAGATCGACGAATACCTCTGGCGACCCGCGTGGAGCTTGTCGAGCAGTTCTTCGCGGCTCGTCCCGAGGGTCTCCGCCGCGCTGTAGAGATACAGCCCGTGTCCTGCCTCGTCCTGCACCTTGGCCATCAGGATCGCCTTGCGGCGCAGCGAGGGGGCGCGGCTGATCCAGTTTGCCTCGGGCTGCATGCCGATGATTTCGGAGTGGGCATGCTGGGCCATTTGCCTGACCAGCGAGGCCCGGTAGGCGTCCGGCATCCAGTCACGCGGCTCGATGCGCTCGTCGGCTGCCACCGCGGCGTCGAACGCGGCCAGCTGGGCATCATCAGCCCCGTCGGGGCCGCTTGCTGTCGCCTGCACCGTCCCTTGCGCCTTCGCCTGCGTCGTCTGGTCCGCAGTCACTGCCGCCATCCCGGGCTCCCTACCGACCGATCGTTCGGTTCATTGACTTCAATGGTGAGTCGGCGGCCCGTAGGGTGTCAACCCTGTGGATAACTGACCGGGGATCGACGGGGATCGGGGCGGGATGGATTCGTACGACGACAGGGGTGTCGGAGGCGGGATCGGAAGCGTCGGGTCAGAGGCGGAGCAGCGCGACGACGCACCGTTCGACACCGGCCAGGACACCGATACCGCCGCAGCGCCCGCGCCGCTCCGTGCCGGTATTTCCGGCCTGTCTCTTCCGTACCAGATCGGTGCCGCAGTCGCGCTGTCGATCATCGGGCTGATTGCCTGCACTCACCTGGCCATGGTGTTTCTGCACGTCGCCCCCTCCAACACTCTGACCAAGCAGCACGGCAAAGTGGTCGACGACTGGGTCTATCCCGAGTTCGAACAGAACTGGAAGCTCTTCGCGCCCAATCCGCTTCAGCAGAACGTCGGCGTGCACGTCCGGGCCGAGATAGCCGGCGCCGACGGACGCCGTACGACTCCCTGGATGAGCCTCTCCGGCGAGGACGGCAAGGCGATACGCGGCAATCTCCTCCCCAGCCACGTCCATCAGAACGAGCTCCGCCGTGGCTGGGACTTCTACCTCAACTCCCACGACACCGAGAACCGTCCGAACGGCCTGCGCGGCGAACTCGCCGAGCGCTACATCCGCCGCATCGTGATGCTCCGCCTGAGTGAGCACGACTACGGCGGCACCGTCGAGCGCATTCAGGTCCGCTCCGAAGTGCGCTCCGTCGCGGCGCCGCCGTGGAGTACGGAGAAGATCAGTACCAGGCCGAACTATCGGGTGCTGCCGTGGTGGACCGTCACCCCCGCCGACCTTCCCGAGAGCGCCAAGGAGGCGGACAAGTGAGCACGCCTTCCCCCGACCGCAGGCTGGCACTCGGTGTCCAGCGCATCACGTCCTCGGCCCTCGGGCCGTACCAGAGCGCTGTCATCCGGATCGGTTTCTCCGTCACCTATCTGCTGTTCCTGCTGCGCGAGCTGCCGCACCGCCACGAGATGTACGGCCCCGACTCCCCGTGGAGCTGGGGCATGGGGAAGCAGCTCATATCGGGCAACGAAGCCTTCTCCGCGCTCCTGTGGTCGGACAGCACGGTCTGGTTCGAGATCGTCTACGCGGTCGCCCTGCTGTCAGCCGCGCTGCTGATGCTCGGCTGGCACACCCGCGCGATGTCCGTCCTCTTCATGGTCGGTGTGCTCTCGCTGCAGAACCGCAGCATTTTCTTGGGTGACGGTGGCGACAACGTCATCCATCTGATGGCGATCTATCTGGTGCTGACGCGTTGCGGGCAGGTCTGGTCGCTGGACGCGCGGCGAGCGGCGCGGGTGGCGCGGGGAACGCCCCCGGAAGGGACGGGCGCCGGTCGGCCGGTGCGGAATGTGGCCGGGGCCATCCTCTGGATGGTCCTCGGCCTGGTTCTCGTGGCGGGCTCGGTGGCCGACGGTTTCGGCGGCACCTGGTGGCTGCCGGCCCTCTTCTGGGGGATGTGGATCGGCCACGGGGCCTGGTGGGCCGTGAACCGCTACGCACCGCAGAGCGAGCCGCGCACACTGCTCGATGTCATCGCCAACCTCGTCCACAACGCCACGCTCGTCGTGATCATGGCCGAGGTCTGTCTGATCTACGCGACAGCGGGTTGGTACAAGATCCAGGGATCGCGGTGGCAGGACGGCACGGCGCTGTACTACCCGCTCAAGCTCGACTACTTCACGCCCTGGCCCGCACTGTCCGACATCCTCGCGTCCAGCGGTGTGATGGTCATGATCCTGACGTACGGCACGGTCGTCGTGCAGGTCGCCTTCCCCTTCACCCTCTTCAACCGGCGTGTCAAGAACGTCCTGCTCGTCGCCATGATGTGCGAGCACGCCGGCATTGCCCTGTTGCTGGGTCTGCCCTTCTTCTCGATGGCGATGATCGCCGCAGACTCCGTCTTCCTGCCGACGGTCTTCCTGGTCTGGCTGGGAGACCGGGTGACGCTCGGGCGGCAGCTGCTGTTCTCGCGCGCGGACCGGGTGGTGCCCGAGCAGCGGCGCAGCGGCGACGAGGAGGCCCCGCAGCACAGCGGAAGCGGTGGCCATACGCTCGTCGGGTGAGCAGCGATACCGGCAGCACCGGCCGTACCAGCAGTAGCAGCAGTCCCAGCAGTCTCAGCAGCGAGGATCCGTCGAACGCAGCCCTTGCCGCGGGTGAGCCGCCCGTGGAGCCGATGCAGTACGACGACGGGTTCGGGGCGGAGATCGGTGTCGGGCCGCATGCGCTGCCCTGGCCCGAGGGCGAGCGGTACGACCCGGGGCTGCTCGCCCACGGCGACCGGCGCAATGTAGGCGACGAGTACCGCTACTGGACGCGGGAGGCGATCGTCGCCGATCTGGACCTACGACGGCACGACTTCCATGTGGCGGTGGAGAACTGGGGACACGACTTCAATATCGGATCGGTGGTGCGCACCGCGAACGCTTTTCTCGCCAAGGAGATCCACATCGTGGGCCGACGGCGCTGGAACCGGCGCGGCGCGATGGTCACCGACCGGTACCAGCATGTGCGGCACCATCCCGACACGGCCGATCTGACCGCCTGGGCGGCGGCCGAGGGGCTGCCGATCATCGGGATCGACAATCTGCCGGGGGCGGTGCCGCTGGAGCGGACCGAGCTGCCGCGCCGGTGTGTGCTGCTCTTCGGGCAGGAAGGACCGGGGCTGACGGAAGAGGCCCGCAAGCACGCGACGATGGTCTGCTCGATCGCGCAGTTCGGCTCGACGCGGTCGATCAATGCGGGGGCTGCGGCGGCCATTGCCATGCATGCGTGGGTGCAGCGGTACGCCGATATTCCGGAGGCCGGGGTCTGAGGGGCCGGGGACACTGGAGCCAGGGGGTTCTGCCTGCCCCCTGGCTCCTGCTCCTGCGCCCCCAGCGCCGGAAGGACTGAATACGGGTCCTTGCTAGGCCTGGCGGCGGACCTCCACCATGCGGAAGCGGTTCGATACGAATGCTCCGTCGCACAGGGCGGCGTTTGCCGCAGGGTTGCCGCCCGAGCCGTGGAAGTCGGAGAAGGCTGCTGTCTGGTTGACGTACACCCCGCCCGTCAGGTTCAGCGAGAGCTGGGCCGACTCGTCCAGGCAGACGTCCTCCACCGCGCGCTCCACCTCCGGCGAGGTCGTGTACGCACCGACCGTCATCGCGCCCTTGTCGCGGATCGTGCGGCGCAGCAGCTCCACCGCGTCCGCCGTCGAGTCGACCGCGACCGCGAAAGCGACCGGTCCGAAGCACTCCGAGAGATAGGCCGCCTCGTCGTCCGGCTTGGTGCCGTCGAGCTTGACGACGAGCGGGGTGCGGACGACCGCGTCGGGGAACTCCGGGTTGGCCACCTCGCGCGACGCCAGGGCGATTTCGCCCAGTCCGGCCGCCGCCTCCAGCCGGGCCTTCACCTCCGGGTTGACCAGCGCACCGAGCAGTGCGTTGGCCCGGGCGTCGTCTCCGAGCAGGCCGGTGACCGAGGCGGCGATGTCACCGACCACCTCGTCGTACGTCTTGTCGCCGGCGTCCGTCGTGATGCCGTCGCGGGGGATCAGCAGGTTCTGCGGGGTGGTGCACATCTGGCCGCTGTACAGGGAGAGGGAGAAGGCCAGATTGGCCAGCATGCCCCGGTAGTCGTCGGTGGAGTCGACGACGATCGTGTTGACCCCGGCCTTCTCCGTGTAGACCTGGGCCTGGCGGGCGTTGGCCTCCAGCCAGTCGCCGAAGGCGGTGGATCCGGTGTAGTCGATGATCCTGATCTCGGGTCGGACCGCCAGGGCCTTGGCGATGCCCTCGCCCGGCCGCTCGGCGGCCAGACAGACCAGGTTGGGGTCGAAGCCGGCCTCACTCAGCACCTCGCGGGCCACCTGCACCGTGAGCGCCAGGGGAAGCACGGCGCGCGGATGCGGCTTCACCAGGACGGGATTACCGGTGGCGAGGGAGGCGAAGAGGCCCGGATAGCCGTTCCACGTGGGGAACGTGTTGCAGCCGATCAGCAGCGCGATGCCGCGGCCTGCCGCGATGAACGACTTGTGCAGCTGGAGTGGGTCGCGCTTGCCCTGGGGCTTGGACCAGTCCGCGGTCCGCGGGGTGCGGATCTGCTCCTCGTACGCATACGTCACCGCTTCCAGGCCGCGGTCCTGGGCGTGCGGGCCGCCCGCCTGGAACGCCATCATGAAGGCCTGCCCGCTCGTGTGCATCACGGCGTGGCCGAACTCATGGGTGCGGGCGCTGATCCGCGACAGGATCTCCAGACAGACCAGGGCCCTGGTCTCGGGCCCCGCCTCGCGCCAGGCAGCCATCCCCGCACGCATCGCCGGAAGCAGTACGTCCAGGTCAGCATGCGGATATTCGATGCCGAGCTCCGGACCGTAGGGAGAGACCTCCCCGCCCGTCCAGCCGTCGGTGCCCGGCTGGCCGAGGTCGAGCCGGGTGTGCAGCACGGCGTCGAACGCGGCCTTGCCCTCGGCAGCGCTCAGGCTGCCCGGGGCGCCGCCGTCGCCGTACGCCTTCGGATGCTCGGGATGCGGGGACCAGTAGGCGCGCGTACGGATCGCGTCGAGGGCCTGGTCGAGCGTGGGGCGGTGCTTCTCGGACAGCAGTTGCGGGGAGAGCTCGGCGGCCATGACGGACCAACTCCTCATCGAGCTGGGCAGGGACGGGCGGACAGAGTTAGAGTAACCGAACGATCGGTCGGGACAAGGGGGGCCCACGGAACCTGTGGACAACTCGTAGGGGAGGATCGCGGACATGACCACGGCCAAGCGGGACACGTACACCCCGGAGACTCTCCTCACCGTCGCCGTCCGTGTCTTCAACGAGCGCGGTTACGACGGCACGTCCATGGAGCACCTGTCCAAGGCGGCCGGCATCTCCAAGTCGTCCATCTACCACCATGTCGCGGGCAAGGAAGAGCTTCTGCGACGTGCGGTCAGCCGGGCGCTGGACGGGCTCTTCGGGATTCTCGACGAGTCCGGGGCGACGCGGGGGCGCGCGATCGAGCGGGTCGAATACGTCACTCGCCGTACCGTCGAGGTGCTGATAGCCGAACTGCCCTACGTCACGCTGCTGCTGCGCGTGCGGGGCAATACGACGGCCGAGCGCTGGGCCATGGAGCGAAGGCGCGAATTCGACCAGCGGGTGGCCGAGCTGCTGAAGGCGGCGGTCGACGATGGTGATCTCCGCTCCGACGTGGACATACGGCTGGCGACGAGGCTGCTCTTCGGGATGGTCAACTCCCTGGTGGAGTGGTACCGGCCGCAGCCGGGCGGCGGCGCCGAGGGGGAGCAGCTGGCGGACACGGTCGTTCAGCTGGCATTCGAGGGGATGCGTTCCAGCCGCTGAACCGCCCACGGTCGTACCGGGAAGACCGCCACCCTGCCCGCCGGCTGTCGTCCTGCGTGTGCCTGTCTTCCTGAGCGCTGCAGTGATGCTCGCGACCGGCGGTGGGGGCAGCGGGGGCGCGGCTGTGCGTGATTCGCGCTAGCTGAGTTCGGTGGGGCGGTCCGGGCCCGGGGCCAGGTCGGTCTCCTCGAACACCAGGAGCGTGCGGGTGGAGAGCACCTCCGGGATGGCCTGGATCCTGGTCAGGACCAGCTCGCGCAGCGACCGGTTGTCCGGGGTGTGCACCAGCAGCAGTACGTCGAAGTCGCCGCTGACCAGCGCGATGTGTGTCGCCCCCGGCAGTGCCTGGAGCTGCTCGCGCACCGTCCGCCAGGAGTTCTGGACGATCTTGAGCGTGATGTATGCGGAGGCGCCCTGCCCCGCCCGCTCATGGTTCACGCGCGCGCTGAAGCCGCGGATCACTCCGTCGTCGATGAGCCGGTTGATCCGGGCGTAGGCATTGGCGCGCGACACATGGACGCGGTCGGCCACCGACCGTATCGAGGCTCGGCCGTCCGTCTGGAGCAGTCGGAGGATGTCGCGGTCGATGGAGTCGAGCGGGCGCGCGGGCGGAACCTGGCCCGGGTCCTCGGCCCCGTCGGCCATTTGTTCAGCTGCCATGTCCCCGTGCCTCCCTGTCTTGGACGACCTGCCCCTATCCCAGGCTGTGGAGAACCGTTTGTCCACAGGCTGACGGTGCCTGTAGCCAAAATGCGCTCGCGACCGAACAATCGGTAGGTGAGGCACACCACATCCGCGCCTCGGACAGTGCTCGACATTTCGACGTATTCAGCCACCCCCCGATATTGGGCGACCCCTCGATATCGCCAGACGCTGCTCGATATCCCTCGATGCCAGGAGGTGCTTGTCATGACGGTCCAAGAGCTGCCCGGCGCGGCCGCCTACCGGCCCACGCCGCCCCCGGCCTGGAAGCCGCTCACCGACCCCGCGCCGCTGCTCCCGGACCCCGAGCCGTACCGCGTTCTCGGTACGGACGCCGTGGCCGACGCAGACCCCGAGCTGCTGCTGCGGCTCTACGCCGAGCTGGTGCGCGGGCGGCGGTACAACGCCCAGGCCACCGCCCTCACCAAGCAGGGCCGGCTCGCCGTCTACCCGTCCAGCACCGGACAGGAGGCCTGCGAGATAGCTGCGGCGCTGGTGCTGGAGGAGCGCGACTGGCTTTTCCCCAGCTACCGCGACACCCTCGCGGCGGTGGCGCGCGGCCTCGACCCGGTCGAGGCACTGACCCTGCTGCGCGGTGACCGGCACACCGGTTACGACCCGCGCGAGCACCGCATCGCCCCGCTCTGCACCCCGCTCGCCACCCAGCTGCCGCACGCGGTGGGCCTGGCCCACGCGGCGCGGCTCAAGGGGGACGACGTGGTGGCGCTCGCCATGGTCGGCGACGGCGGGACCAGCGAGGGCGACTTCCACGAGGCGCTGAACTTCGCGGCCGTCTGGCGGGCCCCGGTGGTCTTCCTGGTGCAGAACAACGGCTTTGCGATCTCCGTACCCCTGGCCAAGCAGACGGCGGCGCCGTCGCTGGCGCACAAGGCGGTGGGGTACGGCATGCCGGGCCGTTTGGTCGACGGCAATGACGCGGCCGCCGTGCACCAGGTGCTCGGCGAGGCGGTGGCGCGGGCCCGGGCGGGTGGCGGTCCGACCCTGGTGGAGGCCGTGACCTACCGGATGGACGCGCACACCAACGCCGACGACGCCACGCGCTACCGCGGCGAGAGCGAGGTGGAGGCGTGGCGGGCGCACGACCCGATCCAGCTCCTGGAGCGGGAACTGACCGCGCGCGGGCTGCTCGGTGAGGACGGCATCGAGGAGGCGCGCGCGGCTGCGGAGCGGATGGCGGCCGGGCTGCGCGAGCAGATGAACGCCGATCCGGTGCTCGACCCGATGGACCTCTTCGCCCATGTCTACGCGGAACAGACCGCGCAACTGCGGGAGCAGGCAGCCCGGCTGCGGGTGGAGCTGGACGCCGAGCAGGGCCAGGACGGTACGAGTGGTGCGGGGGACGGCCGATGACCACGGCGGCGATGGCCGGCAAGCAGACGGACAAGGCCAAGCCGGCCACCATGGCGCAGGCTCTCGGGCGTGCGCTGCGTGACTCGATGGCCGAGGACCCGGCGGTGCACGTCCTCGGTGAGGACGTCGGCACGCTCGGCGGGGTCTTCCGGATCACCGACGGGCTGGCGAAGGAGTTCGGCGACGACCGCTGTACGGACACGCCGTTGGCCGAGGCGGGCATCCTCGGTGCGGCCGTCGGCATGGCGATGTACGGGCTGCGGCCTGTGGTGGAGATGCAGTTCGACGCGTTCGCCTATCCGGCGTTCGAGCAGCTCATCAGCCATGTCGCCAAGATGCGGAACCGGACCGGGGGCGCCATGCCGCTGCCGATCACGGTGCGGGTGCCGTACGGCGGCGGGATCGGCGGGGTCGAGCACCACAGCGACTCCTCGGAGGCCTACTACATGGCGACGCCGGGCCTGCATGTCGTCACGCCTGCCACGGTCGACGACGCATACGGGCTGCTGCGGGCCTCGATCGCCTCCGACGACCCGGTGATCTTCCTGGAGCCGAAGCGGCTGTACTGGTCGAAGGCGGCATGGTCGCCGGACGCGCCGGTGGAGGTCGAGCCGATCGGGCGAGCCGTTGTCCGCCGTCCCGGGCGCAGCGCGACGCTGATCACGTACGGGCCGTCCCTGCCGGTCTGCCTGGAAGCCGCGGAGGCGGCCGTCGAGGAGGGCTGGGACCTCGAAGTGGTCGACCTCCGTTCGCTGGTGCCGTTCGACGACGAGACGGTTGCCGCTTCCGTGCGGCGTACCGGTCGAGCGGTTGTCGTTCATGAGTCGTCCGGGTTCGGCGGCCCCGGTGGGGAGATCGCAGCTCGGATCACCGAGCGCTGCTTCCACCACCTGGAGGCGCCGGTGCTGCGGGTCGCCGGGTTCGACATCCCGTATCCGCCGCCGATGCTGGAGCGGCACCATCTGCCGGGCGTGGACCGGGTGCTCGATGCGGTCGCGCGGCTGCAGTGGGAGGCGGAGAGCTGATGCCACAGGTGCTCGAATTCAAGCTGCCCGACCTCGGCGAGGGCCTGACCGAGGCGGAGATCGTCCGCTGGCTGGTGGAGGTCGGCGACGTGGTCGCCATCGACCAGCCGGTCGTCGAGGTCGAGACGGCCAAGGCGATGGTGGAGGTGCCATGTCCCTACGGGGGCGTGGTGACCGCCCGCTTCGGCGAAGAGGGTGCGGAACTTCCGGTCGGCGCACCGTTGTTGACGGTGGCTGTGGGGTCCACGGCAGGCGACCTTCCCGGGGATCTCTCCGGCAAGGCCGCTGCAGGGGCCGAGTCGTCCGGCAATGTGCTGGTGGGGTACGGGACGGGGGCGCCGGCGGCGCGACGTCGGCGGGTGCGGCCCGAGGCGATCTCGGTTGCCGCGGAGCCGGGCCCGGTGCCTGTGATGGCTCCTGCTCCGGCACCGGGACCGGCCCCTGCGTCGGTTCCCGATGAGGTGTCGGGACCCGTGGCGGTCGTCTCTCCGTTGGTACGGAGGCTGGCGCGGCAGCACGATCTCGATCTGCGGCAGTTGACGGGGTCGGGCCGCGACGGGCTGATTCTGCGGTCCGATGTCGAATCCGCGATCAGGGCTGCGGCGAACGGGACGGCGGTGGCGCCGCCGGTGCCGGTCCCGGTGTCGCCCTCTGCCTCGGGGCCGGCCCCGGTGTCGGCCTCGGCTGCCGGGGAGCGGATTCCGTTGCGCGGTGTACGGGGCGCGGTCGCCGACAAGCTGGCGCGCAGTCGGCGCGAAATTCCCGATGCCACGTGCTGGGTCGACGCGGATGCCACCGAGCTGATGGCTGCCAGAGCCGCGATGAACGGCGCCGGTGGTCCGACCACGGGGCCCAAGGTGTCGGTGCTCGCCCTACTGGCCCGTATCTGTACGGCGGCCCTGGCCCGATTCCCCGAGCTCAACTCGACGGTGGACCTGGACGCCCGGGAGATCGTGCGGCTGCCCGCCGTCCATCTCGGCTTCGCGGCCCAGACGGAGCGAGGGCTGGTCGTCCCTGTCGTACGGGATGCGCAGTCCCGTAACGCGGAGTCGATCGGTGCCGAGATCGGCCGGCTGACCGAGGCGGCCCGGACGGGCACGCTGACCCCGGCGGATCTGACCGGCGGTACGTTCACGCTGAACAACTACGGGGTGTTCGGGGTCGACGGGTCGACGCCGATCATCAACCACCCCGAGGCGGCGATGCTGGGTGTCGGCCGGATCGTGCCCAAGCCGTGGGTGCACGGGGGTGAGCTGGCCGTGCGCCAGGTCGTCCAGCTCTCGCTGACCTTCGACCACCGGGTCTGCGACGGCGGCACGGCGGGCGGCTTCCTGCGGTACGTGGCCGACTGCGTGGAACAACCGGCGCTGCTGCTGCGCACGTTGTAGGAGGAGGACGAGGAGGGAGGGGGCGGGGAGGTTCAACGGGAGCGTGTGGCACGCATACTCGGGGCATGACCGCGTATGACGCCATCGTTCTTGCCGGAGGGGCCGCCAAGCGCCTCGGGGGTGCCGACAAGCCGGCCGTTCGGGTCGGTGGCCGGGCACTGCTCGACCGGGTGCTCGCCGCCTGCACCGATGCCGCCACCACCGTCGTGGTGGGCGGTCGCCGGCCCACCCCGCGCGCTGTGACCTGGACACGCGAAGAGCCGCAGGGCGGGGGCCCGTTGGCGGCACTCGGCGCCGGGGTACGGCATACGAGCGCGGAGCGCGTGCTCGTACTCTCCGCCGACCTCCCGTTCCTGGGGGAGAGCACGGTCGAGGCGCTGCTGGCCGCCGCCGGGCACGGGGACCGTGACGGGGCCCTGTGCGTCGATCAGGACGGCCGGGACCAGCCCTTGGTCGCGGTCTACCGCGCCGAACCGCTCCGCCGCGAGCTGGCTCTGCTCGCCACCGAGCACGGCGGTCTGGCCGGACTGCCGCTGCGGTTGCTGACACACGAACTGGACCTCGCCCGCGTCGAGGCGGGTCCGCTCGCCTCGTTCGACTGCGACACCTGGGAAGACATTGCTGCAGCCCGGGCCCGTATCAGAGAGCATGGGACCGTGCTGGACGAATGGATCACCGCAGTCAAGAACGAACTGGGCATCGAACTCGACGTCGACACCGGCGTCCTGCTCGACCTCGCCCGCGATGCCGCCCACGGCGTCGCCCGGCCCGCCGCGCCCCTGACGACGTTTCTGGTCGGGTACGCGGCGGCGAAGGCGAGCGACGGTGGGGGCGGACCCGAGGCGGTGGCCGAGGCTGCTCGAAAGGCGACCGCGCTCGCCCTCCGCTGGGCGGACGAGGCCGAGACGCCATGACGGCGTACCCACGCAAGGCCGAAGATGGCCCGGCGGCGGAACGGGCACCGGCTCCTCCGCCGGACCCGGGGAGCAGGCGCCCGACGGCTGAGTATGCCGCCGCGGTTACTCCGCCGGCGGTCGGGGCGGCCGGGTCGGTTGAGGCGGTCGGGGCGGCCCGGGTGAGCCGCGCCGCGGAGGAGGCCGGTGCCGTCGAGCCGGCCTGCCCGACGGACTCAGGCCGGGCGGCCGGGGTGGCTCACGGCGACGGGCAAGCCCCGATGGCGGAAGTGCCCCGTGCTGCCGATGCGACCCGTGCTGCCGACGTGCCCCGTGCTGCCGACGCGACCCGTGCCGCTGAGCAGGCCCGTGCCGCCGAGGAGGACCGTGCTGTCGATCAGGCTCTTGCGCTGGTTGCGGGGCAGTCTTCGCGTGAGCCTCGATTCGTGGCTCAGTCGCAGCCCCAGGTCGGGGACTCGGCGCAGAGCCCCTGGCAGAGCACTGGTCCCAGTTCCGGCCAGAGCCCCGAACACGGACCCGGCCCCAGCGCCGCCAGTTCCGGGGGCACTCCTCGCCAGGTTTCCGACCACAGTTCTGACCACCGTTCCGACCACAGTTCTGGTCACAGCGCTGCCCCGAGCCCCGGTCACAGCCCTGATCAGAAGCCCGGCAACGGTCCTGGCAACGGTTCCGGTCACGATTCCGGCCGGAGTTCCGGTCAGGCCCCCGCTCGCGACCGGCGCAGACAGGCCACCGCCTGGCGTGAGGCTCGTGCTCTTGCCGCGCGGGCCGGGCGCGGCGCCGCCCCCCGTACCCAGCGTCTCCCCCTCGACCGGACACTCGGACACGTGCTGGCTGAACCCCTGGCCGCGCTCACGGATCTGCCGTCGTTCGATACGTCCGCCATGGACGGCTGGGTCGTCGCCGGACCTGGCCCCTGGGCGCTCGGCAAGGGCGAAGGCGGGAGCGGAGATCTGGGCATCCTCGCCGGGCACAGCACGCCGGCCCCGCTCCCCGACGGTGATGGCGTACGGATTGCCACGGGCGCCCGCATCCCGGCGAATGCCACTGCCGTGATCCGGAGCGAACACGCCCATGTGGACGAGGCCAAGGGGCTGTTGTACGCACAACGGCAGGTGGTCCCCGGGCAGGACATCCGGCCGCGCGGCCAGGAGTGCCGATCCGGCGATCAACTGCTGCCCGCCGGAACTCTGGTGACGCCCGCTGTCCTCGGCCTGTCCGCCGCTGCCGGATACGACGAGTTGGTGACGGTCCCCCGCCCGCGTGTCGACGTCCTCGTCCTCGGGGACGAACTGCTCACCGCCGGTCTGCCGCACGACGGGCTGATCCGGGACGCTCTGGGCCCCATGATCGGACCCTGGCTGCGGGCCCTGGGCGCCGAGGTCTCCGCCCCCCGCCGTCTCGGCGACGACGCGGAGGCTCTCCAACACGCTCTCACCACCTCCGAAGCGGACCTTGTCATCACCACCGGGGGCACTGCGGCGGGTCCGGTCGACCATGTCCACCCGGTCCTCGCCAAGATCGGCGCCGGGCTGCTGGTCGACGGCGTAGCCGTGCGCCCCGGCCACCCGATGTTGCTGGCCCGGCTGCCCTCCGGTGGCCCGTATCTCGTCGGACTGCCCGGCAACCCGCTCGCTGCCGTCTCCGGTCTCCTCACGCTCGCCGAGCCTCTCCTGCGTGGGCTGGCCGGCCGCGCACCGGAGGAGCCGTACCGGGTCGTCGTACGCGACGAGGTGCACGGCCACCCGCACGACACCCGCTTGGTCCCCGTCGTCCATCGGGTCAGATCGGCAGAGGGCACCGGCAGCGCGGCCGGTGCCGGCGTCGAGCACGTCGTGCCTCTGCACTACAACGGGCCGGCCATGCTCCGCGGGATCGCCGCCGCCGACGGGCTGGCCGTCGTACCACCGGGCGGGGTGCGGTCCGGCACCGAGGTGGAGATCCTCGATCTGCCGTGGGCCCCGGCGACTCCGTGGACGGAAGGGTGTTTCACGTGAAACTTCCCGGCCACGACGCGATGGCCCGGCGGTTCGACGAGCACCTCGTGACCACCCGGATCCTGCTTCCGCGCCGAGTCGTCGACCGGCCTCTCCGGCAGGTCGCCAAGCGGCTGTTGATGGCGATACTGGTCCTGGCCGCCACGGTGCTGATCGTCTGGCTCGACCGTGCCGGCTACCACGACGCTGCCGATGGCTCGGTGGATCTGCTGGACGCCGTCTACTACTCGACGGTCACCCTCTCCACCACCGGGTACGGCGACATCACTCCGTACAGCGACACCGCACGGCTGACCAATGTGCTGCTCGTGACACCGCTGCGCGTGCTCTTCCTGATCATTCTGGTCGGCACCACCCTGGAGGTCCTGACGGAGCGGACCCGGGAGGACTTCCGGCTGAACCGTTGGAGAACCAACTTGCGTGACCACACCGTTGTCGTCGGCTTCGGCACCAAGGGCCGGTCGGCGATCCAGACGCTCTGCGCCACCGGTCTGAAGAAGGAACAGATCGTGATCGTCGACCCGGCGACCAAGGTGATCGAGTCCGCCAACGCCGAGGGGTTCGTGGGGGTCGTCGGCGATGCGACGCGCAGCGATGTTCTGCTGCGGGCCGAGATCCAGAAGGCGCGACAGGTCATCATCGCCACTCAGCGCGACGACACGGCGGTGCTGGTCACACTGACCGCGCGGCAGCTCAATCGCGGCGCGAAGATCGTCGCTGCGGTTCGCGAGGAGGAGAACGCCCCGCTGCTGCGGCAGTCCGGAGCCGACGCCGTGATCACCAGCGCCAGTGCGGCAGGCCGGCTGCTCGGCCTCTCCGTCCTCAGTCCCAGTGCGGGCACGGTGATGGAGGATCTCATCCAGCAGGGCACCGGCCTCGATCTTGTCGAACGGCCGGTGATAAAGGCCGAGGTCGGCAAGAGTGTCCGGGAGACCGATGATCTGGTCGTGAGCGTGCTGCGCGGCCACCGGCTGATCGGTTACGACGATCCGGCTGCCAGTCCGCTGCAGTTGACGGATCGCCTGATCACGATCGTGCGTGTCTCGGGCCGCGCCACGCCACTGAATACGCCGCGCCAGCAAGGGGCGTGACAGCCTGTGGTGACTAGTCCGCGATCGGTCGCGCGCCTCGGACAGAAGGCGGGCAACGTGTCGTCCGCCTCGGACGGCAGGCGACCGCGACGCGTCGTAACCCCGCCACCGACCCGTCGCGCCGCCGCCACGGAGTAGCCTCGCCGCCATGCATGCGATCACAATCCCCGCACCCGGCGGCCCCGAGGCGCTCGTATGGGCCGAGGTCCCCGATCCCGTACCCGGCGAGGGCGAGGTCCTCGTCGAGGTCGTGTCCAGCGCGGTCAACCGCGCCGATGTTCTGCAACGGCAGGGCTTCTACAACCCACCGCCCGGCGCGTCCCCGTACCCCGGTCTGGAGTGCGCCGGCCGGATCGCGGAGGTCGGCCCCGGTGTCACCGGCTGGTCGGTCGGCGACGAGGTGTGTGCGCTGCTCGCGGGCGGCGGTTACGCGGAGAAGGTCGCCGTACCTGCCGGGCAGCTTCTGCCCGTGCCGGACGGCGTCGATCCGGCAGTGGCCGCGGCACTGCCCGAGGTGACGGCCACGGTCTGGTCGAACGTGTTCATGGTGGCCCATCTGCGCCCCGGCGAGACGCTGTTGGTGCACGGAGGCTCCAGCGGTATCGGCACGATGGCGATCCAGCTCGCCAAGGCCGTGGGCGCACGGGTCGCGGTGACCGCGGGCGGTCCCGAGAAGCTGGCGCGGTGCGCGGAGCTCGGAGCCGACATCCTGATCGACTACCGGGAGCAGGACTTCGTCGAGGAGCTGAGCAAGGCGACGGACGGGGCGGGCGCGGACGTCATCCTCGACATCGTCGGTGCGAAGTACCTGGACCGGAATGTGAAGGCGCTCGCCGTCAACGGCAGGCTCGCCATCATCGGCCTCCAGGGTGGCGTCAAGGGCGATCTCAATCTGGGCGCTCTGCTGAACAAGCGCGCCGCGATCACCGCAACGTCCCTGCGCGGGCGTCCGCTCGCCGAGAAGGCCGCCATCGTCGCCGCCGTGCGCGAGCATGTGTGGCCGCTGATCGGCAGTGGCGTGGTCCGACCGATCGTGGACCGTACGCTGCCGATGCCGGACGCCGCGGAGGCTCACCGGGTGGTGGAGTCCAGCACCCACATCGGCAAGGTGCTCCTGCGCACGCCGGCGGCCTGAACGCGGCCGGAGAGACAGCGGGCCCGGCACACGCTCCTGTGTGCCGGGCCCGCTGTTCGTATGTACGTGGATGAGGTTGAGGTACGGAAACCGGCGTACGGCCTTACAGGTACGGGCCCGATCGGATCGCTCCGTGCGGGTCCGAGTCGTCGTCCTCGTGACCGCTGCCCGGCGGAAGCGCGCGGCGCATCTGTTCCAACTGCGCTCGGGCCGCCATCTGCTGGGCGAACAGTGCCGTCTGGATGCCGTGGAAGAGACCCTCCAGCCAGCCCACCAACTGGGCTTGTGCAATCCGGAGTTCCGCTTCGGAGGGGACCGACTCCTCAGTGAACGGCAGGGAGAGCCGTTCGAGCTCCTCCACCAGTTCCGGCGCGAGGCCGTCCTCCAGCTCCTTGACGGAGCTTGCGTGGATCTCCTTCAGCCGGACCCGGCTCGCCTCATCGAGAGGAGCCGCCCTGACCTCTTCCAGGAGCTGCTTGATCATGCTGCCGATGCGCATGACCTTCGCGGGCTGTTCGACCATTTCTGTCACCGGGACCTCACGCGATTCGTCGTCAGTACCACCACCGCCGCCGATCGCCATGCCGTCCTGTCCCACTACGAGGACTTGGGGGTGCTCGTGCGACCGTTCATTCCTCGGCATCTCCATGCCGCCATTGTCTCGCACACGTGCTGTTCAACAGGGTGGTGCCCCCGAATACGGTTGATCCACCATTCTCGGGGGCAATGAAACCGCCCGGTCAGCCCCGCAATCAGCCGTCGACCACAGTGTCCGGCCGCGCGTCACCCGGCCCGGCGCGCCACGGTCTGCCGTGAGCGGGTGAACGCCGCCGCACCCAGCCCGGCCAGCAGCGGTACCACCACGGCCAGCAACCCAATGGTTGCCCACGGCAGCACGATCGGCGTGTATGCGGATGCCATCGGCTCCGCCCGCATGTTCTTCAGCGCCTCACGCAGATCGATGAGCCGGAGCGCCACCGCGGGCACCAGACCGGCCGCCGTACCGAGCAGGACGCCGGTGAGCGCGACGACCAGGCACTGGAAACCGGAGAGGGTGCGCCGCACGCGTGGGGGTGCACCCACCGCGCTGAGCGTGGTGAGGTCTGCCTCCGCGTCGGCCTTGGCGAGACCGGTCGCGATCGCGGCCGCGCCCAGGGTCACCACACCGGCGAACAGGGAGAGGAACAGCAGGATCGTGTCCTCCCGCCCGGACGGACCCGTCTCCGACTGGAGATAGATCCCACCACCGGCCACTTCGATCGCCGCCGAGACCCGCTGGTCCTCGCTGTCCGTCGGCTCATGGGCGACCGCGTAGACATTGCCGTTCATCGCGGTGTGCAGACCGAGCTGTTCCGCTGTCTGCAGGGGCAGGATCATGCGGACCCCGGGTGTGGTGGCGTACCGCTCGGGTGCCTGATACACCTTCAGCCGGTCGGTACGGGTTTCGGCCTTGCCCGGGTGCAGCTTGCGGTTCTTCTTGTCGCGGTCGCTGTACCTGTGGACGGCCTTGAGGGTGACCTCGCCGTTCTTCGCGTACGCCGGGTTGAGCAGCACGGGCGTGCCGGCCTCCAGGGCCTTGGCGGCCGCCGGGTCCTGGAGCTTCACATAGGTGGAGAGGAACTTGGCGTCGCCCAGGACGACGCCGTCCGCCATGCCGATGAACGGGCCCGCGTACATGAGTTCGTCCAGGCAGGCGGGGGACCGCATCAGCTTCCTGTGCTCTTCCGCGGAGAGACTCGCGGCGAGCTCTTTGGCGCCCTTGCCGACGAGCGGGCAGGAGTGGCCCTTGCCGGCGGGCTTGATCAGCTCGACCGAACCGCAGTCGTCCCCCTCCTCGTAGTAGACGTTGCAGTCGCTGCCCGCCCAGACCCGGCCGACGTCGGCGTGTCCACCGGTGACGGCGAGGTTGCGTTCGACGGCGGCGCGGGCGAGCGGGAGCCGGTCGGCCGCCTTGCCGTCGGAGGCGACGAGCGCGACCGTGCCCGGGGTGAGGTTCGCGGTGTACTCGAACTCCGACTCGGCCTGGCCGCTGGACATGTAAGTGGCGATGGCCACCGAACCCGCGACGGCTGCCATCACGGCTGCGACCGCGGGGGCCGTACGCCCCCGGTTGCGGGCCGCGTCGCGCAACGCCATCCGCGGGGAGAGCGGCAGCCGGCGGCCGAGCCGTCCGAGGAAGCCGACGATCACCGGGATGCAGCCGAGCAGGCCGAGTTCGGCGACGACCGACCCGCCGGCGACCAGTGTCGAGTTGCCGCTGGTGCCGCCGTAGACCGCGACCGCGATGCCGATCAGCAGGGTGATGGAGCCCAGCACCGGCAGTACCCGGGAGCTGCGGCGGATGCCGCGGCGGCCACTGAGCGACTCCAGCACGGACTGCCGGCTCGCCACGATCGCGGGTACGAGCGCTGCCAGCAAGCCCGTGACGAGACCGATCACGGCGATGATCAGCAGCTCCGACGGGCGCACGGCCAGCGATCCGAAGCGGTTTCCGGCCCAGCCCTCGATCATCGGGCGGAACACCGCCGTGAGCGCGAATCCGGCCGCGACACCGGCCACGGCACCGACGCCGCCGAGTACCAGCCCGCCGGAGAGCACCACGGCCCGGACATGGCGCCGGTCTCCACCGCACGTACCGACGAGGCCGAGCTGGCGGCGGGAGCGGCGGGCGCCGACCGCGAAGGCCGGTCCGGCGAGCAGCACGAGCTCCAGGACGGCCATGGCGACCACGGTGATCAGCGCCGCGCTGAGCTCCTCGGAACCGCCGTACGAGCTGCCGCTCATGGTCCGGGCCATCGGGACCTCGGAGTCCGGCGGCGGGTCGAGGACGACCTGCCGGGACACGACGAGGATGCCCCGCGCGTTGGCGGCGAGCACGTCGGACCAGCTCACGCCGGCTCCGTCGGCCCCCTTGACCAGCCAGTCCCTGGAGTCGGCATTCGGCGGCAGCACCTTCTTGTCGTGCTTGGCCATGCTCGTCCACGGGGCGATGACCGCCCCCGGCTCGGCGTACAGCGCCGCGGACTTGAGGTCGTCGGGCTGTTCCACGACACCGGTGATGGTGTACGTGCGCTCGGCGCCGTGCAGAGTGGTGCGCGAACCGACGTGCAGCCCCGACTTCGTCAGGAAGGGCTCGGTGGCAGCCATCTCGCCGTCGCCGTGCGGGAAGGCGCCCCGCACGAGGGTGACCTTGCCGCGGGCCATCGGGTCCGACGTCCGGAACTCGACGATGTCGGCGGTGGTGATGCCGTACTTGGTGGTGACGGTGGCCGGGACGGACTGGATGCTGATTGCGTGCGCACCTTTGGGGAGTGCGGCCCTTATGTCGATCGGCGGAACGGGTTCGCCGCCCGGCCGCGCGCTGTCCTCCGAAGCCGGGCCGTACGACTGCCCGTCGGGCATCTGCTGAATCGCGCCCGCCCCCATCCCCGGATCGCTGAACAGCGCGTCCGCGGAGCCCATCGAGGCCTTCAGCTTCTCGGCCCGGGTCGGCTCCACACTGCGGTACGTCACATCGGCGGCCGTCACCCCGAGCACCGGCAGTGCGATCATCGCGACGACCAGTGCGCTGCGGCCCTTGGCCCGCATCGCGTCGCGCCGGGCGATCCTGAGGGCGGCACGCCAGCCCGTGAACACGCTCACTTGGCGCCCTCGGCGGCGAGCAGCGAGTCGGCACCGGCGGTCAGTGTCTGGTCGACGATCGAGCCGTCCCGGAGGAACACGACCCGGTCCGCCCAGGCGGCGTACCGCGGCTCATGCGTCACCATCACCCCGGCCGCACCCTGGTCGCACCGGTTGCGCAGCAGGGCGAGGACGGCCTCACCGGTCTCCGAGTCGAGCGCCCCGGTCGGTTCGTCGGCGAGCACCAGGCGCCGGTCCCCCACCAGCGCGCGGGCGATCGCGACCCGCTGCTGCTGGCCGCCGGACATCTCGTCGGGGAACCGGTCGGCGATCTGCAGGAGGTTCATCTCCTCCAGCGCGGCCCGCGCCTCCTTGCGTGCCTTGCGAACGGAGACCCCGTCGAGTTCGCGCGGCAGCGAGATGTTCTCGGCGGCGGTCAGCGCCGGGATCAGGTTGTAGTCCTGGAAGACATAGCCGACGCTGCGCCGGCGCAGGGCCGCGACGCCCTTGCGGCCGAGGGTGGAGATGTCCTGACCCTCGATGATCACCTGACCGCCGGTCGCGGTGTCGAGACCACCGGCCAGGGTGAGCAGGGTGGACTTGCCGGAGCCGGACGGGCCCATCACGGCGACGAGTTCACCGGTGTGCACCGAGAGATTGATGCCGCGCAGGGCGTGCACCTCGGCGATGCCGGTTCCGTGGGTACGTGTGAGGGCGCGGAGTTCGAGCACGGGAGCGTCGACCGGCAGGGGCGCGGCGGACAGCCGGGGCGACGGGGTTGCGGACGGATCGTGCGAGGACATGGTGAGTGGTTCCCCCCTCGGGAATGGTCTGTGGTCAATACCGCGCAGGCGGGCGGTCGGCGATGCGGTCGAAGGCGGTGGATGCCGCGCAGGCGGGCGGGCAGCGCTGCGATCGAGGACAGCCGGTGCCGCGTACGCGGGTGGTCAGCGCCGTGTACGCGGGCGGGCGGGTGTGCGCGCCTGGGCGGGGTTGGCGGTACGCGCCTCCGGTACCGGATCCGTGGCGGCGGCCTCGGCGAGGCGGACCAGCCGCGACTCGCAGTGGTCCAGCCAGCGGGCCTCGGCCTCGGCCTGGAAGATCAGCTGTTCCAGTACGAGCAGCCAGGCCACCTCGTCGCGGTTGCCCGGGACGTCGGCGAGGGCCTGCGCCTTCAGCCGGGTGTAGTCCTGCATCGCCTTCACGGTGTGGTGGCGCTGGGACTGGATGACGGCCCGGATGTCGACTCCGGGCGCACCGACGGCCATGGCGAGCTTGATCGCCAGCTCGTCGCGGGGCGGGCTGCTGCGGTCGACGGGCGTCTCGAACCAGTTCCGCAGTTCGGTGCGGCCGTCGTCGGTGATCGAGTAGAGGGCGTGTCCCTGATCGTCCTCGCCGTCCTGGACGACCATGCCGTCGCGTTCCAGCCTGCTGAGCGTGGTGTACACCTGGCCGACGTTCAAGGGCCAGGTGGAGCCGGTGCGCGACTCGAATTCGGTGCGGAGCTGGGAGCCGTAGCGAGGCCCGCGCTCCAGGAGGGCCAGGAGCCCATGACGGATCGACATACTCAGTATGTATACCGAGTATGTTGGTGGGTGCAAGCCCTGCGCCGTTCAGTTCGTGCGGCGCAGACGGAGCCCGAGGAAGCCCAGACCCAGCCCTATCAGGGCGATTCCGGTGCCCAGTGACACCAGCCGTACCCGCCGCACGGCGGGCTGTTCGAGGGCCTGCGGCGCGAGCCGGCCCGGCACCGGGGAGCCGCTGGCCGTGGTGGTCGCGGTGATCGTCGCCGAGGGCGGCGCCGCCGGGGCCGTCGCGGCGGGCAGCTGGTCGGACTGTTCGAAGGAGTCGTCCCGTTTCGCGAGCTCCCGCGGGGTGTACGGCCGCCCGGGCCGCAGCCGCCCTTCCCCGGCCTGCCGCCCGGCGAGCGGGGGCTGCGCCTTGGGGTGCGCGGGCCGTCGGGTGGACGGACTGGCGGAGGGCGAGGGCCGGTCGGAAGCGGAGGGCGAGGGCGAGGGCCGGTCGGAAGCGGAGGGCGAGGGCGAGGGCCGGTCGGAAGCGGAGGGCGAGGGTGAGGGCCGGTCGGAAGCGGAGGGCGAGGGTGAGTCGGAAACGGAGGGCGAGGGTGAGGGCGACGGCGGGTCGGAAGCGGACGGCGACGCCGACGCCGACGCCGAGGCGGAGGCGGAGGGGGTGGCCGGGGCGCTGTCGGACGGGGTCGCAGCCGCCGGAGTGCGAGGTTTCGACGGCGGTTCGGCCGAAGGGGCGAGGGGCCGCTCGGCCGGTGGGACTATGAGCGTATCGGCCGAAGGGGCGGCGGGCGGATCGGCCGGGGGAGCTGCGGCCGGATCGGCCGGGGAGTCGACGGACAGCCCGTTGGACGGAGAGGAGGGGGGAGTCGTGGGGGTCTCGGGGGCCGCCGGAGCGGCTGCCGAAGGGCTGGGCGACCTGCGTGCCGACCCCGGTATCCAGCCGGTTTCGCGCTGGTCCGCGCGTGCCTGACCCTGCACCGGCCCTAGCGCCGCCCCCGTCGCTATCACCAGACAGGCCAGGCACCTCGAAGCCCAGGGGGGGAGGAGTTCTGAAGCCATGAGGTCAGCGTCACATGTCCCGATATGTCCGGCATCCGGTGGATCGGGAGGCGAACCGGCCCGGCACACCTCACGCATGCCGGGCCGTCACTTCCGTATGAACAGCGCCGCCGCCGAGCAGTGGTACCGCTGAACGGGCTACCGCCGAACAGCGCTACCGGCTTGCTCAGGCCGGGTCGCCCGTGGAGATGCGCAGCTCGAAGTGGGCGCCCTTCTCGGGGATGGCGGTACCCGCAGAGGGGAACTGGTCGATGATCTGGTCCTCGGCATAGGTGTTCCCGGCGACCTCGATCGTTTTGATCGTCCAGCCCGCGGCCAGGGCGCATTCCTTCGCGGAGACGATGTCCTTGTACAGGAAGCTCGGCGCGTCGACCTTGTTCGGGTCGTCGTTGTCCTCCATGGCGTCCGTGCAGTCCTCGGTCTTCATCGTCCGGTTCCGCTCCGGATCCTTGTGCTCGCCGGCCACCGCCGAGCTGCTCGGGTCGCCGCCGTTGTCCGAGTCCGAGCCCGGGTCGTCCTTCAGTGACAGCACCGTGATCAGCCCGCCGATCGCGATCAACGCGACCACGATCGAGCCCACGATCACGGGCATGTTCCGCTTGCTGCCACCACCGCTGCCGGAACCGCCGCCACCCACCGGCTGCGGTGCGATGTCGTACGGCGCCGGTGTCCGGTACTGATGCTGCATCGGCGCCGGGGTCCCGTATGCCGGGTTCGCCTGCGGGTAGCCGTACGACGGCGAAGAGGCAGGGGCCGGTGTCGGCGGGCCGTACGGGCCGGGCTGCTGCTGGTACTGCTGCGGCTGGTAGGGCATCTGCACGCTCTGCGGCGCCGGTGTGGACTGGTCGACCGGCGGGAAGACCGCCGAGCCGACGCCCGAGCCGCTGTTCGCCGGTGCGCCGCCGCCGACGATCACCGGGGCGCCCGTCCGGCCGCCCGCGTTCAGCACGCGCGTGATCTCGTCCTGCATCGCCGCGGCGCTGGGGAAGCGCTCGTTCGGATTCTTCTTCAGCGCGCGGGCCACCAGCGCGTCCATCGCCGGGGTGATCGACCGGTTGATGGAGGACGGCGCGACCGGCTCCTCCTGGACGTGTGCGTACGCGATGGCGAGCGGAGAGTCCGCGTCGAACGGAATCCGGCCGGTCAGCAGCTGGAACAGCATGATGCCGACCGAGTACAGGTCGGAGCGCGCGTCCACGCCACGGCCGAGGGCCTGTTCGGGAGAGAGGTACTGGGGAGTGCCGACGACCATGCCGGTCTGCGTCATCGACGTGACGCCCGACTGCATGGCGCGGGCGATGCCGAAGTCCATGACCTTCACGACACCACGCTTGGTCACCATGACGTTACCGGGCTTGATGTCGCGGTGGACCAGGCCCATTTCGTGGCTGGTGTCCAGCGCGGCCAGCACGTCGCCGGTCACCTTGAGCGCCTTTTCGGCCGGCATCGCACCGTGATCACGAATGTCCGCCTGGAGTACGGAGCCGAGCGGCTCCCCCTCCACGTACTCCATGACGATGTACGGCATCAGCGCGCCGCCGAGCTCGTCCTCGCCGGTGTCGAAGACCGAGACGATGTTGGTGTGCTGCAGCTTGGCAACAGCCTGCGCCTCGCGCCGGAACCGCTCACGGAAGGACTGCTCGCGCCCCAGCTCGGTGTGCAGCGTCTTGATCGCCACCTGGCGGTCGAGTGCGGAGTCGTACGCCAGATATACGGACGCCATTCCGCCTTCGCCGAGCAGGTCACGGAGCTGGTAACGGCCGCCGGCGACCGAACCGCCCGCGTAGCGACCCCGGGCACCGTGTGCGCCGTCCTGGCTCATGACTTGCTCCCCCTCGGCGCGCGTCTCACGCGAAGATCCCTATTACGCGCCAAGTCTGCCCGAGGGGTACGACACGTCAAGCCGGGTGCCCGTTCCGTGACCCTACGCACAGGAAGCGTCTCGGAAGCGTTACAGGAACCGCATGGAATTTGCGTGAGCGGTGCGGCAGCCGGTTGGATGGCCCGTCCCTCTCGAAACGGGGTGTCCGGCAGAGGCTGTAGCGTGACGTGGCAATGCAGCAAGGCAAGCAAGACACCGTGAGAACGCGCGGAAGCGCGGACAGATACGACGGCGAGGACTGATGGCACCCGAACCCGAAGCAAGCGGCGGCGGAGTTTCGGATGCGGCCGACTCCTGGGGCATCGGCGGTGTGGTCGGTGACGGACGTTATCGGATGACGCACCGGCTCGGCCGGGGCGGCATGGCCGAGGTCTTCGCGGCCGAGGACGTCCGGCTCGGACGTACGGTCGCAGTGAAGCTCCTCCGTTCCGATCTTGCCGAGGACCCGGTCTCCAAGGCCCGGTTCACACGTGAGGCACAGTCGGTCGCGGGCCTCAACCACCATGCGATCGTCGCGGTGTACGACTCCGGCGAGGACGTCGTGGGCGGCCAGACCGTCCCGTACATCGTGATGGAGCTCGTCGAGGGCCGCACCATTCGTGATCTGCTGCTCAATGCCGAGGCCCCGCCGCCGGAGCAGGCGCTGATCATCGTCTCGGGGGTGCTGGAGGCCCTCGCCTACTCGCATCAGCACGGCATCGTGCACCGTGACATCAAGCCGGCGAACGTGATCATCACGCACTCCGGTGCGGTCAAGGTGATGGACTTCGGCATCGCCCGTGCGCTGCACGGCGCACAGTCGACCATGACCCAGACCGGCATGGTCATGGGCACGCCGCAGTACCTCTCCCCCGAGCAGGCACTCGGCAAGGCCGTCGACCACCGCTCCGATCTGTACGCCACCGGCTGTCTGCTGTACGAACTCCTCGCGCTGCGGCCCCCGTTCACGGGTGAGACGCCGCTCTCCGTCGTCTACCAGCACGTCCAGGACATCCCGGTCCCGCCGTCCGAGGTCGCGGACGTGGTGCCGCCGGAGCTGGACGGGCTCGTCATGCGTTCGCTCGCGAAGGACCCGGACGACCGGTTCCAGAGCGCCGAGGAGATGCGCGGGCTGGTCCAGTACAGCCTGCAGATGCTTCAGGTGCAGGGCGGTCACACGGGCACCTGGAACACCGGCCCGGTCGCCATGCACGAGGGCGGCCACACCCCCGCCATGGGCATGGCGGGCGGCACGATGGCGATGGGGCACCCGCAGCACGGCGACACCTCGCAGGGCCCGATCCTGCCGCCGATGAACCCGGACGACGGCGGATACGACGGCGGTCACGGGGGCGGCGGCGGCCGCGGCAAGCTCTGGCTGTTCGTCGTCCTCGCGCTGATCGCGATCGGGGCCGGTGTCGCCATCGCGGTCAACGCGGCGAACACCGGCGACAACAATCACAAAAAGACGCCGACCACGACCTCCAGCTCCCCGGCGCCGACGAAGAGCTCGGAGGCGCCCAGCGACGAGGAGACGAAGGTCGTCCCGCCGCAGGACGAAACCACCGGTGGTGAGCAGCAGCCGAGCCGACAGCCGTCCACCACGCCGTCCACCACGCCCAGCAAACCGACCGAGGCCCCGTCCGAGACGGCCTCCCCGCCGGACACCGGCACGTCCGGCGGCACGACGAACGAGGGCGCGACCGGTGGCGAGAGCCCCGTGCCGAGTGACACGGCCACCGCTCCGGGCACCCCGGGCGGCAGCGACGTCGCCGGTGCGGACGGCGCCAGCACCGGTGACAGCGCGGCCGGCGGTACGTCCCAGTAGAGCCCCTGTGGCCCTGCCCGCCCTCACTCCGTGAAGGCCTCGCGCACCGCCTCGTACTCCCGCGTCCACCAGACCGCCAGGGCCGACACCGCAGGAAACTGTGGGTCGGCCCTTCGGTCGTGCAGGCGGTACCGCCAGTGCAGTATCCAGAAGTCGTTGAGCCGCTCCCACCACACCCGGTGCACCGCGGCGGCGAGTTCGGCGGCGCTCGCCCCGGCTGCCCGCCGGTAGGCCCGCGCGTACGCCCGTACCTTCTCCAGTTCCAGCTTCCCGGTCGGCTGCACGAAGAAGATCGCCGCGGCTCTTACCGCCTCCTCGGCGCGCGGCTGCACCCCCAGCCGGTCCCAGTCGATGATCGCGACCGGGTCCGCGTCCCGGTACAGCACGTTCAGCGGGTGGAAGTCGCCGTGCACCCAGCCGGTCGCCGGGATGTCGGGGGTGGGCGGCCGGTGGTCGGCGTACTGCTCCAGCAGGGCGCGCCGCTCGACGAGGCGATGTTCGGCCAGCTCGTCGAAGGCGTCCCGGGGGCGCCGGCCGCGCGCCGCGGCCAGCAGATCGTCGATCAGGGTGAACGTGTCGGCGGCGTCCGGGCCGGCATGTCCGCGCGCCTGGGCCACCCCCCTCTCCATCACTTGCGCGAGCCCGGTGTGTACGGCTCCGAGGAGTGCCCCGAGCCGCTGCGACTGGGCGGTGGTCAGCTGGGCGCCGACCCGGTGCAGTCCGTCGACCCAGGGGTGCAGGGCGTAGCACCGGCCGCCGATCTCCGTGACCGTGTCGCCCTCCGTGTCCTCGACGGGCGGAGCGACAGGCACCCCGAGCGACTGCAGCCGCTGGGTGGCGCGGTGCTGGCGCACGATCGTCGCGCGGTCGCCGGTGGAGTCGTCGAGGTGGTGCTTGAGGAAGTACGAGCCGCGGGTGGTGGAGACGCGGTAGCCGTGGTTGAGGAGGCCCAGGGTGATGGGCTTGCAGGTGAGGGGCTCACCGGCGTTCGGATAGCGGCGCAGCACCTCGCCGACCGGCGGAACAGGCGGGAGGGTTACAGATGAGCGCGGCACTCACCAAATGTTAGATCACGCTGCGTGGTGGGTCGGTTGACTTGCGTGGAAGTCCAGAGTGTGCATGGTGACGAAGTGCGGGTCGAGGCGGAGATAGACCGGCTCGAACCGTTCGCCGTTGACCTGCAGCGGCGCCGCACCGAAGCGCGTGCGCTGCTCCTCCGTGGGGTGCACGACCTCGGCGGGCCCGGTGAACTGCACCGACCACAGGGCGTCGCTGTCCTCGCCGCCGCCCTCGCCGGTGGCTGCCGCGTCGAAGTTGTCCACCCCGTACGCGACCACGGTGCCGTCGCACGACTCGTGGTGCCCGAGACCGCTGTGCATCCGCAGGACCACGCGCCCGTCGATCACGAGATGGCGGGCCACCGCCAGGAACGGGAGAGCCCGGCGGGTGGTCGCCAGCCGGCCGTACCGCACCCGGCGGATCAGCTCGATCGCTCGGACTTCCATCACTTGGGCTTCCATCGCTCGGGGTTCCGCAGAGGACATGGGTCCACTTTCCGGTACCGCGACGGGCGCAGAAAGAGGCCGCAGGCCCCGGTGATCGGGGACCAAGGTCCCGAAACCCGCAAATCCCCTCGCGAAGCCCCGCCCGCGCGGCTCAGCGTCGCTCCGCCTGCAGCCGCGCCACATAGGCGGCGGCCTGCGAGCGCCGCTCCATGCCCAGCTTGGACAGCAGACTGGAGACATAATTCTTGATCGTCTTCTCGGCGAGATGCAGCCGTTCGCCGATCACCCGGTTCGTCAGGCCCTCGCCGATCAGATCGAGGATGCGGCGTTCCTGGTCGGTGAGGGCGGACAGCTTGTCGTCGCCCCGGGCCACCTTGCCCTCGCGCAGCCGCTCCAGCACGCGCGCGGTCGCCACAGGGTCGAGCAGCGACTTTCCGGCCGCCACGTCCCGTACCGCGGTCAGCAGCTCATTGCCGCGGATCGCCTTCAGCACGTATCCCGACGCGCCCGCCATGATCGCGTCGAAGAGGGCCTCGTCGTCGGCGTACGAGGTCAGCATCAGGCATTTGATGCTCTCGTCCTTGGAGCGGATCTCCCGGCAGACCTCCACCCCGCTGCCGTCCGGCAGCCGCACGTCGAGCACCGCCACATCGGGCCGGGTGGCGGGGATGCGGAGCAGCGCGTCCGCCGCCGTGCCCGCCTCGCCGACGACCTCGATGTCGTCCTCGACCGCGAGCAATTCGTGCACTCCGCGGCGGACGACCTCATGGTCATCCAGCAGAAATACGGTGATTTTTCCTTCTTCGCGCACAAATGCAGTCTCACACACTCCCCCCTTCCCTGCCGCTGAACGGCGGGATAACGTGCCGTTGTTCCGGCGGCCTGCAAGGCTGTTACCAGTGCTGTGACCAGCGAAAGTTCCCGACTTTTTCGATTTACTTGGAAATCCAAGCAAAATCGCAGGTCAGATAGGGTTTCACAGTTGTGCGACGCACTGGGTAACGTGCCTTTGACAGGACGCTCGCCGGGGCACCTGTCACGCCTGTTCCCGGCCGAGCGGCACCCACCCCGTGCACGGGTACGGACACAGGCGAGCCGCACTGGTCTCCCGGCAGACCCCGGGGGCCGGACCGACGGAGGAGCACGCACGTGACCGTGGAGAGCACTGCCGCGCGCAAACCGCGACGCAGCAGCAAGCGGACCAGCGCCGCGAAGATGCCACAGAGTTCCGAGCCCGAGCTCGTACAGCTGCTGACGCCCGAGGGCGAGCGGGTGGAGCACCCGGACTACACGATCGACCTGACCGCGGACGAGCTCCGCGGTCTGTACCGGGACATGGTCCTGACCCGCCGCTTCGACGCCGAGGCCACCGCGCTGCAGCGTCAGGGCGAGCTGGGCCTGTGGGCCTCGCTGCTCGGCCAGGAGGCCGCCCAGATCGGCTCCGGCCGGGCGCTGCGCGACGACGACTATGTCTTCCCGACCTACCGTGAGCACGGCGTCGCCTGGTGCCGCGGGGTCGACCCGACCAATCTGCTCGGGATGTTCCGCGGTGTGAACCACGGCGGCTGGGACCCGAACACCAACAACTTCCACCTGTACACGATCGTCATCGGCTCGCAGACCCTGCACGCCACCGGCTACGCCATGGGCGTCGCCAAGGACGGCGCGGACTCGGCCGTGATCGCGTACTTCGGTGACGGCGCCTCCAGCCAGGGCGACGTCGCCGAGGCGTTCACCTTCTCCGCGGTCTACAACGCGCCCGTGGTGTTCTTCTGCCAGAACAACCAGTGGGCGATCTCCGAGCCGACCGAGAAGCAGACCCGGGTGCCGCTCTACCAGCGCGCACAGGGCTTCGGCTTCCCCGGCGTCCGGGTCGACGGCAACGACGTACTCGCCTGCCTGGCCGTCACCAGGTCGGCGCTGGAGCGGGCCCGCCGGGGCGAGGGCCCCACCCTCGTCGAGGCGTTCACCTACCGGATGGGCGCGCACACCACCTCCGACGACCCGACGAAGTACCGGGCGGACGAGGAGCGCGTCTCCTGGGAGGCCAAGGACCCGATCCTGCGGCTGCGTACGTACCTGGAGAAGCAGGAACTCGCCGACGAGGCGTACTTCACCGGGCTGGACGAGGAGAGCGAAGCCCTCGGCAAGCGGGTCCGCGAAGCGGTACGGGCCATGCCCGACCCCGACCGGATGGCGATCTTCGACCACGCCTACGCCGACGGGAACCCCCTCGTCGACGAGGAGCGCGCCGAGTTCGCCGCCTACCAGGCTTCGTTCGCCGAGGAGGGCAACTAGTCATGGCCACCCAGAAGATGTCCCTCGCGAAGGCGCTCAACGAGTCGCTGCGCAAGGCCCTCGACACCGACCCCAAGGTCCTCATCATGGGTGAGGACGTCGGCAAGCTGGGCGGAGTCTTCCGGATCACCGACGGACTCCAGAAGGACTTCGGCGAGGACCGGGTCATCGACACCCCGCTCGCCGAGTCCGGCATCGTCGGCACGGCGATCGGTCTGGCCCTGCGCGGCTACCGGCCGATCGTGGAGATCCAGTTCGACGGCTTCGTCTTCCCGGCGTACGACCAGATCGTCACGCAGCTCGCGAAGATGCACGCCCGCGCGCTCGGCAAGATCAAGCTGCCGGTCGTCGTCCGGATCCCGTACGGCGGCGGCATCGGCGCCGTCGAGCACCACAGCGAGTCGCCCGAGGCCCTGTTCGCGCATGTCGCGGGGCTGAAGGTGGTCTCGCCGTCCAATGCCTCGGACGCCTACTGGATGATGCAGCAGGCCGTCCAGAGTGACGACCCGATCATCTTCTTCGAGCCGAAGCGGCGCTACTGGGACAAGGGCGACGTCGAGACCGACCTCATCCCCGGACCGCTGCACAAGGCCGCGACGGTACGGGAGGGCTCGGACCTCACCCTCGTCGCGTACGGTCCGATGGTGAAGGTCTGCCTCGAAGCGGCCGCGGCCGCCCAGGAGGAGGGCAAGTCCATCGAGGTCCTGGACCTGCGGTCGATGTCCCCGATCGACTTCGACGCCGTCCAGGCGTCGGTCGAGAAGACCGGCCGGCTGGTCGTGGTCCACGAGGCGCCGGTGTTCTACGGCTCCGGGGCCGAGATCGCCGCCCGCATCACGGAGCGCTGCTTCTACCATCTCGAAGCACCGGTGCTCCGGGTCGGTGGCTACCACGCCCCGTATCCGCCGGCGCGCCTCGAGGACGAGTACCTGCCGGGCCTGGACCGCGTGCTCGACGCCGTCGACCGCTCGCTGGCGTACTGAGGAGAAGGTTCGTGACGACGATGACCGAAACGTCTGCTCGCTTCCGTGAGTTCAAGATGCCCGATGTGGGCGAGGGACTGACCGAGGCCGAGATCCTCAAGTGGTACGTCCAGCCGGGCGACACCGTCACCGACGGCCAGGTCGTGTGCGAGGTCGAGACCGCCAAGGCGGCCGTGGAGCTGCCGATCCCGTTCGACGGGGTGGTGCACGAGCTGCGCTTCCCCGAGGGCACGACCGTCGACGTCGGTCAGGTGATCATCGCGGTGGACGTGGTGCCCGGCGGCGGCGAAGCAGCGGCGGAGCCGGCGGCTCCGGCCGTGGCCGAACCGGAACCGGCTGCGGAACCGGAGGCACCGAAGGGCCGCCAGCCCGTGCTGGTGGGCTACGGCGTGGCCGAGTCCTCCACCAAGCGGCGCGCCCGCAAGGGAACCGAGCCGCCGGCTGCCGCGGCTGCCGCGATCCAGGGCGAGCTGAACGGCCACACCACGGCCACCGCCGTCCCCGCCCCCGCCTCCACCGTCGTCCCGGAGAGCCGCCCGCTCGCCAAGCCGCCGGTGCGCAAGCTGGCGAAGGACCTGGGCATCGATCTGGCGACGGTCACCCCGACCGGTCCGGGCGGGATCATCACCCGCGAGGACGTGCACGCGGCGGCCACGCCCGTACCGGAGCCGGCAGCCGCACCCGCCGCCCCGGCCGCGGCACCCGAGGCTGTTGCGGTGCCCGTTGCCGCAGCCCCCGTCCCGGGCGCCCGGGAGACCCGTATCCCGGTCAAGGGCGTACGGAAGGCCATCGCGCAGGCGATGGTCGGGAGCGCGTTCACGGCGCCGCATGTCACCGAGTTCGTGACGGTCGACGTCACGCGCACGATGAAGCTCGTGGCGGAGCTCAAGGAAGACAAGGACATGGCGGGGGTCCGGGTCAACCCGCTCCTGATCATTGCCAAGGCGCTCCTGGTCGCGATCAAGCGGAACCCGGAGGTCAACGCCGCCTGGGACGAGGCCAACCAGGAGATCGTGCAGAAGCACTACGTGAACCTGGGCATCGCGGCCGCCACTCCGCGCGGTCTGATCGTGCCGAACATCAAGGACGCGCACGACAAGACCCTGCCCCAGCTCGCCGCGGCGCTGGGCGAGCTGGTCACCACGGCGCGCGAGGGCAAGACGTCCCCCGCCGCCATGGCGGGCGGCACGGTGACGATCACCAACGTCGGCGTCTTCGGTGTCGACACGGGTACGCCGATCCTGAACCCGGGCGAGTCCGCGATCCTTGCGATCGGTGCGATCAAGCTGCAGCCGTGGGTCCACAAGGGCAAGGTGAAGCCCCGCCAGGTCACCACGCTGGCACTGTCGTTCGACCACCGACTGGTCGACGGCGAGCTGGGCTCCAAGGTGCTGGCGGATGTCGCCGCGATCCTGGAGCAGCCCAAGAGGCTGATCACCTGGGCCTGATGGCCTTCGATCCCGCACCACCGGTGGGCCTGCGCGTCTCGACGCGTAGGCCCACCGTCGTCTGCCCGGACGGTGGCGCCAGGGCGAGTTCGGCGAAGACGATCTTGCCGATCGTGCGGGGTTCGACGCCCCGGTGGTCGGCGAGTTGGGCGACGATCAGCAGCCCGCGTCCGTACCTCTCGTTGGCGGTGGCCACGCGCAGGCCCGCCAGCCGTTCGCCGCGCGGATCGCTCGCCTCGATACGGAGGGCGGCGGCCGTGAGGATCAGGTGGACCCGGAAGAGTCGGTCACGCAGACAGCCGTGCAGTCGATGGTGGAGTACGTGGCCTTGGAGGACATCGCCACCGGTCTGCGTGCCTGGCAGCTTTCCATCGTTCCCGGCCTGCTTCAGACGCCTGATTACGCCCGAGCCCTCGCCGTGGGCAACGGCTCCTGCGTCGAGGTTGCTCGCAACATCCCCGACACCGCCGCCGTCCGCGACTTCAAGCGCCCCACCGGACCCGTCCTGATCATCGCCCCCACCGCGTGGGACGCCTTCCAGGCCGACCTGCGCCGGCCGTAGGTACAGCAAGAGGGGCCCTGCAGCGCAGGGCCCCTCCTCCGTGCCGCAGGACTACTTGCTGAAGCCGTAGTCCATGAGCTTCTTCGCGTCCGCCGTCCGGTTCGTCTCGGAGGTGGAGGCGAGGACGGTGCCGATGACCGTCTTGCTGTTGCGGGTCGCGGCGAAGACCAGGCAGTACTTGGCCTCCGGGCCGGAACCGGTCTTCACGCCGATCGCGCCGCTGTAGCTGCCGAGCAGCTTGTTGGTGTTGGTCCACGACATGTAGCGGTAGCCACCGCTCTTCGTGGTGACCTTCTGCGTCGTCGACTGTGTCTTCACGACCGTGCGGAACGTGGTGTTCTTCATCGCACTGCTGGCGATCTTCGTCAGGTCGCGCGGCGTCGAGTAGTTCGAGCCATTCCCTATGCCGTCGAACGAGTCGAAGTGCGTGTTCTTCAGGCCGAGGGCTGTGGCGGCGCTGTTCATCTTGCCGATGAACGACTTCACGCGGGCCGCGCGGGTGGTGCCGGAGCCGAACTTGTCGGCCAGCGCGTACGCGGCGTCGCAGCCGGACGGCAGCATCAGACCGTAGAGGAGCTGGCGGACGGTGACCTTGTCGCCCACGATCAGACGGGCCGAGGAGGCGTTCTTGGCGACGATGTAGTCGCTGTACGCCTGCTGGATCGTGACCTTGGAATCCAGGTTGAGATTCGTCTGCGACAGGACCACCTTGGCGGTCATGATCTTGGTGGTGGAGCCGGTCGAGCGACGGGTGTCCGCGGCCTTGGTGAAGAGGGTCGTCCCCGTGCCGTTGTTCATCACGTAGCCGCCCGCGGCGACGATCGTGGGCGTCGGCAGTGTGGCGGCCTGTGCCGTGGAGGCGAACGCGCTGCCCGCGATGACAGCACCCGCGGTGAGAGCCACAGCGGTAGTGGCAGAAATGCGGTGTATGCCCTTAATGCCGATTTTCAACTTGAACGCTCCAAATGCCCCTGGAATGCGGCTACATGAGGGTGCCGCTCGGTGGTGAGACTCATGAGGCGAGCAGAAGGATGTGCCGATTCCCGAGGTAATTTCCGGGGCTTTACCGTCCGGATCCCGGACAGGGTCCCGGCGCGCACGCATGTTGTATCTATGCTGTGTGCATGCCTGCCGCACCCCCTGCCGTGACCCGCCCGCCCGTCAAGCAACCGCCCGCCGCCGAGCGCGTCTACACCCACATCAAGCAGGCGGTTCTCGACCGCCGGTACGAGGGCGGGACGCTGCTCACGGAAGGGGACCTGGCGGAGGCCGTCGGCGTCTCCCGTACCCCGGTGCGCGAGGCGCTGCTGCGACTGGAGGTCGAAGGGCTGATCAAGCTCTACCCGAAGAAGGGGGCGTTGGTGCTCGCCGTCTCCGCGCAGGAGATCGCGGACGTGGTGGAGACCCGGCTGCTGGTCGAGGAGTTCGCCGCCCGCAAGGCCGTGCCTGCTTCGGCGAAGCTGATCTCCCGGCTGGAGGAGCTGCTCGACGAGCAGCGGCAGCACGTTGCGGCCGGGGATCTCGCAGCCGTCTCGGTCGCGGACCGCTGCTTCCACGCCGAGATCGTGCGCCACGCGGGCAACGAGATCCTGTCGCGCCTCTACGACCAGCTGCGCGACCGGCAGCTGCGGATGGGCGTCGCAGTGATGGAGGCGCATCCCGGCAGGATCGCCGCCAACATCACCGAACACGGCGAGCTGCTGGACGCGATCAGGGCCGGTGACGCGGACGGTGCCGCACAGGTCGTGCGGCGCCACGTCAGCCGGGTCAAGGTGCTGGTCCGGGGTGAGGACCGGTGAGTTCTGCCGCCGCTCCCAGCCTGTCCCTGCCCGGTGATCCGCCCGGCGGCCGGCGCGCCGCCCGGGTCTGGGGCATCGGTGTCGCCGTCTACTTCGTCGCGATCATCTTCCGTACGAGCCTCGGGGTCGCCGGCCTGGACGCCGCCGACCGGTTCGGCGTCAACGCCTCCGCCCTGTCGACGTTCTCCATCCTTCAGCTGCTCGTCTACGCGGGCATGCAGATACCTGTCGGCCTGATGGTCGACCGGCTCGGCACCAAGAAGGTCCTCACCATCGGGGTCGTCCTGTTCACCGTCGGGCAGCTCGGCTTCGCGCTCTCCCCGTCGTACGCCACGGCGCTGGCCTCCCGCGCGCTGCTCGGCTGCGGCGACGCGATGACGTTCATCAGTGTGCTGCGGCTCGGCGCCCGCTGGTTCCCGGCCCGGCGCGGGCCGCTGATCGGCCAGATCGCCGCGCTCTTCGGCATGGCGGGCAACCTCGTCTCGACGCTCTTCATCGCCCGCGCCCTCCACGGCTTCGGCTGGACTGCCACGTTCGCGGGCAGCGCGGTCGCCGGGGTCGTGGTGCTGGTGCTGCTGCTCCTCTTCCTGAAGGACCACCCCGAGGGGCACGAGCCGCCACCCGTCGAGCACGCCGGCGCGGCATATGTGCGCAAGCAGATCGCCGCCTCCTGGCGGGAGCCCGGTACCCGGCTCGGGATGTGGGTGCACTTCACCACGCAGTTCCCGGCCATGGTGTTCCTGCTGCTGTGGGGGATGCCGTTCCTGGTGGAGGCGCAGGGGCTGAGCAGGTCCACCGCCGGTGAGCTGCTCACCCTGGTGGTGCTCTCCAACATGGCCGTCGGCCTCGTCTACGGGCAGGTCATCGCCCGCCACCATGCCGCGCGGGCCCCGCTGGCCCTCGGCACGGTCGCGTTGACCGCCGCCCTGTGGGCGTCGGCCATCCTGTACCCGGGCGACCATGCGCCGATGTGGCTGCTGACCACGCTCTGCGCGGTGCTCGGCGCCTGCGGTCCCGCCTCGATGATCGGCTTCGACTTCGCGCGCCCGGCCAACCCGCCGGAGCGGCAGGGCACCGCGTCGGGGATCGTCAACATGGGCGGCTTCACCGCCTCGATGACCACCCTGTTCGCCGTCGGTGTGCTGCTCGACGCGACGGGCGACAACTACCGCATCGCCTTCGCCTCCGTCTTCGTGCTGGAGGCGCTCGGGGTCGTCCAGATTCTGCGGCTGCACGCCCGCGCCACGCTGCGGGAGCGGAACCACCATGTGATCAGCCGCGTGGAGGCCGTGCACGTACCCGCGTGACCCCTGCGGCAGCCGGCTCGGCGGCGCGCCCGTCTCTTCACTTCACGAAAGACGGGCGCCGCCGACCGTGCCGTTACGGGGTCACGGCAAAGTTCTGCAGGATCGCCGTCGCCAGCTCCTGGTCGCCCTCGACCTTGATCCGGTCCGCGACCGCCGCCGGGCGGACCCGGCCGCAGGCCAGCCGGACGTAGGTCTCCCAGTCCATCGACAGCGTCACCGCGGGCCCCAGCGAAGGCGAACCGTCCACCGAACCATGGCCGTCCGCGTCGACCCTGACCGTCCGCAGGAACTCCACCGGCCCGTGCACATCGAGCACGACCGCCGAGTTGGGCGGCGCGCCCGCGTCCTTGGCGACCACCTTCGGCAGCGCGGCGAGCAGCGTGTCCCGGGCGATGGTGGCTCCGGGGGAGTCCAGGTTGCCGGGCCTGCCCAGCGTCGTCCGCAAATCCTGCTCGTGCACCCAGACGTCGAAGGCCCGCATCCGCAGCGCCAGTTCCAGGGTCTGCTCGGTGCCGAGCGGCGCGCGGGTCATGGTCTCCGGGTCACGCGACTCGTTCCGCAGCTGACGGGAGCGGCGGATGATCGTGTACTCCAGCTCGGAGGTCATCTCGGGTGCGGTGTGGTGGCGCCGCACATCGACCTGCATCTCCATGTAGCGGGTGAAGTCGCTCTGTACGTGATAGAGATCGCGCGGCAGCGTGTGGATCGGCCGCGGATCGCCGAGCTGCTCGCACTCCATGCCGATGACGTGCGAGACGATGTCGCGCACCGACCAACCGGGGCACGGTGTACGGCCGTTCCACTCCCCCTCGGCGAGCGGCTTCACCAGCTCGGCTATCGACTCGACGGAGTGGGTCCAGGCATCGGCGTAGGTCTGGAGGCTGGGATGGACGGTCACGGGACCCCTCGTGCGGTTCTTCGGTGCATGGGCTGGACTGCTGGGCGCGGTCGGCGGGCGGCGGCTGCGGGCTGCGTGGGAGGCTCGGTCGCTAAGTTACGCTGCGAGCAGGCACCCCGGCAGTGCTTTCGTGTGACGATCGTAGGCCTGTGTTGACGGCTCGAATGCCAGGACGGTGGTAGTGTGCGCGCCTCCCTCATCCAGATCGCAGTAGACCCGGACGAATCCGTCAATTCCCGCAGGGATCGCGTGGCGTCGTTGGTCGCGGACCAACGTGGCGCCGATCTGGTGGTCCTCCCCGAACTCTGGCCGGTCGGCGCGTTCGCGTACACCGCCTTCGCCGATGAGGCCGAACCGCTCCGCGGGCCCACCCATGACCTTATGGCGAAGGCCGCGGCCGACGCCGGAGTCTGGCTGCACGCCGGCTCCTTCGTGGAGCGCGCCGACGACGGCACGCTCTACAACACCTCGCTGGTCTTCACCCCGGAGGGCGAGCGGGCAGCCGCCTACCGCAAGATCCACCGATTCGGCTTCGACAAGGGCGAGGCGGTGATGATGGGCGCCGGCGAGGACCTCGTGACGGTCGCCCTGCCGCAGACCACGCTCGGCCTGGCCACCTGCTACGACCTGCGCTTCCCCGAGCTGTTCCGCGGCCTCGTCGACGCGGGCGCGCAGACGCTCGTCGTCCCGGCGGGCTGGCCGGAGCGGCGCCGCGCCCACTGGACGCTGCTGGCCCAGGCGCGCGCCGTCGAGAACCAGGCGTACGTCCTGGCCGTCGGCACCGCGGGCACCCACGCCGGGGTCGAGCAGGCCGGGCACAGCATCGCCGTCGACCCGTGGGGCGAGGTGCTCGCCGAGGCGGGCTCGGACGAGGAGGTGCTCACCGTGGAGTTCGACCCGGCCGGGGTCGCCGCCACGCGGGAGCAGTTCCCGGCGCTCAAGGACCGACGGCTGGGACTTGCCCCGCCGTCGAGCGGCCGCTGACGCATCGGTCGGACCGGAGATCGCACCACCGCCGGGTATCCGCTGACGTATCCGTCGGGCCGGGCCTCGCCCCAGCGTCGGGCGGGGCCAGGTTTCACGTGAAACGTCCCGGTGGGACTCTCCAACGTGTGGGGCCTCAGCCCTGCCTGAGACCCTCCGGAATGCGGCCGCACTGCGGTGATGTTGACTGTTCACATGGCAACACGTACGCGCGTCAGGGCCCCCGAGCTGATCGGCAAGGGTGGCTGGCTCAATACCGGCGACCAGCAATACACTCTCGCTGACCTGCGAGGACGCATCGTCATTCTGGATTTTTGGACGTTCTGCTGTGTGAACTGTCTGCATGTCCTCGATGAGCTGCGCGAACTGGAGGAGAAGCACCGCGACACCGTGGTGATCATCGGTGTCCATTCGCCGAAGTTCGTCCACGAGGCCGAGCACCAGGCCGTCGTCGACGCCGTCGAGCGGTACGAGGTCCACCACCCCGTCCTCGACGACCCCGAGCTCGCCACCTGGAAGCAGTACGCCGTACGCGCCTGGCCGACGCTCGTCGTCATCGACCCCGAGGGCTATGTCGTCGCCCAGCACGCCGGCGAGGGCCATGCGCACGCCATCGAGCAGCTCGTCGAGGAGCTGGAGGCCGAGCACGCCGCGAAGGGCACGCTGCGCCGCGGCGACGGCCCGTACGTGGCGCCCGAGCCCGTCGCCACGCATCTGCGCTTTCCCGGCAAGGCCCTGCTGCTGCCGGACGGCGGCTTCCTCGTCTCCGACACCACCCGGCATCGCCTCGTCGAGATCGAACGGGACGGTGAGACGGTCCGCCGTCACTTCGGCACGGGGGACCGCGGGCTCGCGGACGGCGGGCCCGGCGAGGTCCGGTTCAGTGAGCCGCAGGGGCTCGCCGTGCTGCCCGACGGCCGGATCGCCGTCGCCGACACCGTCAACCACGCCATCCGCGCCCTCGACCTCACGACCGGGGTGACGACGACCCTCGCGGGCACCGGCCACCAGTGGTGGCAGGGCTCCCCGACGTCCGGCCCGGCGCGAGAGGTCGACCTCTCCTCCCCGTGGGACGTCGCCTGGTTCGCCGACCGGCTGTGGATCGCCATGGCCGGCGTCCACCAGCTGTGGTCGTACGACCCGGAGTCCGGCACCGTGCAGGTCGCCGCGGGCACGACCAACGAAGGACTTGTCGACGGTCCGGCCGACGAGGCCTGGTTCGCCCAGCCGTCCGGGCTTGCCGCCTCGGCCGATGGCGACCGGCTCTGGGTCGCCGACTCGGAGACGTCCGCGCTGCGGTACGTGGACCGGGACGGGACCGTGCACACGGCCGTCGGCACCGGCCTCTTCGATTTCGGTCACCGCGACGGCGCCGCCGACCAGGCGCTCTTCCAGCACCCGCTGGGCGTGACCGCACTGCCCGATGGGTCCGTCGCCGTCAGCGACACGTACAACCACGCCCTGCGCCGTTACGACCCCGCCACCCGCGAGGTCACCACGCTGGCCACGGATCTGCGCGAGCCGAGCGATGCCGTGCTGGTCGACGGCGATCTCGTCGTCGTCGAGTCCGCCCGGCACCGGCTGACCCGGCTGCGGCTGCCCGAGGAGGCCGTACGCGTCGCCGACCAGGCGCACCGTACCCAGCGCGCGGCCACCGAGATCGCCCCCGGCACGCTCCGGCTGGACGTGGTCTTCCAGGCGCCCGCCGGTCAGAAGCTGGACACCCGGTACGGTCCCTCGACCCGGCTGCTGGTCTCGTCGACCCCGCCCGAGCTGCTGGCGGAGGGCGCCGGCCCCGGCACCGATCTCTTCCGCGACCTGGTCCTGGCCGACGGCGTCACCGAAGGCGTCCTGCATGTGTCCGCGATGGCGGCGTCCTGTGACGACGACCCGGAGAACGAGTACCCGGCCTGCCACGTCCACCAGCAGGACTGGGGCGTCCCCGTCCGCTTGAGTGCGCAGGGGACGTCGCGGCTGCCGCTGGTGCTCGCCGGAATGGACGAGCAGGCCTGACGGGCCGACGGGCTCAGAAGTCGTCGGCGCCGTTGCGGAGCTCAGGCGTCCAGTAGCCCGTCGCGCACTTCGCGGGCCGGTGGTTCGTCCTCCCGCAGGGCGTCCACCAAGTGGCTCATGGGGACGGGGGCGTTGGGGTTCAGGAGCAGTGCGGCGAGCAGACTGCGGCGCTCGGCGGGGCCGAGTGACAGATCACCGGACTCGGTGGCTACGGACATCGCACCGAGCAGGTGGAACTTCACTGTCACTCTTCCTCCGGGCAAAGAACTGAGATCACCGCCCGGGGCCCCGCCGAACCGCTGTGAGCTGCGCCGCAACAGCAAAGAGGCCGGAAGTCGGTTCAGATTCCGCGGCGCTCGTCCTCGGCCACGACCGTGGTGCTGGGCGGTACGACCATCCGGCGGCGCCGCGCGATGCTCGCGTAGACGATGACTCCGATGATGCCGACGATCATCATGATCCAGCCGACCAGGTCGACATTGACGGTGTCCATCTGCCAGTCGGTGGCGAAGGTGAGTATCGCCCCGACGGCGATGAGGATGATAAATCCTCCGAGTCCCATGGGTCACGCCTCCTCGGCGGTCCGGAGGCTCCGGACCGTGCACGGATCGCGTACCCGGCCCGGCGACAACCATGTGTGGAAGGCGGATCGGCCCGCGAAGGTGCCGGTCCGGTCCACCCACCCGCCCGGCGCACCCGACTCGGCGACCGGCCCGGCCGCCGGTGCACGGGCAGGCCCCGACGGAAGGGCCGGCCCGGCAACAACCGTGTGCGGAAGGCGGATCAGCCCGCCAGGAACGCCGCCAGCGCGTTCGCCAGCAGATAGGGGTCGTCCGCGCCGCACAGCTCACGCGCACTGTGCATCGACAGGATCGCGACGCCGATGTCCACGGTCTGGATGCCGTGCCGGGCCGCCGTGATCGGACCGATCGTCGTGCCGCACGGCATCGAGTTGTTGGAGACGAACGTCTGCCACGGCACGCCCGCCTTCTCGCACGCCGCCGCGAACACGGCCCGGCCGCTGCCGTCCGTCGCGTACCGCATGTTGACGTTGACCTTGAGGATCGGCCCGCCGTTCGCCACCGGGTGGTGTGTCGGGTCGTGGCGCTCGCCGTAGTTGGGGTGGATCGCGTGACCGGTGTCGGAGGAGAGACAGACGGTCCCCGCGAAGGCCCGGGCACGGTCCTCGTACGTGCCGCCGCGGGCGAAGACGGAGCGCTCCAGCACCGTGCCGAGCAGCGGTCCGTCCGCGCCGGTGTCCGACTGCGAACCGTTCTCCTCGTGGTCGAACGCGGCCAGCACCGGGATGTACGGAATCTCGTCGTCCGGCTGTCCGGCGACGGCGGCGAGTGCGGCCGTCGCCGCGTGCACGGAGAGCAGGTTGTCCATCCGCGGCCCGGCCAGCAGTTCGCGGTCCCGGCCCAGGTAGGCCGGCGGCTCCACGGCGTGCGGCATCAGGTCCCAACCGGTCACGTCTTCGGCGTCGACGCCCGCCTCCTCGGCGACGAACCGGATCAGGCCGCCCTCCTCGACGTCCCCGAGCCCCCAGATCGGCTGCATGTGCTTCTGCCGGTCGAGCTTGAGACCGTCGGTGTTGGCCGACCGGTCCAGATGCACGGCCAGTTGAGGCACGCGCAGCAGCGGCCGGTCGATGTTGACCAGCCGGTGCGTGCCGTCGCGCAGGCTGATCCGGCCCGCGAGACCGAGGTCCCGGTCCAGCCAGGTGTTGAGCAGTGTGCCGCCGTACACCTCGACGGCGATCTGCCGCCAGCCGTACGACCCCGTGTCGGGCAGCGGCTTCACCCGCAGATTCGGCGAGTCGGTGTGCGCCCCGGCGATCCGGAACGGGGTGTGCGCCCCGGCGCCCTCCGGCACGTACCAGGCGATGATCGCCCCGCCGCGCAGCACGTACTTCCCACCGGTGGACGCGTCCCAGGCCGCGGTCTCCTCGACCTGCCGGAAGCCGGCCTTCTCCAGCCGCGCCGCGGCGGTGGCCACGGCGTGGTACGGGGAGGGGCTGGCCATCAGGAAGGCCATCAGGTCGTCGGTGTGACCGCGGTCGAAGCGGAGGGGAGAACTCATGTTCTTCACTGTAACGACGATGGGCCGGGAAGAATCCGCGTACCGCCACCCCGCCCTGTGGGCCGAGGTCTACAGCTCGTCGATTGCCGTCAGGTCGATGTCGATGTCGTGCGGGGCGGAGAGCTCGAGCCGGTCGTGGTGGACGCCGGTGGAGATTTACGTCCTGTTGACCAGGTCCAGCTCGTACGTGACGACCATGGGCCGGTCGTGCTCGCGGGCGTTCCGCTTGCGGAGCTCGACGGCCATCTCCCGCCGTACCCGAAGATCGTCGGGCACGTGCCGGCGCAGCCCCTGCTCCAGCAGATACATCGCCGGCGTGTGGAACTTGCGCTGCGGACTCACGAACACCAGGCTCGCGTCGATCAGCTCCGTGTGCGGCGAGAGGTCGAGCGTGAAGAAGTCGTCCACGGTGTAGCCGTTCTCCGGCGGGACCGCCACGGGGAATAGTCGCGCCGTGGCTGCGACGAGTCGGGCCCACCCAGCCGATACGACGGCGCCGCCACCCGAAAGTATTCGGGTGGCGGCGCCTCGTTGATCAATGCGGCGGGCCGAAGGCTAGAACGCGGCCTCGTCCAGGTCCATCAGCGAACCGTCGACCGCCTCGGCGAGCGCGCGCTCGGCCGAGACGCCCGGCAGGACGTTGGCCGCGAAGAACTTCGCTGCGGCGATCTTGCCCTGGTAGAAGGCGACGTCCTTCGCGGAGGCGGTCGGCAGCTTCTCGGCCGCCACGGCCGCGCCCTTCAGCAGCAGGTAGCCGACGACGACATCGCCGGAGGCCAGCAGCAGGCGGGTGGTGTTCAGGCCGACCTTGTAGATGTTCTTGACGTCCTCGCCGGTCGCGGTGAGGTCGGTGATCATCGTGCCGACGATCGCCTCCAGGTCCACGGCCGCCTTGGCGAGCGAGTCCAGCGCACCGGACAGCTCCTCGTTGCCCTGGGCGCCGGCGAGGAACTTCTTGATCTCCTCGGACAGCGCGTTCAGCGAGGCACCCTGGTCGCGGACGATCTTCCGGAAGAAGAAGTCCTGGCCCTGGATCGCCGTGGTGCCCTCGTAGAGGGTGTCGATCTTGGCGTCCCGGATGTACTGCTCGATCGGGTACTCCTGGAGGTACCCGGAGCCGCCGAACGTCTGGAGCGACTGCGCCAGCTGCTCGTACGACTTCTCGGAGCCGTAGCCCTTCACGATCGGGAGCAGCAGGTCGTTGAGGCCGTGCAGCGCCTTCGCGTCCTCGCCCGCGGCCTCCTTCTCCTGGATCGCGTCCTGGACGGAGGCGGTGTACAGCACGAGGGAGCGCATGCCCTCCGCGTACGCCTTCTGCGTCATCAGCGAGCGGCGCACGTCGGGGTGGTGCGTGATGGTGACCTTGGGCGCGGTCTTGTCCATGAAGTTCGCCAGGTCGGTGCCCTGGACCCGCTCCTTGGCGTACTCCAGCGCGTTCAGGTACCCCGTCGAGAGGGTGGCGATGGCCTTCGTGCCGACCATCATCCGGGCGAACTCGATGATGCGGAACATCTGGCGGATGCCGTCGTGCTTGTCACCGATCAGCCAGCCCTTGGCGGGGTGCTGGTCGCCGAACGTCATCTCGCACGTGTTGGACGCCTTGAGGCCCATCTTGTGCTCGACGTTCGTCGCGTACACGCCGTTGCGCTCGCCCAGCTCACCGGTGGTCCAGTCGAAGTGGAACTTCGGGACCATGAAGAGCGACAGACCCTTCGTGCCCGGACCTGCGCCCTCGGGGCGGGCCAGCACGTAGTGAATGATGTTCTCGGACATGTCGTGCTCGCCCGAGGTGATGAAGCGCTTCACACCCTCGATGTGCCAGGAGCCGTCCTCCTGCTCGACGGCCTTCGTGCGGCCCGCGCCGACGTCCGAACCGGCGTCCGGCTCGGTCAGCACCATCGTCGAGCCCCACTGCTTCTCGACGGCGATCTCGGCGATCTTCTTCTGCGCCTCGTTGCCCTCGTCGAAGAGGATGCCGGCGAACGCCGGGCCCGAGGAGTACATCCAGATGGCCGGGTTCGAGCCGAGCAGCAGCTCCGCGTAGGACCAGATCAGGGAGCGCGGGGAGGTCGTGCCGCCGATCTCCTCGGGCAGGCCCAGGCGCCAGTACTCGGAGTCCATGAATGCCTGGTACGACTTCTTGAACGTCTCCGGGACCGGCGCGGTGTTGGTCTCCGGGTCGAAGACCGGCGGGTTGCGGTCGGCGTCGGCGAAGGAGTCGGCCAGCTCGTTCTCCGCGAGGCGGGCGACCTCGTCGAGGATGCTCTTCGCCGTCTCGACGTCCATCTCGGCGAACGGGCCGGTGCCGTACAGCTTGTCGCGCCCGAGGACCTCGAAGAGGTTGAACTCGATGTCGCGGAGATTCGACTTGTAGTGCCCCATGGGAAGGCTCCGTAATCAATAGCAGTGGCGCGCAGCGCCCCGGTCAAGGGGTGAGGGCCAGGTGGGCGACGAGCTGGCGGTAGGCATATCAGCTGACCTCCCCGATAATGCTACCCGTCAGTAATAAGACGCAACCCCTCGAGGGGTGGATGTGTCCCATTACTCTTTGGGGTATGTACGGCTACGACCAGAACCAGGGCGCACAGCAGCAGATGGGTGGCGGCTACGGCGAGCAGCCGCTGTATCCCGAGCCCTCGCCGCCCTCCCTCGGTGACGCGGTACGGGCCTTCACCACCGGATCCCTGTCCGCCGAGGACTTCCAGCAGATCTTCGCGACCTCGAAGGTCTACTGCCCGCGCGGCGACAACCCCGGCTTCCTCGCGCTGCACAACACCCAGCAGCCGGTGATCCCCATGTTCACCACGCTCAAGGAGCTGCGGCTGTACGCAGGCAAGGAGTCCAAGTACTTCGTGATCACCGGCGCCGAGGTGATCGATCTGCTGCCCACCGGTTACGGCTTCGTCCTCGACATGGAGGGCGAGCACCGCATGGTCTTCGACGCCAAGGCCGTGGAGCAGATGGTCGACTTCGCGATGCGCCGCATGTACGGCTAGGGCCTTTCGCCCGCAGACGGCTGACCGTCTGCCTTCCGGACGCCAGGAGGGGCCCGTACCACTCAGGTACGGGCCCCTCCTGCTGCGTGTGACGGGCCGGGAATGCGGCGCCCCTTGCAAGATGTTCACTGTTCAACTAAATTGAAGCCAGGACAATCCCGGAGGTGGCTCCCATGCCCGCAGTGACCGTCGAAAACCCACTGACCCTGCCCAAGGTCGCCGTCTCGGGCGACGCCACGGCGCGCCCCGTGCTCGCCGTCACCACGGCGCCGAGCGGATTCGAAGGCGAAGGCTTCCCGGTTCGCCGCGCGTTCGCCGGGATCAACTACAAGTACCTCGACCCGTTCATCATGATGGACCAGATGGGCGAGGTGGAGTACGCGCCGGGCGAGCCCAAGGGCACTCCCTGGCACCCCCACCGCGGCTTCGAGACCGTGACGTACATCATCGACGGCACCTTCATCCACCAGGACAGCAACGGTGGTGGCGGCACCATCCGCGACGGTGACACCCAGTGGATGACGGCCGGGTCCGGCCTCCTCCACATCGAGGCCCCGCCGGAGTCCCTCGTCATGTCGGGCGGCCTCTTCCACGGCCTCCAGCTCTGGGTGAACCTGCCCAAGGCCGACAAGATGATGGCCCCCCGCTACCAGGACATCCGTGGCGGCCAGGTCCAGCTCCTCGCCTCCCCGGACGGCGGCGCACTGCTCCGCGTCATCGCCGGTGAGCTCGACGGGCACGAGGGTCCGGGTGTCACCCACACCCCGATCACGATGGTCCACGCCACCGTGCGCCCCGGCGCCGAGGTGACCCTGCCGTGGCGCGAGGACTTCAACGGACTCGCGTACGTGCTGGCCGGCCGCGGCACGGTCGGCGAGGAGCGCCGCCCGGTCCACATGGGGCAGACCGCGGTCTTCGGCGCCGGGTCCTCGCTGACCGTCCGCGCGGACGAGAAGCAGGACGGCAACACTCCTGACCTGGAGGTCGTGCTGCTCGGCGGCCGTCCGATCCGGGAGCCGATGGCGCACTACGGGCCGTTCGTCATGAACAGCCAGGCCGAACTCAAGAAGGCGTTCGAGGACTTCCAGGCCGGCCGTCTCGGCACCGTGCCCGCGGTCCACGGCATGGGTGAGTGATCCTGCGGCAAGGGCCGCGCTGACGGTCCGTCACCCGTACGGCCGTGCAGGCGGGACATGACCGCCGCACCGTGATCGGGTGGGAGGGTGCATACCCCGCAGCCCCTCCTGCCCGACGCCGCGCGGCGGACAGCCGCCTGGTGCGCCGTACTTCTGCTGGTCACCGGTGTCGCCGCGGTCGCGATCTGGCTGTGCGTCGTCCTCAAGACCGCGGTCACACCCGTGCTGCTCGCCCTGCTCGGTACGGCGCTGCTCGGCCCCGTCCACCGGTGGCTGGCCGAGCACCGGGTGAACCGGTCGGTGGCCGCCGGGCTGACCTGCGCGCTGCTCGTCGCGGTGGGCGGCGGCGCCGGGTACATCGTCGTGACCGCGCTCATCGACACCGGCGGCCAGATCGTCCGGTCGCTGAAGGACGCCGGTCAGTGGGTCATCGACCACTTCGGGTTCGCGCGCGACATCAATGTGGACGACCTCGCCGCCAACGCGCAGAAGCTCGTCGAGAAGTTCGGCGCAAGCGCCGCGGGCGGGCTGCTCACGGGGATCAGCCTGGTCGGCTCGCTGATCGCGACCGGCGTCCTCGCCCTGCTGCTGACCTTCTTCTTCCTGCGCGACTCCCACCGGGCCGTGGGCCTCGCCCACGCCATCGCCCCGCGCGGCACCGGTGAGCTGGTCGAGGCGATGGGGCGGCGGGCCTTCGAGGCCGTCGAAGGTTTCATGCGCGGCACCACATTCATCGCGCTGATCGATGCCGTCTGCATCACGGTCGGCCTGCTGATCCTGCGGGTGCCGGGTGCGGTGGGGCTCGGGGCGCTGGTCTTCGTCGGCGCGTACATCCCGTACCTCGGCGCGTTCCTCTCGGGCGCTGTCGCCGTCCTGGTCGCGCTCGCGGACCGGGGCGTCGTGATCGCGCTCTGGGCGCTCGGAGTGGTGCTCGCGGTCCAGGTGCTGGAGGGGCACGTGCTGCAGCCGGTGATCCAGAGCCGTACGGTCCAGATGCACCCGGCCATGATCATGATCGCGCTGACCGCGGGGGCGAGTGTGGCGGGCCTGCTGGGGATGCTGCTGGCGGTACCGGTGTGTGCGGCGGCCTTCGGCGTCCTCGGCGAACTCCGCAAGGGCTACAGCCCCGACCCGAACCCACCGTCCCCCTCCACCCCGCCCGACCCACCGACGCCGCCGGACACACCACCGCCTGGCACATCGAGTCCGCCCGGCGTTTGAGGACGGAGCGGCCACCGGACGTACCCGGCCCGCCCCCGCCCCCCTACGACTCGTGCAGCTCGAACCAGATCGACTTCCCCGCCCCTCGCGGATCCACCCCCCACGCATCGGCCAGCATCTCCATCAGCACCAGGCCCCGCCCGCTGGAAGCCATCTCGCCGGGCCGCCGCTTGTGCGGCAGTTCGTCGCTGCCGTCCGCCACCTCCACCCGCAGCCGCCGTTCGCCCCGCTCCCCGGTGGCCTCGGCGACCATCAGCGCGTCGCCGTCCGTGTGGACGAGGACGTTCGTGGTCATCTCGGAGACCATCAGCACGGCCGCGTCGATCTGTTCCGGGTCCTCCCAGTCGTGCAGCAGTTCCCGCAGCTGCTGCCGGGCGGCCGAGACCCGCTCGGGTTCGGCCTGGGCGATGGTCATCGCGGTGCGGCGCGGCGCGGTCCGTGGCATGGTGCCGGCCTCGCGACGCAGCACGAGCACCGCGATGTCGTCCTCGCGGCGGTCGGCCAGCGGGCCCGTCGTGTAGTGCGACGTCGGCCCGTGCACGGCCTGCACCAGCTCGTCGGCGAGTTTCTCCAGGTCACCGCTCTGTTGCTCCAGGACCGGCCGGAGCCGGTCCCAGCCGCTGGCCATGTCGTGGCCGCCGGTCTCGATCAGCCCGTCCGTGCACAGCATGATCGTTTCGTCGGTCTCCAGGACGAGCCGGGTCGTCGGATAGTCGGCGTCGGTCTCGACGCCGAGCGGCAGCCCGCCGCCGGTCTGCCGGATCACCGCGGTCCCGTCGCTGCTGATCACCACCGGGTCGGGGTGGCCGGCCCGGGCGATGTCGAGCGCGCCGGTCTCCGGGTCAACCTCCGCGTACAGACATGTCGCGAACCGCGGACCGGTCTCCTCCCCGTCGTCGTACGCGTCGGTGAGCCCGGAGAGGAACCGGGAGGCACGGGAGAGCACCGCGGCCGGGCGATGCCCCTCGGAGGCGTATGCGCGCAGGGCGATCCGCAACTGGCCCATCAGCCCGGCCGCCCGCACGTCATGGCCCTGGACGTCGCCGATGACAAGGGCGATACGGCCGTTGGGGAGCGGGATCATGTCGTACCAGTCGCCGCCCACCTGGAGTCCGCCGCCGGTCGGCACATACCGGGCGGCGACCGTCATGCCGGGGATCTCGGGCCCCAGGGTCGGCATCATCGACCGCTGGAGTCCCTGCGACAGCTCCCGCTCGGTCTCGGCCTCCCCGGCCCGTGCCAGGGCCTGGGCGAGCATCCGGGCCACCGTCGTCAGCACCGAACGCTCGTCCGGCGAGAACGACACCGAGTGCCGGAACCCTGCCATCCAGGCACCCATCGTGCGGCCCGACACGATCAGCGGAAGGAAGGCCCAGGAACGGCGCCCGAAGCGGCTGGCCAGCGGCCAGGTGGCCGGGAAGCGGCGGTGGTACTCCTCGGGCGACGGGAGATAGATCGCCCGCCCGGTTCGTACGACCCGGGCGGCCGGGTAGTCGGTCGCCAGGTGCATGTCGTTGAACGGGTCCTCGTCGCCCGCGTTGTGCCCGTGGTGGCCGATGATCGTCAGCCGTTCGCCGGCGACACCGAAGACGGCGAGCCCATCCGGTGAGAACCCGGGCATGGAGAGCGAGGCGGCGACCCGCAGCACCTCCGCCGTGGAACGGGCCTCGGCGAGCGCCCGCCCCGCGTCCAGCAGGAATGCCTCGCGGGACCGGCGCCAGTCCCCGGTGATGGGGGTGTGTGCCCCGGTGGTGCCCGGCTGAGGTTCGGCGACCTCCTGGAGGGTGCCGACCAGTACGTAGCTCTCGCTGCCGGCTGATGCGACCGGCAGCGGTTTGGAGCGGCTGCGTACGGTACGCAGCACCCGGCCGCCTCCGTCCACGATCCGCAGCCTGGCCTCGGCCAGGGTGCCCTTGGCGAGTGCGAGGTTCACCACCCCGTAGATCTCGTTCCAGTCGACCGGGTGGAAACGCGCGCGCACCGCGGTCTCGCGGAAGACGCCGGCCTCGGCCGGGAGCTCGAGCAGCCGGGCCGCCTCCGCATCGAGCGTGACCGAACCGGCTCCGTGGTCCCAGCGCCACAGGCCGGTCGCCGTCGCGGCCAGGACTTCCTCGGTGCGCATTGCCCCACTTTATGAAGATGTGCGCGGCCGACGCCACCGAGGGCGGCCGTCGGCGGGTGGTCCTGACCTCGCCGGATGATCTTGAAGTGACTATGACAATGAAGTCGTGGGGGCGTGGGCGGTAGCCTGGGGAGGCTGAATCCACCCCAACCGCGAAGACTGGATGAACGACGATGCATCGGTACAGGTCCCACACCTGCGGCGAGCTCCGCGCCTCTGACGTCGGCACCGACGTCCGGCTGAGCGGCTGGCTGCACAATCGTCGAGACCTGGGCGGCATCCTCTTCATCGATCTGCGCGACCACTACGGTCTCGTGCAGCTCGTCGCCCGCCCCGGCACACCCGGCAACGAAGCCCTGTCGAAGCTCACCAAGGAGACCGTCGTCCGGATCGACGGCAAGGTCTCCGCACGTGGCGCCGAGAACGTGAACCCGGACCTCCCGACCGGCGAGATCGAGATCGAGGTCGCCGAGGTCGAGGTGCTGGGCGAGGCCGCCCCGCTGCCGTTCACGATCAACACCGACGACGGGGTCAACGAGGAGCGGCGTCTGGAGTACCGCTTCCTCGACCTGCGACGCGAGCGCATGCACCGCAACATCATGCTGCGCTCCGCCGTCATCGCCTCGATCCGCTCGAAGATGGTGGCTCTCGGCTTCAACGAGATGGCGACCCCGATCCTCACCGCGACCTCCCCCGAGGGCGCCCGTGACTTCGTCGTCCCGTCCCGGCTGAACCCCGGCAAGTTCTACGCGCTGCCGCAGGCCCCGCAGCAGTTCAAGCAGCTGCTGATGATCTCGGGCTTCGACCGCTACTTCCAGATCGCGCCGTGCTTCCGCGACGAGGACGCCCGCGCCGATCGCTCGCCCGGCGAGTTCTACCAGCTCGACGTCGAGATGTCGTTCGTCGAGCAGGAGGACGTCTTCCAGCCGATCGAGAAGCTGATGACCGAGCTCTTCGAGGAGTTCGGCAACGGCCGCCACGTCACGTCGCCGTTCCCGCGGATCCCGTTCCGCGAGTCGATGCTGAAGTACGGCAACGACAAGCCCGACCTGCGCGCCAAGCTGGAGCTCGTCGACATCTCCGACGTCTTCGCCGGCTCGGAGTTCAAGGCGTTCGCCGGCAAGCACGTCCGCGCCCTTCCGGTGCCGGAGACCGCGGGCCAGTCCCGTAAGTTCTTCGACGGGCTCGGTGAGTACGCCGTCGAGCAGGGCGCCAAGGGCCTCGCCTGGGTCCGCGTCGGCGAGGACGGCACCCTCGCCGGTCCGATCGCCAAGTTCCTCACCGAGACGGACATCAAGACCCTCACCGAGCGCCTGGCGCTCGTCCCGGGCCACGCCGTCTTCTTCGGCGCCGGCGAGTTCGACGAGGTCTCCAAGATCATGTCGGCCGTCCGGGTCGAGGCCGCCAAGCGCGCCGGCCACTTCGAGGAGGGCGTCTTCCGGTTCTGCTGGGTCGTCGACTTCCCGATGTACGAGAAGGACGAGGAGACCGGCAAGATCGACTTCTCGCACAACCCGTTCTCCATGCCTCAGGGCGGCCTGGAGGACCTGGAGACGAAGGACCCGCTGGACATCCTTGCCTGGCAGTACGACATCGTCTGCAACGGCATCGAGCTGTCCTCCGGCGCCATCCGTAACCACGAGCCCGAGCTGATGCTCAAGGCGTTCGAGATCGCCGGTTACGACCGCGAGACCGTCGAGCACGAGTTCGCGGGCATGCTCCGCGCATTCCGTCTCGGCGCCCCGCCGCACGGTGGCATCGCCCCCGGTGTCGACCGCATCGTGATGCTGCTGGCCGACGAGCCGAACATCCGCGAGACGATCGCTTTCCCGCTCAACGGCAACGCGCAGGACCTGATGATGGGCGCGCCGACCGTGCTGGACGAGGCGCGGCTGCGCGAGCTGAACATCCAGCTCCGCAAGCCCGCCGCGACGGTGAAGGAGAAGGCCGAGGCCAAGGACTCGGTAGCGAGGGACACCGGCGCGAAGTAAGCGTCAGCGGTTCCGCTTCTGTTCCACGTGAAACAGCCCCTGGCCGTCGGTCAGGGGCTGTTCCGCGTCATGGCCGCCTTCCACAGCAACGCACAGCTGACACACACGCCCCTGCCAGCTCCCCTGCCTAGCCTCACTTCGCATGACAGAGACTCAAGGACCCGCACACAAGAAAGACATGACGCGTCGCCGGATGGTGTTCGCCGGTGGTGCGGCGATCGTGGCCGCCGGGATCGGGGCGGGCGTGGTTGCCGGTGCCTCGGCCGACGAGGTCACGAGCAGCGGCAGTGGGAAGAAGTCCGCCGCCGGGCAGGGCGAGGAGTGCTACCGGCTGACCTCGGAGACCACCGAGGGCCCGTACTACATCGACGCCGACAAGATCCGGAAGGACATCACCGAGGACAAGGAGGGCATCCCGATGACCCTCCGCCTCAAGGTGATCGACTCGGACACCTGTAAGCCCGTGAGCCGGGCGGCCGTCGACATCTGGCACTGTGACGCGCTGGGCATCTACTCCGGTTACGAGTCGATGAGCTCGGGCGGCCCCGGCGGTGGCGGCACTCCGCCGAGCGGTGCCCCGACGGATGCCCCGACCGGCACCCCCACCGACGCCCCGACGGGTACGCCCCCGTCCGGCGGACCCGGTGGCGGCGGTGGCGGGCACTCGGAGCCCACCGACGACGAGCGCTATCTGCGCGGCACCCAGCTCACCGACAAGCACGGCTATGTGGAGTTCAAGACGATCTTCCCGGGCTGGTACCAGGGCCGCTGTGTGCACATCCACACCAAGGTGCACGTCGGCGGGAAGATGACCGACGCCGGGTACGAGGGCGGACGCACCTGCCACACCGGTCAGTTCTTCTTCGCGGAGTCCGCGGTGCTCGACTCGGCGAAGGTCGCGCCGTACTCGACCAGCACCACCACGCGTACCACCCTCACCGAGGACACCATCTACGACCAGAGCGGTGTCACGGGCGGGCTGATGAAGCTCTCGTACCGCAAGAACCACATGGCGCGTGGCGTCGTCGGTTCGATCACGATGGGCGTGGACCCGGACGAGACGCACGACGGCACGGACCTCTGACGCCCCGTTCCCCCGCGGAGGGGACGGGCCCGGAATCGCCACGACAGGGCGCGGTTCCGGGCCCTTTCCCCTGCGTGCGGGCCGCGTTCGCACAGCAGGACAAGCCCGAAACGACCGATCGCACCGGGTCAGATGCGGCCGTATGGCCGCTTTGTCTGATTAATCGTCGGCCGACTCGGCAAAGACTGGCTCGGGGACTTCGGTGCGGGGATCTCTGTCCCCGCCGTCCTCGACGCCGACTGCTAGGAGCCCCCGTGCCTGTACCCGAACCCGTGGTGCCCCGTCCCGGCCCTCGCGCGTCCGGACGTCCCACGTACACGGTCTGTGCGGCGCTCCTCCTCCTGCTGACCGGGTGCGCAGCGGCAGGCACGGCACCCGGACCCACCGCCGTGCGCGCCGACGCCCACGCGCCCACCGGCGGCGTGGGCGCGGCGGGCCCCGGGGCCGCTGCCGCGCGCGGGCCGGCCGCCCCGACCGGGCCCCTCGAAATCCGGATGCTGGGGCAGACGGCCAGGTCCGCGATCCCGGCCGAGTCCCGGCAAGCGCTCGTCGTCACCGGGAACTCCCCCCACTCCAGCGAGGCCACGGCCGTCCTCTACACCCGCGACGACCCCACGGTGGGCTGGCAGCCGGCCGCCGGCCCGTGGCCCGCCCACAACGCCCTGCACGGCTGGACCGACGAGCACCGGGTGAACGACCTCCGGACCCCCATCGGCGTCTACGGGTTGACGGCCGCGGGCGGTCTGCTCGAAGCGCCGGGCACCGAGCTGCCTTATGTACAGAGCCCGGCCTTCACGGTGAGCGGCGAAGGGTTCGACGGGGAGTCCCTGGAGGGGTCGTTCGACTACGTCATCGCCATCGATTACAACCGCGTCCCCGGCGCCTCCCCGCTGGACCCGACCCGTCCGCTCGGCGAGGAGCGGGGCGGCGGCATCTGGCTCCATGTCGACCACGGCGGGCCGACCCAGGGCTGCATCTCGCTTCCCGAGGACCGGATGGAGGAGCTGCTGCGCATCCTCGACCCGGCAAAGGTTCCGGTGATCGTGATGGGTGACGTGGCGGCGCTGACCCGCTGACCGGATGTCACGTATACGAGTTGCCCGTACGCACGCATACGAGAGGGGCCCGGACCATCGCCGTCCGGGCCCCCATCTGCGTACCGAGCCCTGTGCGGGCCCTCCGTGTACCGAGCTGTGGCCCTACGCGGGCTTCTCCTCCAGGCGCGGGAACAGCACCGCACCCTTCGTCACCGTGGCGCCCGCCGGCAGCTGCCCCCAGTCGCCCGCGTCCTGCACACGCTGGTCGGGCAGCGCACCCAGGGACTCCTCGGCGCCCAGCGACTCCCACAGCTTCTGCGAGGTCTCCGGCATCACCGCGTTCAGCAGGACCGCGACACCGCGCAGCGCCTCGGCGGCCGTGTACAGGATCGTCGCGAGCCGGGCCCGGCCCTCGGGCGACTCGTCCTTGGCGACCTTCCAGGGCTCCTGCTCCGTGATGTAGCCGTTGACCTGCTTCACGAACTCGAAGATCGCCAGGAGGCCGGCCTGGAAGTCCAGCTCCTCGCCGATCTTCCGGTCGGCCGTGGCGACGGCCTTCGCGAGACCCTCCTGGACTGCCTTCTCGGCCTCGCCGGCGGCGGTGGCCTCCGGGAGCGCGCCGCCGAAGTACTTGCCGACCATGGCGGCGACGCGCGAGGCGAGGTTGCCGTAGTCGTTGGCGAGCTCGGAGGTGTAGCGGGCGGTGAAGTCCTCCCAGGAGAACGAGCCGTCGTTGCCGTAGGCGATCGCCCGCAGGAAGTACCAGCGGTACGCGTCCACGCCGAAGTGCGAGGTCAGGTCCTGCGGCTTGATGCCGGTCAGGTTCGACTTCGACATCTTCTCGCCGCCGACCATCAGCCAGCCATTGGCCACGACCTTGCCGGGCAGCGGCAGGCCCTGCGCCATCAGCATCGCGGGCCAGATGACCGAGTGGAAGCGGAGGATGTCCTTGCCGATCAGGTGCACATCGGCCGGGAACGTCCCGTCGAACTTCTCCTGGTTGGCGCCGTAGCCGACCGCCGTCGCGTAGTTGAGCAGCGCGTCGACCCACACGTAGATGACGTGCTTCTCGTCCCACGGCACCGGGATGCCCCAGTCGAAGGTCGAGCGCGAGATCGACAGGTCCTGCAGGCCCTGCCTGACGAAGTTCACGACTTCGTTGCGGGCCGACTCGGGCTGGATGAAGCCGGGGTTGTTCGCGTAGAACTCCAGCAGCTTCGGGCCGTACTCGCTCAGCTTGAAGAAGTAGTTCTCCTCCTTGAGGATCTCCACCGGCTTCTTGTGGACCGGGCACAGCTTCGTGCCGTCCTCCGCCTCGATGAGGTCGCCGGGGAGCTTGTACTCCTCACAGCCCACGCAGTACGGGCCTTCGTACCCGCCCTTGTAGATCTCGCCCTTGTCGTACAGGTCCTGCACGAACTCCTGCACACGGTCCGTGTGCCGCTTCTCCGTCGTACGGATGAAGTCGTCGTTCGCGATGTTCAGGTGCTCCCAGAGGGGCTTCCAGGCCTCCTCGACGAGCTTGTCGCACCATTCCTGCGGGGTGACGTTGTTCGCCTCGGCAGTGCGCATGATCTTCTGACCGTGCTCGTCCGTGCCGGTGAGGTACCACACCTTCTCGCCACGCTGGCGGTGCCAGCGGGTGAGCACGTCGCCTGCGACGGTCGTGTAGGCGTGGCCCAGGTGAGGAGCGTCGTTGACGTAGTAAATGGGGGTCGAGACGTAGTACGCCGTCGCCCCCTGCTTCTCGGATCCAGTGGCCGCCATGGTCGAAATCCTAACGGCCCGTGGGTGATCCACTCACACCGATAAACGCCGCCGCCCCTTCCGGCGGCGATGACCAGTCCTGGAAGGGAGCGGAGATCCTCGCGGAACTCGTCGCCACGGGGCTGTGCCGGGCGGGAATCGTCCGCCGCAGCCGGAGCGGCACGGCGCCCGGCTCGACACGGTGCGGGGCGTCGTGGCCCGGGACGACCTGGAACTGGACCTGCCGCCGGAGGGGCGGGGTGGGGGCTCGGTCTTTCGACCGTACGTTCTGCAGCGGTGGTGCCCGGCGGTACGGTCACGGCGATGCCCTGCCCGAGGGCGGGCTCGCCGTGACCGTACGTGCGCCGGTCGACCTGCCTGGTCAGCCGTTGTCGGCGGCGTTCTCGCGGGCCGCGAGCCAGGCGGGGAGCGCGGCGAGGATCTCCTGGTAGAGCGTGGCGTCGGGCACCTCGCTCGGGGCGGGGCCGGCGTGGAAGAACGCGGCGTTCGGGGCGTCCAGCTTCCGCAGGAAGTCGAAGCCCTTCGCGTCCTCGTCGCCGAACGCGACGAACTGGAAGAACAGCGGCAGCCGTGCCGCCTCGGCGAGCGCCTGCTTGGCAGGCTGCTTGGCGTCCGGCGGTCCGTCCGTCTGGAAGATCACCAGGGCGGGGCCGGTGGCCTCCGACTTCTCGTAGTGCGCGACGACCTCCTCGACGGCGCGGTGGTAGCTCGTACGGCCCAGGCGGCCGAGGCCCGCGTGCAGTTCGTCGATCCGGCCCTCGTGATCGGTGAGACCGATCGTGCCGGTGCCGTCGATGTCGGTCGAGAAGAAGACGACGGGCACGGTGGCGTTCTCGTCGAGGTGCGCGGCGAGGGCGAGCGTGCGGTCGCCCAGGTGCTGGGCGCTGCCGTCCTTGTAGAACGGCCGCATCGAGCCGGAGCGGTCGAGCACCAGGTACACGGTGGCCCGAAGACCGGTCAGCCCGTGCGTCTCCAGCGCGGCCTGGGCCGCCTTGTAGGCGTCGACGAGCGCGGGTGCGCCGGCCTCGACCCGGGCGAGGGCGACGGCGGGGGCCTCGGTGACCTCTGTGGGTGCGAGTGCCTCGGCGGCAGCTTCGGGGGCGGGTGCCTCGGCGACCTCTGCCGGTGCGGGCTCGGCGTCCGGCTCGAGCGGCAGGACATCGGCGACCGGCTCGGTGACGGTTACGACGGTGACCGGCTCGGGCTCGGGCTCGGTGGCGGTGGCGGTTACGACGGTGACCGGCTCGGGCTCGGGCTCGGTGGCGGTGGCGGTTACGACGGCGACCGGCTCGGGCTCGGTGGCGGTTACGACGATGACCGGCTCGGGCTCGGGCTCGGTGGCGGTTACGACGGCGACCGGCTCGGGCTCGGGCTCGGTGGCGGTTACGACGATGACCGGCTCGGGCTCGGGCTCGGTGGCGGTTACGACGATGACCGGCTCGGGCTCGGGCTCGGTGGCGACCTCGGCGGCGGGGGCCGGCTCCAGGACCTGGGCGGCCTCGGCCTCGGTCTCGGCGGCGGTGACCCGTTCTGCTTCGGTCTTGGCCTCGGCCGGTGCGGTTTCGGCCTCCACCTCGGCGGCGGCCGGTACTGCCTCGGCCTCCACCTCGGCCGTGACAGTGACCGGCGCTACCTCCGCCTCGGCTTCGGCGGCGGCCGGCACCGGCTCCGCCTTCGCCTTAGCCGCGGCCTCGGCCGCGACGCGCTTCGAGGCCGAGCCCTGGGGCGGGACCGTGGGGGTGGGCTTCGGGCTGGGTGCGGATGCCTTGTCGAAGGCCTCCGCCACCAGGTCCGTCGCCAGGCCGCTGTCGCCCGAGAGGGTCCGGGGCGAGGCGGGAGCGGGTACCGAGACCTTTGCGGCCGACGCGGGTTCGACTGCCGGTGCGGTCTCGGCCACCGGCTCGTCCACCGCGACCGGCTCCGACTCCGTGGGCCGGGTGCGCTCCGTCTGGGGCGGGACCGTGGCCGTCGTCGGCTCGTCCTGCTCCGTACGGTCGCGGCCGAACACCTTGCGCAGCAAGCTCCGAATGCCCATGGGCGAGGCCTTTCGCATGAGTTGAGTGCGATGAATGTCCGTACTGCGGGAATTGATCCCTGGCCAGGGCGGATACGTAAGGTTAGCGGCCAGATCCGGCCGTTCGGTGACGCGGCCCGCCTCCGTGTCAATCGGACGGCGGTGGCCCGGACTTCACTCTGCATTCTTTTGGAGTCTCTCGTACCGCGTGATTGCGCACCTACCGTCACGTCGGACACGGCGAGCCGGGGCAGTAGCTGACCGTGTCGAGCGTCGCCGGGACCCGCGGTCCGCCGACCAGGACTGCCGGGTGCTCGTCGTCGTCCGGCGGAGGAGCGGCCGCGGCGTCGGCGCCGGGGTTCCATCCGCGCACTGCGGTTCACGCGGTGGCGACCTGGCGGCGCCACCGCGCGAACTGGGCCGCCGCGTCCCCGGTGTACGACCACGGCACCGGCACCGCCCGGCCGTCCAGCAGCCGGAACGCGTCCGCGGCCTCCGCCGGCCGCCCCGCGTAACACGCGGCGTGCGCCAGGTAGTTCAGCTCGCCGACCTCCTCCGCCTCCACCGGTCCGACCTCACGCATACCGAGCCACCGGTCCCAGGTGCGGCGCACGTCCGTGACGGCCAGTTCGTGGTTCCAGTGCTGCTGCCCGGTGAGCGGCGCGACGACGGGCCGTCCGTGCGTGGCGTCGGAGACGTACCGGTGTTCCTCGACCCTGGCGATCTGCACCAGCACCGGCAGCGGCGAACCGGGCGGCGCCGCACCCGCCGCGTCGCGCGCGAAGTCGTACATGGTGCCGTGGGTGCCGTGCCAGCGCGCCGAGTAGTACCGCAGCAGCTGGGTGTGTCCCTCCATGTGGTGCGGATCGCGGCGGAGCAGCTCGTCCCACCACTGTGTGACGCGTCGCCTGGCCCCGTCCTCGTACAGCCGGGCCGCTGTCAGCAGCGACGCCCAGGGCATCGGATCGGGCGGGCAGACGTCGGCGGCCCGCAGACAGCAGTCGACGACCCGGTCCACCCGGTTCCGGTCGAGTCCCGTGCCACGCCCCGCCGCGACGGCCCGGCCGAACAGCCGGACCACTTCGGTCGCTGCCTTCAGCACCTGCGCGTCGGCGCTCTTCGGCTCGGCGGCCAGCCAGGTCTCCACAGTGGTGCTGCCCGCGACGGCGTGGGCGAGGATCCGCATCCGGTGGGTCCGCAGGGCCCACCGGCTGCCGGTGGCGTGCAGCAGATCGCGCACGCCCTGCCAGCGGCCGATGATGATGTCCTGGCGGGCCGCGGTGAGCGGCCGGTCGCCGAGATCCGGGTCGAAGTGCACCGGTGGGGGCGTACGGCGGCGTACAGACATCAGTAATCGGTGACGATCGTGGTGGAGTGGGCGTAGTCGGACGGTTCCTCGGCCCGTACGGTCTGCGAGGCGTCGAGCTTCGCCGGCCGGTAGTACGAGCTGCCGCGTCGCCAGTACCAGAGCATCGGGACGGCTCCCACGGCGAGACTGCCGAGGCCGAGCGCGAGCGCCGTTGCGCTGAAGTCGCCGAGCGCCTCGAAGAAGATCCAGAACATGAAGAGCGAGCCGGCCAGCGGCCAGAGTCCGCCGAGGACGAGGTCCGCGACCGAGCGGCACAGCAGTTTGCGGTACGCGACGACCGCGGCCAGGCCGGCGAGGCCGTAGTACACGGCGATCTGCAGCCCGATCGCCTCGACGGCCACGCCCAGGATGTGGTGGACCGGGCCGAGGGCGAGGGAGGCGAGGATCAGGGCGAGGGCGACGCCTCCGACGGCGACGACCGCTACCCACGGGGTGTTCCAGCTGCGGTGCACCCGGCCGAACGCGGCGGGCATCGTGTGGTCGCGGCCCATCGCGAACAGCGAGCGCGTGACCTGGATGAGTGTGGTCTGCAGCGTGGCGACGGTCGACAGCATCACGGCCACCACCAGCAGCTTTCCGCCGACGCCGGGCCAGACCCGTTCGCCGAGCACGGTCAGTACGTTGGCGCTGTGCCGCTCGATGTCGTCGGCGGAGAGGACCACGTTCACCGCGATGGTGAACACCTCGACGAGCGCGAAGACGGTGAGCACGCCCACGATCCCGGCCAGGCCCGTGGTGCGGCGGCTGTTGCGGGTCTCCTCGCTGAGGTTGCCGGTGACGTCCCAGCCCCAGTAGTAGAAGGCGGCGATCAGCGCACCGGAGGCGAAGCCGGAGACGCCGTCGAAGTGCTCGAAGCCGAGCCAGGACCAGTCGAAGGCGTGCGCGGCGCCGGGTCCGGCTCCCGTGCCTTCAACGGGGGCGGTCCCGCGGACGAGTGCGACGACCGCGAAGACCAGCAGGATCACCAGCTCGACCCCGGAGATCACCAGCTGGGTGCGGGCGCTGAGCCGGGCTCCGCCGAGCACGACGAGCAGCATCACCAGGAACCAGCCGGCCCCGATGAAGGTGGCGAGCGTCGTGTCGTCGGCGAACCGGGAGTCGATGACGGTCAGCGTCATCGCCCCGGCGGGCAGCGATCCCGCGACCATGAACAGGGTCGCCGCGACGACCAGTGCCCAGCCGCTGAGGAAGCCGAGGAACGGGTGCAGGGTCCTGCCCACCCAGGAGTAGCCGGCGCCCGCGTTGACGTCGATCCGGCCGAGCTGCCGGTAGGCGAGGGCGATGCCGAGCATCGGTATCGCGCAGTACAGCAGGGCGGCGGGCCCGCCGAGACCGACCGTGCCGACGAGGACGGCACTGGTGGCGGCCAGCGAGTAGGCGGGGGCGCTGCCGGCCACGGCCATCACGATGGTGTGAAACGTGCCGAGGACATTGGGCTGGAGCCCACGGCCGGGCCGGTCGGGCATGCTGCGCATCGCTGTTCTCAACTGCTTCCGGAAGTGTGCCGTGCCCCGGCCGGAGTCCCGTACATCCTTCAGAGGCACGACATGTGGCGGCATGTCAGAAACAGATCTTCGAAAATCCGAACGGAAGCGGTCGGTCCGTTCGGGAAGACTGTCCGCATCGTAGTCCTGTGATTACAGCTGAGTGGACCTGGCCGCCACGAGCGTTACGCGACGTCTGTACGGCGTCTAGAGTCGGATCCATGGTTTCCGGTGAGGCACCGCAGGCGGAGGGAAGCGTCCGCGTCGACAGTTGGATCTGGTCGGTGCGGCTGACCAAGACCCGCTCGCAGGCCGCTGCCGCCTGCCGCGCCGGACACGTCAGGGTCAACGGCGACCGGGCCAAGCCCGCTCAGACCCTGCACGTGGGGGACGAGGTGCGGCTCCGGCACGGCGGCCGGGACCGGATCGTCGTGGTGTCGCGCATCGTGAAGAAGCGGGTCGGCCCTCCGGTGGCCGCGGAGTGCTTCGTCGACAACAGTCCGCCCCCGCCGCCGCGTGAAGCGGTGATCCAGGTGCCGGTCCGCGACCGGGGCACGGGCCGCCCGACCAAACGCGACCGCCGTGAGATGGAGCGCCTGCAGGGCCGTGGCCCCGGGGACCACCCGGCCTGAGCCGGGCACGGGCGCGCGGTCGCGGGATGCACACCTCGGCATGAACGCGACACATACACCCTGACCTGTCACGTTCCCGCAGCCCCCTATGGCTGTGGTGAGGCGATTGCGCGTGCCGCTGCCACCTCCTGGCGCAGCGGCGCCAGCACCCCTTCCTCGTCGCCCGGCAGTTCGGTGCGCACCCCCACCAGGACCTCGGTCGCCCGCAGCCGTTCCGCCAGGTCCCGCAGCTGCTGCCGGATCTCGGCCACCTCCGCGGGCGCCGGTTCCGGCGCCCCGTGGTTCACCCGGACCCGGGCCGCCGTCGTCGCGTCCACGACCCGCTCGATCGCGACGACCAGCGGCAACCAGGCAGCGGCCCGGGCGCCGACCGGTGGCGGTTCCGTCAGGGCGCGCTGGAACTCGGAACGTATGGAGGACAGATCGCGGTAGATGAGGCGCCGGGCCCGCGCCCGTTCCGCCTGGTCGGGGCGGGTGACCCCGCCGCTGTCGTCCCCCGTGCCGAATGCCGACCCCACATAGTCGGCGAGGTCCGTCACCGCGTCCGCGAGCCGGTGGCCGATCCGGGTGTGCCAGCTCTCCGGCCACAGCAGATAGCCCGCCACCAGCACGATCACACAACCGATCAGGCTGTCCACCAGGCGGGGCTGCACCAGAGCGACGCCCCGGTGGTTCAGCAGATCGGACAGCAGCAGGATGACCGGTGTGATGGCCGCGGTCTGGAACGCGTACCCCTTGACCGTGAGCGCTGGAATCAGCGGGGCAAGCAGCACCATCACCGGTACGTCCCACCACCCGATCGGCACCTCGGCGAGGACGGGCGCGGCGATGACGAGACCGGCCGCCGTGCCCACCGCACGCAGCACCGCACGGGAGAAGACCGAGCCGAAGTCCGGCTTGAGCACGAACGTGACGGTCAGCGCCACCCAGTAGGAGCGGTCCACGGAGACCAGTGAGGTCAGCGCCTGGGCCAGGCCGATGCAGAGGGCCAGCCGCAGCCCGTACCGCCAGGAGGTCCCGGAGAACAGCACCGAGCGGGTCGCCCGCCGGATCCTCACCCCCAGTGCGGCGGGGCGTCCGAGCCGGTCGTCGACGTTGTAGGCATCGGCGTTGTGCACGACGGCCACCGCGTGGCGCAGCGCGCTGTCCACCGCCCGGGTGGCGGGTGAGTCGGGTGCGGGCAGCTCCGGTTCGGCGCCGCCGGTGCGGCTCTCCTCGACGTCCTCCGCCAGTTCACGCACCTTCGCCGGGATCGCGTCGGGCAGCGGACACTGCCGTACATGCACCGCGGGCGCCGCCTCGACGAGCGGGATGACCACATTGAGCTGGGTGAGCAGCCGCACCATCGAGCTGCTGCGGCCGTGGTACCGGGCCCGGCGGGCGAGGATCAGGTCGTACGAGGTGTTCAGCGACCGGGTGACTGCCTGCCGTCGCTCCTCGTACGCGTTGGTGCCCGCGGCGGCCAGCAGATCGGCGACCGTGAAGTATGTGTCCGCGACCGAGACCCGCTCCGGCAGTTTCCGTCGCAGCGGCCACGCCAGCAGCGTCAGGGCGAGCACGAACAGACCGCCGAGCATCAGCAGCAGCGGCGCCACCCACCAAGGTTTCGGCAGCGGCAGCCCGGCGGCGACAACGGAGTTGAGCAGGAGCAGCAGCCCGGACAGGGAGGCCACGGCGCCGATCGTCGACATCATGCCGGACACCAGGGCGACAGCGGTCAGCACACCGACGGCCGCCCAGTCCGTCCCGTACACGAACGAGCCGAGCATGATGCCGAGCGCGCCGAACAGCTGCGGAACAGCGATGTTGAGGATCCGCATCCGGTACGCGTCGGCGGTGTCGCCGATGACACCGGAGAGCGCGCCCATGGAGACGAGCGCGCCGTACGCGGGCCGGTCCAGCGCAAAGCCGACGGCGAGCGGTGCGGCCAGGGCAACGGAGGCGCGGACGACTGCGGCCCACGGGACAGGGGCCGGCTGTGGGCGAAGTCCCGTCAGCAGCCAGGCCGGTGGCGCGTACCGTTTCCGATCCGCCTCGGCATCTGCCAATGCGCTCAGCCTCCGGTGCGGTGCGTCAGTTCTGGTAGCCCTCCACCTCGCCGGCCGGGCGCACCTTCGCTCCGGACGGGTCCTCACCGAACTCGCTGAGCGCGCGCCGCTGCCGCAACAGGTCCCAGTACTGTTCGAGTTCGGCTTCCACCGTGCGCAGGCGTGACTTCTCGTTCACGGAGAGGCCCATCTCCCGGGTGGAGCGGTCGCGCAGGTTTCGCTCCTCGGAGACCAGACCGCCGATGTTGTCGAGGATCTCCCGGTCGTCCATGACGCCTCCTTCGGACTTGTTCGGACTCCCTCTGCGAAGCGGGTTCTTCCGGGGCACGCTCAGAGCGCGAACAAGGTCTTGCCACGGGCGCCGCCCGTGCGGTTCCGGTCGAGGGCCTGCGGGGCCTTCTCCAGCGGGAGCTCGATGTCGATGAGTACCTTCAGCACGCCCTCCGCGGCGCCCGCCGCCAGGACGTCGAGCAGAACGGGTGTCGGTTCGAGCCGGAAGTCGATGGACCCGACGCCCTCGGGAACAGCGGCCCGGCCTGCGACGCCCCGCGTGGTGACGGCGACACCGCCGCTCCGCACCAGCGCCGCCATGGCCGCGAACGCCTCCGGCGTGGTGGAGACCAGGTCGACGAGCGCATCGACGCCGCCCGGAGACACCTCCCGTACCGCCGCTTCGAGCGGACGAGCCGTCGTGTCGATGGTGACGGCGGCGCCGAGCGCTCCCATCCGCCACTGCTCGTCGCCCCGCACCGCCGCGAGGACGCGCAGGTCCCGGGCGGACGCGAGCTGGGTCAGACAGCTGCCGACGCCGCCCGCCGCCCCGATGACCAGCAGGCTCTCGTGGCCGCGGAGCACCGCCGTCTCCAGGATCTGGGCGGCGGTCATCCCGGCGGTCGGCAGCGCGGCGGCGATCCGCAGGGGGAGGCCGTCCGGGACCAGGGCGATCGCGGAGTCCTGCGGGACGGACACGTAGTCGCAGTACGTGCCTGCGCCGACCGGAGATCCGGTGACCCGTCCGAAGACCGCGTCGCCGACCCGGAAGCGGTTGTCGCCGGCGCCGATCATGTCCACCCGGCCCGCGTAGTCCACGCCGACGACCAGGGGAAAGACATGCGGCACCTGTCCTTCCAGGGCGCCGTCCGCGGTCTGCCAGTCGGACGGGTTGAGCGCGGCGTACTCGATCCGCACCCGTACGTCGCCTGCTGCGGGAATCGGCTTGGGCACCTCGACCAGGGCCGGCTCGGCCCGGAATGCGCTGACGGCTACGGCTCGCATACGGATGACCTCTCAGTCGCCCAGACAGTGACGCAGTCTCGGGCTCCACTCTTCCCCGGCCCGCGCGTCGCCGCACGTCGAACCCGGCCCGTCAGCTGTCGTGCCTGGAGCTGTTCCCGGGGACGGGTCCTTTCGCGGTGGCCGGTGCCAAATGCCCGGATCCTCTCCCGGGTGCGGCGGGCTCAGGCCGTACGGACCCGCGCCCTGCCCACATCCGCGCGACCACCGCGCACAGCGCCACGGCCAGCCCGGCGGCGAGAACGATCCACACTGCCGTGCGGAGCGAACCCGTCAGCGCGTCGTACACCGCCGCCGCCCCGTCGCGATCGCTGCCGGGCACCCCGGTCAGCACCCGGTTGCGGGCGACCGCGATCGCCCCGCGCAGCACCAGCGCACCGATCGCGAAGCCCAGCCCGACGACCGCAGTGGCGGCCAGCCCGGCGAGGGTGGCGCCCCGTCGTCCGGGCCCGCCGCGCACCGCCGCCACGAGCACGGCGGCGACGGCGAACACCAGCGTGCCGACGGCGGGCCAGATACTGCCGGCCCGCAGCAGGCGGAACGTCTGGCGCAACTGGTCGGCGCGGTCGGCGGAGAGCAGGGTGATGTCGGTCCGTCGGACCGGGATTCCGTCGGCGAACTGCACCCCGCTGTCCACCAGGTTCTGTTTGGCCTGCTGCATCACCGGCGCCAGGTCCATGCGCACGGCCTCGCCGCTCTCACCGTTGAGCGCGGCGATGACGGCCTCGTGGGCGGTGCGGTTGGCGGCCACCCAGGCGGAACGGAAGGCATCCGTGGTGGTGAACGACTGCACCGCCCCGTGCAGGAAGTCCCTCGAGGCGCCCTGGAGCAGCCCGGCGTCGATCTGCTTCGTCGCTTCGTCGGTGATCAGAGTGGACATCGTGGCCTGCACGCCGGGGTCGGAGGCGAGCGGCTCCACCGCTGCGACGTAGCGGTCCGGGTTGTCGATCTCCAGATCGACCCAGGCGGACAGCGCGCTCAGCGGGACGAGGACAGCGAGCAGCACCAGCACCACGGCCGACAGAGCCGCTGAGATATAGGTCCGCATCCGTCAAGGGAATCCCGGACGGCGGCGCCGCGTCCACGGCAGTGAGCCATACGAGTTGCCGGGCGGCGCAACCGGGTGTGCCCTTGAGTGAACAGGGGGCCACGGAAGGAGTTCTCGGCCATGGCCACACACGCTTCGATGCCACGCCGCGCCACGCGGGCGCGCACCAAGCGCCCCAGCACACTCAGCTGGGCCATGCCCGTCACGCTGGGCGTGATCCTGGGCTGGTGGGCGACGTCCATCGTGCGCGGCGGCGGTGTGCTCACCGGCACGCAGCTCGCGCTCGGTCTGATCTCCGGCGCCGTGCTGGCGGCGCTCTGCTACGCCCTCGGCCGGGCGCAGAAGCGACTGCCGGTGGAGGCCAAGGCCATCGCGTACGGCACGCTGTTCGGCGGTTCGGTCGGCTTCCTCTACAGCCTGTCCGACAAGACGACCGTGCTCGCGGCCATCGTCCTGGGCCTGGTCACCGGCGCCGGGATGCTGGTATGCGCGTTCTATGCGTTCCACGTGACAAAGGACTGAGCCCCGCCCTTCTCCGCCATCCTTGACCTCACGCACGACCACAGCCTGATCCAGTCGATGATCGACGACGGTTCGCTCACCGAGGAGGAGGCGGCCTCGCACCCGCAGCGCGCGCTGCTGCTCGAGGCGCTGGTGGGCGGGCCCGGTCAGGACGGTCCGGCGCGAGCCGACGTACAGCTGCAGGAGGCCAGGCCCGGCGACCGCTATCTGCTCTGCTCGGACGGCCCGGACACTGCCGTACGGGAACTGGTCGCCCTGGCGGACGCGGCGGGTCGCCCGGACAACGTGGCCTGCGTCGTCGCGGACGTGGTGGCGCTGTAGACGCGGACGGCCCCGCGCGCACCGGCGCGCGGGGCCGTGTCCCACAAAATCGCTCAGGTCTCTCAGTCGCGGACGACCGTCACCGGGCACGGCGCGTGCTGGGTGACATGGAGGCTGACCGAGCCGAGCAGGGTCGCCTTGAGCCCGCTGTACCCGCGCGCCCCGACGACCAGCAGGTTCGCGCCCTTGGCGCGGTCGAGCAGGGCCTGCGCCGGGTTGCCGATCACCACGATCTTGCTGACCGCGGCCGCGCCCTCCGCGCCGAGGGCCTCCTCCAGCGCCTCGGTGAGCGACACGATCGCCACGGCCTGCGGATCGAAGTCCTCCGGCATGCCCGGCATCATGGACGCCCAGCTGGTCGCGGGGTACTCCCAGCTGTTGACGGCCTCCACCGAGTCACCGGTCAGCTCGGCCTGGCGTACGGCCCAGTGCAGCGCCTTGATCGACGACTCGGAGCCGTCCACGCCCACCACGATCCTGCCCATCTCTGCCTCCAGCTCGGTTCAGCACGCATCTGCCGATACGCCACAGCGCATTTTTACGGATAACTGTAATCAAACCGGACATAGGCCCGGCTGTCGGTCCGACCGCCGTCATTCGGGCGTCCGGGTGTCCGTGTGTCCCGGCGTTCAGTCCAGCCGCAGGTCGGCGAGCTGCTGCTCGAACGGCACCACCTCGTCGTCGAGCCCGAGGGCCCTCGACGCTCCGGAGACCACCCGGCCGCCCGAGATCATCCCTGCCAGCTCGCCGCCCGCGCGCCGGATCCGGGACGGCAGCCCCTCGGTGTACTCGTCGCCGGACGAGCCCCAGTCCTCCGACGCCGCGTACACGGATGTCGGTACGACGGTGGCCCGCAGGTACGCGAAGAGCGGCCGCATCGCGTGCTCCAGAACCAGCGAGTGCCGGGCGGTGCCGCCGGTCGCCGCGATCAGGACGGGCTTGCCGGTCAGTGCCGTGTTGTCGATCAGGTCGAAGAACGACTTGAACAGGCCGCTGTACGAGGCGGTGAAGACCGGCGATACGGCTATCAGGCCGTCCGCCGCCGCCACCGCGTCGATCGCCTCGTTCAGCGCCTGCGGCGGGAAGCCCGTCACCAGGTGGTTCGCGATGTCGACGGCCAGATCGCGCAGCTCGATCACCCGGATCTCGACCGGCCTGTCCTGCTCGGTGGCCAGCCGCTCCCGGGCGGCCGCCGCCAGCCGGTCGGCCAGCAGCCGGGTCGACGACGGCTGGCTCAGCCCGGCGGAGACGGCGACGATCTTCAGAGCCTCGGTCTGCATGGTGGGTCAGATCTCCTTGGTGCGGGCGGCGACGGCGGGGTGGACCGGTGCGGAGTCCGGCACTCCGGTCGGCCGCAGGTTGGCGAACTCCTTGCGCAGCACCGGGACGACCTCCTCGCCGAGGATGTCGAGCTGCTCCAGGACCGTCTTCAGCGGGAGTCCGGCGTGGTCCATCAGGAACAGCTGGCGCTGGTAGTCGCCCACGGCGTCACGGAACGACAGGGTCCGCTCGATGACCTCCTGCGGGGAGCCGACGGTCAGCGGCGTCTGCTGCGAGAAGTCCTCCAGGGACGGGCCGTGTCCGTAGACCGGCGCGTTGTCGAAGTACGGGCGGAACTCCCGTACCGCGTCCTGCGAGTTCTTCCGCATGAACACCTGGCCGCCGAGGCCCACGATGGCCTGCTCGGCGGTGCCGTGCCCGTAGTGCGCGTACCGCTGGCGGTAGAGGTTCACCATCTTCTTGGTGTGCTCGATGGGCCAGAAGATGTTGTTGTGGAAGAAGCCGTCGCCGTAGTACGCGGCCTGCTCGGCGATCTCCGGGGAGCGGATCGAGCCGTGCCAGACGAACGGCGGGACGCCGTCCAGCGGGCGGGGGGTCGCGGTGAACGACTGCAGCGGCGTGCGGAACTTGCCCGCCCAGTCGACGACGTCCTCGCGCCACAGCTTGTGCAGCAGCGCGTAGTTCTCGACGGCGAGCGGGATGCCCTGGCGGATGTCCTTGCCGAACCACGGGTAGACCGGGCCGGTGTTGCCGCGGCCCATCATCAGGTCGACACGGCCGTCCGCGAGGTGCTGGAGCGTCGCATAGTCCTCGGCGATCTTCACCGGGTCGTTGGTGGTGATGAGGGTGGTGGACGTGGACAGGATCAGGTTCTCGGTGCGGGCGGCGATGTAGCCGAGCGTGGTCGTCGGCGAGGACGGGACGAACGGCGGGTTGTGGTGCTCGCCGGTCGCGAAGACGTCCAGGCCCACCTCCTCGGCCTTCAGCGCGATCGCGAGGGTCGCCTTGATCCGCTCGTGCTCGGTCGGTGTCCTACCGGTCGTGGGGTCGGTGGTGACGTCTCCGACGGTGAAGATCCCGAACTGCATGGCGCCCGCCTCCGTTAGCGTGAGTAGCAATGGTTGAAGCTTAAACCAATTCCTTCACGGCCTTCAACGGGGCACCGGCCCTCTCTATTCCGGCGCCCCGGCGAGAGGTGCCGGCGATGCGTACCCTGGACGAGGACTTCCCGGTGCACGCCGGGGACCCGGGAGCGGGAGAGGCAGGGTCGGTGAGCGAGAGCGAGCGCTGGAAGGAGCGGGGCGTCACGCTGCGCGTCTTCGTGTACGTCTTCGCCACGCATCTCTTCGCCGGCTTCGTCTACCTGCTGTTCTACGTGGGCGAGCACGCCCACAAGTGAGCCGTTCGCCGGACGGAACGCGAACGGCCGCGGGAGTCCTCGCCGCGATTGCGGCAAGAACTCCCACGGCCGTGGGCTGAGGACCTGACGGCCCTACTTGGTGAAGATGAAGTACTTCCAGGCGCCGTGGGTGGTGGAGTTCACGTTGTCGCCGGAGGAGTTGTTGACGTACGAGGAGCGCATGCGCATCCGGTAGCCGGTGTCGTGCGTGCCGCCGAGCGTCACGACGGACTTCCCGTTGGTGCCGAGCTTGAAGTACTCCCAGCCCGCGTCGTACCACTTGCCCTGGTAGTAGATCTCCAGGCTCAGCTTCTGGGCGCGGCCCTTGTAGTACGTCATGGTCGTGGTGAAGACCGGGTTGGTCCCCTTGTGGAAGTACGCGTACGAGGTCGAGCCGATCTTCGCCGTCTTGTACTGCTTGGCGACCGACGTGGAGACCTTGACCTTGGCGTACGCGATGGACTTCGCGGTCTTCGACGCGTAGCGGGCATCGCCCGCGAAGACGGCGGTGACCGTGGTGTCCCGGGTCATGTCCACGGTGGCGGACAGGTTGCCCTTGGAGTTGACCGTGCCCCGCTTGACCAGCTTCTTCGGCTTGTCCGTGCCGAACGGGTCGGCCCAGATCTCCACCGTCCGGTTCTTGTACGTCGTACCGAGGTGCGCCGTGAACGAGACATCGGCGCCGTACGAGTACAGGGCGCCGTTGTGGTTCAGGGTCAGCGAGGGCGTCGCCCGCGAGACGGCGACCGAGGCGGACGCGGAGGCCGTGGTGTGCGTGGCGTCACCTGCGTACGACACCTTGTACGTGACCTTGCCGCCCGCGGGCGGGGTGTCCGTGAACGAGAACGCGCCGTTCGTACCGAGCGCCTTCGTCCCGAGAGACTTGCCGCTCGGGGACTCCATGTCGGTACGGGTGACGGTCAGCGGCGTCCCGGCCGGAAGCGGCAGGGTGGCCTTGAGCGTGCCCTTGACCGTGAGCGACTTGGCGCGGGTCGCGGAGGCCGGCGCGGTCACGGTCATCGTCGGGGCCGACTTGGTGGGGTCGGTCAGGACACGGAGAGCACGGTCGCCCTTGCTGTTGCTGGTCACCGCGAACAGGCGGCTCCCGCCCGGCTCCCAGGCCAGGCCGCCGGGGACGACTTCGTCGCCGCCGCTGATGGAGTCGTCCGTGTCGGGCAGGTCGTACTGCCGGACCGCGGTTGTGGTCCCGGGCGTGAAGACGTAGAGGTCCGGGTCGTACGGGGACGAGGTGCCCGCCGCGACCGTGCCGTCGGGGGCGATGGCGACCGCGTCGGGGTGGTACGCGGACGGGTAGGCCCCCACGTCGGTGAGGTCCGAAGTCCGCCACAGCCGGTGGTGGTCGCCCGGATTGGCGGTGACGAGCCCACTGCCGTCCGGCGTGAGCGCGAGATCGGACGTTATCCCCAGCCACGGCGCGTCGGGGCCGCTCGAATACCGAGCGGTACGGTTCGCCGTGCCGGTGGATACGTCGTACACGCCGAGCGAGGACCCGTTGTAATCCGGGGAACCGGCGGCCAGCACGTTCGGGGCGCCCGGAGTGGAGGCGAGCTTCGGAGCGACGGCGTAACCGGTGTCGGGGTCCTGGCCGAGGGTCACCACGGGCGCGGCGCCGGACAGGTCGAGCGAACCGATGTCGCCGTGGTCGTTGCTGCCGTACCCGAACCAGATCTTGCCGCCCGCGAGCGCAAGGTGCTGCGGGTCGGTGCCGTCGCCGGTCGCGTACCGGGCGGTCCGGGTGACCGTCTGCGTCTCGACGGACACGATGGAGTCGTCGCCGGGGACGGCCGCGTACAGCTGCCCCGAGTCGGCGGACAGGGCGAGCCCGTCCACGCCCGTCAGACCGGTCAGAGTGGCCAGCACCGTACCGGAGTAGTCGGTGGCGATGAGCGTCCCGCCGTACGGATCGCTGATGAAGATCTTCTGGTGGACGCCGTCCACCACGATGTCACCGGCGGACTTCACCGGCAGAACCTTGCTGGAGTCGGCCGCGGCCGACCCTGCTGTGCCGGCCACCAGTGCGACCGAGCTGAAGAGGACCGCGAGAGCTGTCGCAGCCGTAAGAGTGCGTCTGGGCACGAGTGGTATCCCCCCACTGTGAAACCGGCCCGTCTATCCGGGCGCGGTGATCGCAGAGTAGGACATGGGGCCGACATGCAACTCAGCGCGTCAGCACCCTCGCCGGATCGAGCCCGGGTCTGCGGGAGCGGGCGGTCGTGTCGTCGACCGGCGCCCCGGCCCTGCGCGGTGCCGGCCACCGCGCACCGGCACCACACCGTCAGCAACCCGTAGTCCGCGTGGAAGTCCCGTGAGCGTGTCGCCGGGTCGCGTTACAGTGGGCTCATGACTTCCGTACCGTGCCGAAACCGGTGGCGCTCCTTCTAGGAGCGGCCGCCTCATCTGCACGGAACCAGGGCCGTTCGATATGGACGGCCCTTTTCTCTGCCCCCGTACGGGTACGGATGCCGCTCCCGGCGGGCCGTCCTCCACGCAACCAGCACCCGCGAGGAGAGACCCATGACCACCGTCGCCGCACCCGTCACCACCCCCGCTCAGCGTCGCAGTGCCGAGCTGGAGCAGCAGATCCAGCAGGATCCCGGGCGGTTCCGCGTGATGACCGGGGACCGGCCCACCGGGGCGCTGCACCTCGGGCACTACTTCGGGACCCTGCACAATCGCGTCCGGCTCCAGGATCTCGGTGTGGACGTCTTCGTGATCATCGCCGACTACCAGGTGCTCACCGACCGGGACGTCGCCGAGCGGCTCGGCGACCACATGGAGGGGATGCTGCTGGACTATCTGGCCATCGGTATCGACCCCGCCCGAACCACGATCTTCAACCACAGCGCGGTGCCCGCGCTGAACCAGCTGATGCTGCCGTTTCTCAGCCTCGTCTCCGTCGCCGAGCTGAGCCGCAATCCCACGGTCAAGGACGAGATCGCGCACTCCCGGCAGTCCGCCGTCAGCGGGCTGATGTTCACGTATCCCGTGCATCAGGCCGCCGACATCCTGTTCTGCAAGGGCAACCTCGTCCCCGTCGGGCAGGACCAGCTGCCGCACCTCGAAGTGACCCGCAGCGTCGCCCGCCGCTTCAACGAGCGGTACGGGGCGGTCTTCCCGGAACCGGACGCCCTGCTCTCCGCCGCGCCCCTCCTGCTCGGCACCGACGGCGGCAAGATGAGCAAGAGCCGGGGCAACTCCATCGCGCTCGGCGCCACCGCCGACGAGACCGCCCGGCTGATCCGCGGTGCGAAGACGGACACCGACCGGCGCATCACGTACGAACCGGAGACCCGGCCCGAAGTGTCGGGGCTCGTCCTCCTCGCCGCGCTCTGCCTCGACCGCGACCCGCACGAGGTCGCAGAGGAGATCGGTGACGGCGGCGGCGCCGCGCTCAAGCGGACCGTGACGGACGCAGTCAATGAACGGCTGGCGCCGGTGCGGGCGCGGCGGGCCGAGTACGCGCAGGACATGGCGTACGTACGGTCGGTGCTGCGGGACGGCAACGAGCGGGCCAACGCGGTGGCCGAGGCGACGCTGGCGCAGGTGCGACAGGTGATGGGGGGCGTGCTGTAGCGGATCCCGTCGGATCAGGCCACGTCAGTCGGGTGGGTCCGGTACGGGCGGGTTGCCCACCCGTACCGGACGCTCTATCGCGGTGTCACCGCCCGCCGTCTGCGCAACAGCTCCGCAAGTCCGCGCCGGGTCGCCGCGATCACCACGCGGTCCTCGGCGCGGAGTACGTACCCGGGGTGCAGATCCCAGATCAGGCCCGACGGCCGGTCCGAGGACGAGGGACCGGCCGTTGTCAGGTCCGGGTGCCGGTCCTCCGGCGGCG